>NZ_JBPESN010000007.1:0-66115 GCF_051710625.1 Sodalis sp. (in: enterobacteria) | reverse complement strand
TTCATGAACCTGACTACGCAATACCGTTCGCCTGCCGTCTGGCCTGTCAGGACGACTTTTCCAGTATTTGTAACTGCTGCAATGAACCCTGAACACGTGGCAGAGTGTGGCCACAGGATAATGTGCTATGAGTTTCCCGATTAACGAGAACTGTTCAGGGAGTCTGACATCAAGAGCGCTGTAGCCTTTTTTAATATTTCGTTTTCTATTTCAATGCGTTGTACCTTCTTCTTGAGCTCACGTATTTCGATTTGTTCCGGGGTTATGGGAGGGGCTTTTGGCGTTTTCCCCTGTCGCTCATCACGCAGTTGTTTTACCCATTTCGTCGTCATAGAAAAACCGACGTCCATGGCTTTTGCTGCTTGCGCGGCGGTGTAATTTTGGTCGACAACCAGTTGAGCGGATTCGCGTTTGAATTCAAGACTAAAATTTCTTCTTTTCATTGGTGCACCCGTGTTGTTCTGAGGTGAGCATATCACCTCTATTCAGGTGGCCAAATTCAGCGTGCCACCACTACACACTGCGGCTCAACGGCATGGCGGTCAGCGACCAGCACGACGACTGGCGGCTCAACGGCCAGAACGTCAACGCCGGCATCTCGCCCTGGCAGTCGCAGGTCGGCTATCCGCTGGGCCCACAGGCGCGTTTCCAGCTCAGCGCCCGTTCGCTCACGCTCAACGGCGTTCCGGCGCAAAATGTCCTGGTCCAGGGGGAGGTTAACAATCAGGCGCTCACCCTGGATAACCTCAGCGCCGATCTTTATCAAGGGGAGCTCACCGGCACCGCCCGACGCGCGCCAGACGGCAGTTGGCAGGTCGATACCCTAGGCTGAGCAATGTGCGTTTGCAGTCGGAAAAACGCTGCACGATTTTTTGCGCCATGTGTTCTCGGTGCCCAAAATCACTTTGCGCCGCGTCGATTTGATTGATGCGCGTATGGAGGGACGCAACTGTGCGTTTAACGATCTGGATTTAACCCTGCGCGAGATGACTTTCCAGAACGGCGACTGGTCGGCGCAGGACGGTTCGCTTTCGTTCAACGCCAACGATTTAATCAACGGCAGCGTGCATTTGACGGACACCCTTGCCAATATGACTTTTTCGCCGCAGGGCGTTGAGATCCCGCCAATTCAGCGGCCGCTGGGAAAGAGGGTTACTGCGCACCAGCGGGCGCTGGCTGCGGCAGGATCGTAAGCTGGCGCTGGATGAGCTGATGATAGTCGGCCTGGAATATACTCTGCCCGCGAACTGGCGCGCGACCTGGCTCCAGTCGCTGCCATCCTGGCTGCGGGCGTGTCGGTGGACACACTGAACGCCAACCGCAACCTGATTATTGATATTACGCCGGCGTTTCCCTTCCAGATCACCGCCCTTTCCGTCGCCGGCAGGCAACTGGTGCTGGCGCGCGACCATCAATGGGGAGTCTGGTCCGGCAACCTGCCCCTGAACGGCAGCGATGCCACATTCAACAAAACCGATGTGCTCCAGCCGTCGCTGGCGCTGGAAACTACTGGTGATGCGCTCTCTATCAGCGAGCTGAGCGCTTTCACCGGCAAGAGGTTGCTGGAAGCCACCGCGACCGTCAGCCAGCGCCCGCCGCGGGATTTTACGCTCAACCTCAACAGGCGGGCGGTCCCAGTCAACGTGCTGCATAATTGGGGGTGGCCGACGCTGCCGCTGACGGGCAACGCCAATCTCAAACTGCAACTGCGGGGACAGATGACGGCGGCCGCGCCGCTCAAGCCTTCGCTGAACGGCGCACTGCAGGTGCAGAACACAACGGGTCAAATGCTCACCCAAAGCTTGCGCCACGGGGAGATTGTGGCGACGCCTCTGCCCTGACAGGGCCGCTCGCAGCGGGCGCCGTATCACCGCGCTCAACCTCAGCCGGCGTTAGAGCCGCCTCGCTCCAGGGGAATATCCAGCGACAGCGGCAGGACCAGAAAAATGCTTTCAAAGATGGCCCCCTTGACATCATTGCCGTACAGCTCCACCTCCAGCTGCACTCGCGTTTTGCGCCCTTGCGCCAGCCTGTCCAAATCGCCCGATAGCGATCCCAAATCCGCTATCGCCCCCGGCCTGCCGATCGCCGGTTTGGTGTGGCGGATGTGCGCATCGGCCAGAATGATGGTACCGCCCAGCTGGCGCTTGCGCAGCAGCAACCAAATCAGCCCCCAGCCGGTCAGCGTCGCCAGCGAAAACAGGCTGCCGGCAAAAAGCGTATGGTGTGGATTCTGGTTGCCAGTCTCGGGCATGGTTGGTCATAAACTTCTGCCTGGTATACTGACTGATGCGCACGCCCATTTTCTCGCTGAGCGATATATGCTGATACCAGGCCTGCTGCAACTGCCCGCACCAGTCGGGTCGATGCTGGATGTCATCCAGGCTGACGATGGGCTTTATCATCAGAAAATGCCGGATAGGGGTGGTAGAGGGGGGGGGTAATTTTACCTTGATTAATGAACCCCAGTTTGGCAAAAAAGGCCACCGCATCTTCACGGGCGCTACACACCACCCGCTTGACCCCCTCCTGGCGCGCCACGGACTCCAGCGTCATTGCGACCAGCGTACCGAGACCTTATCCTGCACCTGCGGGCGCACCGCCAGAAAGCGTATCGAGGCTTCATTATCGGCATTAATATAAAGTCGCCCCACCGCCACCGGCTTGCCCCGCTCATCCACCACCATCTGGTGATGCGCCATGCCGTCATAAGCGTCACGTTCGGAACCCGGGGGCTGATGTAGCGGTTTGCGCAGCATCTCCCAGCGGGACTGATAGTATTGTTGAAGCTCCTGTTCGGTTTCCGGAACGCGCAAGTGATACATACAATCTCTCTTAATTTAAATATGCCGTCCGGCCGTTCAGACCTGCAGCCAGAAAATTACCGGCCCGTTGTTGACCAGCGTCACCTGCATATCGTCGCCGAAGCGGCCGGTTTCGGTCCGAATACCGGTTTGCCGGCAGCGGTCGGTAAAGTCATCATACAGCCGCCAGGCATCCGCCGGCGCCGCACCGCGGGAAAACCCCGGACGCAGGCCCCGATCGCTGTCCGCCGCCAGGGTGAATGGGACACGACCAGTACGCTCCCTCCCGACTGGCGCACATTCAAGTTCATCTCGCCCTGCTCATCGCTGAATATACGGTAAGCCAGCACGCGTTCACACAATTTGACCGCCTTCTGTTCATCATCCTGCCGCTCAACACCCAGCAGGATCAGGAGCCCCGGACCTATCGCGCCCGCCACCTCATTGTCGATGGTGACGCTGGCCTGCGTGACCCGTTGTATCAAGGCTATCATCAGTATCCCTTACAATCTAGGCGGCGTGATGCGCGGTGGCCTGGCGGTGCTCGCTGAGCGACGCCGTGATCTCCGCCCCTAATAATACAATGCACCAGCTCCAGTACACCCAAAGAAACAGAATGGGGATTACCGCCAACACCCCGTAAATCAGCTAGTAGGACGGAAACAGGGTGACATACAGCCCGAATCCTTTTTTCCCCAGTTCAAACAACGCTCCCGCCACCAACGCGCCCACCAGCGTATCCCGCGCCGGTACCTGCACCGTCGGCACCAGGCTATAAAGCAGCCAGAACGACGCGCAGGAAAGCAGTAGCGGAAAAATTTGCAGCAGGAGCGTCACTATATCGTTGGCGCCGCTGACATTCAGCCAAGTAAGAGAAAATAGATACGAGCTCAACACCATGCTGGCGCCCGCCAGCAGCGGGCTCAGGGTTAACACCATTTAATAGACGGCGAAAGAGAAAATAATCGGCCGCTTGTTTTTACTGCGCCAGATACTATTGAGCACCGTATCCACCGAGTAAATCAGAAGCAGCGCGGTGACGATGAGACCACAGGTGCCCACCGCGGTCATTCGGCTCGAATTGAGAATGAATTGTTCCAGATAGCACCGGGTAACGTCGCCGGGCGCCGGCATGAAATTGGTGAAAATAAAATGGCGCAGCTCGACACTGACGTCGGAAAACACCGGAAAGACGGCGAACAGCACAAAAATGACCGTCACCAGCGACAGTAGCGACACATACCCCAGATGGCCTGCCAGTACCGTAATATTATTACGGTAAACCCGCTTGCCCAAGTGCCGGATAAAGTGCAGCACCGGCATGAGCTTATCCAGCCGAAGACCCGTCATCGCCCACCCTCTTTGCGCTGATCGCATCAGCGCAGGACGTCCACGCTTTCCTGACGTCAGGCAAAAAATGCCGGCACAATCTCTCGGTCCGTCACATGCACGCTGCGGATACCCACCTCACGCGCCGTGGCGATATTATCAGCTTTATCATCAAAGAAAACCGCCCCGCTGGCCGGCGCCCCTTCCTGCGCCAGCACGTAGCGATAAATAGCCGGGTCCGGCTTACGCATGCCCAGATCCTGCGACAAATAGAGTTTATCGACACAGTCTTGCACTTCGGGATACTGGCTCGGCCAGTAATCGCAATGCAAACGGTTGGTATTGGAGAGGATCACCACTCGATGGCCCTGTTCGCGCAGCCGGGTCAAAATAGCCACCATCTCGGGCCTCAGAGCGACGAATACCGCCTGCCAGCCGGCGGTGAATTGCTCGAAGCTCAGCGCGATGCCCAGTTCGCCACAAATTTTAGCGGCGAACGCTTCATCTGTAATATCGCCGCGCTCGTGCTGCTTAAAAACTTCACCCATGACGAACTCTTTTTGCAGGGTGGCCAGCGGGACACGGCTGAAATTGCTCCAGACCCCCAGTACGCGGTTAAAGTCGATATCAATGACGACATTCCCCAGATCAAAGATATATAGCATGGTCCCTCCGAAATCCTTCGTGAGATCTTCACTGTAGCGGGAAACGGCCTGACTGAACAGCGCGATCGCGGCTTCCCGGAGGGGGAAAAGAGGTCCCACCGAGGCCGCCAACGAACCGGCGGGATGCCCGAAGAAACGATTTTTTCTGCCGCCGCGCTGTGAACCTGCGGGCGAGCGACAGGCACCCGCCAAACAGAGCTGGGTAGCCCATGACAGGGCTGGGTGCGCCGCCGAACGAAGCCGAGGCTTGCCGCCCACGGACGGGATCGTGAACCTCCACCCGGGGGAACCCATTGCTGACCTTCGGCCGAGCGGAAGCAACTTAAGCCGCCGCCGGCGATCGCCGGCTAAAATTTGCTTTGCGCGGCGGGGCTCGGCGCCGTACGCCGGCGCTCCTGATGACGCAACTCCCCCCAGAAATAATAGCCGACAAACGCACAGCACAGCACAGCACAGCACAGCAGCGACACGCCAAAAGATCGCTGCAGGAAGCCTAGGTAATCGGAAACATACCCTGTAGTGCCGGGACGATCGCCGCGCCCATGAAGGACATTACAATCACCGCTCCCGCTACTTCAGTGTACCGGTTCTTTACCATTTTAAGCGTGCCGGTGTAAATGGTGGCCCAACAGGGCCCGAACAACGCGCTGACGGCGACAGCAGCATAGACAGCGCCAAAATTCGGCACCAGCATCACATACGCCAGCATCGCGGACGCCGATGGCGGAATAGGCGATCAGCACTTTCTGCACGTTATAGCGGGTCATCAGACAATTGGCGATAAATTTGCCGATAAAAAAGCCAATAAGACTGTAAATCATGAAGTTGGACGCATGGCGCTCATTCGCCGCCCCTAGCGACGGCGCCAAACGAATGGTGAACGACCATACCGCCACCTGCAACCCCACATAAAGAAACTGCGCCATCACGCCACGACGAAACCGGCGGTTGGCCGCCAGATAGCGCAAGGTTTCACCCATGCCCGGCGACGCGTGGCGATGTACGGCCTGGGGTTTACAGTGAAGGCATCGGGTCAGCATAAACAAGAAAAGCACGCCTATCAGCACCATAATCAGATATTTATAGGGCTCAAGCGTATTTTCCAGCATCGACAGCCGAAACGCATGAATCTGTCCGGCCGTCATTGATGCCATGCGGCTTTCCAGACTGCCGCCCTCGTCGAATACCAGGTATTTCCCCAGCACGATGCCCATAAGCGCCCCAACCGGATAAAAAGTCTGGCTGATATTCAGACGTAGGGTGGCGTAGTCGCGATGGTTTATCATCGCGCTGTAAGTATTGGCGGCGGTTTCCAGAAAGCTGAGTCCGATGGCGATAGCGAATATCGCCGCCAGAAACATGGTATAAGTCGCCATACGCGCTGCGGGATAAAAAAGCGCGTAACCGATGATGTACAACATCAGACCGAGAATAATGACAAGTTTGTAGCTGCTGCTGCGGATCATCAGCGACGCCGGGATGGCAATCAGGAAGTAACCGTTGTAAAAAGCGCTTTGCACCAAGGCGCTGGCGAAATCGCTCAGCGCGAATACGCTTTTGAATTGGGTAATTAGAATGTCATTAAGACTGGCGGCGCAACCCCAAAGCGGAAACAGGCATGACAGCAGGATAAACTGGAACACCGAGGTTTTATTCAGGTAACCGTCGGCTAATTGTACGCTTGGCTGAGGCATGGGCTAATCCTCGACAGGCGTAGCGACAGCGTCGCTGGTCACGGCAATATGTCTCTCCGCTGGGAGCATGACGGTAATGGCAGGGAGGTTTATAACCTGTATTGTTACCGGAATGCGTAAATGTCGCACGACAAGGTCGTCGGCTGGGGTAACGTCGGCGAGATACCGGCGTTGAGGGTACCGTGGTATCCCGCCGTTGCCGTGGCGCGGGGTGAAACGTAGACACCGATGGCCGTAATATCCATATCCCTATCCTCTTCATGAGTTAAGTTTTCTAGTGCTATTTAGCCAAAATTAACCAATGATAAATGTAATTAGATTTACACCTAACGCTTATTAAGGAGGGATATGCCGGTAAGTTACTTATTAGTTCGTAATAATGTTATGTTGTAAACATTGAAGCCTACCCTGTATCGGCAGACAAAACCCTGCCGGGTCATCCCCCTCTACCCCTCCGCGGTCTGGATTGTAAATGGCCTGCGAATCAGGGGAATAGTGAACGGGGGCGGTTTGCGTGGTAGTGCCATTGCGGGTAATATCTCCACAACGGTCTGCCCGGCGCGTACGGACCTTAAGGGTGCGTGAGGAGTTAAACGCGACTCAGCTCGAAGGGCGAGCCCCGGTCTCCTTCTTTCAGGCAACAGCGGGATAGTCCCATGGAAATGCGGCGTGAAGAACAAATTAATAGACTGAAACAGGCGCTGAAGCGAACGGACAAACTGCATCTAAAAGACGCCGCCGCGCTGCTTGGTGTTTCCGAGATGACCGACCGCCGGGATTTAAAGCGCCGAAACGGCGTCGCTGGTGCTGCTGGGGGGTTATATCGTCACTGCGCCGCGCAACAACGCAGTAACGCGCTATTTCGTATCGAACTGCATCACGTCGACGAAAAAGCGCAGGCCGGTCGTCTGGCGGCGACACTGATCGAACCGGATGACACGCTGTTTTTCGATTGTGGCACCACAAAACCGTTTATCATCGATGCCATTGACGACGATCTGGCGTTTACCGCCGTCTGCTATTCGCTGAACACATTTTCAGCGCTGCGGGAGGAACCGCGCTGTAACGCCATTTTGTGCGGCGGACTCTATCATCCTGCCAACGCCACCTTTACCCCGCTGACGCCCGACTCGCTGCTTGACGATATCTGCCCGACCAAATCGTTCTTTTCCGCCGCAGGCCTCTGCCTGCAAAGTGGCGCCACTTGCTTTCATTTCGATGAATTAGCGTTAAAACAACGCGCCCTCGCCATGGCGCAGTACCCCATTCTTGGTGGTCGATCATGGTAAATTTGACTCTGTCCGCCCCGCCCGAATCGGCCCGCTAACCGCCTTTGCCACGTTAGTCACCGACAGACGGCCGGCGCCAAAGTTTGTCGATTATTGCCGGCAGCAGGCAATTACGCTGCGCTATGAGGAAATATAACGGGGAAGCGCTTCCAAGCGAAGGCGGGCGCCATCCCTTCTGTAGTACGGCGCGCGGCGGCAGGCGTCAACCGTTACGAGCGATTGGCGCGCTTACGTTCGTTTCCGGTCAGATAACGCTTACGCAAACGGATGGATTGCGGCGTCACTTCCACCAATTCATCATCATCGATGAATTCTAACGCTTGCTCCAGAGACATCTTGATCGCCGGCACCAGCGTCGTCGCTTCGTCGGTACCGGACGCGCGCATGTTGGTCAGCTTCTTGCCGGTCAGGCAGTTCACCGTCAGATCGTTGGAGCGGGTGTGAATACCGATGATCTGGCCTTCGTAAACTTCCGCACCGTGCCCCAGGAACAGGCGACCACGGTCCTGCAGGCTATACAGGGCGTAGGCTACCGCTTTACCCTGACCGTTGGAGATCAGCACACCGTTCTGGCGCTGGCCGATTTCACCGGGACGCACATCGTCGTAGTGACTAAAGGTGGAGTACAAAAGACCGGTACCCGAGGTCATGGTCAGAAAATCGGTGCGGAAACCGATCAAGCCCCGGCGCGGGATCACGTAATCCAGACGGATGCGGCCTTTGCCGTCCGGCAGCATGTCGCGCATCTCGCCTTTACGGATGCCCATCGCTTCCATAACCGGTCCCTGATGCTGCTCTTCAATATCCAGCGTAACGGATTCAAAAGGTTCCTGTTTAGCGCCATCGACGGTACGGAAAATGACTTTCGGGCGGGAAACGGCGATCTCGAACCCTTCACGACGCATGTTCTCGATAAGCACCGAGAGGTGCAGCTCGCCGCGGCCGGAAACGCGGAAGGTATCCGGATCTTCGGTTTCCTCCACCCGCAACGCCACGTTATGTACCAGCTCTTTGTTCAGACGTTCCAGGATCTGGCGCGAGGTGACATATTTCCCTTCTTTACCGCAGAACGGCGAGGTGTTGACGCCGAACGACATGGAGACGGTCGGTTCATCGACCGTCAACGGCGGCAGCGCTTCTACCTGAGCCGGATCGCAAAAGGTATCGGAAATATTCAGCTCGCCCAAGCCGGTAATCGCGATGATATCGCCGGCTTCGGCCAATTTAAATTCAATACGCTGCAGGCCCATATGGCCCAAAACCTGCCCCACTTTACCGTTGCGGCGTTTGCCTTCGCTGTCCACCACGGTCACGTTCTGGTTCGGTTTCACCGAGCCGCGCTTGATACGCCCGACGCCGATAACACCGACATAGCTGTTATAGTCCAGCTGGGAAATCTGCATCTGGAACGGGCCGTCGACGTCAACGTTTGGCGCTTCGACATTTTTCACGATGGATTTAAACAGCGGCGTCATATCGTCGGCCATGTCTTCATGTTCCAGACCGGCAATGCCCATCAGCGCTGATGCGTAGACGATCGGAAAATCAAGCTGCTCGTCGGTGGCGCCGAGATTGACGAACAGATCGAAGACCTGATCCACCACCCAGTCGGGGCGCGCACCGGGGCGGTCAACTTTGTTGATAACCACGATAGGTTTCAGACCATAAGCGAACGCTTTCTGCGTCACAAAACGGGTCTGGGGCATCGGACCATCCATGGCATCGACCAGCAGCAATACCGAGTCAATCATTGACATTACGCGCTCAACTTCGCCGCCGAAGTCGGCGTGTCCGGGGGTGTCGACGATGTTGATGCGGTAATCGTTCCAGTTGATGGCGGTATTTTTAGCGAGAATGGTAATCCCACGCTCTTTCTCCAAATCGTTGGAGTCCATCACGCGTTCGGTTGCATCATTACGGTCACCTAGCGTGCCGGATTGTTGCAACAATTTGTCAACCAAGGTAGTTTTACCATGGTCTACGTGCGCGATGATGGCGATGTTACGCAGATTTTCGATCACAACTTTGCCTCAGGCATTAGAAATAGCGCGTTATCGTACACGGATTAGGCGAGGGACTAAACAAGATCCGTCGTTCTTGGCGATTGTGTCTTTTTGCACGCCGCCGCATCCCCTTCCCGGTGCAAAATTCCCCTCCGCCCGGCCACATGCACCAAAATAGTGCCCACGCCGGTGCCAAATACACTACTATGGTTCAATCCGGCCAATCTGGTGCAGTCCGGCGCACCGCAAAAGTCCGTAGCGATGCGTTTCGTGGCGGTTTGGCAATGTTGGCACCGTTTTAGCTATAGACCTTGTAAGGCAGAAAATTTAATCCATAGGCGTTCGTTCCACGACGACAACAAGCAACATCCGGGAGAATATGAGTTATGTCCGTTGAACAAGTCATGCCGATGCTTAAAGAACATGAAGTAAAATTCATCGACTTACGTTTCACTGATACCAAAGGTAAAGAGCAGCACGTTACGATCCCTGCGCCGATCAGCGAAGAAGACGTAAAAGACTTCTTTGAAGAAGGCAAAATGTTCGACGGCTCCTCCATTGGCGGCTGGAAAGGCATTAACCAGTCCGACATGGTGCTGATGCCCGACGCATCCTCCGCCGTCATGGATCCGTTTTATGAAGAGTCAACGCTTATCATCCGCTGCGACATTCTTGAGCCGGCAACCATGCAGAGCTATGATCGCGATCCGCGCTCCATCGCCAAACGTGCCGAAGACTTCCTAAAGTCCTCCGGCATCGCCGATCAGGTCCTGTTTGGACCCGAGCCCGAATTCTTTTTGTTCGACGACATTCGTTTCGGCACCTCTATCTCCGGTTCGCATGTCGCGATCGAAGATATCGAAGCGGCCTGGAATACCGGTAAAGCTTACGAAGGCGGCAACAAAGGCCACCGTCCGGGCGTGAAGGGCGGCTATTTCCCGGTTCCGCCGGTCGATTCCTCGCAGGATCTGCGTTCTACCATGTGTTTGACTATGGCGGAAATGGGCCTGGTCGTGGAAGCGCATCACCACGAAGTGGCAACCGCCGGCCAGAACGAAGTGGCCACCCGCTTCAATACCCTGACTAAAAAAGCAGACGAAATCCAGATTTACAAATACATCGTCCATAACGTTGCCCATGCGTTCGGCAAAACCGCGACCTTCATGCCGAAACCGATTTTTGGCGATAACGGCTCCGGTATGCACTGCCATATGTCCTTGACCAAAGACGGCAACAACCTGTTCTCCGGCGACAAGTACGGCGGCCTGTCTGAAGCGGCGTTGTTCTACATCGGCGGCGTTATCAAGCATGCAAAAGCCATCAATGCGCTGACCAACCCGACCACCAACTCCTACAAGCGTCTGGTCCCGGGTTATGAAGCACCGGTCATGCTGGCTTACTCCGCCCGTAACCGCTCCGCTTCCATCCGTATTCCGGTGGTCGCCAGCCCGAAAGCACGCCGTATCGAAGTACGCTTCCCGGATCCGGCCGCCAACCCATACCTGGCGTTCTCCGCACTGTTGATGGCCGGCCTGGACGGCATTATCAACAAAATCCATCCCGGCGACGCCATGGATAAAAACCTCTACGATCTGCCGGCGGAAGAAGCCAGCGAAATCCCAACCGTGGCCGGTTCCCTTGAGGAAGCATTGAACGCCCTGGATGCGGATCGCGAGTTCCTGACCCGCGGCGGCGTGTTTACAGACGACACCATCGATGCCTATATCGCGCTGCGCACGGAAGAAAACGACCGCGTACGCATGACGCCGCACCCGGTAGAGTTCGAGCTGTATTACAGTATTTAATCACCCGAGTTTTTTGTTGCCGTGGAAACTTTCAGCCCATCTTCGGATGGGCTTTTTTCTCCACCAAACCTGGCGCGATTGCCATGCGCCATCACCGACCATCAAGCGCTTTGCATTAACAGAGTGCGGGAGACTGCTAAATGGCAACCGGCACACTGCCCGAAGCTGGGCAGATCCTTAATTCGTTAATTACCAGTATTTTGCTGCTGGATAACGATCTAGCGGTGCATTACGCCAACCCGGCGGCGCAACAGCTGCTGGCACAAAGCTCGCGTAAGCTGTTTGGCACCCCGTTGCCGGAATTGCTGGGCTATTTTTTTCCCTCAATGTCGAGCTAATGCGCGAAAGTCTGAACGCAGGACAGGGATTCACCGATAACGAAGTGACGCTGGTGGTGGACGGCAGGGCGCATGTCCTGTCGCTGACCGCGCAGCGGCTATTATTCTGATGGAGCTGGCGCCGATGAATAATCAGCGCTGCCTCAGCCAGGAACAGCTGCAGCATGTACAGCAGGTTGCCGCGCGGGATCTGGTGCGCGGCCTCGCCCATGAGATTAAAAATCCCCTTGGCGGCCTTCGCGGCGCCGCGCAGCTGCTGGTCAAAGCACTGCCGGACCCGGCGTTGACGGAATACACCAAGATAATCATTGAACAGGCCGATCGGTTGCGCAATCTGGTCGACCGGTTATTGGGCCCACAGCAGCCCGGTATGCATGTGACACAAAGTATCCATCAGGTCTGCGAAAGGGTGTTTAAGCTGGTGTCGCTTGAGATGTCAGACAATGTCACGCTGGTGCGGGATTATGATCCCGGCCTGCCGGAGTTGATCCATGATCCGGATCAGATGGAACAAGTCTTGCTGAATATCACCCGCAATTCGCTGCAGGCGCTGGGCGAGGAGGGCGGCACCATTACCCTCAGAACGCGTACCGCCTTCCAGCTGACGCTGCACGAGGTGCGCTACCGGCTGGTGGCGCGCATTGACATCAAGGACGACGGTCCGGGAATTCCGGCGCAATTGCAGGATACGCTGTTTTATCCCATGGTCAGCGGCCGCGAAGGGGAAACCGGCCTGGGACTTTCCATCGCCCGCAGTCTGATCGATCAGAATTCAGGAAAGATTGAATTTAACAGTTGGCCGGGACATACCGAGTTTTTGGTCTACCTGTCTATTCGCCAGTGAGGTTCTGTATGCAACGAGGGATAGTCTAGATCGTCGACGACGATAGCTTTATCCGCTGGTTGCTTGAACGCGCACTCACTGAAGCCGGGTTGACCTGCACCACCTTTGAAGGTGGCAGCCAGGTGCTGGAAGCGCGCGCCAAGGCGCCGTTTATCGCGCTGAATATGGCGGCGATTCCGAAGGATTTGATTGAGTCGGAATTGTTTGGCCATGAAAAAGGGGCGTTTACCGGCGCCAATCAAATCCGTCAGGGCCGTTTCGAGCAGGCCGACGGCGGCACGCTGTTTTTGGACGAAATCGGCGATATGCCGCTGGATGTGCAAACCCGTCTATTGCGCGTGCTGGCGGACGGCCAGTTTTACCGCGTCGGCGGTTATGCCCCGGTGAAGGTGGATGTACGCATTATCGCCGCCACCCACCAGAACCTGGAACTGCGCGTGCAGGAAGGCCGTTTTCGCGAGGATTCATTCCATCGTCTGAACGTTATCCGCGTACATCTGCCGCCGCTGCGCGAGCGCCGGGAAGATATTCCACGGCTGGCGCGGTATTTCCTGCAGGTGGCGGCCAGGGAGCTGGGCGTGGAGCCGAAAAATCTGCACCCGGAGACCGAGACCGCGCTGACCCGCCTGCCCTAGCAGGGAAACGTGCGCCAGTTGGAAAATACCTGCCGCTGGCTGACGGTGATGGCCGCCGGACGAGAGGTATTGATTCAAGATCTGCCGCCGGAGCTGTTTGAAACCACCGCGCCGGACAACGTGGCGAAATCGCTGCCGGACAGCTGGGCCACACTGCTGGCGCAGTGGGCCGATCGCGCGTTGCGTTCTGGTCATCAAAATTTGCCGTCGGAAGCACAGCCAGAAATGGAGCGCACCCTGCTGACCACCGCGCTGCGCCATACCCAGGGCCATAAGCAGGAGGCCGCCCATTTGCTCGGTTGGGGCCGCAACACGCTTACGCACAAATTGAAAGAGCTGGGAATGGAGTAATCCCGATCGCGACGCACAGCGTGCGCCGGTAATGCCACATTGGCGTATAAACTATTTACATTGTGGGCCGGCTCAGTATTATTTCTGTGCAGCACAACGGGAGACAAGCCATGGTGCAGACACTTATCACTTACGTGACGCATGGGTTAGACGCAGTCATCGTTGTGGGGCATGCCCCACAAACAGCGCTGGCGGCGGTGATGTGTGCCGCGCTCATTAATTCATTGAAGTGAGCGGCCGTCCTCATACCCTCATTACAGCCCCTTTCTATCTGATGGCAGAAAGGGGCAGATCATATCACCCGGGAAATCTGCCGTTGGCACCTGCTGGCGCGCAGATAGGCATCGAAACACATACAGATGTTGCGCGCCAGCAGGCGGCCCCGGGCGGTGATTTCCAAGGCGTCCGCGCTTATCGTCACCAGCTGCGCTACCGATAAAAAGGTCGGCGTACCGCCCCCCAGTGCATTGCCTGCGGGCGAACAGCGGCGATCGCGCGCGGATTTTTCGCGCCACCGTGTCGAGATACTCATCGACTTTTTCACTATGCCGCATGACTATCTTATTGCAGCCGCAAAAATAGCACAGCTTGTGACAGAAAGGGCTGTGAACATACAGCGACAGCGGCCCCGTCCGGAATAACGGCTCGCCGCGGCGGCAAACGCGGCATCATCATAGCTTTCCCTGAATTCCAGCGCGGTGGGATAGGAGGTATGGCGCGGTTTGGAGTGGTTATATTTCTGAATGATGGCCGAATCCCATTTGATTGCTGGCAGTGATTTCACGGCTTACTTCTTACTCGGGGGACGTCGACGGCGCCGTCTGACGGGAAGAGCGGGTCGGCGTACCGCGCCGCGCGCCGCCTGCAGCCGCGCCTTGCGTCGCGAGAGGCGACATAGTCTACCCGATAACCACAGAAGATAACAGGTTAACAATAGCGTTAATAGTAGCATCAATGCCTGCAAGGATTAGAACCTGTTTTTGTCGTAGCCGCGTTTGAGGAGCAGCAGCATATCTTCCTGCTGCGTCTGTTTTTCTTCCTTATCGTCAACAAGTTCGATGCCCAGTTCGGTCATCAGCTCATCGATACGATCAAGCACCTGATCCACATAGCGTCTTTCGGCGGTAGAAAGGGTTTCATCCTGCTCAAGGCGCTGTAGTAAGGCATCCCAGATGCTCTTCATTTTCCAGGCGAGCCAGCTCCTGCTCGACCGTTTCCTTCAGCTCTTGCGGCGGCGGTGCGCCAGAGGGCGCTTTGCGTGGCGTGACCGTCCCCCCCTCCGTCAGCGGCACGGGTTTCTTACTGCCGATGCGGCCTACCGATGCGGCTATCCTGCGGCGCACGATTTATTCTGGCGCACAGTGTCGCCGACGCCGCACTGGCTGTGCGAGCCGGCAACCAGCCCGCGGCGTTTTTTCTGCCGCTTACGCTCGCGCCCTTCGAGATTCAATTCTTCGCGACTTTTACGCTGCTTCTTCTTGCGCGCGTCGCCGGGCTTGCCACGGCCGCCCCGTGCTGATGGATTCATAATGTTTGCTCTTGGGTAAGGGTAATCACGTCTACCGTCGCGGCGGAGTCCATCAAAAAGCCGCGCAAGAAAAAAGGTGACTGCGCCCGCGGACGAAGATAAAAAACGCATCCCGGGCCATAATCGGTATAATTGCCGTTAATATGCCATCTCCAGAGAGAGGATACCGTTGACCAAATCCTATAACTATCAGCTGACCCATTTCGTGACCAGCGCGCCGGATATCCGCCATTTGCCGGTCGACAGCGGGATTGAAATCGCTTTCGCAGGGCGCTCCAACGCCGGAAAATCCAGCGCGCTTAATACCCTGACCAATCAAAAAAGCCTGGCCAGGACCAGTAAAACCCCCGGCCGCACCCAGCTTATCAACTTGTTTGAGGTGGAATCCGGCGTTCGACTGGCCGATCTGCCAGGCTATGGCTACGCCAAAGTGCCTGAAGAACTGAAACGCAAATGGCAACGCGCCCTGGGCGAATATCTGCAAATGCGCGACAGCCTCAAGGGGCTGGTGGTATTAATGGATATCCGCCATCCGATGAAAGATCTCGACCAGCAAATGGTGCAATGGGCGGTCGATGTCAATATTCCGGTGCTGGTCCTGCTCACCAAGGCCGATAAGCTGGCTTCGGGCGCCCGCAAGGCGCAGCTGAATCAAGTGCGCGAAACGGCGCTGGCCTTTATGGCCGATGTTCAGGTTGAAACCTTCTCATCGCTAAAAAAACAGGGGGTAGATAAGCTGCGGCAAAAGTTGGACGATTGGTTTGCCGCCTTCCCGCCAGCTCCAGAAGGGTCCCCGGAGACAGAATAACGCGCTAAAATTTCTGCAGCGTCACGGCCTAATAGCGATAACAGCGCTATTTAACGCCCGTACCACAGCGCTGCGGCCTGACGTCCGCGGTTTAAGCGCTGTCTGGGTCGCCGCGGCTCTAATGCCGCGATAGCACTGTTAGCCTCCGTGCCCGCGATATCACAGCCTAACAGGGCGACGGTGCGTTTAGGCACCCGGCACGCTAGTCTAATCAGTACACGGTTCCGCTCGCGCCCTCGCCTCGATAGGATCGAGGCCACCGTTTTGGGAGTGCAACCCACCGCAAGCCCCCAACGGTCGAGACGGCGGCGCTCCTGGCCGAGTTTATCAGCGCCCAATAAAAAACGCCCTAGTTACTAGATAGATTGGGCGGCTAATACTTAGCCAAATTTGACTACGTGAGGTAAAAAGTCTGAAAAATAGAACATTTTATCTCTGTACCCTACGCCGATAACTTTACCTTATTTTTTGATGGGGCAAAAGCACTTTTTGTAGTTTACTTTTACCTTTTTACGTATAAGGAATGCTTCTTGTAGAAATACATCACACTTTAATGTAGCTTAATTACAAAAAGTACTTAGTCATTTGTCACTTAGTGAGCTTGATCCCAGTTTTCTCCAACGCGCACGTCCACCTGCAGCGGCACATCCAGTTTAAAACAGCCTTCCATTAGCGCCTTAATCCGTGCTTTGGCACTTTCAACCGCATCGCGCTGCACTTCAAATACCAGTTCATCGTGCACCTGCATAATCATGCGAACCGGCGGCGCTTCCTGCTGCAGCCAGCCATCGATTGCAATCATCGCCCGCTTAATAATATCAGCGGCGGTGCCTTGCATCGGGGCGTTAATAGCGGCGCGCTCCGCGCTTTTTTTGCGCATACCGTTGCGCGAATGGATATCCGGTAAATACAGCCGGCGGCCGTCCAGGGTTTCAACATAACCCCGATCGCTGGCCTGCCTGCGGGTGCGTTCCATATATTCCAAAACGCCGGGGTACCGCTCGAAATAGAGATTTATATATTTCTGCGCTTCCGATCGCGGCACCGACAACTGACGCGCCAGACCGAAAGCGCTCATGCCATAAATCAAGCCAAAGTTAATTGCCTTGGCGCTGCGGCGCTGATCCTGGGTGACTTTCTCGAGCGACATACAGAGTACTTCGGCGGCGGTGGCGCGGTGAATATCCTTGCCGGCAGCGAAGGCGTTCAGTAAACCGGAGTCGCGCGAGAGATGCGCCATAATGCGCAGCTCAATCTGTGAATAGTCCGCCGCCACGATAAGCGCGTCCGGCGGCGCGATGAACGCCTGCCGGATGCGCCGGCCTTCATCATAGCGCACGGGAATATTTTGCAGGTTCGGGTCGCTCGAGGACAGCCGCCCGGTAGCGGTGACGGCCTGATGATAGGAGGTATGCACCCGCTTCGACAGCGGGTTGATCATCTGTGGCAGCTTATCGGTGTAAGTGGCTTTTAGCTTGGCCAGGCCACGATATTCTAAAATCAGTTTCGGCAGCGGATAGTCCAGCGCCAGCTTGGCCAGCACTTCTTCATTGGTAGAAGGGGCACCGCCGGGGGTTTTCTTTAGCACCGGCAATTTCTGCTTATCGTACAAAATCGCCTGCAACTGTTTGGTGGAAGAGAGGTTAAACGGTTCCTCCGCCAGTTGATGCGCTTCCCCTTCCAGCTCTTCCAGGCGTTTGGCCAGCTCCACCGAATGTGCAGCAAGAATAGATTCGTCGATAAGCACGCCGGTGCGCTCGATACGCGACAGGACCGGCACCAGCGGCATTTCGATTTCCTCAAACACCTTCTTCAGCTCCGGCGCCTGCTCAATACGTGGCCACAGCTTTTGGTGCAGACGCAGCGTCACGTCGGCGTCTTCGGCGGCGTAAGGCGCGGCCTGCTCCATTGCTATCTGATTAAACGTCAGCTGATTGTGGCTTTTACCCGCTATCTCCTCAAAGCTCACGGTGGTGTGCTGTAAAAAACGCTCTGCCAGGCTATCCATATCGTGGCGGCCGGCGACGCTGTCCAACACGTAAGATTCCAGCATGGTATCGAACGCAATGCCGGCCAGCTCGATATCGTACCTTTTCAGAACTCCGCGATCGAATTTGAGATTCTGGCCAATCTTGCCGATGGCGGGATCTTCTAAAACCGGTTTCAGCGCCGCCAATACCGCCGCGCGGTCAAGCTGGTCCGGCGCATCCAGATAGTCGTGCCCCACCGGCAGATAAGCCGCCTCACCGGGTTTCACGGCAAAACACAGCCCTATCAGATTGGCGGTAAGCGTATCCAGCCCGTCGGTTTCGGTATCAAAGGTGAACACGCCGGCGTGCCGAATCGCTCCGATCCACGTCTCCAGGGTCGCCACAGTGTCGATAATCACATAGCCCTCTTTCGACAACGCCTCGGTCGGCTCCTCGGCCGCCGCTGGACGGAGCGCAGTAAACGGCGATGGCGGCGCAACGGCGCTTTTGCGTCCCTGCGACCATTTACCCGCTTCCAAAGCGCTTAACCAGCGTTTGAATTCATAACGCTGGAACAACAGCATCAATGCTTCGGCCTCGGGCTCTTCCACCGTTAACCGGTCATAAGGCAAGTCCAACGGCACATCGGTTTTAATGGTCGCCAGCTGGTAGGAGAGAAAAGCCACCTTACGGTGCTGCTCAAGCTTGGCGGCCATGGTTTTAGCGCCGCGGAAGCTCAGGCCACTAACGCTATCAAGCTGCTGATACAGGCTTTCCAGCCCGCCCAGCCCCTGCAATAGCGCCTGCGCGGTTTTCTCACCCACCCCCGGCACGCCCGGAATATTATCGGAGCTGTCGCCCATCAGCGCCAGATAATCAATGATAAGCTCCGGCGGCACGCCGAACTTCAGCTGCACCTCCTCCGGGCCGAGAATGGTGTTGGACATGGTATTGATCAGGGTAATTTTGGGCGACACCAGCTGCGCCATGTCCTTATCGCCGGTGCTTATCAGGACATCCCGGCTGTCGCGCGCCGCCGCCAGCGCCAGCGCCAGCGTCCCGATAACGTCATCGGCCTCGACGCCGCTGACGGCCAGCAACGGCAGACCCATCGCTTTGACCATATCATGCAGCGGCGCTATCTGACTGCGCAGATCATCCGGCATGGGCGGCCGGTGGGATTTGTAATGCTCGAACAACTCATCGCGGAACGTCTTGCCCTTGGCGTCAAACACCACCGCAACATGGCTTGGTCGGTATTGCACCAGCAGGCTCTTAAGCATATTCAATACGCCGTACATCGCCCCGGTCGGTTCCCCCGCGCTATTGGTCAGCGGCGGAAAGGCGTGATAGGCGCGGTAAAGATAAGAAGAACCATCCACCAGAATAATCGGGTTTTCTGCGATTTGCACCATAGCGTATTTCGTTCTTTTTAGTCAGCAAACATTAGGGGTAGCATGCCACAGCCGGCAGCCGGAGACGATGGTTAGCGTAGCATAAGGGCGATAAAAATACCGCGAATGCAGCCAGATCCGCAGGATCATACTGTGGATAACTTTGTGAGTAAAAAATATAGTTTTTATTGACAGCCGCGATATTTGTGATATCGCTAGACAAAAAACCTTTATTATCAAGTGATTAATATATTAACCCGGCAATAGCAAATATCATCACAAGGGTATTGCTATTGTGGATATAAACCTGCTATGGCCCGTTGCGGGCAATAGCATTATCCTTCGGCAGATTAAAGAGATACTGGCTGTTTGCGGCTTCACCACAAACGACAACGCCGGCATCTGCCGGCGTTGTGCTTCATTCACCCGCAAGCGAGTTTACTTTTGGCTCAGCAAAAATTTCACGACATCGGCGAATTGTTCGGTGTAAGCGTCCATTGACGACATATCCAGCCCATCGTTTTTCATTATATATTTGCCGTTGACAAACATTGCCGGCACGCCGCGCAGCTGCAGATCGGTGGCCGCTTTCTCCTGCTGTACGACCAGAGATTTCACGACAAAGCTGTTCCAGGCGGAATCATACTCTTCCGTGCTGACGCCCGCTTTGACAAACACCGCGCGGATGTCGTCCGGCGTTTGTATGGTTTGCGTTTTTTGCAGACCATCAAACAGCAGCGGACTCACTTTGTCTTCTACCCTCAGCGCCATGGCTACAGCCCAGGCCTGGGTCAGCTGTTTGCCCATCGGCCCCAGGAAATCCACATGATATTTGGTCATTTTGGTGCCGGCAGGCAGCGCTTTTTTCACCGTGCTGGAGATGTGATAGACCTGCTCGAATTGATAACAATGCGGGCAGTAAAACGAGAAAAATTCCAGCACTTGGGGTTCACTGGTCAACGACTTGTCGAGCTGGACATATTGCTGACCTTCAGTAAATTGCGCGGCCGAGGCGCTGAATGCCAACGCGATACTTACTAACGCAAACCATATTTTTTTCATAAATAGTGTCTCTCCAAAATGAATAACGTAGGCGATAAAACAATTAATATACCGGCATCAGCTGTAACGGCGGCTGTTGTAGCAGCGCTGCCTGTTCAATAAATAGCGCCGTTTGTTGCGACCAGAATTCCCCCTCAATCTGTAGTAGTCAACTAAAACTGGCCACCGCGTTAGCGTTTTTCCAGTATCTATTTTCTGATTTGTTTGGTGGCAACCCACCGTTATATTCATGCGGCCTGAGTGCGCTGTAATATCCCACGATATAGTCGATAATTTTATGAGCTGCTTCGCCGAAGCTTATGTAGCCCATTACCGGTATCCACTCGTTTTTCAGACTTCTGAAGAAGCGCCCTATCGGACTGTTATCCCAACAGTTACCACGCGGACTCATGCTTTGTTTGATCCGGTCACGCCACAGCAACTGTCAGAACTGCCTGCTCGTATAGTGGCTACCCTGATCGCTGTGGAACATCACTCCGGCTGGTTTACCACGCGTTTCCCATGCCATTTCCAGTGCTTTGATGGGCAGTCTGCTGTCCGGGGAGAACGACATACCCCAGCCCATCGGTTTCCTCGCGAACAGATCAAAAACAACCACAAGGTGTGCCCAGCGTTTCCCGCTCCAGATATACGTCACATCGCCGCACCATACCTGATTTGGCTCCGTTACAGCGAACTAGCGCTCAAGATAATCCGGGATCGCAACATGCTCTTGACCGCCACGCTTATACCTGTGCGTCAGCTGCTGACAACTGACCAGCCCCAGCTCTTTCATGAGCCTGCCTGCGAGCCAGCGCCCCATCCGGAAGCCTCTCTGGGTTGCCATGGTGGCGATACTTCTCGCGCCAGCTGCACCATGGCTGATATTGTGCAGTTCATGAACCTGATTGCGCAATACCGTTCGCCTGCCGTCTGGCCTGTCAGGACGGCTTTTCCAGTATTTGTAACTGCTGTGATGAACCCTGAACGCGTGGCAGAGTGTGGCCACAGGATAATGCGCTCTGAGTTTCCCGATTAACGAGAACTGTTCAGGGAGTTTGACATCAAGAGCGTTGTAGCCTTTTTTAATATTTCATTTTCTATTTCAATGCGTTATACCTTCTTCTTGAGCTCACGTATTTCGATTTGTTCCGGGGTTATGGGAGAGACTTTTGGCGTTTTCCCCTGTCGCTCATCACGCAGTTGTTTTACCCATTTTGTCACCGTAGGAAGGCCGACGTCCATGGCTTTTGCTGCTTACGCGGCGGTGTAATTTTGGTCGACAACCAGTTGAGCGGATTCGCGTTTGAATGCAGGACTAAAATTTCTTCTTTTCATTGGTGCACCCGTGTTGTTCTGAGGTGAGCATATCACTTCTGTTCAGGTGGCCAAATTCAGTGTGTCATTACAGTTGCCTCGCCGGCAGCGGGTCGCCGTGGTCCGCAAAAACAAAAAGCCCTCTGCGAAGGCAGAGGGCTCGTTGAACCTGCTCGTCACCCCGGGCTTACCCGTTGGGACGTAATGGATGCCTGACAGTTCCCTACTCTCGCATGGGGAGACCCCACACTACCATCGGCGCTGCGGCGTTTCACTTCTGAGTTCGGCATGGGGTTCAGGTGGAACCACCGCGCTCGTGCCGCCAGGCAAATTCTCTTTCCGTGCCGCTTCCGCCGCACAGACTGCTTTTGCCGCCCGACCCTCACTCTCGTGACCGTCAGGCGTTATGCCGGAACATCGCTGATATTGTCTTGTCTTTGGCGCACGCGTTCACGCCCTGCCTCCGCATTACAGAGCTGTATGCTTTCGGCATTGGCTTTCCGCAGCCACGTCGCTGGCGCTTTGCCGTTAACGTTCGTTACGGCTTCGGCTTTTTCCCTCTCAAACAGCTCAGGTGTTGTAAGGTTAAGTCTCACGGGTCATTAGTATCGGTTAGCTCAACGCCTCGCAGCGCTTACACACCCGACCTATCAACGTCATCGTCTTTAACGTCCCTTCAGGAGGCTCAAGGCCTCAGGGAAGACTCATCTCGAGGCAAATTTCCCGCTTAGATGCTTTCAGCGGTTATCTCTTCCGCACGTAGCTACCGGGCAATGCCATTGGCATGACAACCCGGACACCAGTGGTGCGTCCACTCCGGTCCTCTCGTACTAGGAGCAGCCCCTCTCAATCTTCCAGCGCCCACGGCAGATAGGGACCGAACTGTCTCACGACGTTCTAAACCCAGCTCGCGTACCACTTTAAATGGCGAACAGCCATACCCTTGGGACCTACTTCAGCCCCAGGATGTGATGAGCCGACATCGAGGTGCCAAACACCGCCGTCGATATGAACTCTTGGGCGGTATCAGCCTGTTATCCCCGGAGTACCTTTTATCCGTTGAGCGATGGCCCTTCCATGCAGAACCACCGGATCACTAAGACCTGCTTTCGCACCTGCTCGAGCCGTCACTCTCGCAGTTAAGCTAGCTTATGCCTTTGCACTAACCTCACGATGTCCGACCGTGATTAGCTAACCTTTGTGCTCCTCCGTTACACTTTGGGAGGAGACCGCCCCAGTCAAACTACCCACCAGACACTGTCCTCTGCCCGGATGACGGGCCTGAGTGAGAACATCAAACATTAAAGGGTGGTATTTCAAGGTTGGCTCCATGCAGACTGGCGTCCACACTTCAAAGCCTCCCACCTATCCTACACATCTAGGCCCAATGTTCAGTGTCAAGCTATAGTAAAGGTTCACGGGGTCTTTCCGTCTTGCCGCGGGTACACCGCATCTTCACGGCGAGTTCAATTTCACTGAGTCTCGGGTGGAGACAGCCTGGCCATCATTACGCCATTCGTGCAGGTCGGAACTTATCCGACAAGGAATTTCGCTACCTTAGGACCGTTATAGTTACGGCCGCCGTTTACCGGGGCTTCGATCAAGAGCTTTTCCTTATGGATAACCCCATCAATTAACCTTCCGGCACCGGGCAGGCGTCACACCGTATACGTCCACTTTCGTGTTTGCACAGTGCTGTGTTTTTAATAAACAGTTGCAGCCAGCTGGTATCTGCGACTGGCTTCAGCTCGGGGCGCAAGGCCCTCCACCTACATGCCAGCGTGCCTTCTCCCGAAGTTACGGCACCATTTTGCCTAGTTCCTTCACCCGAGTTCCCTCAAGCGCCTGGGTATTCTCTACCTGACCACCTGTGTCGGTTTGGGGTACGATTTGATGTGACCTGGAGCTTAGAGGCTTTTCCTGGAAGCGTAGCATCAATTCCTTCACCACCGTGGTGGCTCGCCATTACGCCTCAGTGTTATGAAAGAGCGGATTTGCCTGCTCTTTCCACCTGCACGCTTGAACCGGGACAACCGTCGCCCGGCGAACCTAGCTTTCTCCGTCCCCCCTTTGCAGTCACATTTAGTACAGGAATATTAACCTGTTTCCCATCAACTACGCCTCTCGGCCTCGCCTTAGGGATCGACTCACCCTGCTCCGATTAACGTTGAACAGGAACCTTCAGTCTTCCGGCGAGCGGGCTTTTCACCCGCTTTATCGTTACTTATGTCAGCATTCGCACTTCTGATACCTCCAGCAGCCCTCACAGGCCACCTTCGCAGGCTTACAGAACGCTCCCCTACCCAACAACACTTACGTGTCGCTGCCGCAGCTTCGGTGCATGGTTTAGCCCCGTTACATCTTCCGCGCAGGCCGACTCGACCAGTGAGCTATTACGCTTTCTTTAAATGATGGCTGCTTCTAAGCCAACATCCTAGCTGTCTGGGCCTTCCCACATCGTTTCCCACTTAACCATGACTTTGGGACCTTAGCTGGCGGTCTGGGTTGTTTCCCTTTTCACGACGAACGTTAGCACCCGCCGTGTGTCTCCCGTGATAACATTCTACGATATTCGCAGTTTGCATCGGGTTGGTAATCCGGGATGGACCCCTAGCCGAAACAGTGCTCTACCCCCGTAGATGACTTCACGAGGCGCTACCTAAATAGCTTTCGGGGAGAACCAGCTATCTCCCGGTTTGATTGGCCTTTCACCCCCAGCCACAAGTCATCCGCTAATTTTTCAACATTAGTCGGTTCGGTCCTCCAGTTAGTGTTACCCAACCTTCAACCTGCCCATGGCTAGATCACCGGGTTTCGGGTCTATACCCTGCAACTAGACGCCCAGTTAAGACTCGGTTTCCCTACGGCTCCCCTATGCGGTTAACCTTGCTACAGAATATAAGTCGCTGACCCATTATACAAAAGGTACGCAGTCACACCCCGAAGGATGCTCCCACTGCTTGTACGTACACGGTTTTAGGTTCTATTTCACTCCCCTTGCCGGGGTTCTTTTCGCCTTTCCCTCACGGTACTGGTTCACTATCGGTCAGTCAGGAGTATTTAGCCTTGGAGGATGGTCCCCCCATCTTCAGACAGGATATCACGTGTCCCGCCCTACTCATCGAGCTCACAACAAGCACACCTTCGGATACGGGGCTATCACCCTCTGTCGCCGGACTTTCCAGACCGTTTTCCTGATACGCAAGCTGATGATGGCTCTGGGCTGTTCCCCGTTCGCTCGCCGCTACTGGGGGAATCTCGGTTGATTTCTTTTCCTCAGGGTACTGAGATGTTTCAGTTCCCCTGGTTCGCCTCGTTAAGCTATGGATTTACTTAACGATGGTGCAACGAATTGCACCGGGTTTCCCCATTCGGATATCGCCGGCTGATAACGCCTCATATCAGCTCACCGGCGCTTTTCGCAGATTAGCACGTCCTTCATCGCCTCTGACTGCCTAGGCATCCACCGTGTACGCTTAGTCACTTAACCTCACAACCCTGAGCTGTTTGTCTGCTTTTCGGCTGGCTACATGTTACCAGGACTGCGTTGCCCGGTACTCGTCATCCTCACGGACGCTAAGTCCACTGCAGTGCCTGCGTGCCGTGCACCTTGCCCTGTCACCGCTTGCTCACTTTTACCTTGGCGTAGTCTATGAAGACCGCGCGGAGACGACAGTGCCTTTCGCAGTACAGTGATAACGCTTGCACGTTATCTCAGGTTTGCTTACTTTGTTTGAGAGACTCTCATACTGAGTTTGCACTTCAACATGTGTTTCAAATTTTCAGCTTTGTTCCGGATTGTTAAAGAGCGGTATTTCGCAGCGCGCCTTGAAAATGCAAACACGCTCTGAAATAACAAGCAAGGTGACGTCCCCTAGGGGGTTCGAACCCCTGTTACCGCCGTGAAAGGGCAGTGTCCTGGGCCACTAGACGAAGGGGACACGAAAAATCGGCATAATAAAGCCGCCGTCGGCCTGCTTTGCTCGTGACAGTTATCAGACAATCTGCGTGGACACGTCACTCGACGTATTGTTTTGGTAAGGAGGCGATCTAACCGCAGGTTCCCCTACGCTTACCTTGTTACGACTTCACCCCAGTACACATCTTCCCTATTACCGCGGCTGCTGGCAAGGAGTTAGCCGGTGCTTTTTCTGCGGGTAACACCAATCGATAGCGCTGTTAACACTATCGCTTTTTTCTCCGCTGGAAATGCTTTACAACCCGGAGGCCTTCTTCACACACACGGTATGGCTGCATCAGGGTTTCCTTTATTATGCGATATTTCCCACTGTTGCCTCCCGTAGGAGTCTGGACCGCGTCTCAGTTTCAGTGTAACTGGTCATCCTCTCAGACCAGCTAGGGATCGTCGCCTAGGTGCCGCCATTACTTCACCTACTAGCTAATCTTATTTGGGTTCATCCGATGGTGCGAGGTTCGAAGGTCCCTCACTTTGGTCTTGTGACGTTATGCAGGATTAACTACCGTTTCCAGTAGTTGCCCCCTCCATCGGGCAGATCCCTAGATATTACTCACTTGTCCGCTGCTCGCCGGCAAAGAAGCAAGCTTCTTCCCGCTGCCGCTCGACTTGCATGTGTTAGGCCTGCCGCTAGCGTTCAATCTGAGCCATGATCAAACTTTTCAATTAAAAGCTTGATGCTCAAAGAATTAAAACTGGTATTTCTATGAATATTTGTTGTTCGCTCTTCAAGACTTGATATTTTGGTATGTCGATATCGTCTTGTGACTGCCCTCACAGGTTGTCTGATAAATTGTTAAAGAACAGTGCCGGGAGACTGTTTTTTCGACCGGCGCGGGTGGTGTATACTACGCTTTTCCGCTGTAGAGTCAAGCTTTTATTTGCCCGTAGTGGGCCGCCAGCCTCTGGCTGAGCCGGTGCGCCCCAGCGACTATTCCCGGTCAGTAGGGGCGCATTATAGGGCCTTCACGGCCGTTGACAAGGATAAATAACTAAAATAGTTCAATCGGTTTTTTTTCAGCAAAACGGTCCGATTAGGGGCGCGGCGGCGCCCTGTTTGGCGGTTAATTGCGCTAAATCGCCGGCAAAGGCAGAAACTTGCTGCCAATCGGTATATTCAACTTCTTTGGTGCGATCGGTTTCACCGCCGGTCATGCGCATTATCATCTGGATCATCACCCGATCAAACCAGCGATAGCGCGGGTAACACAGCGCACCCGCAAATACGGCACAAAGATCGGGACGCCAGGGGGTTTTCGCCAAAAATTTCCGGGTATAGGCATTGGTGGCTGGGGTGCGTTTATCGGGTTTGCGCGCCGTCAAATTGACGGCATAAAACGCGCTGGAAATACTGTGCAGCCAATCAAGCTGCTGCGCGATAAAACGGTCGAGATCCGCGGCAAAGCCGCCATAGCGTATGGCCGCCCCCACCACCACCCGCTGATAACGCTGCAGATCAAGATCCTGTGCGAGGTGCAGATCCACCACATTACATTCGCAGCAATCGGTAAGATGGGCCGCAATTGCGCGCGCAATTTTGTGCGTTTGGCCATCATGGCTCAAATAGAGAATCAACGTTTTCACGGTAAACCTTAATCACTCACGCCAAAAGGTCGGTGCAAACAGGACCAATAAGGTGAATACCTCCAGACGGCCAAACAGCATGGTCAGGATGAGGATCCACTTGGCCTCCGCGTTCATGGAGGTAAAGTTATCGGCCACGACACCCAGGCCGGGCCCGAGGTTGTTTAGCGTTGCCGCCACTGCCGCAAAAGCAGAAAAGTTATCGACGCCGCTGGCGACTACCGCCAGCATACTGAGGATAAACACTAGCGCATAAGCGGAAAAAAAACCCCAAACCGCTTCCAGAATTCGTTCCGGCAGCGCCCGGTTACCCAGTTTGATGGTGTACACCGCGTTTGGATGCACCAAGCGTTTCAGTTCACGCGAGCCTTGCAAATAAAGCAGCAGAATGCGGATCACTTTCAACCCGCCTCCCGTAGAGCCGGCACAGCCGCCGATAACCGCTGAACAAAGGAGCAATATTGGCAGGAATAACGGTTATTGGGCGATGCTGTCAGTGGTAAACCCGGCGGTGGTTGCCATGAAAACCACTTGAAAAAACGCCTGGATTAAGCATTTGCAGGCTGTTAGCCTATACATCGTAACGCCAAAGAATCAACATGCAGACCCACCACCAGCGTCAACTGTACCGAAATAAACATGCGAAATTCGGGATCTCGCCAGTAGACTTTCAGATTGCGGCCGCTGAGGGCGGCGAAATGGAGAGCGGAATTGCAACCGGATATCAGTAGAAATACGGCGACAATCGCGTTGATAAGCGGGCTATGGTAATAACCAATACTCGCATCGTGGGTGGAAAAGCCGCCGATGGCGACAGTGGAAAAACTGTGGCCAATCGCATCGAATGCTGGCATACCCGCGCCCCATAGCGCCAGCGCGCAGGCTATGGTCAGCGCCACATAGATGAGCCATAAGGTCTTGGCGGTTTCGGCGATACGCGGGCGCATTTTATTGTCTTTCAGCGGACCGGGCATTTCCGCGGGGTACAGCTGCATGCCGCCGACGCCGAGGATAGGCAGAATCGACACCGCCAGCACAATAATACCCATGCCGTTAAACCACTGTAGCATCTGCCGGTAAAACAAAATGGCGTGGGGCAAGGTATCCAGCCCTACCAGCGCGGTGGCGCCGGTAGTGGTCAGCCCGGAAAAGGATTCAAAAAACGCATCGCTGACTGACAAATTAGGGTGTTCGGCAAATAAAAACGGCAAAGCACCCACACTACCTAGAACGGTCCAAAACAGCACCACAATAAGGAAGCCTTCGCGAGATTTCAATTCGCTTTTTTGACAATGGTTAGGAAACCACAGCAAAAGTCCAATAGCCTGTGCGCAAAAAAATGTTTGCGCGAAAGCGCTACCGGCACCATCCCGATAGATTAAGGCCACCAGGCCGAAGATTATCATAGTCACCGAGAACAAGATGACGAGCAGACCCACGATGCGGGTTATGGTGCGAAAATGCATGTCTGCACTATCCTTAATGATTACACACTTCGTGCGGAAAACATTATTGTGGAACCAGCGTCAATTGCAATGCGCCGCGGCTAAGATCGCGCAATTTATCATTGGCCACCGTAATGCGATGCAGCGGTATCTCGAGAGTAAGTATAATCGATTCCCGATATCCACCTTCAACGATTAGCCCTTCAGGCTGTCGTATCGCGGCCTCTAGCCAGACCAGCTGCGGGTAATGGCAGCGCAGCACGAAACGCCGGCGCGGAATACGTGCTATCTGCAAAACCCGTTTCAGCGCTTGCTGCACCCCGCCGCCGCAGGCTTTGACCAGTCCGCCAATGCCCAGTTGAATCCCCCATAATAACGCACCACTACCGCACTGATTTCCCCGAGACCGCTTCCATCCAGCTGAGCCAGGATTGGCTTGCCGGCGGTACCCGAGGGGTCTCCATCGTCGGAGAACCCCCGCAGGCGGAAGTCAGAAGGCGGGCCGGCAATATACGCCCAGCTGTGATGCGCGGCCGTCGGATGCTGCCGGTGACATTGCAGGATATAGGCTTTAGCGGCGTCGATCCCCTGGGTGGGGGACAGTAACGTGATAAAACAACTTTTTTTGATTTCCGCCGTCAGCGTGACTTCTGACGCCGGTGCGAACCATGACGTCGTCATGCCAATTTCAGCGCGCGTCATACTTTCAATGTGATTGTCGTGAATAACGACATTGTCCTCAATACGAATACCGCCATAAGGCTTAAAGCTTTCAGTACGCGACCAGTTGAAATGACGGCCAAAGGCGTTGGCGCGCCAGGAAGCCAGCAGCGATTCGATAAAATAAAGACCAGGTTCGATAGTCAACACCATCCGCGGCTGCAGCACGCGCGTGAAGCGCAAATGAGGATAGCGTGACGGCGGCGCCAAAGAAGTGCCGCGTTCGTCTTGCATAAAGCCGGCGTCATCGTGCACTTGCAACCCCAGGGGATGGCCTAGCCCGTGGGGGAGGAACGGCAGGGTCAAACCCTCCGTCACCATTGCATCCTCACTCAAGCCACTGAGGATATCAAACTGCTTTAAAAGCTTAGCGCTTCTACTGTGCATCTGCAGATGATAATCGATGTAGTTGACGCCGGTTTCGATGGTGGCGATAAGTGCCTGCTGCTCGCTATTCATCGCCGCGATAAGCGCAGCGAAGTCACTGTCTTTCTGCGCCACATAGGTACGGGTCAGGTCGGCGGCGTAACCGTTGTATTCGGTGCCGGCATCGATAAGAAAACTTATTACGTGTTCTGGCGTGCGCTGGTCCAGGTGGGTGTAATGCAATACCGCCGCATGTTCATTCAGAATGATAATATTATCATAGGGCACATCGGTATCGCGGTGGCCGCAAGCGCTGAGATAGGCGATATTGATATCGAATTCGCACATGCCGGACAAGAAAGCCTCTTTTGCCGCCCGATGACCATTCACCGCTGATTTTTGCGCTTCGCGCATGCAGGCTAGTTCGTAATCGATTTTGTAGGCCCGGTGATAATGCAGATAATCCAGTACCGGCTGCGGGTTGATAAAGTCACGTTTTATTCTCAGCAGAGATGCCCGCTGCGGCGACGATCCCAAATAGGCGACGTTGTTGCGCGGCGGCAACAGCGCGGCAATTTCGTCCTGATCGGCGAACGGGACGATGTCCACATACTACGGCGTCCAAAAGCTGTCCAGCAACGGTTCCACCAGGTACCAATAATCTATTGGCAGGTAGTACCACAGTTTCGGCTTGTTAACACCGTCGACCCACAGCCAGTAGTGCGGCACGCGGGTAACCGGCAACCAGGCTTTGAACTGTGGATTGACCTTAAACGGGTAGTCATGATCATCAAGAAAGCGGCTTACCGGCTCGCCGGCATGGATTCAGTAATCCTTCCAACTGCTGGCGCTGCAATATCTCCCGGATGCGCTGTTGGAGTGTGGCGATATGATCCCGGTATAACGAAGAAAGCGATTCCATGTTTAGACCTTATGTGGAACGTAATTGACCCATATTACCATAGCGCTCCGCCTGGAACAGCGCCCGGCCGCCGCCGCGCGAGTCGCGGCGTTGGTGCGGAGAGAGCGGTTTAGATAAAAGCGAAAGCGTCACCAAAAATGCGCTCGACCACAGCGCCGCGCTCGGCGCAAAAACGTTCACGGGCGATTTTCGCCATTTCAAAGCGCCCCGCGATATAAATATCGTAGGGTTCCAGAGAGCCATAGTCCTGCATCACCGCCATCAGCACGGTGCCGGAACGGCCCTGCCAGTGCTCGTCAGGCTGTTCCACCACCGGTACCACAAACAATTGTGGATGCTGTAAGGTAAGCGCTTCCAGCTCGCCTAAATCATACAGATGATCCCGTTTGCGTCCCCCCCAGTATACCGCCACTTTTCGCTCGGGCTGGCGCGCCAGCACTGTCAATAAAATAGAACGTACGTAAGAGAATCCGGTGCCACCAGCGATCAGCACGATCAGCCGGTCGGTATTGTCACGTAACCAAGCTTTGCCCTGCGGGACTTCGACGGTGATTTTTCTTTCTTTCAGAATACGGTCCATAACTGCCATCGCATACAGATTGAGTTCAGAAGCGCCGATATGCAGCTCGATAAACGTCGTTTCCATGGGCGTCGACGCCAGGGAAAAAGGCCGTTTATCACGTTCATCCATTACCACCATCAGGTACTGACCGGCGCGGAAGTGGAAAGCCGCTTCCGGTACCAGCCGTACGCGGTAAACGGTATCAGTAATAGCATCCACGGAAGAGACCTTACAGGTCAATGTTGTCATGCAGTCCCTCTGTCGGGTCATTAAGCAAATTGCCACGGGCGCCGCGTATATTACGACTCGTGACCATTGTTCAGGATAGCCAGTTGGTCCCAGATAGCGTCAACGCGCGCGCGTACCGTCCGATCCATTTCAATCGGCGTGCCCCATTCGCGCTGCGTTTCTCCCGGCCATTTATTTGTCGCGTCCATGCCCATTTTCGAGCCTAGTCCGGAAACCGGTGAAGCGAAATCAAGATAATCTATCGGCGTATTTTCCATTAAGACAGTATCGCGTGCCGGATCCATTCGGGTGGTCATCGCCCAAATCACGTCTTTCCAATTACGTGCATCAATATCATCATCGCATACGATAACAAATTTGGTATATATAAATTGACGCAGGAAAGACCAGACGCCCATCATCACCCGCTTGGCATGACCGGCATATTGTTTTTTGATGGTCACCACCGCCAGGCGATAGGAACACCCCTCCGGCGGCAAATAGAAATCCACGATTTCCGGGAACTGCTTTTGCAAAATAGGTACGAAGACTTCATTAAGCGCCTCGCCCATGACCGCCGGTTCATCGGGCGGGCGACCGGTATAGGTTGAGTGGTACAGCGCATCGCGCCGCTGCGTAATATGAGTGATGGTAAAAACCGGGAAGCTATCGGTTTCATTGTAATAGCCGGTATGATCGCCATACGGTCCTTCCGTTGCCGTTTCGCCCGCTTCCAGGTAACCTTCCAGCACGATTTCAGCGCTGGCCGGCACGTCTAAATCGCAGGACACGCACTTGACCACCTCGGTTTTGTTGCCGCGCAGTAGGCCTGCGAAAGCGTATTCGGAGAGCGTATCGGGCACCGGCGTTACCGCGGCCAAGATCGTCGCTGGGTCGGCACCGAGTGCAACCGCGACCGGAAAGCGTTGACCAGGATTTTGCTGCGTCCATTCCTGGAAATCCAGCGCCCCACCGCGGTGCGAGAGCCAGCGCATAATCACCTTATTTTTGCCTAAAACCTGCTGGCGATAAATACCAAGATTTTGCCGTTCCTTGTGCGGCCCGCGGGTGACCGTAAGCCCCCAGGTGATAAGCGGCGCGGCGTCGCCGGGCCAACAGTGCATGACCGGAATACGGCCGAGATCCACATCCCTCCCCTGCCAGATCTGTTCCTGGCAGGGCGCAGAGTTCAGCCGTTTGGTCGGCATATGCAGCACCTGGCGAAATTGGGGAGCCTTGTCCAGCAAATCGCGAAAGCCCTTAGGCGGCTCCGGCTCTTTTAAAAACGCCAGCAATTTGCCCACATCGCGCAAAGCGTTAACGCTTTCCTGACCCATACCAAGCGCCACCCGTTCAGGGGTGCCGAACAGGTTGCACAGCACCGGCATGGTGTACCCTTTCGGGTTTTCAAACAGCAGCGCCGGACCGCCGGCGCGCAGCGTGCGGTCGGCGATTTCCGTCATTTCCAGATAGAGATCGATGGGCAAGCTGATTCGTTTTAATTCCTCTCGCTGCTCCAGCAAGGCGAGGAAGTCGCGCAAGTCACGGTATTTCATGGCTTCATCAGGAACGTTATTTAGCCTGCATTATAAGATTTGTTTATCAGCCTTGCTGGCCTTTTGTCAAAGATCGGTAAAAATAAGTTACCCTGACTGCCCGACAGCAGCGGCGTCCGGTGCTATATATATTATGGCTTTTGCTATGCTGAGACTCCGATGAGATCGGTAAATTGTTACTATGGAAGCTTGGTATTTATTGTATTGTAAACGCGGGCAATTACTGCGTGCTAAAAAACATTTGGAACGGCAGGGCGTCGCCTGTTTGACGCCGATAGTCCCCCTGGAGAAAATCATCCGGGGCAAGCGCACAGAAACCTGCGAGCCACTGTTTCCAAACTATTTGTTTATCGAGTTCGATCCGGAAACGATCCATACCAGCGCCATCAGCGCAACCCGCGGTGTCAGCCACTTTGTCCGCTTCGGCAGCTTACTGGTAATTATCCCTTCCGCAGTCATTAACGATCTGCGCGAGCACAGTTTTGACAGCGTGACTGTTCCTGAGACGCCTTTATCCGGCGATAAGGTATTGATCACCGCCGAGGTATTTGAGGGCCTGCAGGCCATTTATACCGAACCCGACGGCGAGGCGCGCTCTATGCTGTTGCTTAATCTATTGAACAAACAGGTCTATCAAAGCCTGGATAATCGTCTATTTCAGAAAATGCAGTAGCCCGTATTAGCGCGGCCGATGCCGCATCGCCCCCCGCCGTGCTTCGCGGACAACGCCGAAAAATCTGGCCATAGCAGCTACCTACAAGCCCAAGCCTCCCTCGTCCCGACGGACGTCATAGTGGCCATAAAGGTGTTACTCAGGCTCGTTTTCCTCGGGATCATTCTCTTCCTGAGCGCCTTTGCGCCCTTTACCGACATAGAACCGGGCGAAGAAAACGCCGATTTCAAACAGCAGGTACATGGGTATTGCCAATAGCGTCTGGGAAAACACATCCGGCGGCGTCAGCAGCATACCAATGACAAAGGCGCCGACGAGCACATAAAGCCGTTTTTTGCGCAGATCCTCCAGCGTCACCACCCCGCTCCAGCACAGCAGTACGATCGCCACCGGCACTTCAAACGACACCCCAAACGCCATAAACAATGCCATGACGAAATCGAGATAGTTATTGATATCAGTCGCGATTAGCACGCCGCGCGGGGCGGTATGGGCAAAGAAACTGAAGGCCAGCGGGAAGACGGCGAAATAGGCGAAAGCCATACCGGCATAAAACAGCAGCGTGCTGGAGAACAATAGCGGCATCATCAGCCGCCGTTCATGTTTGTACAGCGCGGGAGCAACGAACGCCCATACCTGGTAGAGCAACAGCGGCGCGGAGACAAATACCGAGACGATGATGGTCAATTTGATGGGCGTGAAGAACGGCGACGCGACATCCGTCGCGATCATGCTGGCGCCTACCGGTAGCTGTTTGATAAGCGGGGCGGATATTAGCTGATAAATATCGTTAGCAAAATAAATCAGCGCTAAAAAGACCACCAGCACGCTGAGGATGCAATAAAGTAGCCGTTTGCGCAGTTCGATTAAGTGACTGATCAGGGGTTGGGTATCATCAACGGCCATGGATTAGCGATCATTATTCAGTGGAGAAGTGGACGAAGCCGGCCCCGTGGCGGTTGCCGCTCTGCCGGGTTCTTCTGGTGCCGGCACCGGCGCCTGCGCGGCGGGCGCCGCAGCCTGGGTGGTCGTATTGGCGACGGAATCAGTCGGCGCAGAAGCTTTGACGCTTGGCGCCATTGGCGGCACTTCAGCCTGACAATCGCCCTCCACCGGCGTCACGCCGTCATGCAACGCCTCCGGATCGGGGACCAGCGGGTTATGAATGGTATGCGGTTCAGCCGGGTCCAGTGCTGCGCTATTGATACCCTTGAATTCTTTCTTCATGGACTCCGCCGCCTCGCGTAGCTCCTCCATAGACGCTTTCAGCTCCGGGGACAGATTGTTTTTACTGGCCTCTTCGACTTTTTTCAGGCTGTCCTGCAACTTTTGCAGCTTAAGCTCCTGCGTTAATTCGCTCTGCACCGTCGACGCCATAGATCGTATTGCCCGGATCCACCCTGCCACCGTCCTCACCGCAACCGGCAGCCGTTCCGGACCCAGCACCACCAGTCCGATAACGAATACCAGCGTAAGCTCACCAAATCCAATATCGAACACGGCTTATACCCGCTCTTTATCTTTATTTTTGGCTTCATCCGGACGTGCCGGGTTGGCTTTCGGCGCAATGGGCGGCGCGGTAAAATCGGCATCCTGAGAGGACTTGTCCGACGATGTCGACGTCGTGTTGTCATCCTCGCTCATGGATTTTTTAAAGCCTTTAATCAAGGTGCCTAAATCCGATCCCAGGCCGCGCAGTTTCTTGGTGCCGAACAACAACACCACGATAGCCGCAATGATTAGTAACTGTGTAATGCTAATACTACCCATAACTTTGCCTCACAAAAGGGGTAAAACCCGGGTTAACGTTTCACCGACGGCTACGCAGTGCGTTTCCAGCCGACAATCCAACTGACGATACCGGCGGCCATAAGCCAGGCCGCCAGGGATCCCTCGTTAGCGCCTTGCGCCATTAAAAACGTGCCGCTGAGCAGCAGCGTAGCGCCAATGCCGAACAGAAAACGGGATTGGCTTTGGCGCACGTGATGAACCCGCATTTCCACCGTCAAGCGATCGACGCTTTTCTGCAACAGGCGATGCTGCTTGAAGCCGTCATAAACAAGTTCGGGCAACTCGGGTAACTTTTCCGCCCAATAGGGCGTCTTTTCCTTAAGCGCGCGCAGAATGGCCGGTAAACCTACCTGACCCTTGATCCACTCTTCCAGAAAAGGCTTAGCCGTTTTCCATAAATCCAGCTGAGGATAAAGTTGACGCCCGACGCCTTCAATATACAGTAGCGTTTTTTGCAGTAATACCAGCTGCGGTTGCACTTCCATATTAAACCGCCGTGCGGTGTTAAAGAGATTCAACAGTACGTGGCCAAAAGAAATTTCCGCCAGCGGCTTTTCAAAAATAGGCTCACAGACGGTGCGAATAGAAAACTCGAAATCTTCGACATTGGTGTCCGGTGGCACCCAGCCGGAGTCCACGTGCAGCTCCGCTACTTTGCGGTAATCGCGGTTGAAAAAGGCGATAAAATTTTCCGCCAGATAGCGCTTATCTTCTTTATTCAGCGATCCGACAATACCACAGTCGATACCGATATACTGCGGGTTCTCGGGATGTTCAAAACTGACGAAAATGTTGCCGGGGTGCATATCGCCGTGAAAGAAACTATCACGGAAAACCTGGGTAAAAAAGACCTGTACCCCGCGCTCCGCCAGCAGCTTCATATTGGTGCCCTGCTTCTCCAGCGCGGCGACATCATTGACCGGTACGCCATAGATGCGCTCCATCACCATCATGGTTTCGCTGCAGTAGTCCGGATAGACTTCCGGGATATACAGCATCGGGCTACCGTCAAAATTACGTCGCAACTGGATGGCATTGGCCGCTTCACGCAGCAAATTGAGCTCATCGAGCAGCGTCTTTTCATATTCCAGCACGACCTCGACCGGCCGCAGACGTCGACCGTCCGGCAGCAGATGCGGCACCCAGCTGGCCAGCCGGTACATCAGACGCATATCGGCCTTGATCATCGGCAAAATATCCGGGCGGATCACTTTGATCACCACCTCTTGGCCGTTTTTTAGCCGGGCGGTATGCACCTGCGCAATCGAGGCGGAAGCCAGCGGTTCCTGCTGAAAATCGTCGAACCAGCTTCCCAGCGGCTGCCCCATGGAACGCTCGATATGCGCGCGCGCCAGGGCGCCGTCAAAGGGCTGCACCCGGTCTTGCAGCATCGCCAGCTGATCGGCGATGGCCGGCGGAAACAGATCGCGGCGGGTCGAAAGCATCTGGCCGAACTTGATCCATACCGGACCCAGTTCCTGCAACGCCAGGCGTAAACGTTCGCCCAGCATGCGTTGTGCATGGTTGTTCGGCATCCAGAACAGCAAATTGCGTCCCAGCTGCAGCGGCAAAGTCAACTGCGTTTTCGGGATAAGCTCATCCAGTCCGTAGCTGAGCATGACACGAATAATCAGATAGAGGCGGCGGATCTCTCCGAATATCATCTGCTGGCCTCCCATTTTTCCAGGCGGGCCGCCAGATTCTCGCCGGCCCGGGTGACCTCATTCACTTCGCTGCAAAACCAGGCCCGCTCCAGCGCCGAGGGCGCCAGACGCCATTCATCAGTTATTGCCTGCGTTACCCGCCCCTGGCCAGTGCGCAACAACCGCAGCGTGCTAGTCAGCCGGCGCGCGACCGTTCGACTGACGCTTTCAGCGGCGATATCGCCTATCCAGGGGGCCAGCAGTTCAGCCCCATCGAATTCAGCCATATCCAGCAGCACGGCGAATTGTTGCAGGAACTGGAGATCGCCCTCTACGTCGAGGAAGCCTTGCTTAATCAGCTGCGTCAACTGCTGACGTTCCCGCAACGCCGGCAGGGTGGCAAGACGGGTGCGCACCGTGCAATCCGCCGCGCCATTCCAGGCGTTGAGCACATCCACCTGACGCTCGCCGAATACCAGAATAACCGGCCTCTCCCATTCGGCCAATTCAAAGCGCAAAACTTTACCTTTCTGGCGCTCACGGGCGGCGGACATGGCGCGATCTTGATATAGCAGTCGTTCAAGCACGACTTCCAGCGTTGCGCTTATCAACGGCATCAGCCAACATGTCATATCCCGATCAGAATTTATAACCGCGGTGCAGGGCCACGATGCCGCCGGTCATATTGAAATATTCGGCGCTGTCGAACCCGGCATCCAGCATCATCGATTTGAGTGTTTCCTGATCTGGATGCATGCGGATGGACTCCGCCAGATAGCGATAGCTATCGGCATCCCGGGCCACCATTTTACCGATGCGCGGCAGAACATGGAAGGAGTAGAGATCGTAAGCTTTGTTCAGCGGCTTGAAGCGCGGGGTGGAAAACTCAAGAATCAGCAGTCGCCCGCCGGGTTTCAGCACCCGGTACATTGACTTTAACGCCCGCTCTTTTTCGGTCATGTTGCGCAGACCAAACGAAATGGTAATACAGTCGAAGGTATCATCCGGAAACGGCAGCGCTTCAGCATTGGCCTGAACATAGCTGACATTGCCCAGAATGCCGCGATTACGCAGCTTCTCACGCCCCACCTTCAGCATGGAGTCGTTGATGTCCGCCAACACCACCTCTCCGTCTTCACCCACCAGACGTGAAAATTTGGCGGTCAGATCGCCGGTGCCGCCTGCCAAATCCAGAACTTTTTGCCCGCGGTGCACGCCACTGCACTGGATAGCGAAACGTTTCCAGATGCGATGAATGCCGAAGGACATCAGGTCATTCATCAAATCGTATTTTGCCGCGACTGAGTGAAAGACATCCGCCACCATTAACGCCTTTTGATCCTTCGCTACTGTGCGGTACCCGAAGTGGGTTGTTTCACGCTTGTCGTCATCTACCATGTTCGTCGTCCTGCTTAATCAGTTTCAGAGAAGTGTAACAGATGCGTGCTGAAAGCCCCACCGCGGCACGTTACTCGCGCAGCGGGCATTCCTCACGCGGCTGCCGTGACGGACCAGCCCCATCCCGTGCCCCGTCCGTCGGTGACTCGCGTTCTTCCTCCTGCTGTGGCGCACCCGCTGTCGGCAGGTCTGTCACCGCCGCCGTCGCCTCGCCGGGGCGATCGGCAAACGGAACATGGACACCCGGCGCGGAAGCGATGGGTCGTTTAATTTCTACGCCCAGGGCGCGGAACCCTTCCGCTTGGCCGATAATATTACCACGCCCGTCGGACAATTTATTCTTCGCCAGTCGGTAGCTGGCTTGCGCTTTACCAAGGCTCTGGCCGATAGCATTAATATCATCGACAAACAGCCGCAATTTATCATACAGGCGCGCCGCGCGTTCGGCGATATGCTGGGCATTGCGGCTTTGATGCTCGTAACGCCACAGGTTATTAATAGTGCGTAGCGCAACTAACAGCGTGGTGGGACTGACCAACATAATATTGTGCGCCAGCGCTTCGCTTATCAGCTCCGGCTGCCGGCTAATCGCCAGCATAAAGGCCGGCTCTATCGGCACAAACATCAGCACATAATCCAGCGAGCGTAATCCCGGCAATTGCTGATAATCTTTACGTCCCAGCAATTTCATATGGGCGCGTAGCGAATTGACATGTTCGGCGAGCGCCAACTGGCGTTCAGCATCATTGTCGCTGTTAAAATAACGTTCATAGGCCACCAGCGACATTTTCGCGTCAATGACCACATCTTTACCCTGCGGCAGACGCACCACCACATCGGGCTGAAGACGTCGACCGTCGCCTTGCTGAATGCTGATCTGGGTCTCGAATTCATGACCTTCACGCAGCCCTGACGCTTCCAGCACCCTGCTAAGCACTACTTCGCCCCAATTTCCCTGCGCCTTGTTATCCCCCTTGAGCGCGCGGGTCAGATTGACGGCCTCTTGGGCCATCTGGGCATTGAGCTGCTGTAAATTGCGGATTTCATGGGCCAGCGTGTGGCGTTCACGCGCCTCCTGGCCAAAACTGTCCTGCACCTGGCGGCGAAAGCCCTCCAGTTGTTCGCGCAGCGGCATCAGCAGTCGGTCAAGGCTCTGCCGGTTTTGTTCGTCTACCTTGCGTCCGCTGTGCTCAAAGATGCGGTTGGCCAGATTTTCAAACTGCGCCGACAAGCGTTGCTCGCTGTTCATTAACAGGCGCTGTTTCTCTTCTGCCGCCAGCCGGGTTTCCTCAAGACGGATAGCGACTTCACGCAGTTCCGCCTCCTGGCTGCTGTTAATTTCCCGCTGTGCCCGCAGCTCTTGATTCAGCTGCTTGCACTCCTGGCGAAAATGGGCAAGAGAGGTCAACCGCTCCTCGGCGGCGGCCAATCGGCCGAACAAATCACGCTGCTCGCGTTCGCCCTCGCGCGTCGCAAGTTCGGCCTGCCTGCGAATGTTTTGTTCGTCGGCGAGCGCCTGACGCGCCGCCTGCAGCCCCTGCTCGAGACTGACCCGTTCCGCTTCCTGCGCCAAATGCCGCTGATGCAGCCGGGCGCCGACAATGAGCCAGCCAACCCCCACGCCAATGAGTGCGCCACCGATACCGTAAAACAGGCTGTAATCCATGTTGCCTCCGCCTAACCCATGCTGACAGTCCCGTTAAGAAGGAACTTGTATAGATGTCCAGCGCCTTTTATTGGCTGACAAAGCACGCCAGCCAGCGCAGGCTGAATGCGCCAGGTGCTGACAGACCGAATGCCCAGAACGCAGCAGACACAAAATTGGCTAATTAAACCCTAGCCGGGGCATACCACAAAGCCCTGCCACGAGCGGTACTACCGCACGCAGCGAGCCGAAAAAGCGTCCGAAAAACACGCCGACTATCCCCACAGCGGGCAAAAAAGACGTGGCCGCGCTGGAGCATGGCGGGATGACGGGTGAAAGGCCACAGGTCATAGACCCGTTGCTGATAGTGGGGGCCCACCCAGTAAGAGAGCCAGTCGCCAAAAAAGCCGTCCGCGACCACGGCACAATAAATCGGCCAAAACGGGATGCCGGCTTCGCCTATTAGCGCGCCCAGCTCGAGCAAGATAATCGTCGCCGCCAGCAGTAGCGACAAAAAGGCCAATGACTCGCCGAAGGCCAGCAGAAAGACGATGGGTATGGCCTAAATCTGATGCTGGCGTACAAAATCGGTAATCAGGGAAATTTAGACATCCACTAAAGCTTTATTTCTGACTCATGCCGCGGACGGGACGCATAAACGACGCATCACCCGCCAGCAAAAAAAAGAAAGACGATGCTGCAGGCCGCCCAGATTCGGCGACCGCCGCTCGCGGGCTTATCGACCGTCGTCAGGCGGTAAGCAACAGACGGGCGACCTCGACGACGATAGTCACAGCGTCGCTTTCCGTTTGTTGCAATGCCGCCAGATCAGGCGTTTCCTGCTGCAGATGGTTGACGATAACCCCCGCCACCATACCGGCGCGCAGCACCTGCGTCGCGCACATGGTCAATAAAGTCGCGGATTTCATTTCGTAATTTATCACCCCCACACCCTACCATTCCTGCAGTGATCCTTTAAACTGCCGCACCACCCGGCCAGAATAGGTGTCATAGCGCTCCTGGCCGGGATAGAAGGTATCAGAGGAAGCGGTGACGCCCACGTGCAGCCGGGCGCCGCTCTATTTCGCCTTCGCCGCCTGCACCACCGCGCGGGTGCAGGCAAACCCCGCTACCGCCAGGAATGCCAGCGGCGCAAAGTGCTGGCTGGCGCCGTGCGTCTGGACGGCGGCGGTGGTGATTAGCACATCGCCCACATTGATGGCGTTTTGAATGGCGCCGGTAGTACCCACCCGCAAAAAGGTGCGGATGCCGAGCTGGGACAGTTCTACCACCGCGATAGAGGTAGAAGGTCCGCCAATGCCGGTAGAGCATACGATCACCGCCTTGCCCTCCAGCTCCGCGCGCCAGGTGGTAAATTCACGGTGCGTCGCCAGATGTACCGGATTGGTCATCAACCGGGCGTTTTTTCCACCCGCTGGGGGTCGCCCGGTACGATAACAAGCGTAGCGCCTGCCAGGTCGGAAAATGTCAGACTGCTCCACGGCATATCCCTTTGAAAAAAATGGCTTATATCGCCGATAATATCATTATTCCCCGGTATTTACCGTGATAAATCCCCGTTTTTTCTCGCCGTACCCTACCCCCGCCACGGTTGGCGCGCACGAAAAGTTTGCCTAACTGGAAGCACGACCCACATTCGCAGGATAGCGGCATTGACGGAACCGGCTTCGACGGCCTAAGTTGATAGGTGTAGCTGTTCAACTGGTGATAATGACAAAAGGTTAATGCCAATGAGCCCTAACGATACCCTTACTCCTTCGACGTCGGTTACCGCTTTTGCCCGCGCCGCGGGCGCACCGGCCGCAACCGCCATCGTCACCAACGAGGCAAATCTGACTTGCAGCCCCACCACCGTTCCCAGCCAGGGCGACGCCATGCCCGCATGGATGGCCCGGCCCGCCGGCCAGCATGACGCTTTACCGGTGGTCATCGTGGTGCAGGAAATTTTCGGCATCCATCAACACATCCAGGACCTTTGCCACCGCCTGGCCAAGGAAGGTTATCTGGCTATTGCCACCAAACTGTATTTTCGCCAGGGGGATCCAATGCAATATGACGATGTCGCCACGCTGCTGGCGGAGCTGGTCAGTAAAGTGCCCGACAGTCAGGTCTTGGCAGATCTGGACCATACCGCGCACTTTGCCGCAACCCAGGGCGGGGATCTGCGTCGTCTGGCGATAATCGGTTTTTGCTGGGGAGGGCGAATCAGCTGGCTGTATGCGGCGCACAATCCCCAATTACGAGCAGCGGCCGCCTGGTATGGCAAATTGCCCGGCGACAAAACATTGTCAATGCCCAGGCACCCGGTGGACGTGGCCACCCAGCTTGGTGCGCCGGTGCTCGGTTTGTACGGCGCACAGGACGACAGTATTCCACTGGAAACGATTGATACAATGCGCCAGGCGCTGCGCGCCGCCAACGCGGAAGCGGAGATCGTGGTGTATCCCGATGCCGGCCATGCGTTTAATGCCGACTATCGCCCGAGCCATCATGCCGCCTCGGCGCAGGACGGCTGGCAACGCATGCTGGCCTGGTTTGCCCGCTTCGGCGTGAAATAAAGCGGCAGCCGGCGGGATAATCAATGAACCATGAGGAAAGAAAGCGTCAGATATAACGCTGTGTGCGCAGCGGATAAACGCGCACAGCACAGCGGCGCCCCGGGGATCCCGGCAACCATGCTTATTACGCATGCAGCCAATAAAAAAGGGGCGCAGTCGCGCCCCGGGAGAATACGATGCTACCTTAACCAGATTGATGGTGGCCACCGCGCTTGAATGAACGCCGGTACGCTCTGCCCTGACGGGTATTTCCGTGGTGCGGAACAACCTTTCTTGACTGAGACTTATTATTCCGTTAATTGACTGTCGTCGCAGCGTGCTGGCCGTCTCTTGCCGGACCGTTCCGTCTGGCGTTTTCACGCTGCGTCACGCTTCCCTGCGCGAGCAGCGGCGAACCGGCAGCCTCGTTTACGGCTGCTCCTCACGCAATTTTCTGGCGGCGGTGATTATATTGGCTAGAGATTGACGGGTTTCCGGCCAGGCGCGGGTTTTAAGTCCGCAGTCCGGGTTTACCCACAAATGTCCCGCCGGAATACACGGGGCTGCTTTACGCAGCAATTCAACTATCCACTCCTCGCTCGGGAGACTCGGCGAGTGAATGTCATACACGCCAGGCCCGATTTTATCGGGATAATCGAACTCCTTGAAGGTTTCCAGCAGCTCCATATCCGAACGGGAGGTTTCGATGGTGATGACATCCGCATCAAGCGCCGCGATAGAGTTTATAATATCGTTGAACTCGCAGTAACACATATAAGTGTGAACTTGGGTCTCGTCCTGCGCCACCGCCGCGTTCAACTGGAATGCTTCCACCGCCCACGTTAGATAATTCTGCCAGGCCGAATGTTTCAGCGGCAAACCCTCGCGCAGCGCCGGTTCGTCGATCTGAATAATGCCGATACCGGCCTGTTCCAAATCCGCCACTTCGTCACGCAGCGCCAGCGCGGGCTGATGAGCGATGGTTTTACGGCTCACATCTCCTCGCGGGAATGACCAGCACAGTATAGTCACCGGGCCGGCCAGCATGCCTTTCACGGGTTTAGCGGTCAGCGACTGAGCATAACACGCCCATTCGACGGTAATTGCCTCAGGCCAGCTGATATCGCCGATGATGATTGACGGCTTCCCGCAACGCGAACCGTAGCTTTGTACCCAACCGTTCTGAGCGAAGACAAACCCATCCAGATGCTCGCCGAAATACTCCACCATGTCGTTGCGCTCGGCTTCGCCGTGGACCAGAACATCCAGCCCCAGGCGCTCCTGCTCGACAATGGCCTGCTTGATGTGTTCGCTAATGCTGGTACAGTAGCGGCCGCCGTCCAGACGCCCGCGTTTGAAATCCAGACGCAGGCCGCGGATTTCCGCGGTTTGCGGGAATGAGCCAATAGTGGCGGTCGGCCAGGCGGGTAGTTTAAAGCGCGCACGTTACAGAGCGGCGCGGGCGGCGTAGGGCTGCTGGCGCTGGCTGTCGGCGGCGGTGATCTTTTCCAGATGCGCTTTGACCTTTGGGTTGTGCACCCGGCTGGAGTGACGGCGGGCGCGGATTGGCGCGCTATACTCACCCAAACAGGCCCGATTCGATTCATCCGGCGCATTCAGCGCAGCACGCAGCAGACCCAACTCGGCGCATTTTTACAGCGCGAAAGCAAACCAGCTCTTCACTTCTTCTATCCAGCCGCGTTTCGATGCTCAAATCAATGGGCCTGTGCAGCAGGGAACAAGACGATCCCAGCCAAAGCTCGCGTTTGCCCAGCAGAGGACGCAGTTGTAAACCAGCTTTGCAGATCGGCGCGCCAGACGTTACGCTCGTTGATGACGCCGGCAGATAACACCCACTCCGCCGGCAGTTGCCGGTGCAATGCTGTCAGGTCGTCGTCGCCCGCCACCAAATCCACATGCAGCCCCTGCACCGGCAGCGTGGTGATAATATCCAGTTGATGCCGGATGCTATCAAAATAGGTCGTCAGCAGCAGTTTTGTCTGGCCTTGCAGCGCTTGGTAAGCCTCGCGATAGGCTTCGCACCACGCCTGCGGTAATTCCAGTACCAATGCCGGTTCATCGATTTGAACCCAATCGACGCCGCGTTTCGCCAGCTCAGCCAAAACCTGTTTGTACCCCGGCAGCAGGGACAGGCGATCAAGCGCCTCGCCTTTGACTTTACCCAGCCACAGATAACTGACCGGTCTAAGCAGCACCGGCTTCACGCGATGGCCGAGCGCCAGCGCTTCGTCCACTTCCTTCAGCAACTGGGTCCAGCCCAGGCGGAACTGCTGTTCCAGGGTAAACTCGGGTACCATGTAGTGATAGTTGGTGTTAAACCATTTGGTCATCTCGGCGGCGGCCGGCTCACCGGCCGGCGCGCGGCCGCGGCCGATACGAAATAGCGTGTCGATATCGCTTTCGTTCGCGCCGCTGCGGTGGCGGGCCGGGACGTTATCCAGCATCAGGCTGGTGGTAAGGACATGATCATACCAAGCAAAATCACCCACCGACAGAAGGTCGACGCCCGCGTCTTTCTGCTGTTGCCAATGACGCACCCGTAGTTCGCGGCCGGTTTCAAGCAACTGTTGCTGGCTGATGTTACCGGCCCAATAACTTTCCTGCGCTTTTTTCAGTCCCCCCTGCAGACCAACGCGGGGAAAACCCAGTGTGTGACTCAGAATTGCCATTGCCCTCTCCAATTTAGACGTCCAAATGTCTACACATTTATAATCACAATGTAGTGTACTGTTCACAAGCGCAATTTATTCACTTCCAGGTGGAACACTCTTATGATCGAACTCAAAAATCTGCGAACGCTGCAGGCGTTGCGTAACAGCGGTTCGCTGGCGGCGGCCGCATCGCAGCTACACCAGACCCAATCGGTGCTGTCGCATCAGTTCAGCGATCTGGAACAGCGGCTCGGCTTTTGCCTGTTCGTGCGCAAAAACCAGCCGCTGCGTTTTACACCGCAGGATCTTGACTAGGAAACATTGCTTATATCCGGTACAGCGCAACCGCCTGGACATTGGGCGCCATTTCCTACAGCCGGCGGGCATCAATCCCATGTTGAAAACCGTGGATAACACCCTGCTGCTGATACAAATGGTATCGGCGCGCATGGGTATCGCCGCGTTGCCGCATTGGGTCGTGAAGAGCTTTGAACGTCAGGGGCTTATCGCCGCCCGAACGCTTGGGGAAGGGTTGTGGAGCCGGCTTTACGCTGCCGTACGCGACGGCGAACAACGCCAGCCGGCGACCGAGGCAAACCTCTAACTTTCTCTGGCAACTCAGCAACCGGCGACGGCGACACCGCCACGGGCGACGAACATTCCCGCAGGCAGGCGGCGGCGCCCCAAGACTCAGCTGCGTGAACCGGCTCAGCGCTTTGCCAAAAATGAGCCTTGCGTTTTACGCCAGCCAACGGTCCGTCGCCCTGGCTTGCTGAGATTGACGTTTTTCACTCACGCTGCGTGGGAACAAGCACACGTTTATTCGCGCCAGCATGATCTACAACTCGGTGACGGGGACATAGCCACCCATTGAACCACTATGGGTTCCCCCTGAGCGTGATATTATTGAAAGACGCCCCGTCGACAAAGGTCCCCTCGAACCTAGCGTTCGCCAGTTGAGCACCCTGGAGGGTGGTGTTCCTCAGGCAAGCGTTGCTGAATTTCGCGTGACTTAGGTCAGCGCAGGTAAGATCGGCATCGGCGAGATCGGCGCGGGTAAAATCGGCATGACTGAGGTTGGCACCGATGAGGTGAGCTCGCCACAGTTTGGTTTTGTAATAACCCGCGCCCGTCAGCGTCGCCTCTTCTAAACCGGCATCGGCCAGCCAGACAAACGTCCAGTTGGCCTGCGCCAGAGAAGCTCGTGTAAGAATAACATGGCGCATATCCGCCTCCTCCAGGTTTGCGCCACGCAAATCCGCCGACGACAGATGGGCATATTTAACGTCAACGCCGGCCAAATTCGCCTCGCGCAAATCGATGTGGCGTAGTGTGTAACCATTCAAATCGGCGGCGCGCAGGTCTATTTTCCCCTCTCCCGTTAGTGAATACTGGTATGCCGAGTGATGAGTTCGCTTTTGTAACAGCAACAGCGTCAGGGTACGGGTGAAAAGCGCTTTGTCTACGGTAGCAATAGTGGTGTGATTATCAGGTTCCGTGATTTTTACCTCCACCTTAACTTCACCGTTATACCAATGAGAAGGGGTATGAGAATAAGATACCTTATTAGCATCAATTGTGAATTCGAGGGTTTCTGGAATTGCGTAATCGTTGGGATCGGCTATTTTCTTCTCCAATGCGTCGGTGAACGCTTGAATAAAGTTATCGTATTGCGATGAATATGCCTTTTGTACGCTGCTTGACATGAATAAATTGAAAAAATATTCTAGTCATCCTTGCGGCGAAATATCGGATTGCCTATTTATTTCGCTGCAGTCTTCCACTGCGTGTTGGGCAAATAAAGCACAGCGCGCTGCGCTAGGATTACAAAAAGTCATTTTTTCTTTTATTATCATCAGGTGAGATTATTATTTGAGTACTTTATTCACATATTCATTCCGGCGCCGTTCAACTCAACTTGCGTCCTAGTTAGGCAGGTTTTACTAAACGGAGTAAAAGCCGGAGCGATATGACAACGCACCCTTCATTGCACGCTTTCCCACGCGCAATGTAAGATCTTTATTGGTCGCTATGATCACCAGCGATTTATATTGTTCGCTAAAGCACCCAGACCAAAGTCCCTGAGAGGGTCTTGCGCCTTACTGACTTTGCTCTCTTGCCAAATGCATATTTCCCCCAGAGATTTAACGCAGGTTTATTTCGCCAGGGTAACACCGCAACACGGGTAAAGAGAAAGTAAAATGCAGTCTTCTCCGCCCGCATGTTAATGGGGATGCCCAGGGGTGCCATTCCCCCCATTATCAGTGATGGATGAATTGTCTCTGCCACAGGATGACGACATTGACGGGTAAAAATACCAGGAGGAAACATCAACACGTCTCGCGGGGTATTTAAGGCGGCATAGCTTTACTGTTCAATGCGACATAATAGCGTCTCAGGAGGGTGATTAATGTATAACGGCATTATCGTCATCAGCATAAAGATTAAATACGCACCATAATATAATTAAATATAGTTTACGTTTTATCCGTTAAATACCTGAGTTGCCCCCTGAGATAAGCGCCTCGTCGGTAGGTAAGGCACTATAGCGCAGCTCGACCCGCGCCACCCGAGGGGGCGCCGCAGGGTAAAATGGTGAGGCATCTCGCTAAGTAGATGCGCTTGCACTACCGTTGTAGGTTCACGTTTCGCGCGTTCCCCCCCGACGCACTCCCGTCGACACGACCCAACGCCGATGTACCCAGAGTGAGGCCATAATGACCGTCCCGCCAACGATAAAGCTCGGCCAGTGCGGTTGCTCCTGCCAGATAGCCAGATTAACCAACAAACCCGCCGGCACATGGACATTATTCATGATGCCCAGCGTACCGGCGTCTACCTGGGTAGCGCCATAGTTCCACATGAAATAGCCCAGGGCAGATGCGCCAATCCCCAGCCAAATGAGCACGCCCCATTGCAGCGACGTGGTGGGCAATTTCTGCGCATTACCGAATAACCCCCAGGCGATCGCAGCCACCAAAAACGCCCCCAGGTAAAACCAGGAGAACGCTGAATGCTGCGGCATAGGCCAAACTTCCATCAAACGCTTATAGCCCACCATGCCTATAGCAAAACAGATATTTGCCGCCTGCACCAATAGCAATCCCCACAAGAAGTGCTGACTTAGGTGGTCATGACGAATAATCGCCGCGCCGGCCACCGCCAGCAGTGCGCTGCCCAAATAGCCCCAGCGCAAACGCTGACCGCGCAACACATCGTAGATGAGCGTGACATACAGCGGCGTTAGCACCGTAAACAGCAAAAATTCCTGTACGGTCAGATAAAGATAGCCCTGGTAACTGAACAAATACATGATGCCGAGCTGACAGGCACCGGTCACCATATAGGCCAACAACTGTTGTGGGGAATAGCCGCGCCAGCGGATAAACGGCAAAAAGACCAGTGCCGCCAGCCCCAGGCGCATCAACACCGAAAAGGTACTGTCGACTTGGCCTGCGAGATATTCGCCAATCAAACTAAAGGAAAAAGCCCACAGAATGGTGGTGATAATCAACAACAACACGTGGCGTCATCTCGGATAAAAGGAAAACGCCAGTGTAACCGAAAGCGGTGAGGAAGAACATGGCAATCAGGTTGACAAGTGTTTATCTATTAACCATCCGCTCCCTCTGGCCGCGGAGGAAATGCACTCAGTGGTTTTTCCCCATGTAGCCGCTTGCGCTTGCTCCCTTCCCGGGTGAAGTTCAATAGCTGGCCGTCAAATCATCTTGTGTACGTGGATCCGAAGCGCCGGCCAGCGTGCCGTCCGGCAGGGGCATAATACTCTGGGTGCTGCCCATTACCGGTTTTATCATCACGTGCTGCCCTTTTCCCCGCAGTAGGCGCAGCGTATCGGGGCTGAAACCCTTTTTTAGGCGTAGCTCGTCGGGTGTCCACTGTTGATGAAAACGCAGCGCTGCCATCGCTTCGGCGATGTTCATACCGAAATCGATCGTGTTCAGCAGGATTATAGCACCGTAGTGATGATATGAGTGCCGTCAGGACTCTCTGTCACCAGCCAGATGTTACCGTCTTTGACGACCAGAGTCGGCGACATGGATGAAAGGGGACGTTTGCGCGGCGCAATGGCGTTAGCATCCCCGCCGACCAGGTCAAAGATATTGGGTGTGCCGAGTTTGGCGGAAAAATCATCCATTTCATTGTTGAGCAAGATACCGCTGTCGCCGGCCATAATACCGCTACCAAAGTAGGTGTTAAGCATATAGGTCACCGCTACCGCGAAACCGTTCTTATCGACGACCGAGTAGTGGGTAGTTTGATCGCTTTCATAGGGCTGTAACTGCCCCGGTCGTATGGAGGAGGACGGGCGGGCGGGCGTGATTCACGTCGATACGCTGCGCTAGCGATTTGGCATAAGCTTTGCTAGTCAGGGCCTCCACGGGGACCGAGACAAAATCCGGATCGCCCAGATAGCGCGACCGGTCAGCATAAGCATACTTCATCGCTTCTGACATGACCTGTAACGCGTTGGCGCTATCGGCTCCCATATTTTGCCAAATCAAAGTTCTCCAAAATATTTAGGATCTGGATGATGGAAATGCCGCCAGCGGACGGCGGCGGCATGGAATAAATCTGGTATCCATGATAGCTGCCGACCACCGGCCGGCGCTCCACTGCCCAATAATCGGCCAGATCCTGGCGGTTAATCAGACCGCTGCGCCTGCGCATTTTTGCGCTAATCCCGCCGGCGATTTCGCCGTGATAAAATGCGCGCGGCCCCTGTCGGGCGATAAACGCCAGACTATAAGCCAGCTGCGGCTGCCGCAGCGTTTCTCCCACCGCATAAGACTGCCCGTTGGCTTTAAAAAAAACGGCGCGACTGTTGGCATAATGAATGACATTTCCCCGACCATAGCGGGCCAGATCCCCCGTCAACGCCTGATTGACAATGAAACCCTTTTCCGTCAGGCAAATCGCCGGCCGCATGACATACGCCAAATCCATTGAACCGTAGCGGGCCTGACGCTGGCCCTCAGCCGTTACGGTGCCGGGCGTACCGGACACCAGCGGGCTGGTGAGGAAAAGCCGGCTATCGGCATTGCCGTCGGCGCCGATAGTCATGTTGCGCGAGGCATTTTGCGGCGCCATCTCGCGGAAATCAATCGCCGTCGTGTGGCCGGCGGGCGTGCGCAGCAACATGAAGCCGCCGCCCAGGTTACCTGCCTAAGGATAAGTGACCGCCACCGCGAACCCCACCGCCACCGGCGCATCCACTGCATTCCCGCCCTGGCGCAGTATAGCCACCCCCACCTCAGTCGCCGTTTTATCCACGCTCGCGACCATGCCATGGGGCGCAGTTACCGGGTGAAAAATACTGTTTTCAACGCCATAGGAAAGCGGTGCCGCACTCTGCGCCCCAACGGCTGGCGTGACCGCCACCCACAACATGAGCAATACGACCTGGACGTTAACGCGCAGCGAAGAAAGTAACCTCATAATGACTCATATATATAAATGATTAGACAATCATTAGTAAGTTACCAATATTGCCTCTCTTTTCCATCAATAATTAGCCGAACACCGGCATATTGCGTGTTTAAGGTGTAAAATAAGCCAATGAATCCTGGCAGGAGAGCATGATGAAAACATACCCCGTGATGCTGGGCTGGCTGCTTTCGCTTATGTTGTTGGCCGCGCCGCTGGCGCTGGCCGCGACCGCCGGTGGCTCCACCAAATCGGGCGGAGCAACAATTGCAAAATCATATGGACAATCACGCTCAACAGCGGAAATCTCAGTTTCAACAGCAACAGCAGCAACAAACCCAACAGCAGCGTCAGCAATTGCAGAAGCAGTTAGAGGCCAATCAGCAACGCACCCAACAAAACCAGCCTTAACAGCCGGGGGAGGTTTGCCGTGTGCACACACGGCGCAGAGCAACTGTGTGCGCAACGCAACGAGGGGCGAAATCAGCGTCAATCAGGTCAATGCGGTCGGTACAGAAAGCGTCGACCCCCCAGCCTAACAGTGTGCGGGCGCGATCGGGGCTGCTAACGGTCCAAGCCAAAATATGCAGTCTGCGGGCTTTAATAGCCTCAACCCGATCTTCGGTTAACGCCTCATGCTGCAGGTGTAAAGCCTGACATGACAACTGACTTGCCAGTATCTCCCAGTCGCCGTGCCACTCTTCCAGCAACAATCTGCGCGGGAGTTCCGGCGCCGCCTAAAGCGCGGCGGCCAGCGCCGTCAGGGAAAATGAGGACAATAGCGGCAGCGGCGTCATCCCCAGCCACAGCTGACGCACGGCCCGCGGCACGGCCGGTCGGATCTTCGACACCCGTGGTGGGTTTGATTTCGATGTTGATCGCAAGCCCATGTTGCCGGCAACGTTCCGCCACCGACGACAATAGCGGCAGCCACTCACCGCGAAAGGTTTCATCGAACCACTACGCCGGCCTCAACCTGCGCCAGGAGGGTAGGCCAATCTAATTGGCCGGCAATGCCGCTGCTTTGGCTGGTGCGTTCCAGCGTATCATCGTGCAACAGAAAAATTTGATTATCGGCGGACAGCTTGGCATCCACTTCAATCATCTGCTAGCCATAGCGGGCACCAGTATCGATAGCGGCAAGCATATTTTCCGGCACCAGCGAACCCCCGCCACGGTGGGCAACGATGGTCGGATAAAGCCATTCTCTGGTCATATTTTTACTCGGGTTCCATTTTGCGAGTCGCAATAACGCCATGCGTCGGCCAGACAATGCAAATACAGCGTCGCGCCGGGCGCCGGGAGATCGTCATAAGCCAGACGCACTACCATGGCACAGCCTTCCCAGTGGCCATGGGCCAGATTATCGGCACCCAGCCGCTCAAGCGTGGCCACTTCCAGGCGGCAAAGTTCTCCTGCGCGGCGTCCGGGCGCCAAAAGCGCCTGGCCATTAACGCTGCCCGCCGCCGGCGTTCGCACGTCGTCGCGCGCGCGCAGAATCTGTTCCGGGCGAATGCCGGCGGGCAGCGCCCATCGTCGCTAACACGTCCAGGCAGTAAATTCATGGCCGGCAAGCCCATAAAGCCGGCGACAAAGAGCGTTGCCGGCCGGCGGTAAATTTCCGTCGGCGTGCCGATTTGTTCTACCCGGCTCCGATTAAGCACCACCACCCGCTCGGCCAGCGTCATGGCCTCGACCTGATCGTGAGTGACATAAAGACTGGTGGTCTTTAACCGGCGGCGCAATTGCTGCAATTCCAGGCCCATTTGCGTGCGCAGCTTCGCATCCAGATTGGAGAGCAGCTCATCGAACAAAAACACGTCTGGTTCACGTACCAAGGCACGCCCCATCGTAACACGCTGCCGCTGGCCGCCGGAGAGTTCTCGCGGCTTGCGGTACAAAAGCGGCGCCAGCTCCAATATATCAGCCACCTGCTCCACCGCATATCGGATTTGCTGTTTCCCGAGACCGCGAATTTTGAGTCCATAAGCCATGTTGTCGAACACGCTCATGTGCGGATACAACGCATAATTTTGGAATACCATGGTGATCCCGCGGCCCGCAACCGGTGATGCGCTTGTCGCCGATATAAATATTGCCGGCGGTCACGCTCTCCAGCCCGGCCACTAGACGTAACAGGGTAGACTTGCCGCAGCCGGAAGGCCCGACCAGCACGATGAATTCTCCGTCCGCCACCGTCAGATCCAGCGCCGCGATAATGGTGGTTTTGCCGTTGTAGTTTTTAACAACATGTTGTAATCCTACACTTACCATAGTGCGCTATTTCTCGCTATCAACCAGGCCGCGCACAAACGCACGCTGCATAACTAAAACAATCGTCACCGGCGCAATAAGGGTCAACAGCATCGCCGCCATGACCTGATTCCACTGCGTGGTGCCGTCGCCACTGGCAATCATGCTTTGTATGCCCGCAACCGCCGTGCCCAACGAAGCGTCGTTAATAATCAGCAGCGGCCAGAGATATTGATTCCAGCCGTAAATAAAGGTAATCACAAACAGCGCCGCCAGATTGGTTTTGGACAGCGACAGCTGGATATCCCATAAAAAGCGCAGCGGGCCGGCGCCATCGATGCGCGCCGCCTCAAGCAGCTCATGAGGAACGGTCATAAAGAATTGACGGAATAAAAACGTCGCGATGGCGTCCGCCATCAGCGGCCGCGTCAAGCCGGTATAGCTGTCCAGCATATGTAAATGAGTAATCACATCGACCGTGGGAAAAATCCGCACCTTTACCGGCAGCATCAGCGTCATGAAAATCAGCCAAAACGCCAAATTACGCAGCGGAAAACGAAAATAAACGATAGCGAAGGCGCGGACAGCAGCGATACAGTAATTTTACCGACAGTGATACCCAGCGCCATAATCAGCATGTTTAACAACATGCGGCTAAAAGGTACACTCTGGCCGCTGACACCCTGCGATCATACTTGATGCGGGTTTTCCCGCAGGTGGCCACCGCGTTAGCGTTTTTCCAGTATCTATTTTCTGATTCGTTTGGTGGCAACCCACCGTTATATTTATGCGGCCTGAGTGCGCTGTAATATCCCACGATATAGTCGGTAATTTCATGATCTGCTTCGCTGAAGCTGTTGTAACCCTTTGTCGGCAACCATTCTGTCTTCAGGCTGCGGAAGAACCACTCCATCAGACTGTTATCTTAACAGTTACCCCGCCGACTCATGCCTTGTTTGATCCGGTCACGCCACAGCAACTGTCGGAACTGCCTGCTCGTATAGTGGCTACCCTGATCGCTGTGGAACATCACTCCGGCTGGTTTATCACGCGTTTCCCATGCCATTTCCAGTGCTTTGATGGTCAGTCTGCTGTCCGGGGAGAGCGACATAGCCCAGCCCACCGGTTTCCTCGCGAACAGATCAAGAACAACCGCAAGGTATGTTCAGCGTTTCCCGGTCCAGATATACGGCACATTGCCGCACCATACCTGGTTTGGCTCCGTTACAGCGAACTGGCGCTCAAGATAATTCGGGATCGCAACTGCTCCTGACCGCCACGCTTATACCTGTGCGTCAGCTGCTGACACTGACCAACCCCAGCTCTTTCATGAGCCTGCCTGCGAGCCAGTGCCCCATCCGGAAGCCTTTCTGGGTTGCCATGGTAGCGATACTTCTCGCGCCAGCGGCACCATGGCTGATACTGTGCAGTTCATGAACCTGACTGCGCAATACCGTTCGCCTGCCGTCTGGCCTGTCAGGACGACTTTTCCAGTATTTGTAACTGCTGCGATGAACACTGAACACGTGGCAGAGTGTGGCCACAGGATAATGCGCTCTGAGTTTCCTGATTAACGAGAACTGTTCAGGGAGTCTAACATCAAGAGCGCTGTAGCTTTTTTAATATTTCGTTTTCTATTTCAATGCGTTGCATCTTCTTCTTGAGCTCACGTATTTCGATTTATTCCGGGGTTATGGGAGAGGCTTTTGGTGTTTTCCCCTGTCGCTCATCACGCAGTTGTTTTAGCCATTTCCTCATCGTAGGAAGGCCGACGTCCATGGCTTTTGCTGCTTGCGCGGCGGTATAATTTTGGTCGACAACCAGTTGAGCGGATTCGCGTTTGAATTCAGGACTAAAATTTCTTCTTTTCATTGGTGCACCCATGTTGTTCTGAGGTGAGCATATCACCTCTGTTCAGGTGGCCAAATTTAGTGTGCCACTACATTCGCGGTAGATTTTGTAAATCAACGTGGTCGTGGCCTGAACCGGCCCGCCGGCGGTAGCGGCGTCAATGACCGGAAACGTATTGAAAAAGGCATAGACCAGATTCACCACCAGCAAAAAGAAGCTCACCAGCGATATCAGCGGCAACACCAGCTGGAAGAAACGCCGGCCCAGGCCGGCGCCGTCTATGGCCGCCGCCTCAACCAGAGAACGCGGGATGGATTGCAGCGCGACCAGGAAAAATAAGAAATTATAGTTAATTTGCTTCCACACCGCTATCATCACCACCAACAGCATCGCCTGATTCGCGTTGCGGCCATGATTCCATTCATAGCCGAGACCGTGAAGCCAATAGCTGATAAGTCCAAAGCCGGGACTGAACAGAAACAGCCACAGTATCGCCGCCACGGCCGGTGCGACCGCATAAGGCAAGAGCAACAGCGTTTGGTAAAACCGCTTCGCGCGCAGCACATGATTGACCAGAGCGACAAACAGCGACGCTAATAGCAGTCCACACGTCGTCACCAGTCCGCTAAACACCAGCGTGGTGCCGAAGGAGGCCAGATAACCGGGATCGGCAACTAAGTGGCGGAAATTGTCCAGACCGGCAAAGCCCCCTCAGGCCGAACGGATCAACGTCCTGTAGCGAATACCACAGCGCCTTACCGGCCGCCAAAGAAAAAAAACGCCGGTCACCGCCAGCTACTGCCAGGTTTGCGGCGACTGTTCGGGATCCCAGCCCCGCCCGTTTAAAGGCGTCCTTATTGTAATACAGCACCAGCGTAAAACTGTTGAACGGCTGGGAGATCAGATGGCCGGTTTTACTGTCGCTGTAATAGGCCCAGTACCGCCGGCACAAAGGCGGATTCATCATTATCAACGCCGGCGTCGCTAAGCACCTGATACACCGGTTTAATAGTGTGGCTGGCTATCATGGTGGCGGTACCCACCTCGTACACGCAGGATAGCCGGCGCATTGCCGGTGCGCCAGGCGGCAATGCCGGCCGCCAGTTCCTGCGGGTAACCCCCCTTGTACACCGACACGATGCAGTAATCCGGATGTGTCTGGTTAAAACAGGTGGCCAGGCTTTCCACCTCTTTTCCCAGTTCACCTTCCATGCCGTGCCAGAAAGGAATCTCTGTTACCGCCCAGGCGCTTTGACTCACGACCGACATCAGCGCGGCGCAAAGCGACGCGGTACGGACAAAGGGGATAGTCATGCCGTTCTCCTAAAACCTAATATCATTAACGGCCTGTAACATGACACGCGAAGATGACAGAAAAATAACATTGGTGCGACGGCCGCGTGCCGCCCCCTCAAGCGGCAATTTCATAACGGTGCTTATTTCAACGTCCGGATATCGCGCGGTATATGCCGGCAATTGCGTTATACTGTCGCCGACGATTTTCACCTGTCTATGGGGATAGGAATAAAGGTAATGTCATGTAAGGAACACATGAAACTGACGATTGAACGGCTGAAGGTACTAAGGCCCCAGAATAAACTTGATCTGGTAAAGATTTAGCCTGCCGTGGATATCGACGCGTTGCAACAACAACTTATCGGCTTCTTCGCGCTGTTCGCCGCGCGTTTTAACGATCGGCCGCAGGCGGCGGCGCAGGTGGAGTTAGACGCCCCCTGGGAAGAAGGGGGGCTAACGGGTCTATGCTTGCGGCCTGAGACTCGGCGGCGGGGCGTGGGCCTGTATTTAGCCAATGAAACCCGCCGCCAAATACCCGATATCGTCTCTTGTTGACTCAGCAATCAACAACCGCTGGAGGACGCGGCTCTGATGGGGAAATTTATGTCCGCCTGCGGCTTCTTATGAAGAGCCTAACGGCTGGCATCTGCGCTAGCGGCTCGCGCCTCGGTCACGCCTGCCGCTCAGGGCAACAGACGCGATGGGCTGCAGCGGCAGATTGCCGCAATGCCATCAGGCCTCGATCGCCAGACGCATTTTTTTCATGGCGTTCTTTTCAAGCTGGCGCACGCGCTCCGCGGAGACGCCGTACCGGTCGGCCAGCTCCTGCAGCGTACTTTTGTTGTCATCATCCAGCCAGCGCGCACGGATAATATCCTGGCTCCGCTCATCGAGACCTTCCAGCGCCGCACTCAGCTTGTCGGCGGCGTGATCGTCCCAGTTATCCTCTTCAATACCGTTGGTAAAGTCGGACAATTTATCCTGCAGATAGAGCATTGGCGCCATCGGCTGCCCTTCGCGGGCGACGTCTTCCGGCGTCGGATCAAACGTCATATCCTGCGCAGCCATGCGGGACTCCATTTCACGGACGTCCTTGCTGGTCACACCCAGCTCTTTGGCCACCATTTCCACTTCGTCCTGGTTAAACCAGCCCAGGCGCTGCTTGGTTTTGCGCAGATTGAAGAACAGCTTGCGCTGCGCCTTGGTGGTCGCCACTTTCACGATACGCCAGTTACTCAGCACGTATTCGTGGATTTCCGCCTTGATCCAGTGAACCGCAAACGACACCAGCCGCACACCTACTTCCGGGTTGAAACGGCGGACGGCTTTCATCAGGCCGATGTTGCCTTCTTGAATCAGGTCAGCCTGCGGCAGGCCGTAGCCGGAATAATTACGCGCAATATGAACAACAAAGCGCAGGTGAGACAGGATCAGCTGCTTGGCCGCCTCCAGATCGCCCTGATAATGCAGCCGTTCAGCCAGCGCCCGCTCTTCCTCCGCCGTAAGCATCGGATAGGCATTGGCGGCCCTGACATAGGCTTCCAGACTGCCCTGGGGAACATAGGCTAAAACTTGCATATCTTTGATCATTCATGACCTCTTGCTAGAAACTAGGGCGCCGTTCAAGAGAATGGCCTGCACCAGGACGCGGCCTCCTGCCATTGAACGGCCGATAATAAGACTGCGATCCCTTCGGTGAGTTCAGCAACCGCGGTACTTTATCCCAATCTCATTGTACCAAAAAAGTGTTAGTCAGGTGTAACCCGGCGTAAATGTTGTACCGTCGCCAGCCAGGCCGCAAGCCAGCCAATTATGGCCGAAATCAGCAGCAGGATGGCTTCATCCCAGCTGAGTCCGTGCAACACGTACGTGGTGCCAGACACCGCCGCTACATTCGCCACCACCGATTCGAGCTGCCAGTCCAGCGTGCCGGACAAGATGAGCAACAGCACCACGCCGGTCAGGCCCAACAACGCCCCACCGTTGAGAAACGGCTGCAGGATAAACCCACCGGCGGCGCCGATCAATTTCATGACGTTGATGGTGTCGCGCCGGCTGAAGATGCTCAGACGTATACTGTTGCCGATGACCAGAAATACCGCGATAACCATCAGAATGCCTATCATAGCGGATACCTTGCCGATTAGACCGGTCAGCTTCGCCAGGCGCGCGAACCAGCTATCGTTCATTCGCACCTCATTTACGTTCTGCGTTGCGGCAACCCGGTTGCAACAGCGTCTTAAGCGTGTTGGCGCTCTGGAAATTGTCTTTTGGCGCGATAATAGCCACCGCCGGCAGTTGGATTTTCCTCCAGCATATCCATGTCGCCGCCAAAGCCAGACTAATTGCGGAACCCGTCGCCCATCACTTTCTCGCGCGAAAGTAAAGATAGTTGGCCTTGGCGACGCCGCCCTCTTGTTTGAGCACGCCTATCATTTTCAGGGCCGCATCGTCATCCAGCCCTTTATCCAGATACACCGTAAGCTGCGGCGCCGGATACCACTGCTCCGCCGCCTGGCTGACGCTTCTCCATACCAGATAGCATAAACTGGGCAACGTCAATGAAATGGCAATCACCATAACGGTCAACAGCGTTGCCAGCGGCTGGCGCCACATATCCGCCAGCGTATCCAGGCAGGCATAGCGCCACTGCTGATTCCAGCCCCCGCGCAGCGCCCTGGATTTTGCCGCTTTCGCCTCCCCCGCCGTTTGCGTGCTCGGCGGTTTTGCCGGCTTGTTCGCGCGATGGGGCCGGTTAAATTTATTCGCCATGGACGCCCCCGGTCATTCTTCCCTGATTGAGCGTTAAGATACGGTAATTCCTGCGCGCTATCAGTCCGGTGTCATGCGTCGCCATCAGCACCGTCACGCCGACGCGGTTAAATTCATCAAACAGACGCAATATGCCCTCGGACAGCGCATCGTCCAGATTACCCGTCGGTTCGTCGGCCACCAGCACCGCCGGTTTATTGACCACGGCGCGGGCGATACCAATACGCTGTTGCTCCCCGCCCGATAACTGTACCAGGAAATTGCGCGCTTTATTTAGCGCCGCGGATACCCGGCGACGGATGTCTTCCAGACTGGCGCCGGCGATCACCAGCGGCATCGCGACGTTGTCATAAACGGTACGGTCCATGAGCAGATGATGATCCTGAAAGATCATCCCGATTTGACGGTGCAGAAAGGGGATTTCGCTGCTTTCAGCCGGCTGATATCGTGACCACCAAATAAAATATGCCCCGCACTTAGGCGCTCGGATGCCGCATATCAATTTCAGCAGAGTACTTTTCCCCGCCCCGGAATGGCCGGTCAGAAACGCCATCTTGGCCGGACGGAGGTGAAAATCCACCCCCGCAATGCATTTCGCCCGCCAAGATAGGCTTTGCTGACTTGTTCAAAGCGAATCATCCTTTATTAATCCTCTCGGGCAAAAAGTGCCTCTATAAAATCGTCGGCTTTAAAGGGCCGTAAATCCTCAATAGCCTCCCCGACGCCAATAAAGCGAATCGGGATGCCGAAGCGATCTGCCACGGCAAAAATCACCCCGCCCTTGGCGGTGCCGTCCAATTTGGTCAGCGCAATGCCGGTCAGTCCCACCGCATCGTTAAATAAGTTGACCTGGCTAACGGCATTCTGCCCGGTGCTGGCATCCAGGGTCAACATAACCTCATGGGGGGCCTCAACGTCCGGCTTTTTCATCACCCGGACAATTTTCTTCAATTCGTCCATCAGGTGCGCTTTATTCTGCAATCGCCCCGCGGTATCCGCGATCAGCACGTCAATACCGCGCGCTTTAGCCGCCTGGATAGCGTCGAAAATGACCGAGGCGGAATCGGCGCCAGTCTGTTGCGCTATCACCGGAATATGGTTGCGCTCGCCCCACACCTGCAATTGTTCCACCGCCGCCGCGCGGAACGTATCTCCCGCCGCCAGCATAACGCTTTTCCCTTCAGCCTGATAAAGACGCGCCAGTTTACCTATGGTAGTGGTTTTCCCCACGCCGTTAACGCCGACCATCAGGATAACGAAGGGCGCCTTGCCCGTCACCTCCAGTGGCCGCTCTACATTGGCGAGGATGGCCGCCATTTCCGCGCGCAATTGGCTATACAGCGCTTCAGCGTCCTTCAGATGGCGGCGATCTGCGTGGTCAATCAAACCATCAATTATTTTGCGGGTGGTCTCAACGCCTACGTCGGCCACCAGCAGTTGCTCTTCCAATTCCTCGAACAGATCATCATCGATTTTCTTGCCGCGGAACAATCCGATAAATCCGGATCCCAGATTCTGCCGGGTCTTGACCAGACTGTTTTTCAACCAGGCAAAGAATCCCGCGCGCTCGGGGGCCGGCGGTTCGCCGTCTGGTGTCGGGAGCGGGACGATGTCTTCCTCCGGGGCGACTTCCTCGACCAGGGTTAATTCCGCACTGGCGTCCTGACGGTTTTCCGCCGCCGCATCGACGCTATCGTCAGGGATTGCGGCGGCGTCGATTCCGGGCGCCGCGGTGACGGTGTTTTTCGCAGACGGCGCGCCGGCGTCGTGCCCGGGCGGGACCGTAGCAGAAGCGTTGCCGGTCACCGACTTGCGTTCGCTGGCGGCGACGTTGTCCTGCCGCGCCGCGACCTGCTCGGTAAGAGAAACGATTTCCGCCGCCATACGCTGCGCATCGTGCCCCCGGGCGGGCGCGGCCGGCACTGGCTCGTCAGCCGGCGGAATCCTGTTATCGGCGGGGATTTTCGCGTCCACAGGCGATGGTGACATCGATTCTGCGGGGGGAATTTCCACTTGGGCAGGGGGCGTTAACATCGGATCAGCGGCGGAAGTCTGCCCTTGCGCAGGGGGCGCCGGGGGGCGATCCACGTCCGGTCTCTCCACCTGCGCCTGGGGTATGGCTGGCTCGACAGCCTCCGCCGCCTCATCATGCGCTGCGGTGGTGGCAACTGGCGTATCGGTTTCGCCTCCGGCGTTGGAGGCGTCGGTCTCCCGTTCGGCTTGCGGCTCGCTGCCTGCGTCATCGTCCTGACGGTTAAAGCCTAACCAGGAAAAGAAACCGCGTTTTTTCTCTTTTGCCATTTGCTACTACACTCCTCACCCAACAAGGTGGCGAATAAATAACCTGTCTGATAATACTCAGAGTTTACCATTTTACCCCGGCGGGCAACATGCGTTGTGACGGGGTTTTGTTCCACAGGACAAATCAAATGCGAAATACCATTTCCCACGCCCCTCCGCCTCGCTAGAATAGACTATCGTTGACATTCGTTGTGGTCTTTGCGCGTTTTGACTCGTAACAAGATATCTATGGCAAAAAACAATACAGCCCGTTCCGCCGGCCAAATCCGTATCATCGGCGGCCGCTGGCGCGGCCGCAAGCTGCCGGTGCCAGACAGTTCGGGGGGCTTGCGGCCGACGACCGACCGCGTGCGGGAAACGCTGTTTAATTGGCTGACGCCGGTCATTCAGGGCGCGCGCTGCCTGGATTGTTTCGCCGGCAGCGGCGCTTTAGGTCTTGAGGCACTGTCGCGCGCCGCCGCCAGCGTCACGCTGTTGGAGCAGGATCGCGCGGTCAGCGCGCAGCTTGCCCGCAATCTACTGGTGTTGCAGGCGCACCAGGCGGAGGTTATCACTACCGACAGCCTGCGTTGGCTTGCGCAGCCGGGCGCCGTTTTCGATGTCGTCTTCATCGATCCCCCCTTTCGTCACGGGATGATAACCGCTACGGTGACCGCGCTGGAGCAGCACAGGTGTTTGGCAGACGACGCCTGGATTTACATTGAAACCGAAACAGAAGGCCCCGCCCCCGAGGTGCCTGCCCATTGGCAGCTACATCGGGAAAAAATTGCCGGTCAAGTCTCCTACCGGCTCTATCTCCGTCACGCCACGCCGGAGAAGCAACATGCTACTGATTAATCTGGGCCGCCTATTGATGCTGGTTGTGTGGGGCTTTTTATTATTTAACCTGATACAGCCATTTCCGAAGCCGCTGAAATATTTTCTCGATATTGGCCTGTTCTTTATGCTGGTGATGCATGCATTGCAGCTAACGCTGCTGAAAGCCACCCTGACCAAAGACGAGGTCAAGCCTGGCGCCGCTTTCAAACGCGGGTTTTCCTTTTCGGCGTATTTGAAATGGTCGCCTGGCAGAAAAAACAGCGGGCGCCTCGCCGATCGCGGCCGTTAATCGCCCGGGGAAATCCCGCCTGCGTAGTAACGGCCCGGCGGCCGGAATGAGGGTGTCAGGGCGCGCAACCGGCTTATCAGGGTTTCTTACCGGGCAGATAAGGAAACATTATAACGTTATCGCCTAAATCGGAAATGCGGGCGCTGCCCTTTTCAGTTACGACATCAATGCGAATGACGGCCTGCAGCGGGATGTAGCTGCGGTTGACGCCGCTGAACTCCGTCTTTAGCTTTTCCTCAGAGGGATCAACCACCAAATTGCTGTGATTGCTGAATACAAAATCGCCGATTTCGATAAATCCAAATAGGGCGCTTTGACTCAGCTCACGTACAAATAGCTGATAATTTTTGCCATTATTAATAAACTGAATGCGATAAATGGGCTGCTCGCTGCTCGCTGCTCATAAACCTGCTGTCTTTCGCAATAATGTGTACGCATGAATTGCGCAGGAAAAAAGTGGCGCTAACATAGCATAAAGACCGGCAACGCGCATCTGCCTCGGCCGGGATGTCAACGCCAGGGCACGCAAACGTCGTCAGCGTCCGCCTGGGACTGCCATCATCGCGGGCGTCATCGCCGATATCAACTCACCACGCATCAAAAAGGAACGCCAATGCTTTGGTCTTTTATGGCACTAGTCTTCTCGGGATGGCTTTACGTTGACGCCTCTTACCGTGGACCGGTCTGGCAGCGCTGGCTGTTTCAGCCTATAACGCTGTTGTTGCTGCTGGCGCTTGCCTGGCAGGCGCCGGACCTTACCGCCACCGGCTATTTAATCATTCTTGGCCTGCTGGCGACGCTCGCCGGCAGCGCGCTGCTGATGCTATCAAGCGAACGACTGCTTTACGCCGTCGGCGCTTTCTTTCTCTGCCATGTACTTTATACCATCGGCTTTGCCAGCCGTATGACGCTGGCGATATTCTGGCCGTTGCCGTTGACGCTTTTGGTTCTCGGCGCGGCGTTGATTATGTTGCTCTGGTCCCGACTTGATGAATTGTGCTGGCCCGTGTGCACCTATATTGGCGTTACGCTTCTGATGGTATGGGTCGCGGGCGAACAATACTTTCTGCTCGGCAACGACTATACCTTCTCGCTGTTGGCGGGAACCGCTTTGCTGCTGGTCGCGGCCGCCGTTTGGTTAATCAGTCATTACCGCTATCCGTTCAATACCGCCCGCGCGGTATTCGCCGCCTGTTACTTCGCCGGCCATTTTCTGATAGTGCGCTCGCTATATCTTTGAGCTGTTTGCCCTCGCGGGCGGTCACGATCAGGCTGCCGCCCGCCCCTTGCGCAACAGGTAACGGTAAGGCAGCTGTTCCGTGGCCTGCGCCAGTAAGGTATGCTCCATGAACCGGCAGAAGCCGGGAATATCGCGGGTAGTGGCCGGATCGTCGGCGATAATCAGTAATGTCTGACCGTCGGCCATATGGCGCACGGCTTTACGCACCATCATGACGGGTGCGGGGCAGCGCAGGCCGCGAGCGTCCAGGGTTTGATCCGTGGCGGCAAAAGCATCAGGCATACAAAATGTCCACGTTAATCGTTTAAATTGTCGAGCCGCTAGTTTACGCCGGCAAATGATAGCTGCAAGCGGGGCAGCGGTTAAATGATTCTCCCGTTGCATTGACGGCACCAAAAGTATTATACGCGCCGCGCGCAATAAAAAGGCGTCAGGCATTCTGGGTTCCCTTACCCCATGGTAAAAAAAGGTTAGATCATGTTCAGATTTTCTCCACAACAGCGGTTACAGGGCTTGATAGGGCTGGCGCTGTTTCATTTACTCATTATCACATCAAGTAATTACCTGGTGCAGCTGCCGGTATCGATTTTCGGCTTTACTACCACCTGGGGCGCATTCAGCTTTCCTTTTATTTTCCTCGCCACCGACTTGACGGTACGGATTTTCGGCGCCCCGCTGGCGCGCAGGATTATCCTCACCGTCATGGTGCCGGCGCTGCTGATATCTTATTGCGTCTCGTCGCTGTTTTATCAGGGCGAATGGCGGGGATTTGCCGCGCTGGGGACGTTCAACCTGTTCGTAGCCCGTATCGCCTGCGCCAGTTTTATGGCCTATGCCCTCGGTCAGATTCTAGATGTGCACGTTTTTAACCGCTTGCGCCAGCGCGGCCGGTGGTGGATCGCGCCGATCGTTTCCACGCTGTTTGGCAACGCCTCCGACACGGCGGCCTTTTTCTTTATCGCCTTCTATCAAAGCTCGGATCCGTTTATGGCAGCGCACTGGGTCGAGATAGCCACGGTGGATTACAGCTTCAAACTACTGATCAGCATGATTTTCTTTCTGCCGATGTATGGCGTGCTGCTCAACATGCTGCTTAAACGTTTAGCGCGCCAATCCAATCCCGGATTACTCCGGCTGAGCTAATCCCGCCTTTACGCTACACTCTGGCAATGTTCGATCGCTTGCAGATCCGTCACCGCTTCCCCGTCCCGTCCGCCGCCCGGGGCGGGGGCGTACCCGGTGGCGCGACGCCTCACAAGCTTCGCTTAAAAAAACGCAGCCGGCGGCAGGGAATGCTATGTTTTTAGTGTTAATCCCGCCGGTCAGTGCATATCAAGGCGCAGGAATAACGGGTAGACGGCGCCCCCTCGCTGCCGCCTGTGGCAGCGTTATTTGCTGATTGTGGGGTGGCAATTATTTCTGGACTCTTAAGTTAAACGATGGGTTAGCTAGAAGCCCTCCTTTAATGTAATGGCACGGCTTACAGAGATTTTACAGATTCTGGACTCGTCGCAAAAAAATGGGCAGAAAATGATTTTTTTGCACTAAATTCTGGATTCGAGTGACTGTGATTTAAGCAGATTTAAAGGTAGTTAAAACGCCTTTTGGGCATTTATTAAATATATGTGAATTAGGTTAAAAAATATTAGTAAATCATAAAAATAATGAAATGAGATAGATAATGGCCTAATCTTTATTTAGGCCGCTCCACTTTTCTTACAGTTTAAGCCTGCCACCATCTTCTACTGCACACTCTTCAGATACCGCCCCTTTTTAGCTTCGTGTAGGGCTATCAGACGTTCTTTTTCTTTTTTTGGATTGGAGTAACAGGCTATCTAAGTCCCCTTTACGTCCCGATAACGCCAATTGTAGTGGTCAATTAAAACTGGCCACCGCATTAGCGTCTTTCCAGTATCTATTTTTTGATTCGTTTGGTGGCAACCCGCCGTTATATTCATGCGGCCTGAGTGCGCTGTAATATCCCACGATATAGTCGGTAATTCCATGAACTGCTTCGCTGAAGCAGTTGTAACCCTTTGTCGGCACCCATTCTGTCTTCAGGCTGCGGAAGAAGCGCTCCATCGGACTGTTATCCCAACAGTTACCCCGCCGACTCATGCTTTGTTTGATCCGGTAACGCCACAGCAACTGTCGGAACTGCCTGCTCGTAGTGGCTACCCTGATCGCTGTGGAACATCACTCCGGCTGGTTTACCACGCGTTTCCCATGCCATTTCCAGTGCTTTGATGGTCAGTCTGCTGTCCGGGGAGAACGACATAGCCCACCCCACCGGTT
>NZ_JBPESN010000006.1:0-68757 GCF_051710625.1 Sodalis sp. (in: enterobacteria) | reverse complement strand
ATAAGACCGTTCCGCTCTACCGACCCCTGGTGGCGGTGGTGGGTGATACCGACAGCGATGAGGAGGTGCATTTTCGCGCCCGGAAGCAAACGGGTGAGCAAGGTCAAGGGCCAAAAAGGTGCAAAAACGTTATGGCAAAGCTGGGAGCAGATAGATGGCTGACCTGATAGCACACATCGACCAGCGTATTCGCCGTGCCCTGGGCGGCCGTACCCGCCATAGTATCGTGATTGCCACCGAACACAGCATCTACCGGCTGCAAGGGCTGGCAAACGGCGAGGTGGCACTCTACAGTGACGAAGGCGCCAAAATCGTTATCCGGCGCAAAAGAATTATCGAGGTGGAATGCGACGAGTATCGGGTTAAATGCAAACGCTATTAGGTTCAGGCCGAAGAGCGCGCCGGCTTCGAGACGCCGATGCTGTCAACCTCACAGGCACTGACCGCCGAGGGGCCTATCAGCGGCCACGGCGGTATGACGATTAACGACGGCGGTGCGGTGGGGCGCTTTGCGGGGGATATTGAGCACCAGGGCGGCACCCTGCGCAGCGCCGAGGTGGAAATTAACGACATCCGGCAAAGTGAACACAGGCACTCCGACACCTTTTGGGCTGTCCAACAAACCGGTTAACGGATAAGATAGCGTCGCGGCTCGCGACGCACACCACCGTACCAGTTACCCTCTGCGCCCACGTCACTCCTACCGCCCCGTCGCTTATTTTACCCTGACGCCATGGACGCACTGATTGACAGCCAGACCGGTGATTACACCAGCACTCGCACCACTGACTTGCATAACGCGGGCTACTACGCTTGATGAGACGCCGCGCGGGCAATATTTGGCTGACCCGCAGCTGGGGTTCACGTGTGCACGAACTGGCGCGGGCCAAAGACTTGGCTACCACCGGCGACTGGCCCAGCAGCAATATGCCGGACAGGCATTGCAACCACTGCTGGCCGATAACCGCGCTCGCCGCATTGACATCCGAGTCAGCCATCCGGCACAAGGTGACCTGCGGCTGCATATCGACGTCGTGGCCGCCAACGGCAATTTGCAAACCTTTACTCACCCGGTAAAGGTCATTTAAACGGAATATCCCCATGGCACACAGCACCCCCACCCATACCGAGATTGCCGACACGCTCTTGCGCGATATCCGCAACCAGTTGCCGGACGCCGATACCGGTCCCGACAGGTGATTACGCGGCACGCGCGAACACCATTGCCAGCGCGCTGCAGGGGCTATACCCAGCACCAGCTGTGGATAGTGCGGCAAATGCTCCTGGACACCGCCGACCATGACTATCTGGTAATGCACGGCCGCACGCGCAACCTGACGTCGAAAGCAGCTACCCCGGCCGGCGGCGAAGTACGCCTGACCGGCAACCCCGGCGCAAACATTACCGGCCTACTGCAATTGCGTCCCACCGGCAGCCGTCAGCGCTACCAGACCACCGCGCCGGGCACGATAGACGCAACGGGCAGCCTGACCTTGCCCGTCCGCTCGCCGCAAAACGGTACCCAGGGCAATCTGGCGGACAATACGCCAGGGACGCTGCTGATGGCCCCAGCCAATAATGTTGACAGCAACGCCACTATCACCCGCATGGTCGGCAGCAGCGAGGCCGAATCCGACGCCGCCCTGCTGGCACGCCTGCTGGAAGTGATACGCCGTCCGCCGGCGGGCGGCAATCAATACGATTACCATCGCTGGGCGGTGTCTCTGCCCGGCGTCACCGAAGCCCATGGCTACCCGCTGCGCCGGGGCTACGGTACGGTGGATGTGGTGATAGTCACCCATAACGACCTGCCGTCGCCGGAGACGCTTAAGGCGGTGCAGCGCTACCTTGACGAGATGCGCCCGATCACCGCGAAAAACTGTCTGGTACTGGCCCCGAGGTGGTGAAAGCCGGTATCACGGCCCAGGTTAGCCTGAGCAATCTGACGCTGGAGGCCGCGCGCAAACAGATTACGACCGCGCTCAGTGACTATGTTAACCGCCTGTGACCCCCGGTGAGGTGGCGGTCAGAACCCAGCTGGGGGCGCTGATATCCGATGTGGTCGGCGTGGTGGACTACCAGTTGCTTGCCCCCAGCGCCAATGTAGTGCCGGTGGTGAACAAGCAGACCGTGCAGTGAATACACGCAGGCACCATCACAGTGGAGAAAATGCCATGAACAGCCGCGATTACGCGCAGCTGCTCAGTGCCCTGCTGCCACCGAAAAGCTATGCGCTGACCCGGTAAGCGACTCGGTGTCGAACTGCAGGCCGAGGGGAAAAGCCTGGCACAGCTGGAAATCCGCGCCGGCGAAGTGTCTGACGGTATCACGCCCTTTCTGGCAGTCGGGCTGCTGGTCGACTGGGAGCGGATGTTGGGAATCCCCCCCCCCCCAGCAGGCGGCGGCGCAGCATCATGTTAATTAATGGCTCCAGCTTCTCCTCGGCGTGCTCGGCGCGCAGATCGCGATCGTCTTGCTGGTACATGCCGTGAAAGCGAATCAGCTGAAAATTATCGCCATTGAAGCCGCCGGTCAGCCCGCCCTGTAAATCTTGCGCGGTGGGGCCGCGCAGAAAATGGCCTTCGCCTTTTAACCGCTCATTGTCGGAAAATTTGGCTTTCGGTTGTTGTTCGCTCATCAATAGACATCCCGCTGATAACGGCGCTCAATGCGCAGCTCACTTAAAAATTCGTCCGCCTGCTCAAGGTCTATACCGCCATGCTCGGCCACCACCGCCACCACGGCCAACAACGCCTCGTCCCGGGCGAAAACGGCATAGCCTTCCACAATGGCCGGGGTGTTTTGCGTCAACTCGTAATGCTTTTGCAACGCCTCGGCGGCAGCGTCTGCCCGGCCACCGGGATCGGCTCATCGCTCTTGAGCCACAAAAGCGCCAGCAGTTCACCGATAAGCGCCGGATTGTTTTCATACCACACCCCCAGCGCATCACCAGGCTGATAACGCAGGCCAGATTCGGTTAGATCGATCTCCAAATGGCGCACATCTTTGAGCGACTGACGGCTGGTGATCTTCTGGCTTACCGCCAAATGCGCGGTGACCGCCGCCTCTTTGGTGTAAGGACTGGAATCCACTTCGTTAACGTTACCGCTGGCCGCCAGCTGCTGCTGCGCCGGGCTGGCAACAGCAACCCGGGACTTCAGCTGTTCCACGATGGCGGCACGCCAGGTCTCGTCCTGCGCCTGATGATCCACATCGGCATCCACGCGGTCATGCAGGCGCTGCGCCCCCAGCTCCGCGAGCCGCCTGTCGAAATCTTTGCCGGTTTTGGCAAAATGCTCATAGGAGCTGTCGCCGAGGCCGAAGACCGCGAATTGCGTCGACGGTAGTGCAGGCGCTTTCTTGGAAAATAAATACTTATATAATGAATGCGACCGCCTCTTCCGACGGATCGGCCCCTCCTTGGGTGGAGGTCACTATCAGCAGCAATTTCTCCTGCGCGATCTGCTTGAATTTGTAGTCACCCGCGTTAATCAGCACCACATCAAGCCGGGCGGCGATAAGATCATCGCGCAGTTGCTCCGCTACCCGCCCCCAGAAATAACCCGAAATCCAGGCCAGCTGCAGGAAAGATAAATCACCGGTCGCTGTCTGTAAGCGATCCGGCTGCTCCGCGCTTAGCGGCAGCACTGTTGTAGGGGGGACCTGTTTCGTTATGGGGGTAGGCAGTTCCTTGTGCCGGCACGCCGGGCCGGGTTATAAAGATCATTAGAGTTTGTAAGGTTAACCACTCGCCGGTTCACAATAAAGAATGCGATGTAAATAATAAATAACTAAACATCATAAGGTATAAATAAGGGTAAATTTACCGGAATTATCGGTAGAACAGGTCCGCGGAATGCGCATACACTTGACTCTGGGAAGAGCGCCGGCGCGGTGCGCTGGCCACCGGGTTAACCGCATTTTGCGTACCCGGGGTTGCCGGCGGCGCCAGACATAGCATCATAGCGCGCTAACCGTTATCATGCAGTTAATGTAGTTGAAGAGAAGCAACAGTGATTACCACGTTATATAAAGATTTTACCTTTAAATCTGCCCACCGTTTGCCCCATGTCCCCGCGGGGCACAAATGTGGCGGCTGCATGGCCACTCTTTCCTGGTGCGCCTGGAAGTGACCGGCGAAGTGGATCCCCATACCGGCTGGATCATGGATTTCGCCGAGTTGAAAGCCGCCTTCCACCCGATCCTGGATCGATTGGACCACTATTATCTTAACGAAATCCCCGGCCTGGAAAATCCCACCAGCGAAGTGCTGGCGCAATGGATTTGGCAACAACTCAAACCGCAGTTGCCACTGCTGAGCGCCGTTACCCTGAAAGAAACCCGTACCGCGGGTTGCGTTTACCGCGGCCAATAGCGTGCGCTACGCCAGTCACCCGCCACATTTATCACGCAGGGCGTTCGCGGGCATTGCTGCGAAGCAAAGATGGTGGGACGGTATAGGGGCCAGATTATTTCAAACGACGCGCACGCTGCTGCATCTTAAGCGTCTGACCGGGTTAATGACGTGGCGGGCAGCTATCAGGCGATGTTGAGATATTTGTGAGTTTGCATCGACAAGCGCCAATTGCGGGCGATACAGGTTTCGATACACAAGCGGGTGGCCGCCTCTTTCTGACTGATAAGCTGCAGCGCGATTACCCGCTGCTTGGTATCGTGCAGGGTCGCCAATAGTGCGTCCAGCTCGTCAATATCACGCTGTCGCGCCACCGGATGCTTGATTTCATCGCTGCGGCCCAGCACCGGCAGCCCCCCCGCATGTTGATCTTCGGCGATACCGTCACCCAAGTTTGCGGCGTGCAATGTATCTCCTGGGTTTCGTTAGTTTCAATCTGGCAGCTAAACCCCTGCTGCTCCAGCGTGTGGGTCAGCGGCATCAAATCATGCAGGCACGGCTCGCCGCCGGTTATCACCACGTGGCGGGCGGTCCAGCCCTGCTCTAGCATCAGCGCGATGATCTCTTCCGCCGTCAGGCTGGCCCAGCGGCTGCTGTCAGCGGTTTTTAACTGGATTTCCCCCGCCACCACCCTGTCGGCCTCGTCTTGTTGTTAGGTGTGTTTGGTATTGCACCAACTACAGCCCACCGGGCAACCTTGCAGGCGGATAAATATCGCCGGTACGCCGGTAAAATAGCCTTCGCCTTGGAGTGTCTGAAAATTTCATTAAGCGGGTACTGTATAGCTTTCTCATTAATGACGGCTGCGGGTAAGACCGAGTATTGTCTACCCGCCGGAAATCGTCAGCCGCTTTCGGCACGGGCCGCAGCGATGAATAAAAAAAAGCCCGCCGAAGCGGGCCTGACTGCTTTCAGACGCTGCTCAGGGCCCCAAGGGCCGCGGAGCAGGACTGAGTGCCGGCGTTACGCCTGGTTTTTCACTTCACGCAGACCGTTAAATGGTGCGCGGTCGCCCAGCGCTTCTTCGATACGAATCAGCTGGTTGTATTTCGCCAAGCGATCGGAACGGTTCATGGAACCGGTCTTGATCTGGCCTGCCGCGGTGCCTACCGCCAGGTCGGCGATGGTAGCGTCTTCGGTTTCGCCGGAGCGGTGGGAAATGATAGTGGTATAGCCCGCATCTTTAGCCATCTTGATGGCCGCCAACGTTTCGGTCAACGAACCGATCTAATTAAATTTGATGAGGATGGAGTTGGCAATGCCTTTCTCGATACCTTCTTTTAGGATCTTGGTATTGGTGACGAACAGATCGTCGCCCACCAACTGGATTTTGTCGCCCAGTACTTTAGTCTGGTAAGCGAAACCGTCCCAGTCAGATTCGTTCAGGCCATCTTCAATGGACACGATCGGATACTGTTTGGTCAGATCTTCCAGGTAATGGGTGAATTCCTGGGAGGTAAAGGTCTTGCCTTCGCCTTTCAGGTTGTAGTTACCGGTGGCTTCTTCAAAGAATTCAGAGGCCGCGCAGTCCATGGCCAGGGTGATGTCTTTACCCAGCACATAACCGGCTTTCTCGACCGCTTCCTTGATAGCGGCCAGCGCCGCGGCATTGGATTCCAGGTTCGGTGCATAGCCGCCCTCGTCGCCCACGGCGGTGCTCATGCCTTTGCTTTTCAGCACTTTCGCCAGGTTATGGAACACTTCGGAACCAATACGGACCGCTTCTTTGACGCTTTTCGCGCCAACCGGCTGGATCATGAATTCCTGAATGTCGACGTTGTTGTCGGCGTGTTCACCGCCGTTGATGATGTTCATCATCGGCAGCGGCATGGAGAATTTACCCGCGGTACCGTTCAGCTCGGCAATATGCTCATACAGCGGCATGCCTTTGGAGGCAGCGGCCGCTTTGGCGGCGGCCAGGGACACGGCCAGAATGGCGTTGGCGCCAAATTTGGATTTGTTTTCGGTGCCGCCCAGGTCGATCATGGTTTTATCCAGCGCGGCCTGATCTTTGGCGTCTTTACCGGTCAGGGCCTGAGCGATGGGATCGTTCACCGCGCCAACCGCTTTGGTGACGCCCTTGCCCAGGAAACGGGATTTGTCGCCGTCGCGCAGCTCCAGCGCTTCGCGCGAGCCGGTTGAGGCGCCCGACGGCGCGGCAGCCAGACCAACGAAACCACCCTCCAGATGTACTTCTGCTTCTACGGTCGGATTCCCGCGGGAGTCGATGATTTCACGGCCAATGACTTTTACAATTTTGGACATTCGTATTTCCTCAGTACAAGTTAAAACACAATTCTTGACGGGCTACCGGCGCCGCTCGCGCTCAGGCAGCCCCCTGTTTTTATTTCTGCGCCCGTTTTTGATAGTCGCCCGCGGCTTTAACGAAGCCCGCGAATAACGGATGACCATCGCGCGGCGTCGAGGTGAACTCCGGGTGGAACTGGCTGGCGACAAACCACGGATGATCCGGGTATTCGATGATTTCTACCAGCTTATTATCTCCCGACCAGCCGGCAACGCGCAAGCCGGCGGACTCGAGGTGTTTCAACAGCATGTTGTTGACTTCATAGCGATGACGGTGGCGTTCCAAAATGGTGGCCTCGCCGTACAGCGACCGCGCCTGGCTATCGTCCGCCAAATAACAGGGCTGGCTGCCGAGGCGCATGGTGCCGCCCAGATCGCTCTGCTCGCTGCTCATTTCCACATTGTTGTCTTCATCGCGCCATTCTGTGATAAGCGCCACCACCGGATATTTACAGTCTGGCATAAATTCGGTGGAGTTGGCATCCTGCATCCCCGCCACGTGGCGGGCGAATTCGATTAACGCAACCTGCATCCCCAGACAAATACCCAAATAGGGGATCTTCTGCTCACGCGCGTACTGCGCGGTGAGGATTTTACCCTCCACGCCGCGATAGCCGAAGCCGCCGGGGATCAGGATAGCGTCCAAATCTTTCAGTATTTCGACGCCGCGGGTTTCGACATCCTGGGAATCGATCAGACGGATATTCACCGTCAGACGATTTTTCAGGCCGGCGTGTTTCAGGGCCTCGATTACCGACTTGTAGGCGTCCGGTAAGGCGATGTATTTGCCGACCATGCCGATAGTCACTTCGCCGACCGAATTCGCTTGCTGATAAATCACCTGCTCCCACTCAGACAGATCCGCTTCGGGACAGTTCAAGCTGAATAGTTTACAAATATAATCGTCCAGCCCCTGTGATTTTAATAGCGCCGGAATTTTATAAATCGAATCAACGTCTTTAAGCGAAATCACCGCCTTTTCCGGCACGTTGCAGAATAAAGCAATTTTCGCCCGCTCGTTATTGGGGACCGACCGATCGGAGCGGCAAATCAGCACGTCGGGCTGAATACCAATGGAGAGCAGCTCTTTCACCGAATGCTGGGTCGGTTTGGTTTTCACCTCCCCGGACGCCGCCATGTATGGCACCAGGGTTAAATGCATGTAGAGGGTATGCTCGCGCCCGACTTCCACCGCCATCTGGCGGATGGCTTCCAAAAACGGCAGCGATTCGATATCCCCGACGGTACCGCCGATTTCCACCAGCACCACATCATGACCCTCGCCGCCTTCAATAATGCGTTCCTTGATGGCGTTGGTGATATGAGGAATGACCTGAATGGTGGCGCCCAGATAGTCGCCGCGGCGCTCTTTGCGCAACACTTCGGAGTAAATGCGGCCGGTGGTGAAGTTATTGCGGCGCGACATTTTGGTACGAATGAAGCGCTCATAATGCCCCAAGTCCAGATCTGTTTCGGCGCCGTCTTCGGTCACAAAAACCTCGCCGTGCTGGATAGGGCTCATGGTACCCGGATCCACATTGATATAGGGGTCCAGCTTCATGATGGTAACGTTAAGGCCCCGGGCTTCGAGAGTAGCCGCCAGGGAGGCTGCGGCAATGCCTTTACCCAAGGAGGAGACGACCCCGCCGGTTACAAAAATATAGTTTGTTGTCATGCTGAACCTGAGAAATTAGGTGTAAAGACGGAATAACCAAGACGGGAGGGCAGTATACCTGAAGCCGCATTGCGCCACAAATATTCGTTTTGGTTCACAACGCACGCCTGTTGGCCTTCCGTATCGCCGGGTGCGAGGCAACAAGGTTAAAATATAGTTAATAATTTATAATATAGAATTAAATTCACTTTTAGTGGCGACCCTTGCGCCCTTGGCGTAAACGCCTTACCTGATGCCTAAGCATCTCGGCTGCCGCGGTCTCGCCTGTACGCCCGGCGCTTTACCTGTTGCCAGGCGTCCTCCATTTGCTGCAGGCTGGCCTGCCTCAGGTCAAGTCCCTGCGCGCCGATAATCGCCTCCACCTGGCGGAAGCGGCGCTCGAATTTGCGGTTGGCCTGCTGCAAAGCGATTTCCGCCGTCTGGCCCAGGTGGCGCGACAAATTTACTGTCGCGAACGGCAGCTCCCCCACCGCCCCCGCCAGCTTGTCCGGATCGACCTCCGGCTGCCGCGCCTCATGCATCACTTCGTCGATCTCTTCGTGCACTTTCGTTAACACCGGCGCCAATGTCGACCAGTCGAAGCCCACCGCCGCGCAGCGCTGCTGGATTTTTTGCGCTTTCATCAGCGCAGGCAGCGCGGCGGGAATATCATCCAGCGGCGACAGGCGGGACTTTTCCGCCCGCTCCTGCGCTTTCAGCTATTACCACTGCTCGCGATGGTCGGTCGGCGCGAGCGGCGCATCGCCGAGCATCGCTGAACAGGTGCGGATGTCGGCGCTCAAGCTTGTCGCTGATGCCATCGCAGACCGCGGCAAAATCAAATCGCCCTTCCTCACGCACCAGCTCGGCATAAAACACCACCTGAAACAGCAGGTCGCCTAGCTCGGCGCGCCGGTCACCATAGTCGCGGCGCGTGATGGCATCGAGCACCTCATAGGTTTCTTCCAGGGTGCAGGGTGCAATGGAATCCAGGGTTTGGCTTTTGTCCCAGGGACAACCCGTTTGCGGATCGCGCAAACGGGTCATAATGGCCAACAGCCGATGCAGCGCCGTGGCGGCATGTGGTTCAGACATAAAACGCCCTTTGACGCGTCAATTTCCGTGCAGCCGGCGCGCGTCGATGACGTCTGGCAGTTGGTTAAGTTTCGACAATACCCGTCCCAGCACCTGCTGGTTATAGATTTCGATATTTATATCGATACTGGCTAGCTGTTTTTTCACATCGCTGCGGCTGGCCACGCCCAGCACGTTACCCTTCTCGTTGGCCAGAATGGTGGTGATATCGCGCAGCAAGCTGCTGCGATCGTTGGCGGTCACTCTCACCACCAGCGAATAGCCGCTGGAATAGCTCTCGCCCCACACCGCGTCAACGATGCGCGCCGGCGCGTTGGTCTGCAGGTCCGCCAGCTGTTCGCAATCGGCGCGATGGATGGAGATGCCGCGCCCCTGGCCGATAAAACCGTTGATATCGTTCCCCGGGATCGGCTGGCAGCAGCGGGCAATATGGGGGGCATCAGGTTGCCTACGCCCTCCACGACCACCCGCCCGTTGTCGCGGTTGCGCGGCACCAACGGGGTTTTCTACGTCAGCTGGCGCAGCGCCGTCTGCCTTGTCTTTCTCTTCGGCGCTGGGCTTGTTCAGCTTGCTCTGCAGATAGTTGACCGTCTGATTGATGCGCACGTCGCCGCCGCCGATGCTTGCCAGCAGTTCATCGAGCGTATTGATGTTGCAACGCGGCAGCAGCATTTTTTCCGCCTCGCGCACGCTGATGCTTAGGTGTTCCAGTTCGTCTTCCAGCAGTTGACGTCCGGCGGCAATGTTCTTATCCCGGTCCTGCTTGCGGAACCAGTTATGGATCTTAGATCGCCCGCGGCTGGTGGTGAGGTAACCCAAATTGGGATTCAGCCAGTCGCGGCTTGGGTTCAAGTGTTTCTGAGTGATGATTTCGACCTGATCGCCCATGCGCAACTGATAGGTAAATGGCACGATGCGGCCGCTGATTTTAGCGCCGATACAGCGGTGGCCGACGTCGCTGTGGATATGGTAGGCGAAATCCAGCGGCGTGGATCCGGCCAGCAGATCCACCACGTCCCCTTTCGGCGTAAACACATACACGCGATCGTTGAACACTTGACTGCGCACTTCGTCGAGCATTTCGCCGGAGTCCGCCATCTCTTCCTGCCAGGCCAGCAGCTGGCGCAGCCAGGCGATACGCTGTTCGTAGCTGGAGCGACCGCGGGTAAGGACAGTGCCGCCCTCTTTATACTTCCAGTGCGCGGCCACGCCCAGCTCGGCATCTTCATGCATCTGGCGCGTACGAATCTGGATTTCTAGCGTTTTGCCGCGCGGGCCCAGCACTACGGTATGGATTGACTGGTAGCCGTTGGGTTTCGGGTTGGCGACGTAATCGTCGAACTCGTCCGGCAAGTGGCGAAAGTGCGTATGTACAATGCCGAGCGCGGCATAGCAGTCCTGCGCCCGCTCGACCACGACCCGCACCGCGCGCACATCGAACAGTTCGTCGAATTCCAGCGTCTTTTTCTGCATTTTGCGCCAGATGCTGTAGATGTGCTTCGGCCGGCCGTAAATATCGGCCTTCAGTCCTTCTTCCTGCATGGCCTTGCGCAGGGAGGCGACAAAATCCTCAATATACTGTTCCCGGGCGATACGCCGCTCATGCAGCAGCTTGGCGATACGCTTGTATTCATCGGGATGCAAATAACGGAAACAGAAATCCTCCAGCTCCCATTTCAGCTGACCGATGCCGAGACGATTGGCGAGCGGCACATAGATATTGCTACTCTCTTTCGCCGCCAGCACCCGTTCGTCTTCCGGCGCATCTTTCAGTTCGCGCAGATGGGCGATACGTTCGGCGCGCTTGATGACCACGCAGCGGAAATCCTCGACGATCGCCAGTAGCATGCGGCGCACGTTATCCACCTGCTCCGGCGCAATCGAATCGTTATGGGTTGCCTTCAACTGGCGGATGGCGTCCATATCGCGCACGCCGTGCACCAGTTCGACAATGCTCTTGCCGAATTCCGCCTCCAGCACCGTTTCTTCCACCACGCGGGCATCGGCCAGCGGGAACAAAAGCGCCGCGCACAGGCTGTCGTTGTCCATGCTCAGCATGGACAAGATTTCTACCATTTCGATGCCGCGCCACAACAGCAGGGAAGCGTTTGGATGGTCCTTGCACCGCTGCTCGCAGTAGCGCCAAATGTCGGCCAGCCGTTCACTTGATTGCGGCTTGGCGAGGCCCAGACTGGCCACCCAGTCGTCCACGGTAAATTTGCCCGCCGGATTAAATGTGCACTTCTTACCGCAACCATACCCACTCTCTATCTTGCAGAGATGCCGGAACGCTTGATAAATAACGCCATCGATTCAAGATGCCCGCTATGCGGAAACATATTCAGCATCGCCAGGCGTGCCAGGGTGTAGCCTGCCGCCAATAGAATTTTTCTATCCCGCGCAAGCGTCGCCGGATTGCAAGAAACATAGACAGTGTGCGGCGGCGCCCACGCCGCCAACAGGGGCACACGCTGGCCGCACCCGCTCTGACCGGATCGAGCAATATCTTATCAAACCCGCAGGCGGCCCACGGCTGCCGCATCACATCCTGCTCAAGATTTTCGTGAAAAAAAGTCACGTTACTTAGTGAATTACTCTGCGCATTATATTGCCCATTAGCTACTAACTAACGCCGCAACTCCTTCCACGCCGGTGACCTGCCCACTTGAACGTGCCAGCGGCAGAGTGCAGTTGCCCATGCCGCAGAACAGATCCAGTACCCGATCGCCGGGGGTCGGCGTCAGCCAGTCCAGCACCTGGGCCACCATTTGCCGGTTGACTTCGTCATTGACCTAAATGAAGTCGCTCGGGCTGAAACGCAACGTCAATGCCGTTATCCGGTAGAAAGGCGTCTCGCCGCGCAAACAGTCCAGCGTCTCGCTATCGGGCGCCAGCCAGACGCTGACCTGCTGCGCCGCGGCAAAGTCCAGCAGCCGGCGGCGGTCCTCTTCCCCCAGTGGCTGCAGGTGGCGCAGCACCACCAGCGGACCATTATCAGCCGCCGCCAGTTCAATATGCTCCAGATGCGCCCCGGCCCTCACCCCTTCCAGACAGGCGCGCAAGGGCGCGATGAGTTGCTCAAGCTCCGGCCGCAAAATCGGGCAGGCCGTGAATATCTACTAATTCACTCGACTTTGCCTGTCGATAACCCATGCTCAGATGATGGCCTTTCGGGAGATAGACCAGCTCCAGGCGCGTGCGCCGCCGGTAACCATAAACGCTGGAACCGATTTGCGCCACATCTGGCACCGCGCCGGGCTGTTCGCGCGCAAAAAGCTGCGCCAGCGCCGCGGCCTTGGTGCGCTGCTGCAGCGACTGGCTGATATGCTGCTGCTGGACAGCCGCCGCACACGCCATACATGCGGACAGCGGGGCGTGACCTGCTCAGGGACGTCGTTCAGACGGCGGATAACTTCGCCGCGGCTGTACTGGCGCTTATCCTCGGTCAGACGCACTTCGGCCTGCTCGCCTGGCAAAACAGTTCGGGGATAAACATCACCTTGCCCCGGCGGCGCGCCAACCCCTGGCCGAACGTATCCAGTTGGTCACAAGAGACTGTGACCCTCTCACGGGTCGCTACGCGGCGGTTTGCAGAGTAGAATTGCGCCATAGATTGCCGGAAACGCCTTTGCAAAATTATTCTCCCATATTGGACCGTTATAACCAGATACAGCGTGCGCACGCGGATGATGATACTGATTCTGGCTCCGACGCTTTTCATTGGCTTACTGCTCAGTGCGTTTTTTGTCGTCCACCGCTACAACGAACTGCAACACCAGTTGGTCGACGACGGCGCCAGCATTATCGAGCCGCCGGCGCTGTCCAGCGAATACGGCATGACGTTTCACAATCGCGAATCGGTGCGCCATCTGGTCAATCTGCTGCATCGCCACCACTCTGATATTGTGCGGTCCATCTCGTTGTTTGATGCGAACAATACGCTGTTCGTTACCTCCAATTATCAACAAAATATGGAGCGGCTGAAGTTGCCGGACGGCGCGCCGATGCCCGAAGGATTGACCCTGATACGCACCGGCTCATCGCGCATCATGCGTACCCCCATCGTGCGCGAGGACAGTCTGCCGGACGGCGAGCACGCTTATGGCGCGGCCAGCGGCGCCATAAAACTGCTTAGTTATATCGCCATCGAACTGGATATGGACGCGGTACGGCTGCAACAATATAGAGAGGCGTTTGTTTCCACGCTGTTGCTCCTCCTGTGTCTTTGCTGTGCCAAGTTGTTCGCCTACCGTCTGATGCGCGATGTCACCGGCCCTATTCGCAACATGGTCAACACCGTTGACCGTATCCGCAGCGGCCAATTGGACAGCCGAGTGGAAGGCTACATGCTCGGCGAGCTGGACATGCTGAAAAACGGCATTAACGCCATGGCGATGTCCCTTAGCGCCTACCACGAAGAGTTGCAGCAGAATATCGATCAGGCCACGTCGGATTTGCGCGAAACCCTGGAGCAAATGGAAGTCCAGAACGTCGAACTGGATCTGGCGAAAAAACGCGCTCAAGAGGCGGTGCACATTAAATCGGAGTTCCTGGCGAATATGTTTCACGAGCTGCGTACGCCGCTGAATGGCGTCATCGGCTTCACTCGTCAGACGTTGAAAACACCGCTCTCCCCTAACCAGCGCGATTATCTGTAAACCATCGAGCGCTCGGGTAATCACTTGCTCAGCATCATTAACGATGTACTGGATTTTTCCAAACTGGAAGCCGGCAAACTGATGCTGGAAACGATCCCCTTCGCGCTACGCGCCATTCTCGATGAGGTGGTGATCCTGCTGGCCCATACCGCCCATGAAAAGGGGCTGGAGCTGATTTTACAGGTGCAGCGCGAGGTGCCGGAATATGTCATCGGCGATCCGCCGCGGCTGCAACAGCCAACCTTATCGGCAACGCTATTAAATTTACCGAGCAGGGGCATATCATCATTCGCGTCAGCCGCCAGGGCCACGAGCGGGAGCGCGTGGAAATCAACGTACAAATCCGCGATACTAGCATCGGTATTCCCGAGCGCCAACAATCGCAGCTGTTCCAGGCTTTCCGTCAGGCCGATGCCAGTATTACCCGTCGGCACGGCGGTACCGGTTTGGGGCTGGTGATTACGCAAAAACTGGTGCGCAAAATGGGCGGGGAGATCACGTTCCGCAGCCGCGCCGGACGGGGATCCACCTTTTGGTTCCATATTCAATTGCAGATCAACTGTCGCGCCTGGGTTGATCCGCACCGCTACGACGCCCTGATGTATAAGCGTCTCGCGCTTATCGAGGCCAATAGCCACCTCGGCGCAGGCCACCCTCGAACTGCTGGCGGGCACACCCCTTGAGGTCAGTTATTATCCGGACCTGGACGCGCTGGGAGATGCGCAGGTGGATATTCTGCTTCTCGGTAAACCGGTTACCGCGACACTATCGCTGCCGGAAATGCGCTATAAGCTGTTGCAGGCCAGCGGCCATGCCCGTTGTATTATCCTGGCGCTGCCGGGCAGCCTGGATAGTTGAGGCAGAGCTGCTGAAACAAATGGACGCGGACGCCTGTCTGACCAAACCGGTATCCGGCCAGCGCCTGCTTTCCCTGTTGCAATCGCCCCTCTCGCCGCGGCCAAGCAGCGAGCCCGAGGCCGAGGCCGGCACGCCCTGCCTGCCGCTGACCGTAATGGCGGTGGATGATAATCTCGCGAATCTCAAGCTTATCGACGCGTTGCTGCAAGAGCAAGTGGAGCAGACCCCCTTGTGTAACAGCGCCGCCGAGGCTATCGCCTACGCCCGTAAAAACCGCTGGATATTATCTTGATGGATATCCAGATGTCAGAAATTGACGGTCTGCGCACAGCGGAGCTGATTCGCCAGTTGCCGCTGCATGCCCATACGCCGATTGTGGCGGTTACCGCCCATATCATTAGCGATAAACGCCAGCGGTTGCTGCCTTCCGGCAATGAAGATGTCTTGCTTGATTGGCAGCTGGCGCTGCGCCAGGCGGGGAATAAGCCGAATCTGGCATGGGAGGATGCTGGGTATGCTGCTCGAATTTCTGCCCGAGATTAAACAGCGTGTAGAAGCGGTGGCGAGTGGCGCGCACGACGAGCATATCAGCAACCTGATCCATAAACTGCATGGCAGTTGCAGCTATAGCGGCGTGCCGCGGCTGCGGCGTTTATGCGCCAATATTGAGCAAACAGCTGCGCGGCGGCGTCAAGGTCGCGGCATTGGAGCCGGAGTGGCTGGAAATGCTTGATGAGATTGAGAATGTCCGCATCGCCGCTCGCGCCTGCCTGAGCGCCTAGCGGGCTGCGCGCCCGCTCGCCATTCCGGCCAACGTGGGATTAGCGTGCAAACCTGCCGCGTTTGGACGAACGACGAGCGGACGCCCATGGCTAAGGCGACGCGCGGGTGCAGGGCGGGCGTTGCCGTTAGCGTAGCGTCTGTCCGAGCTTCACCGTCGCCGCAATATTGCGCGCCGTCATACGCACATTTTCGCCGGCGTTTTCCAGCGTCTGCTCCAGCGTACAAATGCTATACAGCACGCTAAATGTAGTGGCACACTACAAGACTCGGAACCCCTTCAGGCATCACTAGTGATAATGCATTATTAATTTGCTTGTTGCGGGCTGGCAGCCCTCCATCAATACTCCTTCCGTTGATGTGGTGGATACGCTACACTTGGCCTAAACAGGAGGATTTCCCCATGGGTCAAGTCGCATTTGATACATTGCTGGCGTCAGAAGAGCTTCAGACAGCCGGGCTTACCAGTGAGCAAGCCAAGGCCATTTCGCTCGTCGTACGCAAGTCTCATGAGGTGGCGGATGTGGCTACCAAGGCTGATATTGTCAATGTGAAGCGTGACCTTGAGGACGTGCGCAAGAATATGGAAGCTCGCTTTGAGAAGACTGATGGCCAAATAGCTGAAGTTCGCAAAGATATGGCTCACCGCTTCGAGAAGACCGACGCGCAAATAGCCGATGTCCGTAAGGACCTGTCAGCAGAGATAGCCGATGTCCGTAAGGATATGGCTGCGGGATTTGATAAAATTAACGATAAATTTGAAAAGCTTGGCATGCAGATGACCATCAGGCTCGGGCTCATGGTCGCTGCCGCCGTCAGTATCATTGCTGCCATCCTCAAAATGTAACACTGTCCTGTATAGGGTATGGCAATCATTCTGTAGTTAATGAATGATCTGCCGGGGTAAGCTTGACACAAGTCAAAGTAATTAGTACTTTAATCTGCCGGTGTGACTTTAGAATCGGTAACTCGGTATGAAAGAGCGTACGAGTTGTTAAACCGTAAGGACGCGGGTTTGATGGCTGCTCGACCCCCCATATTTCAATAGCTTTCTATCGTTAATTTCCTTACCTGCTTCTTGAGTCGTTTATTCTCCTCCATTAGATATAACAATGGTTGATTTATATAGCATTGTATCGTGGTCGTCGTACGGATAAGTGTCGATGCGCATTAAATAATGCGAATCATTAATGTTATTGCTGCCGTTGGTGACGGCGATCATTTCACCGAAATTTGGATGGTTGAAGGTCGTTATACGAGGCTTGTTAAGTTGCATCATTCAATCCTCCGTTGGCCATCAAAATATTTTCGTTTCTCCCAATCTTCCCGGTATTCTTTGCAGCAGAAATTACCCTCGGCAGGGGCTTCGCAATAATAGCAACGTCCGGTAATAGGTAATGTTTGCTCTCGATGATTGGTGTAGTGGTCAACTAAAACTGGCCATTGCGTTAGCGTTTTTCCAGTATCTATTTTCTGATTCGTTTGGTGGCAACCCACCGTTATATTCATGCAGCCTGAGTGCGCTGTAATATCCCACGATATAGTCGGTAATTTCATGAGCTGCTCCGCTGAAGCTTATGTAGTTCGTTACCGGTATCCACTCGTTTTTCAGACTTCTGAAGAAGCGCTCCATCGGACTGTTATCCCAACAGTTACCACGCCGACTCATGCTTTGTTTGATCCGGTAACGCCACAGCAACTGTCGGAACTGCCTGCTCGTATAGTGGCTACCCTGATCGCTGTGGAACATCACTCCGGCTTGGTTTACCACGCGTTTCCCATGCCATTTCCAGTGCTTTGATGGTCAGTCTGCTGTTCGGGGAGAACGACATAGCCTAGCCCACCGGTTTCCTCGCGAACAGATCAAGAACAACCGCAAGGTATGCCCAGCGTTTCCCGGTCCAGATATACGTCACATCGCCGCACCATACCTAGTTTGGCTCCGTTACAGCGAACTGGCGGTTGAGATGGTTCGGTATTTCAACGTGTTCATTGCTGCCGCGTTTGTATTTGTGAGCCGCTAGCTGACAACTGACTAGCCCCAGCTCTTTCATGCGCCTGCCTGCAAGCCAGCGCCCCATCCGGAAGCCTCTCTGGGTTGCCATGGTGGCGATACTTCTCGCGCCAGCGGCACCATGGCTGATACTGTGCAGTTCATAAACCTGACTGCGCAATACTGTTCGCCTGCCGTCTGGCCTGTCAGGACGACTTTTCCAGTATTTGTAACTGCTGCGATGAACCCTGAACACGTGGCAGAGTGTGGCCACAGGATAACGCGCTCTGAGTTTCCCGATTAACGAGAATTGTTCAGGGAGTCTGACATCAAGAGCGCTGTAGCCTTTTTTAATATTTCGTTTTCCATTTCAATGCGTTGTACCTTTTTCTTGAGCTCACGTATTTCGATTTGTTCCGGGGTTATGGGAGAGGCTTTTGGCGTTTTCCCCTGTCGCTCATCACGCAGTTGTTTTACCCATTTCGTCATCGTAGAAAGGCCAACGTCCATGGCTTTTGCTGCTGGCGCGGTGGTGTAATTTTAATCGACAACCAGTTGAACGGATTCGCGTTTGAATTCAGGACTAAAATTTCTTCTTTTCATTGGTGCACTCGTGTTGTTCTGAGGTGAGCATATCACCTCTGTTCAGGTGGCCAAATTCAGTGTGCCACTACAAGCTTCGTTATCATTGTTTAATATTAGGTGCTTGTAGCATAAAAATTGAGCTAATATTGACTGTATACCATAATTTGATGTTTGTATTACATCCGTAACACCTCTGTTTTGTTCAGCCTTCCTATCGTGGGTTTGTAACTCAGGTTCAAGTTTGGACCATGAACATGGAAATTCACCATCAAATCTTCCCTCAATATCGAAATCATTTGGCACATTGAAGAAATCTCTAGAGGAATCATTCATGTAAACAAATCTAGATTTCGTATCTTTGATGCCAAATGGCAAGACTGAGTGCTCAAGTAATGATAGAGGTGGGATATTATCTAAGGAATTAAAAGTTAAGTCTTGAGATTGCGGTGTTTTATTGTTCATAAGGTCATCTCCTTTTGGCTACTCCGTTAAGTTTAAACAGCCAAGAGTAAAATTCACATATTTTTTACGACAGTAAAGAATACATTTTCCCAATCATGCAGGTTGTTATTATCAGATTATCAGGCTAAAAATAATTGCGGAAAGGTTTAAAACTATTCAATCAGCTGCGCTGAATGGACGCTATGTGATGCGCTGGTTGCCGCTACGGGAGCGGCCAGCACTTCAGCATCTTGACAGGCTAGACGATCTGATCGATACGGAGTCATTAGAAAGAGAACAGCTGGGAGATCACGCCGCGATTTTCGGTGTGGCGACATTTATCATTAGCGATGCGTAGCCGAAAAAGTTTGATGGCAACCCGTGCATTTGAAGGGGCGATAATAAAGTGTATTTTGTTTCAAATTATTATGTATAAAAATACTTTAAATAACTCACTTGGGGCGTCAGAGGAAGAGAAAGCTAAATGCACATGCAGATTGAGTGCACTTTATTGCCTAATCTACATCTAGCCAGTGTGCTTGCGTGGTCAGTAACTTACTAATTTTAGAGCTACAGTTTTGTCACTGCCCTATCAAATTTGGTGGAGCTGGCGGGATTTAAACCCGCGTCCGGAATTTCTACGCCTTCGGCACTACATGCTTAGTCCAGTCTTTACATTCACCTGTCAGCTGCGGACGGACACGCCACTAGCAAACTAGCCTGATTAGTTTTAACGCTTCTGCCCCAGGCAGGACACTTACGCGATCTCTTTTTGGTTTGACCTCTCTTGATCCCCGTCCTAAGAGCGGAGGCTAGGGAGAGAGGGAATCTTCAGGTTATTAAGCTGATTAAGCTGCTAAAGCAGCGTTAGATTCGAATTGCGAGTCGTTTGCAATTATTTTTTTTGAGGTTTTTTTACGAGGCCAACCCCACCTCGGCATGCACTTTAGGTTTCGCAAATCCCGTCGAGTTCAGGATCAGCCCCAAGTTGTTAATTTCATCATAGCAAACTTACAGTGGCAAGGCAACGCTATCGGCCGGCGTGCTTCATGATGCGCGCTTTGTCGAGTTGCCATTCGCGTTCCTTGATATCTGTCCGTTTATCGTACTCTTTTTTACCTTTGGCCACGCCGATTTTCACTTTCACCCACGCGTATTTCCAATACAGCGAGAGCGCCACAACGGTGTAGCCTTCACGGTTAACGCGGCCAAACAGTGGATCCAGTTCACGCTTATTGAGCAATAGCTTGCGGGTTCGCATCGGGTCACAGACCACATGCGAAGAAGCCATTGTCAGCGGTTGGAAGGTGGCGCCAAAAAGATAGGCCTCGCCATCCTCGAGCAGCACATAGCTATCGCTGATGTTCGCTTTGCCGGCGCGTAGTGATTTCACTTCCCATCCCTGCAGCGAGAGTCCCGCCTCGAGCTCCTGTTCTATAAAGAATTTGTGTCGGGCGCGTTTGTTTTGCGCAATGGTAGCTGAACCGGGCTTGTGTGCTTTTTTTTTGTCATAGTGCGCAATATTATACAGTTAACCTCGGGGAAGAAAAGCTTTCCTTTAAGGTGTACGGGCTTTTGATCACAGACGTGACATAGCGCACGTAACGGTCTTTTTGTCTCGTTGGAGATAAATGATAATATTAGGGTGAATCGATAAAGACAGGAAAGATTATGCCTCATATTACGCGCTCCGCGCTGGTTCCTTATAGCGCAAAGCAAATGTTCGCCTTGGTTAATGATATCAGCGCCTATTCGAAATTCATTCCAGGCTGTACCGCCTGCCTGGTGCTTGAGCAGAACAACAGCGAACTGACCGCAGAGATGAATGTCTCTAAAGCGGGCATCAGCAAATCCTTCACCACCCGCAATGTTATTACTGAAAATCAGAGTATTGTGATGCTTTTGGTGGAAGGGCCTTTCAGCTTCTTTGCCGGCGACTGGAGTTTCATCCCCCTTAGCGAAGAGGCCAGCAAGGTTGAATTCCATCTCGATTTTGAATTCAAGAACAAGCTGATTGAACTGGCGTTTGGGCGTATTTTCAAAGAGATGGCGAACAGCATGGTCATGGCGTTCACCCGCCGGGCCAAAGAGGTTTACCATGCCTGACATCCGGGTCGAGGTCGTTTACGCCCTGCCGGAGCGCCAGTATCTGCGCCAGCTGGTGCTGGAGGAGGGGAGTACCCTGGAGCAGGCGATTCGCGCATCGGGTCTTCTGGCGCTACGGCAGGATATCGATCTCAGCGTGAATAAAGTGGGCATCTTCAGCCGGCCCGCCAAATTGGAGGATATACTCAGTGACGGCGACCGGGTGGAGATCTACCGGCCGTTGCTTATCGATCCCAAGGAACTGCGCCGTCAGCGCGCGGATCGCACGCGAAAATAACCCGGCACACCCGCCATTCCCTGTCTGCACGACAGCAGACGATTCCAGGCCTTGCACAGGTCAACCTTCACGCCGGCCAAAGTATCGGCTAACGCCGCTTATTGACTGGTGCTGGGGCCTTTGAGCGTCGGTTTGTTGTCAATATGCGTCAGGATGTCGCTGCTGTTAAAGGTCAGCGTCAGCGTTTGCTGCGAGACCGCGTCATGGGCCGGCTCGCGGCGGAAAATGTAATACCAGGTGTTCGAACCGAACGGATCCTTCATCATTGAAGTACCAAGGGTATAGGCTACCTGCTGCTTGGTCATGCTGGTGTGGATTTTTGCGACGTCAGCTGCGCTCAGATAATTGCCCTGATTGATGTCAGGACGATAAGCCACTCTCTCGAACACAGAGCAACCGGCGGTAAACATCAGCATAACGACAGCAGCAGTCAACGTCTTACAGCTCATAATAATCACATTCCTTTTGGGCATAGGGTGCCGATGATAATAGACCTTGCCGGCGTTGGGAACCTCTGCAAGGCCCATCTATGACCGCAGGATGAGAAAAAAGTTGAGCTTTTCTAAGCGGCAAGCAGCTCCCTGGCGTTTGCCAGCATATTTTTTGTGACTTCGCTGCCGCCCAACAGGCGCGCCAGCTGCTGCAGCCGGGCTTTTTTATCCAGCGCTAGCATTTGCGTCTCAGTGGCGCTGCCATCGGTATTTTTACTGACGAAAAAGTGATGATGCCCGAATCCAGCAACCTGCGGCAAATGCGTCACGCACATCACCTGGGGGGATTCGCCCAACTGACGCAGCATTTTGCCCACGATAGCGGCCGTCGGCCCGCTGATGCCTACGTCGACTTCGTCAAAGATTAGCGCCGGCGTGTCTATTTTGCAGGCGGTAATGACCTGTATCGCCAGCGCAATGCGGGATAGCTCGCCGCCGGTGGCCACTTTTGCCAGCCAGCGGCTGCAGCGGCTGGCCGGGGTTGGTGGTCACCATGAACTCCACGCGATCGGCGCCGTCGGCGTTAAGCTGTTCGGGCTGGAAATGCACTTCAATGGCCAGCTTACCGTGCGGCAGGGATAGCTCGTGCATGCATGCTGTGGGTGATATGGCCGGGCCAGGCTGCCGGCGTGCTCAGCACGGCGCTGATGGAGCTGGCGGGCGAGATCCATCGCTTGCTGGTGGTGCCGCTCGACCGCCTCGGCCGGCGCGCCGGCGCAGGCGTCGTGCTGCGCCATCGCCTCCTGTTCCCGCAGGAGCTGCTGATGGTGCTGCGCCAGGGCTTCCGGTTTCACATGATGCTTACGGGCCAGACTGATTTGGCGCGACAGGCGTTGCTCCAGCTCATGCAGGGGACCGGGATCAAGATCGATACGATCGCCGTAATGACGCAGCTCATTGCTCGCTTCAGTAATCTGGATAGCGGCATCCTCCAGCAGCGTCATTACGTCGGCGAGTGATGCATCCAGCGTAACCAGCTCGCTCATCACCTGACGGGCGGCGTGAAGCTGGCTGAGCAGGTTAGCCTCGTTACTTTCGCTCAAAAGCTCCAGCGTTTGCTGTGGGGCGGTAATCAGCTGCCCGCTGTTTGCCAGCCGCTTGTACTCTTGATCAATCTGCTCGGATTCGTCAGAAACCGGCGCGAATTCGTTCAACTCTTTCAATTGATACTGCAGCAGCTCGCGCCTGGCGTCGCGTTCGGCTGCCTGCTGGCGCGCCCTGGCAAGATCCAGGCAGCTTTGGTGCCACTGGTGGTAGGCGGCCGCCATGGCCTGCTGGAGGTCTTTCTCACAGGCGTAGGCGTCCCAGCAGTCGCTTTTGGTGATCGGGACGCAGCATCAGCTGGTGGGCGTGCTGACCGTGAATCTGAATCAGGAACTGACCCAGCTCGCGCAGCTGTGACAGCGGCACCGGCGTACCATTGATAAAGCCGCGTGAGCGGCCGTCCTGGCTTACCACGCGGCGCATCAGGCATTCATTGCCGTTATCGAGCACGTTATCGAACAGCCCGCGGGCTGCCAAGGGGGGGTATCGTTGAGCAAAAAACGCGCGCAAATATTCGCCCTGGCGGCGTCGGGCCGTACCATGCTGGCCTCTGAACGGCTGCCGAGACACAAACCGAGCGCATCGATCGCAATGGGTTTCCCCGCGCCGGTCTCACCGGTAATCACGCTCATCCCCGACTGAAAATCAATCGTTAACGCGCGCACAATGGCGAAATTGGCAATAGTCAATTGAGACAGCATAGTTGCCTTTTTGTATATAAATACACCGCTGTGGTTAATCACGCTATAAACTGGTTTTTTATACAGTAAATCGGCGGCGGCCAAAATTTAGAATAATTTTTTCGACCAGCCTAATTTGCTACTTAACGTATTGAAATAGCTGTAATCATTGGGATGGATTAAATTGAGATAATAGTCGCTGCGGCGAATAAAAATCTCCTCGCCATCCTGGATCGGCAGCGCTATCTGACTGTCGCAGCTGATTTCCAGGTCCGGCGTCAGTTGGGAAAATTTCAGCCCTATGGTGCTGCCGCCGTTAATCACAAGCGGGCGCGAGGAGAGGGTATGGGGAAACATCGGCACCAATGCAATAGCATCCACCAGCGGGGTAAGTATCGGACCGCCGGCGGAAAGGGAATACGCCGTGGAGCCGGTTGGCGTGGCGATGATAAGGCCGTCGGAACGTTGGGAAAAAGCAAAGGTATCATTAATATAGACCTCGAACTCGATCATGTGCGCCACCTTGCCGGGATGCAGCACCACCTCGTTAATGGCGCTGCTTAATCGGCCGCACACATCGCCCCGGCAAACCTGGGCTTCCAGCAAAAAGCGTTTTTCACTGCGAAAGTGACCCGCCAGCACGTCGGATAATTGCGCCAGCGCCGAGTCGGGATCGAGGTCGGTCAAAAAGCCGAGGTTGCCACGGTTGATACCGATGACTTTAATATCGTGGCGCGCCAAAATGCGCGCCGCGCCCAGCATGTTGCCATCGCCGCCGACCACGATCGCCAGATCGGCCTGCTGACCGATATCGGCCAAACTGCCGGTAATGGCTTCGTGCAACGCCAGATCGCGGGCGATCTGATGTTCCATGATAACGTGGTACCCTTTTTCGTTCAGCCAGTGGTACAGCGTTTCATGCGTGGCCAGCGCATTGGGGTGACGCGGATGGCCGACGATGCCGATAGTCTGAAAAGTGCTAGTCATTTGATTGCTGATCCCGGCGTATTTTTGCAAGCTTCATTATGCGTCATCCCTTGAATCCCCGCTATTCATCCCCATAATAACCGGACGAGCGAGAATAATGCTGAACCGCGGAGAAAACTCATGATGAGTAGTAAAGAACAGAACACCCCTGACGAGCAAGTCTCACAAGAGAGTAAAATGGAACAAGGGCAGCAAGCGGAAGCGGCGCCTGAGACGGTTGACGTTGTGGATCCGCGAGATGAGCGTATTGCTGAATTGGAAGCGGCGTTGAGCCAGGCGCAACAGCGTGAGCGCGATAGTGTGCTGCGCGCCAAGGCGGAAATGGAAAACGTGCGTCGCCGCAGTAAACAGGATGTCGAGAAGGCACATAAATTTGCGCTGGAACGTTTCGCCGGTGAATTATTACCGGTTATCGATAATTTAGAGCGCGCGCTGGATATGTCGGATAAAGCCAACGCCGAGCTGGCGTCCACGATTGAGGGAATCGAGCTGACGCTCAAATCTTTGCTGGACGCGGTACGCAAATTCGGCCTGGATGTGGTGGGAGACACGCACGTACCGTTTAATCCCGAAGTGCATCAGGCGATGACGATGCTGGAGTCTGACGAGCATGAGCCTAACCAGGTGATGATGGTGATGCAAAAAGGCTACACCCTCAATGGCCGGCTTATCCGCCCGGCAATGGTTGGGGTATCGAAAGCCAAAAGCTGACGTTTTTCCCTCCCGCCACCCGCGGCGGGAGGGGGGGGCACACCGATCGCGGTCGCCGTCGATAAAAGCGGAGACCGGAGGCTAGCAACCGACCCTCAAAGCCCCTCACGAGAGTATTACATTGCAATGCCCACCCGCTTTTTAAGCGCTTCCGCTAGCAGGCTCGAAAAACTGGCCGCATCTTGCGCCACTGCGCCAGCGCTATTATCTTTCGTGCTCTGTTTTGCGCGCGCAGGATGATGCGCCATTACGCCGTCGGCAACGTTGGCGTCCAATCAATGGGCTGTTGGCATTGCTGTTCCAATAGCGCATTGGCCCTGGAGAAATGGCGGCAGCCAAGAAAGCCGCGATGGGCAGACAGGGGTGAGGGATGCGGCGCTTTAAGCACATGGTGACGTTTTGGGTTGATAATCGTGCCTTTTTTCTGGGCATGGGAGCCCCACAGGAGGAAAACGATGTCTTCACGCTGCGCGTTGAGGACATTGATGACCTTGTCAGTAAAGGTCTCCCAGCCCAGACTGGCGTGGGAATGCGCTTTACCCGCCTCCACCGTCAATACCGTATTGAGCAGCATCACGCCCTGCTGCGCCCAGCTTTGCAGACAGCCATGATTCGGAATAACAAAACCGGGAATGTCGCTGGCCAGCTCTTTATAAATATTGACCAGCGAAGGCGGGGCGGGCACGCCTGGCTTGACCGAAAAAGAAAGACCGTGGGCCTGATTGGGGCCGTGGTACGGATCCTGGCCGAAGATCACCACTTTCACCGCGTTCAGTTCCGTGAAACGAAAAGCATTAAACACATCTTTGGCCGGCGGATAGACAGTCATTCCCGCCGCCCGCTCTCTGGCGACAAACGCCAGCGTTTCCTGGAAATAGGGCAGAGTTTTTTCCTGTGCGAGAGCATCGCGCCAGGTGAGCATTTGCGTCATGATACGCTCCATAATAGTGACGACCTGGCTTAAGCCTAACGTTTTCTCACTGCGGGTTAAACGTTTTCTCGCCCCGGCATGCCGGAAATTATCGCCTTTGCAACAGAATTAAAGTAGCTCTTTAAATAGATTTAAATCAATAATTTAGCGCAGGAATGTCGCCACTTTCCTTCAGAGATTGATTTAAATCAAAGTATCGGCCCCGGATGGCGGGTGTATAATCAGTTTTAAAAATTGGGTTTACCAAATGTCCAAACAGGTTAAATGATGAACAACACGTGTCTGGACGCCGTATGGCACCCCTACCACGGAGGCATCTATGATTATCGGAACACAAATTACCTAGGCTGAAAACAAAGCGCTAATAAACTCTTTTTGGCTGCTGGATGAGACTAACAAACAAGCCCACTGCCTGGTCGCCGTTGCCGGTTACGCTGACGACCAGTTGATTCCCCTGCAGGAACTGGGCAAATTCGAGTACCGTAAAATTCCGCTAGAGCATAAGGAAGTGGTGCGCGTCAAAAATGGGCAGCATCTGAATGTCAACGTGCTGAGCCGCGAGACGCTGGAAAGCGCCGTCGCGAATCCGGAAAAATATCCGCAACTGACTATCCACGTGTCGGGTTATGCGGTGCGCTTTAATTCCCTCACGCCAGAGCAGCAGCGGGACGTTATTATTTGTACCTTCACCGAAGGTCTGTAATCTCGGCGCAACATGCGTGCAAGGGGCCTTTGGCCCCTTTTTTATCGTAAACGAACTCGCGTCAACGCAAGTACCGATCCCACAGCAGCGCAATAGAGGGAGAAGGGAACAGGGTGACGAGACCTTAGGCCTCCGAGGCAGAGGAATACGGAAGGCGGGCCCACCGCGTATGGGCAGGGTTTAAGGTCCATTCGCGGCGAAACCACGGCCTTCCTGAAGGCAGCGGTTGGCGGCCTGGAGCTGAAAGCTGTAAGCGGCGTTTGGCCCGAAGTGCCGTGGATGAGCGCCAAAAGACCCTGTTTCGTTGCGCTTATCGCGGCCCAAACCGGGGATAAAATCGTCCCGCTGTGGCAAAAGTGAACACGTATCGACGCTAGACGCAATGAAAATTATTTGTTTGATAAACAACGAAGTTTATTATTTTTCATCACGAGTGCAACATGCCGGTTACTTTTTGCTAACGATTAATAACACGTTGACGGCGGGCGCCGCGCTAACGTCACGAAAGCACTGCTTTCATTGGGGTGAATCCATTCTATCGTGCTGCGTTTACTAGCCCGCTGCTGTTTTTATCAACATCCCATCGTAGCCGATTGCGCGACAGCTTAACCGTCACTTTCCGGCTTGGTTACGCTTATGGCATCCGGCACCGCTTTCGGCAAACGACGCTTGCCAATATTCTTTTTATCGCGCATACGCACCTTGGTTTTGTCTTTCGTCCGCGCCTGTTCTTTCTTTTCTTTGCGCTTCGCCAATACTTTTTTTGACGGCTTGCCGCTCATCTTTTCTGCCGGGGCGCGCGTGGTGGAGCGCAATTCATCAATTGTGCGCGCCTTTAAGGGTTCGTTAAGGTAACGACTGATCTTTCCCAACAGCAAATAATCGTGCGCTTCCACCAGCGAAATGGCGCAGCCTTTGCGGCCGGCGCGGGCGGTGCGGCCTATCCGGTGGAGATAAACGTCCGCCGTCGCGGGCAGGTCAAAATTGATGACATGGCTGATGTCCTCGATATCCAAACCGCGCGCCGCGACATCCGTTGCTACCAGGACATTCATCCGGCCGTCGCTCATGCGCTTGATGGCCTCATTGCGTTTGGCCTGGACCAGTTCCCCCTCTAGATAACATGAGGGAATGCCGGCGTCGCGCAGCCAGCCTACCAGCTCATGCAACCGCTCGCGCTTGCGGACGAAGACGATAGCTTTGCTGACCTCAGGCTGTTTAAGCAGGCGGCAAAGCAAGGCGGTTTTATGCGTCAGATTATCGGCGCGATAATACCATTGCACGATTTTTTTACGTTCGCGGCGCGACGGCAAGGCGTCGATCTCCACCGGATCGTTTAGCAGACGTTCAACAAAATCCTTGACCGCGTTCCCTTCCTCCAGCGTGGCCGAAAACAAAAGCGTCTGCTTGCGCCAGCGAGTTTTGGCGGCGATCTGCTCGACGTCCTGGGCAAACCCCATATCCAGCATCCGATCCGCCTCGTCCAGAATCAGCGTTTCAACCGCCTGGCAATCAAAATTTTCTTCTTTAATGTACTGTAGCAGGCGACCGGTGGTGGCCACCACAATATCCTGATTCTCGCTGAACACTTTCGCATGATTCATATAGGCCACACCGCCGGTAATGGTGGCGATGTGCAGATGGGTGTGGGCGGCCAGCTGTTTAGCCTGTTCCGCTACCTGCATCGCCAGCTCGCGGGTAGGGGTGACAACCAACACCCGCGGCGGACCGGACTTCTTGCGAGGGAAATCAAGGAGGTGTTGCAAGACCGGCAATAAATATGCGGCGGTTTTGCCGGTGCCGGTAGGCGCCGAACCCAAGACGTCACGTCCGTCCATGGCTGCCGGAATGGCTTCAGCCTGAATGGCGGTGGGGCGCTCAAAGCCTTTGTCGCTTATGGCGGCGAGCAGGTCTTCGTGAAGCTCGAGTTCGGAAAATTGAGTTACAGTCATGGGCTACCTCTGGTTTGGAGCGCAGATTATAGACGGATCCCACGTAATCTTCATCTGTTTGTGCGCGTCAGTTTATTTTAAAGTAGCGGTATACGCCTGCAGAGGAGCGACATGAATATGCTATTCACGGCTGTCACAAAACCGCTGCGGCGGGACGGATTTACCTTTAAACAGTTTTTTGTCGCTTACGATCGATGCGCAATGAAAGTCGGCACCGATGGCGTGCTGCTGGGCGCCTGGGCGCCTGGGCGCCGGTCATTGAGGCGGGCAGGGCGCTGGACATCGGCACCGGCAGCGCCCTGGTTGCGCTGGTGTTGGCGCAGCGCATGCACGGCGCTATTCCGATCGAGGCTGTCGAACTTGGACCCGGACGCCCTGCCGTCAGGCGCGGGACAATTTTGCCGCCAGCCCTTGGGCGATATCCCTGGGCGCTGTCGAGGGCGATATCTGCGCCTATGTCGACAGGGCGTCGCGGCGCTATAAAATGATCCTCAGTAATCCGTTCTATTTTGACGCGGGGCCGGCCTGCGCTACCCCTGCGCGCGAGCGGGCACGCTATACCCGGAGTCTGAGCCATCAGGCGCTGCTGACGGCCGCCGCCACCGCGCTGCTGGAAGAGGGGCACGCTGGCGTTTATCCTGCCGTATGCCGCCGGGGAGGCGCTCATTGCCCGCGCATTAACACAGGGCTGGTGGCTGCAGCGGTGCATTGATGTCAGCGACAGAACAAAGCAAATTTGCCACCGCACCAGCTACTGCTGGCCTTGACGCGCCGGCCGATGCCGATGATTCATGATACGCTGACGTTACGCGACCCGTCGGGCGTCTGGACGCCGGCGTTTTGTACCCTGGCTGGCAGATTTTATCTGGCGTTTTAACCACCGAGCCGTTCTGGGTTGCAGGTGCGTGGCAGCTGCGCAGTGGCAAACCTGTTTCTTCATGAAACAGATGTGCAGGGACCGCATTCCCGCGTTCATTCTGTTTCCGTCCGTTATCAACATTGAATATTTCATCCGCCCGGGAGGTGATCCGTACCTATTGCGACGTTAAAATGCGTGGATAACTTATATAGCGTCTCTATCTTTATTTCCCCTCAATCTTTATTTTCCCTTCAAAGAGAGAAGCGCCCCTTTTAAATGGCATAAGCATGAATTACTGCCGCGCAGTGTTATGCCGCCATGCTCGCCGCGGCTAAAAGTGAAATATGATACGAAGTGCGGCGAGCAATATTCTTTGGTGACAACCTGGAAATTATGTGCGGGGCAGCTGCCGGCAGTCCTGTCGTCATAAAATAGGCATGGGCTGGGTGTTTTTATGTCTTCACCACGGCATCATAATTTGGCCCCATAGAAAGACGCTAATAAACCGTCTAAAAATAAAGTAATTTATTTATATAAATAGTGAAAATAATTATGGATAAAGATAATACTATGCTTAGACATGGCTGCATCACTTTCCCGGAATCACGGTCTAAAAAAATGAGACAATGGTGGGCAAATGCGTTAGAGAGTAGAAAGCTTTTCCCCGCAACGGAGGCTGGTTTAGCCGATAAATTTGCCCCACGTGATGAACGTAATGCCCTCCCGCCAAAAGATGGCCAGATTGCCAGTGCCGGTTTCACGGATGGCGGCACTACCACTGCACCGCTCAAGCTGGATGAATACGCTGAAGACCGCTGGGAAAAGAATGAAATCAAAGCCAATTCTGTGGTGGATTTTACCTGGCACTATACCGCAACTCGTGCCACACGGCGTTGAAATTATTTTATTACCAAGGATGGCTGGAACCCTAATGAACCTTTGAGCCGCTCACAGTTTGAGCAAGCGCCTTTTTTCATGGTGCAAAATCCGCAGCAGCCGTATTGGGAACATGCTAATGAATTGACGCCAAGCGCCGAGGGGACGGTTCATAAAATTCAAATGCCCAACAAAAAAACTACCATGTTATTCTCGGTGTATGGGAAATCGCCAACACCGCAATGGTTTTTTATCAAGTTATCGATGTTAATTTTGTCTGAATATGATTGTCCGAGAATGCTCTTTGTTTAATTAAAGGCAATGGCCATGTCATCCGTGGCGGTATGCGTTGAACGCTTATTTTATTTGCTCTTTTACTGACAACGCATACCGCCGTGCTTAGCGTTATTCAAATGCCGTGTCGTTGAATAACTTCATTGACGTCAGCAAAGCAGTGGGAAAGCGAGCGCGCCACCCACCCACGCAGCAAGGAGGAAATAGACAGTCAAATAGCCTTATGGGAATCGGAGAAAATAGCGTTAACGCCAAAGTGTGTCTTTTTTCACATTGGGCTTATTCCTTATGGCCCAGAATATTTTTGTTATCTATATCTGCTCTGCCATCGCCATCCTTGAGATAAGCGTGTAAAAAGGAGGGTGGCATTTTCCCCATGCCTTCTGCGCTATAGCACAATGGCAACGGGATAGTCATCACCTGTTGCGTGTTTAACAGGTGATAATCTCAATCAGGGCTGTAAAATGGTCGGCTGCGGGTCAGGCTGCATAGCGGGGTAATCCAGCGTGAAATGCAGGCCGCGACTTTCCTTGCGCTGCAGTGCGCTTTTGACGATCAGCTCGGCCACCTGTATCAGATTGCGGACCTCCAACAGATTATTGGAAATACGGAAATGGAAGTAGTATTCGTCGATTTCGCGCGTCAGCAACTCTATGCGGTGCAGCGCGCGCTCCAGCCGTTTGGTGGTGCGGACGATGCCAACGTAGTCCCACATAAATAGCCGTAGCTCATGCCAGTTATGTTGCAGCACCACCTCCTCGTCGGAATTGCTGACCCGGCTTTCATCCCAGGGAGGCAATTGGCGAACCTGGGCTATGGCCGGCAGACGGCGTCGGATATCTTCCGCCGCCGACCAGCCATAAACTAGGCACTCCAGCAGGGAATTGGACGCCAGGCGGTTGGCGCCGTGCAGGCCGGTATAGCTGACTTCCCCGATGGCATACAGACCGTCAAGATCGGTGCGCCCGTGGTTATCCACCATTACGCCGCCACAGGTATGATGGGCGGCCGGGACGATAGGGATGGGCTGGCGGGTCAGATCGATATCCAGCGTCAGCAGCTTGTCATAAATGGTCGGGAAATGCTGGCGGATAAACGCCTCCGGCCTGTGGCTGATGTCGAGGTACATGCAGTCGGCGCCCAGCCGCTTCATTTCATGATCGATTGCCCGGGCGACAATATCCCGCGGCGCCAGCTCAGCGCGTGCGTCGAAATCCGGCATAAAACGGCTGCCGTCGGGCCGGCGCAGATAAGCGCCTTCGCCGCGCAGCGCTTCGGTCAGCAGGAAGTTGCGCGCCTGCGGGTGGAACAAACAGGTCGGGTGGAACTGATTAAACTCTAAATTGGCGACCCTGCAGCCGGCGCGCCAGGCCATGGCGATGCCGTCACCGGAGGAAATATCGGGGTTGCTGGTATATTGATAGACTTTGGACGCGCCGCCGGTGGCGAGCACCACCGTGCGTGCGCGGCACAGCTCCACCCGCTCTTTGGCGCGGTTCCAGATATAGGCTCCCACCACCCGCCGCGTGCCCAGCAGTCCCAGGCGGTTGGAGCTGACCAGATCCACCGCGTTGCAGCGTTCCAGGATCTGAATGCCCGGGTGCGCTGCCGCCTTGCCGACCAAAGTGGTTTCCACCGCTTTGCCGGTCGCGTCTGCGGCGTGCAGAATACGGCGATGGCTGTGGCCCCCCTCGCGGGTGAGGTGGTAGCGGTCGCCGGGCGGTGTCGAGGTGTCAGTGTCAAACAGCACGCCTTGATCTATCAGCCACTGCACACAATGGCGGGCGTTGCCGGCAATGAATTCTACCGCCTCACGATCGCAGACGCCGGCGCCGGCTATGAGCGTATCCTCGACGTGGGAATCGACGCTGTCGGTTTCATCGAATACCGCCGCGATGCCGCCTTGAGCATACAGCGTGGAACCCTCATTCAGCGGGCCTTTGCTCAGGACCATGACATCGCAATGCCCGGCCAGACGCAGCGCCAGCGATAACCCGGCCGCACCGCTGCCGATAACCAGGACATCGGTAGCATATTCAGTTGATGGTTGCATAGCGGATGGTGTGTATTCTGATAGAAAAGACTGTTTGGCAATGGTACCACCCAATGCCGGCTGGCTGTACCGCTTATTGCTGCTTTTTGACGCGGTTTTATTTACGCATGTTTACTGACAGCATGGCGAATTCACGTTACCCTGCGTTTTTTATTGCGACTGTTTCGCGCGGAGCTTTGGCCCTGCGAGAATCTGGGTAGCGGCCATTCTATTTATGGTAGTCTAGGGCAAAGCCCGGCCGGCGGCCCTGGCGTACTTGTGGCCGCGCCCCTTATTTTAAGAAAAATACAAGGCGTGGCGGAACTTTATGATTATCATTAACTCCAACCGCGAGTTTGCTCGTAAAATTGGTTCAGAAGCTGGCGGTACTATTTATTTGCGCGTGGAGAAAAATTTGAGGAGACATTACCTCGGATGAGCGAGCAGTTAACGGATCAGGTGCTGGTTGAACAGGTCCAGAAAAACGACCAGAAAGCGTTCAATTTACTGGTCGTTCGCTATCAGCATAAAGTGGCGAGCCTCGTGTCGCGCTACGTCCCGCAGGGGGACGTGCCGGACGTGGTGCAGGAATCGTTCATCAAGGCCTATCGGGCCCTGGCGTTGTTTCGCGGCGACAGCGCATTCTATACCTGGTTGTACCGTATTGCGGTCAATACGGCGAAGAATTACTTAGTGACTCAGGGACGGCGTCCGCCCTCCAGCGATGTGAACGCCAGCGACGCGGAAAATTACGAAAGTGCCGGCGCATTGAAAGAAATATCGAACCCTGAGAATTTAATGTTGTCTGAGGAGTTGCGACAGATAGTATTCCGCACTATCGGGGTGTTGCCCGAAGACTTGCGTATGGCGATTACGTTGCGCGAGCTAGATGGCCTAAGCTATGAAGAGATAGCCTCCATCATGGATTGCCCGGTAGGAACGGTGCGCTCACGTATTTTTCGTGCGCGCGAAGCAATTGACAATAAAATTCAACCGCTTATTCAGCGTTAACGACGGCGGCAGGAGAAGGTACCAGGCATGCACAATGAAAAGCTTTCCGCTCTGATAGATGGGGAATCGTTTGACAGCGGACTGTTTAACGATTTGTCCAGGGATGTTAAGTTGCAGCAAAGCTGGCAACGGTATCACCTTATTCGTGATGTAATGCGCGGTGACGCGGGTAAAGTTTTTCACCTCGATATTGCCGATCGAGTGGCCGCCGCCATTGCCGAAGAGCCGGTGCGTATCGCGCCGCAGGCCGTAACGGAATCGCAGCCGACGCCGGACTCCTGGCACCGCTCCCCGTTCTGGCGCAAGACCCGGCTTTTTACCTCGCGCGTTGCCCGGTTAGGCGTCGCGTCACACCTTACCCAAATCGGTGTCGCGGCCTGCGTCTCGCTGGCGGTTATCGTCGGCGTGCAGCATTACAATACCCAGCAGGGCGTTGGTTATGACAGCAGTCAGCCAGAAAACCCCGTATTCAATACTCTGCCGATGATGGGCCAGGCGTCGCCGGTCAGCCTGGGCGTCTCTTCGGCCAACGGCGCCGGGGTGGATAACGGCAATCAGCAGGTGCAGGAACAGCGCAGGCGCATCGACGCCATTTTGCAGGACTATGAGCTGCAGCGCCGCCTGCATGCTGATACTCTGCAGTTCGATCAGCAAGACGCGCAGCAGGCCGCCGTGCAGGTGCCGGGCACGCAATCATTAGGAATGCAGCCGCAGTAATGAAGCAACTTTGGTATGCCGTGTGTTTGTTGACGGGCAGCCTGCCCTATTCCATCCACGCGCCGGCTCAGACTAGCGCATCTGGCGCGTTGCTCGCGCAAATGAGTCAGGCCAGCCAGACGCTGGACTATGAATATGCATACGTGCTGGTGAGCACGCTGGGCGTCGACTCGCTGCGCTACCGCCACGTGGTTAGCGATAAGCAACGGCTGGCGCAGCTGCTGCAAATGGACGGTCCGCGTCGCGAGATTGTCCAGCGTAACGGCGAGATCAGCTATTTCGAGCCCGGCCTGGAGGCTTTTACCCTTCAGGGCGATCACATCGTTGATTCTCTTCCCTCAATTGTCTACGCCAATTTTGAACGCCTGGCGCACTTCTACGATTTTATTCCGGTGGGCCGCGCCCGTATTACCGATCGTTTGTGCGAGGTGGTGCGGGTTGTCGCGCGCGACGGCACCCAGTTCAGTTATATCGTCTGGATTGATATCGCCACTAAACTCCCGCTGCGCGCCGATCTGCTGGATCGCGATGGCGAAGCGCTGGAACAGTTTCGCGTCATCGCCTTTAACGTCGACAAGCAGGTTGAAAACAGCACGGCCGGGTTGGAAAAGGTGACCTTGCCGCCCCAGCTGGCGTTGCCGGCGTCCGCCACCGACAATTTCGACTGGCGCGTTAACTGGCTGCCGGCGGGCGTGTCCGAAGCCTCCCGCAGCCGTCGTACGCTGCCGAGCATTAATGAACCGATTGAGGCCAGGCTGTATACCGATGGCTTGTTCAGCTTTTCGGTGAACGTCGGCCAGGCGAATACCGCCACTAACTCCGGCAATGGGGAATGTCTCATTCGCACCGGGCGACGTACCATCCATACCGAACAGCGCGGCAACCGGGAAATCACCGTCGTGGGCGAACTGCCGCCGGCCACGGCGAAGCATATCGCCGACGGCGTCGTTTTTCAGGCGCAGCCATGATTAAAGAATGGGCTACGGTCGTCACCTGGCAGCAGGGCATTGCGCAGGTGCACTACGAGGCGCGTGAGGGGTGTGGCAGCTGCCACACCCGGCAGAGCTGCGGTACCCGTCTTCTCGACAAAATGGCACCCGGCACGCAGCATCATTTAGAGGTGGCCAGCCCGTTGCCGCTGGTACCGGGACAGCGCGTGGAGGTGGGTATCAATGAGGGTAGCCTGCTGCGCTCCGCTTTTCTGGTGTATATGCTGCCGCTGCTGGGACTTATCGGCGGCGCGGCGATTTTCCAAGGCATGCTGGGTACCGATCCGGCTGCCGCCTGTGGCGGCGTGGCGGGCGGTCTCGCCGGTTTTCTTTGCGCGCGCTATCTAGCCCACCGCACGTCTGAGACGTGCGCCAATCAGCCGGTGATTTTACAGGTGGCGCTGCCGTCTTCGTCATTGCATGTCCAGGACTAACGCTCGCGCCCCGGCAGCGTTGCGTGTTAGGCGTGGCGCTACGGCGTGCGGCGTGCGCGCTTGCTTCGGCCCCTGCCGTATATTCGAGACGGAGTATACGGCGTGCAATTATGTATGCGGGCCAGGACGCCTTGTGCCACCGTCGGGACGACCGACCGGCGTGGAGCATCTTGAACGGTAGCGCGTTCTACGCCTTCCGACCTCTGGTTAACCCTGCGCTTTCGTTGCCACGCCAAAACCGAGCGCGAATCCCGGCAATTGGCCCCCGCCATTCTTCCTTGCTTCCATCAGACAGTCTAAACATTATTTTGTGGGCCGTCGGGGTCACGCACCCCGCAGGGTGTAGTGGCACACTGAATTTGGCCACCTGAACAGAGGTGATATGCTCACCTCGAAACAACACGGGTGCAGCAATGAAAAGAAGAAATTTTAGTCCTAAATTCAAACGCGAATTCGCTCAACTAGTTGTCGACCAAAATTACACCGCCGCGCAAGCAGCAAAAGCCATGGACGTCGGCCTTTCTAGGATGACGAAATGGGTAAAACAACTGCGTGATGAGCGACAGGGGAAAACGCCAAAAGCCTCTCCCATAACCCCGAAACAAATCGAGATGCGTGAGCTCAAGAAGAAGGTATAACGCATTGAAATGGAAAACGAAATATTAAAAAAGGCTACAGCGCTCTTGATGTCAGACTCCCTGAACAATTCTCGTTAATCGGGAAACTCAGAGCGCATTATCCTGTGGCCACACTCTGCCACGTGTTCAGGGTTCATCGCAGGCAGTTACAAATACTGGAAAAGTCGTCCTGACAGGCTAGACGGCAGGCGAACGGTATTGCGCAGTCAGGTTTATGAACTGCACAGTATCAGCCATGGTGCCGCTGGCGCGAGAAGTATCACCACCATGGCAACCCAGAGAGGCTTCCGCATGGGGCGCTGGAGAAGCAGGCAGGCTCATGAAAGAGCTGGGGCTGGTCAGTTGTCAGCAGTCGACGCACAAGTATAAGCGTGGCGGTCAGGGGCATGTTGCGATCCCGAATTATCTTGAACGCCAGTTCGCTGTAACGGAGCCAAACTAGGTATGGTGCGGTAATATGCCGTATATCTGGACCGGGAAACGCTGGGCTGGGCTATGTCGTTCTCCCCGGACAGCAGACTGAGCATCAAAGCACTGGAAATAACATGGGAAACGCGTGGTAAACCAGCCGGAGTGATGTTCCACAGCGATCAGGGTAGTCACTATACGAGCAGGCAGTTCCGACAGTTGCTGTGGCGTTACCGGATTAAACAAAGCATGAGTCGGCGTGGTAACTGTTAGGATAACAGTCCGATGGAGCGCTTCTTCAGAAGTCTAAAAAATGAGTGGATACCGGTAACGGGCTACATAAGCTTCAGCAAAGCAGCTCATGAAATTACCGACTATATCGTGGGATATTACAGCGCACTCAGGCCGCATGAATATAACGGTGGGTTGCCACCAAACAAATCAGAAAATAGATACTGGAAAAACCCTAACGCGGTGGCCAGTTTTAGTTGACCACTACAAAATCAAAAAGGGGGCTAATGAGGTTGGTAAAGTAGCATCAAAAGATAGCCTAGCAAGCGAACGCAAAAGGGCCGTTTAAAAAACTATAAATTTCTTGTTTATTTTTAGTAACACAATTGTTAATAAGAGAATTTTTAAACGGTATTTAAACTTATCCAAATTACAATCAATCCAGTCCAGAATATAGTGCAAAAAAATCATTTTTCGCTCACTTTTTTGCGACGAGTCCAGAATCAGTAAAATCACTGTAATCCGCGCTAGTAAAGGGCTTTCGGCTAATTCATCATTTCCCTTGAGAGTCCAGAAATGCTTGCCACTCCACATGACTACCTCACGCGACTGGCCCGGCGTGCATATTTATAATCTGGGTGCGGGCAAAGGCCATAGCGTGCTGGACGTGGTGGCGGCGTTCAGCCAGGCCTGCGGCAAGCCAACTGCCATACCATTTTGCTCCCTGCTATGCCGGCTCCTGGCCGCCTATTGGGCTGCACCGGAAAAGGCCGCGCGGGAGTTGCACTGGCGGGTCAGCCGGACGCTGGAAAACATGGTCCGCGACACCTGGCACTGGCAATCCCGGCACCGAGCGGCTATCCGGATTAAGGAGACAGCATGCAGCCATTTAATCCCGTCGCTCATCCGCATCGGCGTTACAACCCTTTGCCCGGTCAATGGATCCTCGTTTCGCCTCACCGGGCAAATCGCCCCTGGCAGGGACAGCAGGAAACGCCCTCGGTGCAAACGCTACCGGCCCATGATCCGGACTGTTATCTTTGTCCGGGCAATACCTGTATCACCGGTGATCGCAATCCCGATTACCGTACCACGCACGTGTTTACCAACGATTTCGCTGCGCTGATGCCGGATACGCCGGACGCACCGCCCAGCGACGGCCCCCTCTTTCGCAGCCAGGGTGCCCGCGGCACCAGCCGGGTGATCTGTTTTTCGCCGGACCACAGTAAAACGCTGCCCGAACTGTCGCTACCGGCCCTGGAAGCGGTGGTCAATACCTGGCGTGAGCAAAGCGCGGAGCTGGGCAAGACCTATCCTTGGGTGCAAGTATTCGAGAACAGAGGCACCGCCATGGGGTGTTCCAATCCCCATCCCCATGGGCAGATCTGGGCAAACAGTTTCCTGCCGAATGAGGCCGAACGTGAAGGCCGTTTGCAGCGGGAGTACTTACCGGCAGCAGGGCTCATCAATGTTACTCGACTACGCCGCCCTCGAGCTCGCGGGCGGCGCGCGCACCGTGGTGGATTCCCGCCATTGGCTGGCGGTCGTTCCTTACTGGGTCGCTTGGCAGTTTGAAACGCTGTTGCTGCCCAAACGCCCTGTCCAGCGCTTGCCCGATCTGGACAGCGAGACCAGTGCCGATCTGGCGTTGGCGCTGAAAAAGCTCACCAGCCGCTATGACAACTTATTTCAATGCTCTTTCCTTTACTCTATGGGTTAGCACGGCGCGCCCTTTAACGACGGCAACCATGCCCATTGGCAATTGCACGCGCATTTTTATCCGCCGCTGCTGCGATCCGCTACGGTGCGCAAATTTATTGGTGGGCTATGAAATGCTGGCGGAAACCCAGCGCGACCTGAGCGCAGAACAAGCCGCCGAATGCCTGCGGGCGGTCAGCGAGAATCACTTTCGGCAATCTGGAGCCTCACAATGAGTTTACAAAACATCACTGCAACCGTTTTTCGCGACGCCTTTGGTTATGCCCCTGCCCTGACAATCAAGGCACCCGGCCGGGCCAATCTTATTGGCGAACACACCGATTATAACGACGGTTTTGTACTACCCTGCGTCATCAATTACGAGACAATCATAAGCAGCGCCCGCCGCGACGATCGTAAAATCCGGGTTATTGTCGTGGACTATGACCGCCAGCACGATATTTTTATCTCTGGATAAGCCAATTTTGTCCCATGCCGATCAGCAATGGTTTAATTATGTGCGCGGTGTGGTAAAATATTTACAGCGCCGGGACGGAAACTTTGGCGGTGCCAATGCCGGACAATATCGCGGTGGTTATCGTCAACTCCAACGCCAAACGTGGCTTGGTGGACAGCGAATATAACGCCCGCCGTCAGCAGTGCAAAACCGGCGCGCGCTTTTTCGCGGTGGAGAAATTGCGCGATGTGGCGCTGGTACCCACTGACCGCGTGAAGGACGTGCGGGCGGCCGTGGTAAAACACTACGAGCAACAAACCAGGTTGAAAGCAGCAGTTTATGTCTGTCACGCCAGCGAAGGAGCGGGGGTATGCTGAAAGAGTATGAATCAGGCCAGGCGCCCAACGGTCAGCCATTCTGGCTGGTCACCCTCGGCAATGATCAGGGGTTTCAGGTCACCCTGATGGACTGGGGTGCCACCTGGCTCTCCTGTCAGGTCCCACTGCAGGCGGGGGCGCGGGAAGTTCTGTTGGGCTGCCCGACGCCGATGGATTATTTGCGCCAGACCGCCTATCTCGGCGCCACCGTCGGCCGCTACGCCAACCGCATTAGCCAGGCGACGCTAAACCACGATGGCAAGCGTTTTACGCTTGCCGCCAATCAGGGCGAGCATCAGCTGCACGGCGGGCCGGAAGGGTTTCACAACCGGCGCTAACAGGTGGTGGAGCACGATCAGACCTCCGTACTGTACCGGCTGCATTCCGCCGACGGCAATCAGGGTTATTCCGGCAATCTAGTGACGAACGTGCGTTATTCCGTTACTGACGATAATGCGCTACAAGTTGATTGTCACGCCACGGTAGATAAGCCCTGTCCGGTCAATCTCATCAATCACGGCTATTTTCACCTTGACGGCGCCAACAGCGATGTTCGCCAACAGCGCCTGCAGATCATGGCCAATGATTACCTGCCGGTGGACAGCAAGGGGATACCTTGCGCCGATCCAACCGATGTCGGCAACACCGGTATGGATTTCCGTCAGCCGAAAACCATCGCCACCGACTTCTTGCGCGACCGTGACCAGCAGCGTATGAAAAGTTACGATCACGGCTACCTGCTATCCGGCTCTTTCCAGCGCAGAAGATCCTGCAGCACGCCTCTGGTCCGCCGACGGCAAGGTGCAAATGGAGATGTACACTACCGCGCCGGCCATACAATTTTATACCGGCAACTTTCTTGCCAGCACGTCAGGGCGGGGAGTATCTTAACTACAGCGGACTGGCGCTGGAAAGTGGGTTTCTGCCGGACAAGCACGAACCATCCGGAATGGCCCCAGCCCACCTGCTGGCTCCAGCCGTCGGGGAGGCCTATGATTCGCAGACCCGATATCGGTTCCAGGCATTGTAAACAGTTTGCCGATGAGATTTATTCCCGTGGTTGGCCCACTGGCGGTTGCCGCCTGATACAAGTAGGTTATATAATGCGGAGAGTTATCATGAAAATCTTAGGACTTTGAGGAGTCGTGTAATGGCTGTAACTAAACTGGTTCTGATACGTCACGGCGAAAGCCAGTGGAACAATGAAAACCGTTTCACCGGCTGGACGGATGTAGACCTGTCTGACAAGGGCCGCACCGAAGCGAAGCAAGCGGGCCAGGTACTGAAAGCGGATGGCTATGTCTTTGATTTCGCCTACACCTCGGTACTGAAGCGCGCTATTCATACCCTCTGGGGCGTCCTGGACGAGCTGGACCAGGCCTGGCTGCCAGTGGAAAAATCCTGGCGTTTGAATGAGCGTCATTACGGTGCGCTGCAAGGGCTCAATAAAGCCGAGACCGCGGAAAAATACGGTGACGAGCAGGTGAAACAGTGGCGGCGCGGTTTCGCGATTACGCCGCCGGAACTCACCTGTGAAGATGAGCGCTTCCCGGGCCATGACCCTCGCTACGCCACCCTGAGCGCCGCCGAGCTGCCGACGACCGAAAGCCTGGCGTTGACCATTGATCGCGTGATTCCTTACTGGAACGAAACGATTCTTCCCCGCATGAAGAGCGGTGAGCGGATCATTATCGCCGCCCACGGTAACTCCATTCGCGCCATGGTGAAATTCCTGGACAATCTGAGCGAAGAAGAAATTCTGGAACTGAATATTCCGACGGGCGTGCCATTAGTGTACGAATTCGACGGCAATATAAAGCCGATTAAACATTACTACTTCGGCAACGCTGACGAAATCGTCGCCAAAGTCGCCGCGGGCGCTAATCAGGGTAAAGCGAAATAACCGATGCGCCTTGCGGGGCGCTCAAATGACGCTGCGTCGGCGCATTGTTGTTATCTCTGCCGACGCGCGAACACCGCTTGCGCCAAGCCAATTGGGTAAGCTAGATGCTCAGTATCTTCCCAATCGATGCAAGCGTCCGTCACGCTCTGGCCATAGACCAGCGTGCCAAGTTCCGCGCTCTGATTCCTTTCAACCAGATAACTTTCCACCATCACGCCGATAATACCGCTTTCACCTGCCGCCAGGTGTTGGCAGACATCGTCCGCCACCGTCATTTGTTTCTTGAACTGTTTGCTGCTGTTGGCATGGTTGCGATTGATCATCACCTGCGCCGGCAGCCCGGCCTTGGTCAGTCCTTCTTTCACGGCCTGAACATGATGGGCGCGCTGTAGTTGGGCTCGCGGCCACCGCGCAAAATGATATGGCAATCGGCGTTGCCGCTGGTGTTGACGATAGCGGAATGCCCCCACTTGGTGACCGACAAGAAGCAGTGCAGCGCGCCGGCGGCGTTGATGGCGTCAATCGCAACCTTAATGGTACCGTCGGTGCCGTTTTTGAATCCCACCGGGCAGGAAAGAACGGAAGCCAGCTTGCGGTGAACCTGGGATTCCGTGGTACGGGCGCCGATAGTTCCCCAGCTCATCAAATCCGCCAGATATTGCGGGGTGATCATATCAAGAAACTCGCCTGCCGCTGGCAAACCGCTGTCGTTGATCGCCAGCAGTAAACGGCGCACGATACGCAGCCCATCGTTAATGTGGAAACTGTCGTCCATTTGGGGATCATTGATAAGCCTCTTCCAGCCGACGGTGGTGCACGGCTATTCAAAATAGACTCTCATCACCACTTCCAGCTCGCCGCTCAGGCTTTCGCGCAGTTTGAGCAGGCGCCCGGCATAGTCCAGCGCAGGGTCGGGGTCTTGGATCGAGTAAGGGCCAGTCACTACCAGTAGACGATCATCATTACCTTTAAGGATCTTGTGAATCGCCGAACGCGCGGCGAAAACGGTACTGACTATGCGGTCCGTCGCCGGATATTTTTCTAATAACGCTACCGGCAGCAGCAATTCGTTGATCTCGGTAATGCGTAAATCATCATTTTGGTAATTCATGTTAATTCTGCTTAGCTCCAGGCATGACAGGTTTAAAAAAAGCGATCCAATCTATCCCTTGTGGTCCAGACTATAAATCCACAAAGCAGTATTAAAAGCTATAAAATTTGATATTGGCTAATTCTTTACTATGCATAATTTATGATAAGCCAAAGATAACCGGCACTTAACTCCGGTCAGCGCCGGCTTTCATTTTTTCACAGTGGGATGCTTTTTATTTCGACATTCTCTCTCCAGCGGGCTTTCCGTCCGCAGAGCTTTACCAAAAACGGGTTAAGAGGAAAAACTATGCAGACGAACATCAGTAAAAAAATGGCAATGCTTTTTCTTACCACGGCAATGCCGCTGGGCAGCGGTGCAGCCATGGCGGCTCCCGGTACGGGCTCTAACGCGGGCGGTACCGATAACGGTGACTGAATTGCAAAAAAATGCGCCGAACAGCGTGGATAATAAGGCTGTTAACAAAACAGCAGCACTAATACCAATACCACCGGCTCGACAACGGGTACCGATGCTTCCGGCCTAGATAAAGCCGAGCAGCATAAAAACACCATGTGTAAAGACGGCCGTTGCCCAAACGTGAACAAAAGAGTTGAAACCGATACTACTGGCACAGGATCGCCGGAAGGCACTAAGACCGACGGCACGACGCAGTAAAACTCAGCCGGTAACTTACGCAGGTCCATTGCCCGGCCTCTATCGGGCAAACAGAAATCAGGCTTAGGCCTGATTTTTTTGTCCCGTCCTACCGGCCCCTGCGCTATCAGGATCAGGCAGCCAGGATGCGGCTTGAGGCAAGCCGCAATGCCACGGCCGAACGATAATGGAGGGTAGCGGTAGGTAAACTGATAGAGCAGCACGGCCAATAACCGATATACTCTATTGGCTACCTGGGCTGCGCCCCAGACTCAACCACGCGGCCAGCGGCCGTTTCGCGACAGACTGACAGGAATCCCTATGCCGGCAGATCCTCTACATTCACACGCCCCCGCGCCGCGGGTACGCCACGGCAGCCACCACGGGCATAACCACGCCACGTCGCCAGAGGTGGACAGGGGCGCCCATCAACGCCTGCTGGCGGTGTTTGTCGTCACGGCGCTGTTCATGCTTATCGAAGCGATCGGCGGCTGGTTATCTGGCTCACTGGCGTTATTGGCGGATGCTGGGCATATGCTCACCGATACCGCAGCACTGCTGATGGCATTGTTGGCGGTGCGGTTCGCGTCGCGGCGACCGAACAGCCGCCACACATTCGGTTATCTGCGCCTGACGACGCTGGCGGCGTTTCTCAACGCCCTGGCGCTGCTGTCTATCGCGGTGATGATCGTCTGGGAAGCCGCGCATCGCTTTCTTGCCCCTCAACCCATCGCCGGATGGACCATGATGTCCATTGCCGTGGCCGGGCTGGTGGCGAATATTGTATCGTTCTGCCTGCTGCACGGCGGCGCCGGCGAAAAAAATATTAACTTGCGCGCCGCGGCGCTGCATGTGCTGGGAGATTTGCTCGGCTCGGTAGGCGCCATTATCGCCGCGTTGGTGATCCTCTACACGGGCTGGCTACCGGTTGACCCGCTGCTGTCGATACTGGTTTCCTGTCTGGTGCTGCGCAGCGGCTGGCGGCTGCTGCGCGAAAGCCTGCATGAGTTACTTGAAGGCACCCCGCAGCAGTTTGATATTGAAAAACTCAAGCGCGAGATGACGCGTAATATCCCTGAAGTGCGCAACATCCATCATGTCCATCTCTGGCAGGTCGGCGAGCGGCCGCTGATGACGCTGCATGTGCAGGTCATTCCGCCGCGCGACCACGATGGTCTGTTGCACCGCATTCAGGACTATTTGCTGGAGCATTACCACATTGGACATGCCACCATTCAAATGGAATACCAGCACTGCGAGGAAGATGATTGTGCGATTCATCAGGGCGCGGTAAATCTGCACGCCCATCATCGTCATTGACGATGACGATGCCGCTTTTCAGCCGTTAACGGTCTGATCCGCTGGGGCCAGTGCGCGCCTCTTCCCCTCCCGCCCGTGGGCACAGTCAGCGCGTCCGCCGGTGGGCTTAAATCGAGACGAAATAACGTGCCCAGCGCCTGTGCGCCGCCGCACATCGTTTGATCCAACGGCGCAATGCCTATTGGGAAGACAGGGTGGTGCAAAAATACTATCGACGCCACGGGGCCGGTAGCGCTCCCCGGCACGGTAGTGTCAAGACCGATAACACGCAATCCGTTGATATCCACCCTAAAATGCAGCGCTTCCTGCCTTCATCGGTCCAGTAAGGCGCAGGTATTGTCGCTCGCATGGCTGCCCTGTTATCGGCATTACCCGGCAGAACATAGGCGGGATAAGGCCGCCTCGCCAGCCGGGACGCTATCACCGGATAGCCCTCAATCTCGTCGTTATCAATCAAATCACCGGAGAGGACGAGCGCGTCTGGCACCAGGGTATCCAGCCAGGCCAGGGCACGCTCCAAACGGCACAGGTTATCATTAGCGGCCGCCGCATGAATGTCCGAGATTTGAGCGATAATCACGTCTTGCTCCCATTGTCGCCACATGCCGCGGCGTTGGCGCTACGCCTTGGCCTTAACGGCGCTTGAGGGCGGCCGCGAATGACAGCATGCGATCTAGCGGCACCAGCGCCCGCTGACGCACCGCTTCGTCTACTCGTATCTCATGCTCCACCCCACCGCGTTCGAGCCCTGCAGCGATAGCCTTGAGGCCGTTCATCGCCATCCACGGGCAATGTGCGCAGCTGCGGCAAGTGGCGCCCTCCCCGGCGGTCGGTGCTTCCAACAGGGTTTTTTGCGGGCACGCCTGCTGCATCTTGTAAAAAATACCGCGATCGGTGGCGACAATCATCTGCTGCTGCTTGAGCGTTTTAGCTGCCTGAATCAGCTGGCTGGTGGAACCCACCGCATTAGCCAGATCGACTACCGCCTGCGGCGACTCGGGATGCACCAGCACGGCCGCGTCGGGATAAAGTCTTTTCATGCGGCGCAGCGCCTGGGTCTTGAATTCATCATGCACAATACAGGCACTCTGCCAGCACAGCATATCCGCACCGGTCTGTTTTTGCACATAGCGACCAAGGTGACGATCCGGCGCCCAGATAATCTTCTCTCCCAGACTGTCGAGATGATCGATAAGCTCAACCGCGATACTGGAGGTCACCACCCAATCGGCGCGCGCCTTGACCGCTGCGGAGGTATTGGCGTAGACCACCACCATCCGGTCAGGGTGAGCGTCGCAAAACGCGCCGAACTCCGCCTCCGGGCAGCCTAAATCAAGAGAGCATTCCGCGTGCAGCGTCGGCAGCAGCACGGTTTTTTCCGGGCTGAGAATTTTGGCGGTTTCGCCCATGAAACGCACGCCCGCCACCAGCAGCGTTGTGGCCGGATGGCTGCTGCCAAAACGCGCCATCTCCAGCGAATCCGCAACACAGCCGCCGCTCGCTTCCGCCAGCGCCTGTATCTCAGGATCGGTATAATAATGGGCCACAATGACCGCGTTGCGCGCCTTAAGCAGACGTGCAATGTTATCGCGCAGGCCGGCTTTTTCCACCTCCGTCAGCGCCGCTGGTTTGGGCGGGAAGGGATATATGGCGGCAAAATCGTCTAAGAGTTCGCTCATCACTGCTCTCTGGCAATGCGCTATCGCCGCACCGGTCTATTTAAAGCTCGTTGCCGGCTGACTAAAGCTAGGTTTGGTATGCTAAACAAAATACGCAATTTATCGCGCATTGTCGCGCCTAATTTGTGCCTTCTGGCGAAAAAAAGTTTAGTGGGTAACACAGACGGCGAAGGAATCGTGATTTGCTCTGGCCTATGCACGCAGGGGGCGCCAGAGTGACGATGCCAGCTCACCCGCGAGGACAAAATTTGCCGGTTATGATTTCCACACTCACCCCCAAAGGGGGACGACACCGATGCTCCTGGCGCTAACATGAAGGCTCGCCGTTGATAGCCGTTGGCGTTTAACATCTGCTAATCGATAGCAGATAGGAGATAGCAGTAAAAGCGAGAACGGGCGGACAGGTCAACAAGCGGCGGAAGATGGTGGGTCGTGCAGGATTCGAACCTGCGACCAATTGATTAAAAGTCAACTGCTCTACCAACTGAGCTAACGACCCCGACACCCGTTTTACACCCGCAGCCAGAGGAAATCAGCTTTCCCCGGGCAACGGCGGCATATGTTACTTATTATAAATTTTGACGCAACCTTTAATTAGTCCAAACGCGGCCAACTGCCTGCTCTTCGAGCATTCTGGCCCATTTCACGCCCTCCTGCCCCGTTCAGGACGCGTCCCTATTATATTACAGCCCCGCGAGCCGTTTTTGCGCCTGTTTGGCCGCCTCGGCGCTGGGGTACAGTTTGCCCACCTGCTGATAAACCGCCCGGGCTTTATTCTTCTGGCCTTTTCCTTGCATGATGACGCCCACCTTGAGCAGCGCGTCGGGTGCCTTGGGCGATTTAGGATGGTTTTTCACCACCAGCGCGAAATAATAGGCCGCATCATCTTTTTTACCTTGATTATAATTAAGCTGCCCCAGCCAATAATTGGCGTTGGGCTGATAGGTCGAATCAGGGTAACACTTCACGAAGCGTTGAAATGCGCTAATTGCCTGGTCGTACTGTTTTTTCTCCAGCACCAGCGCCACCGCTTCGTTATAGTCGGTGTTAGCGTCTGAACCGCTGGCCGTGGCTTTGCCGGCGGGCGCCGCGCTTTGAGCGCCGTCGGCGGAGGTGGATGCCTGAGGTTGACCGTCGGCAGACGCGGCCGGCGTCTGGCTGGGAAGGCTGTCCATCTGCTGATAAATCTGTTTCTGCCACTTGACAACCTGCGATAGTTGATATTGATTTTCCTGAATCTGGCCGCGCAGCGAGTCAATATCGCGTTGATTATCGGCGAGCTGTTGCTGAAGCTGGGTTAGTAGCTGGCTGTGCGCATTAAAAATACGCTCAAGTTGTTGAGTGAGCCGGTCTTCCACCGGGCCGGAGCCGGCATTACTGATTGGCGCTTGAGCGGTAGCAGCCCAGGGGGGCGCTACACCAACCAATAACGACAGACTCAACAGATAAGGTCTGAAGTTATTGCTCATGCCAGTCTCTTAGTAGACCAGTACGGCACGACGGTTTTTGGCGTAAGCCGATTCGTCGTGGCCCAGTACAGCAGGTTTCTCTTTACCGTAAGATACGATAGCGATCTGATTGGCGGAAACGCCTTTACCCTGAAGGTACATCTTCACGGCATTGGCGCGGCGCTCGCCCAGGGCGATGTTGTATTCCGGCGTGCCGCGTTCGTCCGCATGGCCTTCAACGGTCACTTTGTAAGACGGGTTGCTGCGCAGGAAATTGGCGTGTGCGTCAAGCATCTGAGCGAATTCAGAGCGGATATCGTATTTGTCCAGGTTGAAGTAAACGATATTGTTGCGCTGAAGCTTCTGCATTTGCAGGCGAGCCTGTTCGTCGGAAGAGCCGTTGTTGCCGCTCATGTCTATGCCAGTGCCAGCACCGGGGCCCATGGCAGATTCGTCGCCATTGTTAGCGTTTTTGTGAGAACTACATGCGGCAATCGCCATCACTGGCACCGCCAACATCAGCCCTTTTAGCACTTTGTTCAGTTGCATCTCATATTCCTTTTATAGTTTGCCATACATATTTACACATGTATCACAGATGCGGCGACCAGGCAGGAAATTTGACCTGTTCATCGGTTGCCGGAAGACGCGCTTTGAAACGCCCATCAGTCGAGACCAGCCGTAACACGGAGCCCAGCCCTTGCGAAGCGCTGTAGATAACCATTGTGCCATTGGGAGCAACGCTAGGCGTCTCATCCAGGGACGTGTCCGTCAACACTTGGACGGCTCCCGTTGCCAGATCCAGTTTAGCGATATGCTGCACGCCGTTGTTGGTGCTGACCATAGCCAGGAACTTGCCGTCCGAGCTAACGTCCGCATCCTGATTCTGGGAGCCTTCCCAGGACAGACGCTGCGGCGTACCGCCGTTAATATTGATTTTATAAACCTGCGGACGGCCGCCCTGGTCGGAGGTATACGCCAGCGTCTGGCTGTCCGGGAACCAGGTCGGCTCCGTATTATTGCTGCGACCATCGGTCACCTGACGAATCTGACCCGACCCCAAATCCATCACATATAAATTCAGGCTGCCGGTCTTCGACAGCGCGAAGGCCAGTTTGCTACCGTCCGGCGAGAAGGACGGCGCGCCGTTATGCTGCGGGAAGCTCGCAACCTGGCGGATAGCGCCGCTATCCAGCGTCTGGATGACCAGCGCCGAGCGGCCGCTTTCAAAGGTAACATAGGCAAGCTTGCTGCCGTCAGGGGACCAGGCAGGCGACATCAGCGGCTGCGGCGAACGGTGTATTGGCGTCTGGTTATAACCGTCATAATCTGCGACACGGAGTTCGTAAGGGTACTGGCCGCCGTTGGTCTGCACGATGTAGGCAATACGGGTACGGAAGGCGCCCTTAATACCGGTGAGCTTTTCAAAGGGTTCATCGCTGGCGGTGTGGGCGGCATAACGCAGCCATTTGCGCGCGACCTTGAACTGGTTTTGCGCCAATACAGCGCCCGGATTGCCGGAGGTGTCCACCAATTGATAAGACACCACATAGCTACCGTCGGCGCTCGGCTGCACTTGCCCCACCACTACGGCGTCGATACCAAGAGCCGTCCAGACGGCCGGCGTCACTTCCGAGGCGGTGGTCGGCTGCTGCGGCAGGCGAGAAGTGTCGAGCGGGTTGAATTTACCGCTGTTACGCAGGTCGGCGGCGACTATGCCGCCAATATCTTCGGGCGCGGCACCCGGCCCCGCCCATTTAAACGGCACCACGCCGATAGGCCGGGCCGTATCCACCCCTTGGGTGATTTCAATACGCACTTCCGCATGCAGCACGGAAGCCCATAAAAGGAAAAAACCTAACGCTACTCGAAATGCCTGCTTCATTTCATCTCCCAAACCGACGCCAGGGCGGCGGTCGCAATTGCAAAATTGTAAACTTGTCGGGTTAAACAACACTACATCTTCCCATTAGACAACATAGTATAAATCTTAAACCAAACAGGACTATTTGATAACCATTGTATTCTGCTAAATGGTCTTACTAAGGTTTAAAGTCAAGCGTCGCGTTTTTAACTGCCTCATACACCTTCGGACTGGGCGGCCGGGGGATCGCCGCCAGCTTCGCCGCGGAGACCGCCGCCTGACACAGCGCCGGATCGCCACCGTCAGAACTGAGCGAAATCAGCATGCCATCTGGCGCCAGTTTGATGCGCAAAATGCAGGTCTTACCGCTGTAGTTGGACGAATCGTAAAACTTATTGCTGATAGCCTGGCGCACTTGAGCCAGATAGCCATTGATTTCCAATCCGGTGGCGACGCTCAGCTTACTGTTGCCTGTCCCGGCGGGCGCGCCGCCGGATTTGGGCGCATTTTTAGCGTCGGTCAGCCCGCCCAGCAAATCGTCCACCTCGCTGGATTGTTTGGCGGCGGCGGCTTTTTGCTTGGCCTCGGTGGCGGCTTTTTCTTTGGCTGCCTGATCGGCCTTGGCTTTCGCATCGGCTTCGGCTTTAGCCGGCGCAGCCGCGGCGGCCTGCTTCTGCGCTTCAGCAGCGGCGGCTTTTTTCGCTTCCGCCTCCGCCTGTTTCTTCGCGTCAGCTGCGGCCTTCGCCTGCGCCGCCGCTTCCGCTTTGGCTTGTGCCGCGGTTGCCTCGGCCTGTTTAGCCGCATCTTCCGCCTGTTTTTGCTGCTCAGCCTGCAGGCGCTGTTGCGCTTCAGCGGCTTCCTGCGCGGCCAGCCGCTGTTTCTCCAGCGCCTTCAGGCGCTGCTCCACTGCCGCTTGCTTTTGCTGAAGCTCTTCTGCCTGCTGCTGCGCCCGCTGCGCGTCGGTTTGCTGCTGCTGACGGTTATATTGCTGCACCACGGCGCCGGGATCGACCATCACGGCATCAATGGACGACCCGTCGCCGCCCGCACTCGTCTCTTGCGGCTGATGAATCGAGCTCCAGATCAATACGGCGATCAGAACGCAATGCAGCACAATCGACAGAATAATGGCACGTTTAAGCTTGTCGTTCTGTTCGGTAGCCTTCAACACAATCAATTCCCAAAATGGAGTTGACCGGAAATAGTACGCATCACGAGCCGACCGTCAGATAGGATGCGTCATCAGACCGACCGACTTCACGCCGGCCTGATGCAACAAGTTCAGCGCCTTGATTATCTCATCATAAGGCACGTCTTTGGCGCCGCCTATCAGAAACACCGTCTTGGGATTCGCGGTGATGCGGGCGCGCGCTTCGGAAACCACCTGTTCGGAGGGCAACTGCTCCTGACGCTGATGATAGACTACCAGACTGTACTGGCCGATGCCGGAAACCTCGACGATCACCGGCGGATTATCATCGCTGCCGACGGTTTTGGAGTCGGTCGCATCAGGCAAATCCACCTCGACGCTCTGGGTAATAATCGGCGCCGTCGCCATAAAGATTAACACCAGCACCAGTAGCACATCGAGCAAGGGGACAATGTTAATCTCGGACTTGATTTCTCTGCTCGAGTGCCTTCTGGCCATGATTACCCCTCCTGCTTACTTGGCGCTATCGCTGGCGAAAGCCTGACGGTGCAGGATGGCGATGAACTCTTCGGTAAAGTTGTCGTAGTTCTGCTCAAGCTTGTTGACTCGCAGGCTCAGGCGATTGAAGGCCATGACCGCGGGAATGGCGGCAAACAGACCGATCGCGGTGGCGATAAGCGCTTCGGCTATCCCCGGCGCGACCATCTGCAGCGTGCCCTGTTTTACGGCGCCCAGTCCGATGAATGCGTGCATGATGCCCCACACGGTACCGAACAGACCGATGTACGGGCTGATGGAACCCACGGTACCGAGGAGCGGGATATGGGTTTCCAGCGCTTCCAGTTCGCGGTTCATCGAAATACGCATGGCGCGGGAAGCGCCTTCTACCACCGCTTCAGGGGCGTGATTATTGGCGCGGTGCAGGCGCGCGAACTCTTTAAAGCCGGCGTAAAAGATCTGCTCGGAGCCGCTCAGGCTGTCGCGGCGCGTCAGGCTTTCCTGATACAGGCGGGATAATTCGATACCGGACCAGAACTTGTCCTCAAAGGCTTCCGCTTCGCGCGCGGCGGAGGTCAGGATACGGGAGCGCTGGATAATGATGGCCCAGGACGCAATAGAAAAGCATATCAAAATAAGCACGATCAGTTTTACCAGAAAGCCCGCTTTCAGGAACAGATCAAAGATGTTCATGTCAATCACTGCTTGAACTCCGCGACAAAAGACGTTAAAAAGCGCAACCGGCTTTAATTGCTGTAGATCGACACATGCGATCTACGGCGTCAGCCTGGCTGAGCAATTGTCGGTCAGCATTCAGGATGCGTTGTGCAAAGGTCAGAGAGGGGCTCTTGAGGGAGGCGATTTCGCTTTCCACTTGCAGTAAATCTTCCAGGCGCGCAGGCGCAAAAATACCCCAGCGCCATGCGCCGCACCACGAACGCCACGCTCGCCTGCATAAGCGCACGCTGATGAAAATTATGCTGGCGTACCATTTCGGTACGCGCGCCTTCAATAGAAGGCGACGTAACGGGCATGGTAGACCGCGCCACCGGCGTCGGTATGACGCGAACCGATTACTGGAAGAACGAAATACGCACTCCACTGTCCAACAACGCAAAAACAACGGTGCTTACTATACGCAAGACCTAACACGTTGGGAATGGCTAAGACGGGGGGAAAGAAAATATTTTAGGTCCCTTACATTACAGGATTAAAGGACCATAAAGTTATTAAGAGAATCTGTAAAGCAAGGCGGCGATCATGACCAACATCGCCGGCAACGGCAGAAAAACCAGAGGCCAGCGCAGGCGCCGCGGACGAAAGCCGGTGCCGTGAAGCACGCCTGCGCAAACCGCCCAAACGATTAAGATGCCCTGCCACCACGACAGGGTAGTGGTCTGGGCGGCGAAGCGGGATGGTGACCAGAAAACGCAGCCGGCAAGCGTCAGGGCCATGACGAGGGAAAGCGCCCTCAGGGGGCGCTTGTCCGTCAGACTGTACCAAAACGAGATAGCCTGCCCTGTCACTTCAGGGCATCCTCACCGCGGGTATCTTCCAGATGCTCAAGAGCCAGCGCGGTAATGATGCCGAAGGCACAGGCCAGCAGCGTTCCTAAAATCCAGGCGAAATACCACATAATTAAGCTACTTAACTCAGTACAGCGAATGCGTGTTTTGTTTAATATGTTCTTTCGTGATGCGACCGAATATTTTGTAGTAACATCAAATGGTATAGAGCAGCACAATCGGCACGAAAATGATCGCCACCACGGTCATGACTTTCAGCATCCCCAGGCTCGAGGTCGCATCCCACATGGTCAGGCTGGCATTCGGCATCGTGCTCGACGGCATGATGAACGGGAACAGCGTAATCCCCGCAGTCAGAATCACGCAAGCCACAGTCAGCGAGGAGCAAATGAAGGCCCAGGCGCGGCGCCCCGCACGGCTAAAGGCAATTGTCAGCAGCGGTAGCACCCCGCCCAGCGCCGGCACGATCCACAATCCCGGATATGCGTGGTAATTGGCCAGCCACACCCCGGCCTCTGATGCGCCACTTCTTTGTGCAACGGGTTGGACTGCGCGGCCCGGTCGATGACGGAGGTAACAATAAAGCCGTCGATGCCGTAGACGACCCAAATAGCGGCCAGCAGGAAGGTTAGCGCCGTCACCAGCGCGGTACGCTGGGTGATGCCGCGCATCCGCACCTGCAAATCGCCACCGGTACGCATTTGCAGCTAGGTGCCGTGCCGCCCTAGGTCAGGAACATCGCCAGGCTGACGATACCCGCCAGCTGGCCAAACGGGTTAAGCAGCTGGAAGAAATTGCCGGTGTAATACAGGCGCAGATACTCGTCCATGTGGAACGGCACGCCCTGCAGCAGGTTGCCGAATGCAACCCCAATTACCACCGGAGAAATAAAGCTGCCGATAAAGATCCCCCAGTCCCACAGATTGCGCCAGCGGGCGTCGTCGATTTTCGAGCGGTAGTCGAAACCGACCGGGCGGAAGAACAGCAAAACCAACACCAGGATCATGGCGATATAAAAACCGGAGAACGCGGCGGCATACACCATGGGGCCAGGCGGCGAACGGCGCGCCGCCGGCGGTGATAAGCCATACCTGGTTGCCGTCCCAGTGCGAATCAATGGTATTGATCATGACCCGGCGCTCGACGTCGCCGCGGCCAAACAGGCGCATCAGCATGCCGACGCCCATATCAAATCCGTCGGTGCCGGCGAAGCCGATGAGCAGCACGCCAATCAGTACCCACCAGACAACACGCAATACTTTGTAATTAAACATAGTCATTCGCTCCTGTATTACCGTGCGCTCACCGAGGAAACGGACGATTGCTTAAAATGGTAGTTGCCGGTTTTCAGACTGCTCGGCCCTAGGCGCGCAAATTTGAACACCAGATACATTTCCGCTACCAAAAACAGCGTATAGAGCCCGCAGATCAACCCCATTGAGAAGAGGATGTCGCCGGCGGTCAGGGTCGAGTTGGCGACAGACGTCGGCAGAATTTCACCGATAGCCCAGGGCTGACGGCCGCCGTATTCGGCAATAAACCAGCCGGACTCGATCGCGATCCACGGCAGCGGAATCCCATAGAGCATCGCGCGGTGCAGCCAGCGCGGCTGACCAATACGGTTACGCAGCACGGTCCAGAAACAGGCGGCAATCAGCAGCAGCATCAGCACGCCGCAGCTCACCATGATACAGAAGGAGAAATACAGCGGCGCCACGCGTGGGATAGAATCGCTGGTTGCCTGGCGAATCTGCTGCTCGTTGGCCTGGGTGTGATGTCGTCTGTGTAGCGTTTCAGCAGCAGTCCATAACCCAGGCCCTGCTTGCTGTTGTTAAACGCTTCGTGCACGGCAGGATCGGTGCTGCCTTCGCGTAACTGTTGCAGCAGGCTATAGGCCTTCATCCCGTTACGAATACGCACCTCATGCAGCGCCATCAGATCTTTCAGGCCGGTAACCTGGCGATCGGTGGGACGGGTCGCGATTATGCCCAGCGCATAAGGGATACGCACCGCAAAATGGTTGGTCTGATCTTCCTGGTTCGGCAGGCCGAACAGGGTAAAGGAGGCCGGCGCTGGCTCGGTGTTCCACTGCGTCTCGATCGCCGCCCGCTTGGTTTTTTGCACATCGCCCATCTCGTAACCGGATTCATCCCCCAGCACGATGACCGACAGCTCCACCGCCATGCCGAAGAAGGCGGCGATGGCGAACGCGATGTCACGCCCTTTTTACAGGTAATAGGAGCTGATACCGAGGACAAACATCGCGCCGGTGCGGTAGCCTGCGGCTACGGTATGCACGAATTTCACCTGCGCGACCGGATTAAGTACCAGGTCGGCGAAGCTGACCATTTCCATACCTATGGTTTCGTAGTTGAAATCCGCCGCGATGGGATTTTGCATCCAGCCGTTGGCCACCAGGATCCACAGCGCGGATAAGTTGGAGTCAAGCGCCACCAGCCAGCTCACCGCCATATGCTGCACTTTGCCCAGGCGATCCCAGCCGAAGAAGAACAGGCCAACGAAGGTGGATTCCAGGAAAAAGGCCATTAACTTTTCAATGGCCAGGGGTGCGCCGAAGATATCGCCGACATAATGGGAGAAGTATGACCAGTTGGTACCGAACTGGAACTCCATGGTAAGACCGGTAGCCACGCCGAGAGCGAAGTTGATAGCGAACAACTTGCCCCAGAACTTGGTCATATCTTTATAGATCTGTTTACCCGACAGCACATAAACCGTTTCCATGATGGCCAGCAAAAACGCCATACTCAGCGTCAGCGGCACAAACAGGAAATAATACATCGCCGTTAAAGCAAACTGTAATCGTGATAGTTCGACGACATCAAACATGATGACTCCTTGCAGGATCCCACATGCGCCGCTACGGCCGTCCCTCGTGAATGGGTCAGCCGGAAAGGGACGGTGAATAATGAAGGCTTTATAGTTATCATTAACCGCCTGCCGCCTCAGTATGCCACTACAGACCTTGAGGGGAAGAAGAACAGCGGCGCCGCAGACGGATTAAAGAAATACCAACAGACCCGGTTGGGAATGCCCGTATAGTACCCCTCAGTATCCTCCGGATAAATATATTTTTTAGTGACGGAGGTATTAAAACCGCATAATGATCAATCGAGGGGTAACGCCGCGTCGTCGCTGAAATTGTTCTGGCGCAAAAACGGCGCCGGCATAACCCGCCACGCGCAGAGAGATATTGATTTGACGCAATGTTTCGCCCGCTTTATTAAATATTGGTAGCCAAAAAAAAGCAATTCCGGCGAAATATTGCTAAAGTGTAATTAATAAAATACGGTGTTAAAAGTAAATGGAAATAATAGCGGGAAATATTCGTTTCTGCGCGGTAGCGTTATTTATTATGCGCATTGTGCGATAGCGCATGTTTATTAATATAGTATCCACAACGGTCATCATACCGTCATTTTTATCACTTAGCGTTATTTCTGGCGCTTTCGTTGCAAACGCTGCTCACCTCATGCCAGAGCCTTTGGCTGACGGCGTATAACGCCAATGTCGTCTTGCATCATCAGGCGTAACGACCGCATCCGCATCAGACTAAGCATGAGCCCTTCTTTGCCGGGCAATGGACGAAAAAATCGCTCCCACTGTGCTGTTATGGCAAAAAAAGCTGCCCGCAGGCAGCCCCTTGATGCAATGTCATCACCGCGGCCCCGGGCGCGCGACGTCAGTCCGCCCTCTTTCGAGGGGCCAACTCAGTTTGGTAAAATAAACTTCAGCGCTTCGCCGATATCGGCCAGGCTGCGCACGGTCTTAACGCTCGCCGCTTCCAGGGCGGCGAATTTTTCATCTGCCGTGCCCTTGCCGCCCGCGATAATCGCGCCAGCATGGCCCATCCGTTTCCCCTTCGGCGCCGTGACGCCGGCGATATAACCCATCACTGGTTTGGTGACGTGATTCTTGATATAGGCGGCGGCTTCTTCTTCCGCGCTACCGCCGATTTCGCCGATCATCACGATGGCTTCCGTCTGCGGATCCTCTTCAAACAGCTTGAGGATGTCGATGAAGTTTGAGCCGGGGATCGGGTCGCCGCCGATGCCCACGCAGCTGGATTGTCCAAGGCCGGTATCGGTCGTTTGTTTCACCGCTTCGTAGGTCAGGGTGCCGGAGCGGGACACAATGCCCACCCGGCCGGGCTGATGGATATGTCCCGGCATAATGCCGATTTTGCATTCCCCCGGGGTAATCACGCCCGGGCAATTCGGTCCGATCATGCGCGCGCGGCTTTGTTCGAGCTTGGCTTTCACCGTCAGCATATCCAGCGTCGGGATGCCCTCGGTGATGCAGATGATCAGCTCAATGCCGGCATCAATGGCTTCCAGTATCGAGTCTTTGCAAAACGGCGCGGGCACGTAGATAACCGATGCCGTTGCGCCGGTTTTGTCTGCCGCTTCGCGCACGGTATTAAATACCGGCAAACCGAGATGCTCGGTACCGCCTTTGCCGGGCGTGACGCCGCCGACCATTTGGGTGCCGTAGGCCAGCGCCTGCTCGGAGTGGAAGGTCCCCTGGCTGCCGGTAAAACCCTGGCAAATGACTTTGGTGTTTTTATCAATCAAAATAGACATTATTTACCCTCCACCGCGGCGACAACCTGTTGAGCCGCGTCGGTCAGACTCGTGGCGGCGATAATGTTCAGCCCGCTGTCCGCCAATCGCTTGGCGCCCAGTTCGGCTTTATTCCCTTCCAGACGGACCACCACGGGGACGCTGACGCCCACCTCGGATACCGCGCCGATGATGCCGTCGGCAATCAAATCGCAGCGGACGATGCCGCCAAAGATATTGACCAGCACCGCTTTGACCTTCTCATCCGACAAGATGATTTTGAACGCCTCGGTGACGCGCTCCTTGGTGGCGCCGCCGCCCACGTCAAGGAAGTTGGCCGGTTCGCCACCGTGCAGTTTGACGATATCCATCGTCCCCATCGCCAGGCCGGCCCCGTTCACCATACAGCCGATATTGCCGTCCAGCGCCACATAGTTCAGCTCCCACTGGGTGGCGTGCGCTTCGCGTTCGTCTTCCTGGCTGTGATCGCGCATCTCGCGCAGCTCCGGGTGGCGGAACAATGCGTTACCGTCGGCGCTCAATTTGCCGTCAAGGCAGATAAGATCGCCGGCGCCGGTTATCACCAGCGGGTTGATTTCCACCAGCGCCAAATCGCGCTCTAAGAACAGCGTCGCCAGACCCATAAAAATTTTGCTGAACTGAGAAACCTGCTTGCCGCTCAGGCGCAGTTTAAACGCCAGCTCGCGGCCCTGATAAGGCTGCGGGCCCGTGAGCGGGTCCAGAGCCACTTTATGAACCAGGTGCGGTGTCTCTTCCGCCACCTTTTCAATCTCCACGCCCCCTTCGGTGGACGCCATAAATACCACGCGGCGCGTACCGTGGTCGACGACCGCGCCCAGATAAAGCTCCTTGGCGATATCGGTGGCCGCTTCCACTAGAATCTGATTGACCGGCTGGCCCAGGGCGTCCGTCTGATAGGTCACCAGACGCTGGCCCAGCCACTGCTCCGCGAAAGCGCGGATCTCTTCTTTCGACTTCACCATTTTCACGCCGCCGGATTTACCGCGCCCGCCCGCATGCACCTGGCATTTCACCACCCAGGAGCCGGCGCCGATTTTCGAGGCGGACTCTTCCGCTTCACGCGGCGTGTTGCAGGTGTAACCCGTCGGGGCAGGCAGACCATACCGAGCAAACAGCTGTTTTGCCTGATATTCATGTAAATTCATGATGTTGTTTCCATCTTCGTCTGGAGAGTGTCAGCGGCGCTCGGTCGCGTCGCCGTAATTCGGCACCAAAGCCGTTGACCTGGGGCGGCGGGCACCAAGTCCGCCGCCGCCATGCGCTAAACGTCCAGCAGCAGGCGAGTAGGATCTTCCAGCATCTCTTTCACCGTCACCAGGAAACTGACGGATTCTTTTCCGTCGATAAGCCTGTGGTCGTAAGACAGCGCCAGATACATCATCGGCAGAATAACCACCTGCCTTCCTACCGCTATCGGCCGATCCTTAATGGCATGCATGCCCAGGATCGCGCTTTGCGGCGGGTTGATGATGGGCGTCGACATCAATGATCCGAAGACGCCGCCGTTGGTAATGGTAAAGTTACCGCCGGTCAGCTCCTCGACTTTCAGTTTGCCGTTGCGGCCCTTAATAGCCAGTTCCTTGATTTTTTTCTCGATATCGGCCATGCCCAGCGCATCGATATCCTTCAGTACCGGCGTCACTAGGCCGCGAGGCGTGGATACCGCGATGCTGATGTCAAAATAGTTGTGGTAAACCACATCTTCGCCATCGATAGACGCGTTCACTTCCGGGAAACGTTTCAACGCCTCCAGTACCGCTTTGATATAGAAGGACATGAAGCCCAGACGGATACCGTGGCGCTTTTCAAACGCGTCGCCGTACTGCTTGCGCAGATCCATCACTGGCTGCATGTTCACCTCATTGAAGGTGGTCAACATGGCGGTGCTGTTTTTCGCTTCCAGCAGACGTTCGGCCACGCGTTTGCGCAGGCGGGTCATCGGCACGCGTTTTTCGCTGCGGTTGCCGAGCGCCGGCGCCGGAGCGGCGTTCTGGCGGCCGGCGATATGTTTTTCGACGTCTTCGCGGGTCAGACGTCCGCCCACGCCGCTGCCTTTAATCGCCTCGGGATTAAGATCGTGCTCGGCGATGAGGCGGCGGATGGCCGGGCTCAGCGCGTCGTTGCTTCCCTCTTCCAGAACTGCGGTATGGCGCTGGGCCGGCGTGGACTCCTGGCTCTGGGACTTCTCTGTCGTCGCCTGGCCCGTGCTGTCGCCCGGGCGCAGACGCCCCAGCACTTGACGGGCGGTCACGGTAGCGCCTTCGTCTTCCAACAATGTTTCCAGAACGCCGGCTTCAGGGGCGGGAACTTCCAGTACCACTTTGTCGGTTTCAATCTCGACCAGCACTTCATCACGCTGAACACTGTCACCGGGCTTTTTATGCCAAGTGGCGACGGTGGCATCCGCGACCGACTCAGGCAGGTCTGGAACCAAAATATCTACGCTACTCATTCTCTATCCTTATTGTTAATTAACGTTCAGCGCGTCGTTGACCAGATTTTTCTGCTGGGTCTGGTGCACGGACAAATACCCCACTGCCGGCGAGGCGGAAGCAGGACGGCCCGCATAATTCAGTGCGGCGCCTGCAGATATCACTTCGCGGAAATGGTGCTGGCTGCAATACCAGGCGCCCTGATTCTGCGGCTCTTCCTGGCACCAGACGAAATCGTTCACATGCGCATAGGGGGCTAGTGCCTCCCGAATCGCCTGCAGCGGGAACGGATAGAGCTGCTCAATGCGCACGATGGCCACGTCTTGCTGCCCGTTTTTGCGCCGTTGATCCAAGAGATCATAGTAGACTTTGCCGGAACACATCACGACGCGTTTAACGCCCTGCGGGTCGAGATCGTTTACTTCGCCAATGGCGGGCTGGAACGTGCCGTTGGCCAATTCATCAAGCGACGAGATAGCGAGCGGATGACGCAGCAGCGACTTGGGCGACATGACAATCAGCGGCCGGCGCATATTGCGCAGCGCCTGACGGCGCAGCATATGATAGACCTGCGCCGGCGTCGACGGGACGCAAACCTGCATATTTTGTTCCGCGCACAGTTGGAGATAGCGCTCCAGGCGGGCGGAGGAGTGCTCCGGTCCCTGCCCTTCATAGCCGTGGGGCAGCAGCATCACCAGCCCGCACATCCGTCCCCATTTTTGCTCGCCGGAACTGATAAATTGATCGATGACTACCTGGGCGCCGTTGGCGAAGTCGCCAAACTGCGCTTCCCAAATTACCAAAGTGCGCGGCTCGGCGGTGGCGTAACCGTATTCAAACGCCAGCACCGCCTCCTCCGACAACACCGAGTCCCAAACGCGGAAGCTGCCCTGACCGTTGTGGACATGGGCCAACGGCGTATAGCTGGAGCCATTCTTCTGGTTATGCACCACCGCGTGGCGATGGAAGAACGTGCCGCGGGCGGTGTCCTCTCCCGACAGGCGGATGGGGATCCCCTCATCCACCAGCGTGGCGTACGCCAGCGTCTCGGCGCCGCCCCAATCGAAAGGCTTTTCACCGCGCGCCATCGCGCCGCGATCGTGATAAATCTTGGCAACCCGCGGCTGCATTTCGACGCCGGCCGGCACCTCGCTGATGCGGTGCGCCAGGGACTGCAAACGCTTACTTTTCACCTGGCTGGGGTACTCTTCGTCCCAGTCATGATTGAGATAGCGCTGCCAGGCGAAGGAATGCATATTCATCTGCCGCCACTCTTTCACCACGCACTCGCCCTGATCCAGCGCGTCGCGGAACACATTGACCTGTTCGGTGGCGTCGGCGAGGGTGATAATGCCGTCGCGCTCCAGGCGGTCGGCGTAGATTTTGCGCGGCGTGGGGTGTTTTTTAATCTTCTGGTACATCAGCGGCTGGGTGGCGCTCGGCTCATCGGCCTCGTTATGGCCGTGGCGGCGATAGCACACCAAATCGATCATGACGTCGCGCTTGAAGGTATTGCGGAAATCCAACGCCACGCGGGTGACGAACGCTACCGCTTCGGGATCATCGGCGTTGACGTGGAAGATCGGCGCCTGCACCATCTTGGCGATATCGGTACAGTACTGGGTGGAGCGCGCGTCGTGAGGATTGGAGGTAGTGAAACCCACCTGGTTATTGATAACGACACGCACCGTCCCGCCCACGTCGTAACCGCGCGCCTTAGACATGTTAAGCGTTTCCTGCACTACGCCCTGGCCGCTGATAGCGGCATCGCCGTGCAGCGTGATCGGCAGTACCATACTGCTGCTTTGCTCATCCAGCCGGTCGATACGTGCGCGAACCGAGCCCATGACCACTGGGCTTACGATCTCAAGATGGGAGGGGTTAAATGCCAACGTCAGATGCACCAGCCCGCCCTCGGTTTCGACGTCGGAGGAGAAGCCCTGGTGGTACTTCACGTCACCGGCGCCCAAGTGCGCTTTATGCTTGCCGGCGAACTCGTCGAACAGGTCCTGCGGCTTTTTGCCCAGCACATTGACCAGCACGTTCAGGCGGCCGCGATGTGCCATGCCTAGCACCACTTCCCGCGTACCGTTGCTGCCGGCATAGCGCACCATCTCTTTTAACATCGGAATCAGCGCATCGCCGCCTTCCAGCGAGAAGCGCTTGGCGCCCGGGAACTTGGCGCCCAGATAGCGTTCAATCCCTTCCGCCGCGGTCAGCTCGGCGAGAAAACGCGTTTTCTCGTCGCGACTGAAACTCGGCTGGCCCACCACTGACTCGATACGCTGCTGGATCCAGCGTTTTTCTTCAGTATTGGTGATGTGCATATACTCGGCGCCGATGGCGCCGCAATAAATTTTTTTCAGCGCCTCATACAAATCCGCCAATTTCATGGTGTCGCGACCGATGGCGAGCGACCCCACGTTGAAAGTTTTCTGGAAATTAGCCTCGGTGAGGTTATGGAAAGCAAGATCAAGATCGGGAACCGTTTCCTGTTTCCACAGCTCCAGAGGATCCAGATTGGCATGCTGATGCCCGCGGAAACGGAAAGCATTGATGAGCCACAGGACTTTCACCTGCTTTGAGTCGATATCCGGGTCGTTGACCGAGGCGGTATAGCGTGTGGCATCTTTCGCCAGACGGCGGAAGTATTCCCGCATTTTGGAGTGGAGTTGATCAGGGCTGACGCCCGCGGTTGGTAGCTGTTTAAATATTGCACGCCAGCTCGCATCGACAGAGTCAGGATCCGTCAAAAAATCTTCATAGAGCTGCTCTATGTAGGACTGGTTTGCGCCCGCCAGATAGGAGGAACCCAGCCAGGCCTTCATTGCGCCGTTCTGCATCATGATCCCTTAAGCTTCAGTTTTCGCCGTGGTTAACCCGTAATCGGATAACATAATAAGCGGTTCAGCCAGCGGATTACCCCTGCGAGGTCATCTTTGCTGAAGGAACCTTTGAAGAGCGGCTGGCCCCGCGGCCAGCCGCTCTTCAAAGGCTTCCTGCCCTACCCCCCGACCGCTACAGTGAACGGGGAGCAGATCGCGCCCGTCAGGCGCTATAGTTCACCAGCATACTCTTGATATGACCGATAGCCTTGGTGGGGTTAAGCCCTTTGGGGCATACGCTGACACAATTCATGATGCTGTGACAGCGGAAAACGCTGAAAGCGTCGTTCAGATCATCCAACCGCGCCTGCTGCTGTTTGTCGCGGTTGTCGATAAGGAAACGATAGGAAGCCAGAAGCCCCGCCGGCCCGATAAATTTATCGGGGTTCCACCAGAAAGACGGGCAGGACGTGGAACAGCAGGCGCAGAGAATACATTCATACAGCCCGTCCAACTTGGCGCGCTGTTCCGGCGATTGCAGATGCTCACGCGCCGGTGGATTGCGGCCGTCGTTTATCAAGAAGGGTTTGATCTTCTCGTACTGGGCGTAGAACTGCCCCATATCGACCACCAAATCGCGGATGACCGGCAGCCCGGGCAGCGGGCGAATGACGACTTTATGGTCGCCCTTGCGCAGCATCGACAGCGGCGTTATGCACGCCAAACCGTTTTTGCCGTTCATGTTGACGCCGTCCGAGCCGCAGACCCCTTCACGGCAGGAGCGGCGGAACGACAGGCTGGGGTCCTGCTCTTTAAACTGGATTAAGGCATCCAGCAGCATCATATCGCGCCCCTCCTCCACGGCGAGGGTGTAGTCCTGCATGTGCGGCTTATCGTCGACATCGGGATTGTAGCGATAGATGGAAAATTCAACCTTCATGATTCATCCTCCACCCTAGTAGGTACGCACTTTCGGCGGGAACGCCGGGCGTAATGTCGGTTGCATATTGACCTTACGACGCGTCATGCTGTCGCTTTCGGGTAAATACAGCGAGTGGCACAGCCAGTTTTCATCGTCGCGGTCCGGGAAGTCGAAACGGCTGTGGGCGCCGCGACTTTCGGTGCGGAAATTCGCCGACAGCGCGGTGGAGTAAGCGGTTTCCATCAGGTTATCCAGCTCCAGGCACTCTACGCGCTGGGTGTTAAATTCCGTCGAGGTATCGTCAAGACGGGCATGATGCAAACGTTCGCGGATCTCCTTAAGCTCCGCCAGCCCTTTGGCCATGGCATCCCCTTCGCGGAACACTGAGAAGTTGTTTTGCATACAGGCCTGCAGCGCTTTTCGGATCTCGACCGGATTTTCCCCGCTGCGATTGTTGTTCCAGCGGTGATAGCGGCTCAGCGACGCCTCGATATCGTCGTCGTTGGCATCGCGCGTCGGTCCCTGCTCCGTCAGCGACTCCTGCAAATGCATCCCCGCCGCGCGGCCGAACACCACCAGATCCAGCAGCGAATTGCCGCCCAGGCGGTTGGCGCCGTGCACCGAGACACAGGCGATTTCACCCACCGCGAACAGGCCGGGGATAACCACGTCTTCACCCTGGGCGTTGACGGTGATCGCCTGGCCGCTCACTTTGGTCGGGATCCCCCCCATCATGTAATGGCAGGTGGGAATGACCGGAATCGGCTCCTCCACCGGGTCCACGTGGGCGAACGTGCGCGACAGTTCCAGGATCCCCGGCAGACGCGATTCGAGAACCTCTTTGCCTAAATGGTCCAGCTTTAGTTTGGCATGCGGCCCCCAAGGCCCCTCGCAGCCGCGGCCTTCGCGAATTTCAATCATAATCGAGCGGGCGACCACATCGCGGCCCGCCAGATCTTTGGCGTTCGGCGCGTAACGTTCCATAAAGCGCTCGCCGTGCTTGTTCAGCAGGTAACCGCCTTCACCGCGGCAGCCCTCGGTGACCAGTACCCCGGCGCCGGCGATGCCGGTGGGGTGGAACTGCCACATTTCCATATCCTGGACCGGTACTCCGGCGCGTAGCGCCATGCCGACGCCGTCGCCGGTATTGATGTGGGCGTTGGTCGTGGATTGATAAATGCGTCCGGCGCCGCCGGTGGCGAGAATGGTCGCCCGCGCCTTGAAATACACCACTTCACCGGTTTCAATACACAGCGCGGTGCAGCCTACGATGGCGCCATCCTGGGTTTTCACCAGATCGAGGGAGTACCACTCGGAAAAAATGGTGGTGTGGTTTTTCAGGTTCTGCTGATAGAGCGTATGCAGCAGCGCATGCCCGGTCCGGTCCGCGGCGGCGGCGGTGCGTGCGGCCTGTTCACCACCGTAGTTAAGCGACTGGCCGCCGAACGGACGCTGGTAGATACGCCCGTCGTCAAGGCGGGAAAACGGCAGTCCCATATGCTCCAGTTCCAGCACCGCTTCCGGGCCGGTTTTGCACGTGTATTCAATAGCGTTTTGGTCGCCGATGTAATCGGATCCTTTGACCGTATCGTACATATGCCACTGCCAGTCGTCTTCATGGCTATTGCCGAGCGCGACGGTGATGCCGCCCTGCGCCGATACCGTATGGGAACGTGTAGGAAAAACTTTTGAAATTAACGCGCAGGAGAGTCCCATCTGGGAGATCTGTAGCGCGGCGCGCATGCCTGCGCCCCCTGCGCCGATTACTACGGCGTCAAACTCTCTCACCGGCAATGACATTGACTACGCCCCCCACACCACAACAGTTCCATAAAGTAAGTACACCATGAGCACGATAAGGATAACCAGTTGCAGCCGCAGCGCCAGGGGCTTGATGTAATCCGTTAATACCTGCCACATGCCGATCCAGGTGTGCACCAGGATGGAAAACAGGGTCAACAGGGTAGAGACTTTCGTCATAGGGGTGGCGAAAAAACCGCGCCAGACGTCATAGGTGAGAGTATCTGCCAACAGGATAAAACCGAGCAGATAAATAATATAAAGGCAAATAACGATGGCGGATGCACGAACCAATAACCACTCATGTACTCCGTTACCTCCTAATGCCGAAGCATTGCTTACCATACGAGGACTCCAGCCAATATAGATAGCACGACAGTTAACAAAAATGTAACATTTGCGGTGGTTTTACCCATCGCCAGCGTTTCTTCCAGATAGCCAAAATCCATCAGCATGTGACGGATACCGCCCAGCGTGTGATAGGCCAGCGCGGTTAAAATTCCCCAAAAGATGAATTTGACGATAAAGCTATCCATCATGGCGGCCGCCTGAATGAGACCTTCGGGGGAAGAGAGGGTTAATCCGAGAACCCACAGCAGAATACCGATAGCCACAAACATGATGACGCCGGAAACGCGATGAAGAATGGATGCTATTGCAGTTACGGGGAACCGGATCGTTTGCAGATCCGAGTTGACAGGTCTTTGTTTTTTCACGGTTTTGCCCACACAGCTATTATTATATTCCTTCCTCCGGTCCTGGCTGGCTCAGACAGCGTTAACGGGATAAACCATGCGACGTCATGTGCTAAAACCACAATTCCTTGTGCCTAAATGACGCGTTAAATAACGCTGAGTGCTTCTACTACAGGGGGTTCCGGAGACCTTGTTGAAGTATATGGCTTTCACATTATAATTACAATTACTATACAAATAGTTTGTTAACATTTGGACGATTTAATGAGTACCGTCACGGTTCTCACATTTCCTATAAGGGTATACATCCACATTGACAATAAAGCAACATTTTGATTACAAACCACCCCGCTTTTATGCTATAACTCGCTTATCGAGCGGCAGCACACTTCCTCCAAGATTAAGTTTATGCAACGGTGTGAAAAGCGCCTTGACCCGCAGGTTAAGGTGCTTATTAACAGCAAGTAATATTTTTGATAAATCTTCACCACCCAAGGCAAACCGTTCGTTCTACCTTTACGGGTGAAGCGTCAGGCTGCGCTTTGCACCCGGCTTATTGGCATGTTTGGCACGGACGGTAGAAAAAAACGCCGGGGTTAGTAAGCCACCCGTGGTGAAAGATTGAGTTTATACGCGCTAAGGAGAATATAATGGCTGAAAGTAAAGCGACTTTTACCCCTGAGGGGCAGGACCCTATCGCCATGGATATGCTAACGGGCACCATGGGCGAAAAAGAAATCGATATCCGCAGCCTGGGCAGCCAGGGGTATTTCACCTTCGATCCCGGCTTCACCTCCACCGCCTCCTGTGAATCCAAGATCACCTATATCAATGGCGACAAAGGCGTCTTGCTGCACCGCGGCTTTCCCATCGACCAGCTGGCGCTGGAGTCCAACTATCTGGAGGTCTGCTATATCCTCCTGAACGGCGAAGCGCCGACCTGCGAGCAATATGATGAGTTTCGCACTATCGTCACGCGCCATACCATGATTCATGAACAGATCACCCGGCTATTCCACGGTTTTCGGCGCGATTTCCATCCGATGGCGGTCATGTGCGGCGTGACCGGCGCGCTGGCGGCCTTCTATCATGACTCGCTGGATGTCAACGTTGAACGCCATCGCGAGATTGCCGCGTTTCGCCTGCTGTCGAAAATGCCCACTGTAGCCGCCATGTGCTATAAGTATTCGCTCGGCCAGCCGTTTATCTACCCGCGCAACGATTTGTCCTATGCCGGCAACTTCCTGCATATGATGTTCGCCACGCCGTGCGAAACCTATGAGGTCAATCCGCTGCTGGAACGCGCCATGGATCGCATCCTCATTCTGCACGCCGACCACGAACAGAACGCGTCTACCTCCACGGTGCGCACCGCCGGCTCTTCGGGCGCCAATCCTTTCGCCTGTATCGCGGCAGGCATTGCCTCACTGTGGGGGCCTGCCCACGGCGGCGCCAATGAAGCCTGTCTGCGGATGCTTGAGGGGATCAATAAGGTGGAGCATATCCCCGAGTTCATCAAGCGCGCCAAGGACAAAAACGATTCGTTCCGCCTGATGGGCTTCGGCCACCGCGTGTACAAGAATTACGATCCGCGCGCAACCGTCATGCGCGAAACCTGCCATGAAGTTTTGAAAGAGCTTAAGCTTTCCGATGACCTGCTGGCGGTGGCCATGGAGCTGGAACACATCGCGCTGCACGAGCCCTACTTCAAGGAGCGCAAACTCTATCCTAACGTTGACTTCTACTCAGGCATCATTCTGAAAGCCATGGGGATTCCTTCCACCATGTTCACGGTCATTTTCGCCATGGCGCGCACCGTCGGCTGGATAGCCCACTGGAAAGAAATGCACGACGATGGTCTGAAAATCGCCCGTCCGCGCCAGCTCTACACCGGCTATGCCCAGCGGGATTTCCACAGCCAGCACAAATAAACCTGCCGCGTCGGGGCGGCCCCGCCACCTACCCCATTTCAGTCGCTCCGCGCCAGCCACCAGAGCCAACTGCTCTAGGTAGCAGTTCTGCTGTTGCCAGAGCCGAATGCGGCTCATCCAATGAGCAAGGAATGAAATGAACAGTCGCGCCCAGACGGATCAGCGCCAGATGGTATAAATCGGCCTCGATGATACAGGCGATACGCGGATAACCGCCGGTCGTCTGGGCACCGGCCATCAGCACGATATAGGGCGGCCGCCGGGGGGCACCTGCACCCATCTGCCTTCCAGACCGCCCATCGCCGCTTTGATATCGGTACTGCGCGATTGCAGTACCGGCGGAACGTCAAAACCGCCGGACACCACTAGATAGCTGTACATGCCGTGTTTCGGCAAGGCCAATTTCACCTGCTACCCCGGCCGTACCACAAAACGCCAGCCGGTCCAGAGAGGTTTACCGTCCGGCCGAGTGTAGTGGTCAACTAAAACTGGCCACCGCGTTAGCGTTTTTCCAGTATCTATTTTCTGATTCGTTTGGTGGCAACCCACCGTTGTACATGCGGCCTGAGTGCGCTGTAATATCCTACGATATAGTCGGTAATTTCATGAGCTGCTTCGCTGAAGCTTATGTAGCCCGTTACCGGTATCCACTCGTTTTTCAGACTTCTGAAGAAGCGCTCCATCGGACTATTATCCCAACAGTT
>NZ_JBPESN010000005.1:0-71582 GCF_051710625.1 Sodalis sp. (in: enterobacteria) | reverse complement strand
CAGCGCTGAGCGGCCCCATGAGCGTCTGGCGATACTGGCTCCCGGGAAGCCTGAAAAAGCAGCGCCCCGAGGACATGACGTGGTTCTACGCCCTGTTCTGGCCGCATTATGCCTGACCCTGTGGCCCGACGGTGCTGGAAGCCTACCGCGCATTTCAGGCGGCCTGGCAGAGTAAATACCATGACCAGCCAGCCATGCTGGCGGCCCTGCCGACCTACGACAAGGTCAATAGCATGGTCAAGCGTGTTGCGCCCGACCGAAGGGTCAAGGGGCCGGGTCACCGGCTCGGCGCTCAAGGCGTATCAGGTGTACCAGCAGCGGGATTGGGCGCAGATGCCGGTAAATGGCTGCTGGATAACCGACGGCAAGTCGCTGAACATGAAAGTGGCGCATCCGATACACGGGCGCCCCTTTACCCCGGAGCTGACTTTGGTGCTCGACGGGCGTACCCGCTATCTGGTGGGCTGGAGCCTGTCACTGGCAGAAAACGCCATCGCGGTAGCGGATGCGTGGCGTTATGCCATCCAGCACCACGGCAAGCCGCTGTTTGCCTACTCCGATAACGGCGGCGGCGATACCAACAAGATGCTGGATGCGGATATCACCGGGATTTTTCCCCGGCTGGGTATTGAGCATATTACCGGTATCCCCGGTAACCCGCAGGTGCGGGGCATTATCGAGCGGCTGAACGGCGTGCTGCCACGCAGGCTGGCCCTGCGTTTCAGACCTATAACGGGCTAAGCGCTGACCCCAGGGGGCGCCGGGTGCAGGGGCAAAAACTGCTGAGTCTATCGAATGCCTTACGTCAGGGGAAGGAGCTGAACGCCACGCAGCAAAAGACGCTGGCGATATTGCCCAGCTGGCGGCAGCTGATAGACGCTATCGAGGAGGAGGTGCAGCGCTATAACCACAGCCATGAGCACAGCGCCCTGCCCAAGGTCAACGGTAAATCGATGACGCCTACCGCTTACCGCAAGGCCCTGCTGGCTAGGGGACGACATTGAATACCTGACGCCAAGCGAGTTGCGCGAGATGTTTATGCCGGAAGAAAAACGCGTGGCTTAGCGTGGTTGGGTTGAACTGCTGAATAACCCGTATTTTGCCAGGGAGCTGATTGAGGTAGATCGTCAGACGGCGCGGGTGGCTTACGATATCCATAATCCTAATGAAGTGATTATTCGCCAGATGGACGGAGCCTATCTCTGTACTGCGCTGTGGAATGGCAATACTGTCTCACCGGTGCCGGTCTCCAGAGTGGGAAAAGCGCTGGAAGCGCGCGCCAAGCGTCGCATTAAACTCGCCGAAAGCAAAATTTAGGATGCAAAAGACGAATTACGCCCGGTGATTGATGCACCTAGGGAAAGCGATTACAGCCTGCTGATACCCCAGGTATCGGCACCCGGAAAAGACAAGGTGTATTTATTTAAATCCGAATATGAGCACGATATCAAGCAGGTCGGTAATAACCGGTAAGGATATATTGTATGACAACGCGAGAACGTATTTTCCAGCTGATGGCGCGGTCAGGCTACACCCAGCGGATGGTGGCCGATAAAACCGGATTATGCGGCGCGCCCATTTCACAATATTTAAAGGGTGCTTACAACGGCAATATTGATAACGTCGAGGGCACACTGCGAGATTTTCTTGATCGTGAGATAGAGCGCGCCCACCGGCGGGACATCAAGGTGAATTTTGTGCCGACCCATCTAGCCAGGGTGGCGCTTGACCTGATTAGTGCCACGCACGGCTTCGGCGATATCGGTGTGATATACAGCCCGGTCGGCATAGGGAAAACCATGGTGCTGAAGGGGTATGTGCGCGCCAACAGCGCCAATAAAGGCATCATCCTGATTGAAGCCGACCCCGGCTATAACCGCCAAGGTGTTATTGCAGGCGCTGTGCGCCCGGCTGGGTCTGCGGAAAACCGGCAATATCCATGATCTGGTCGAGGAGTGCGTACAGGGGTTACGCGATAAGCACTGGCTGGTACTGGTTAATGAGGCTGAGCTGCTGCCCTACAAGGGCGCTTGAGGTCTTGCGGCGCATTCACGGCCGTTCCAGGGTGGCCATTGTGTTGGCGGGGGTGCCGCGCGTCTGCTGCTCAATCTGAAAGGCTCACGCGGGGAATACGCCCAGCTCTATAGCCGGGTGGGCATGGCGTTAGACCTGGCGTTCCGCAGGAAAGAGAGCAAAACCGAGGATTTCAGCGCCATTCTCGGCAGTCTGTTATCGAACGGTGAAGCATCGGGCGAGCCGCTTGCGCCCGAGATTGCCGCCGCCTTTCGCAAGCATTCACGGGGCAATTATCGCCGCCTGTTTAAACTAGCGCGTGGGGTGGCCCGGACAAGCGCTATCGGCAATCAGGGGATGTCCGTGACGTTAATCGACCGCCATGTAGAAATGCTGATTCATTGAAGGAGAAAAGTATGTCAGTCCATCATGAAGAGGTATCGACTAACAATTATCATATCGCTGCGAGGGCGCAGGTAGGAGCCGTTATACAGTATTTAACGATAAAAGGCGTGAGTGTAAAAGGCGTGATATTGCATGACTGTAAGCCGGTTATCCGTATTGAACACCATACGCTCTGTGAGCAATTTTTAAAAAAGGCCAGGCGGATTATATCAGCGTTGGCAAAAACGCACGGGGTGGTTTTAAGCAAGGGGTATTCATGAAAGGTGGATGCAAGGTTATTTGGTCAGCATCATTATATTGAGGTCACCATGACAATTGAAATTAACATTATTATTTAGCAAATCCCCATCGGCATTGATGTAAATATCAATGCCAGCGGTACGGGCAGTGAAGTTGAAAAGAAGGAAGCCCAGTTTATTCACGATGCACTTGCCACCGTATTATCGTGCCGGGCTGATTTCGAGGGCATCAATAGAGGCTCTATTGCCAATACATTTAACAGGAGAGGTCATCATGTCCACTAACTTACATGACAATACGGTGCCCGCCGGTTACTGGCAGGATGCCAAGGGCGCATTGATACCCGACGCCATGGTAAAGCCCATTGATAAGGAGCGCGCCGCGCTGGTCAAAGCTATTGTGGCACGCGCCCGGCCGCTGCATGAGGCATTGAGAGATTTTAAACGCCGCGCGTTTGTCGATATCCAGGCATTGATTGCCCTGTCGGTTGAGCAATGCGGGGTGAAGCGTGGCGGCAGAAAAGGCAATGTAACGCTGTATTCCTTTGATGGTTGCTACAAGGTCATTCGTGCCCTGCAAGACTGCATTACCTTTGATGAGCGTATCCAGGCCGCCAAGGCGTTAATTGATGATTGCATGGCGGAATGGACGCAGAATGCGCGACCGGCGCTGCTGGCCATTATTGACCAAGCGTTTTCCACCGATAAGAACAGTGATATTAATCCGGCCCGTATTCTGCAGCTGCGTCGCCATGATATTACCGACCCGCGCTGGTTGCGGGCGATGGATGCGCTGGCGGAAGCGGTGCAGGTGGTTAGCAGCAAGAGCTATATCCGCCTTTATGAGCGCATCGACAAGACCGGGCAATATCGGCCGCTATCGCTGGATATCGCCGGGGTATGAATCATGAAGACAGAACAGTTTAATCAATGCTATCCGGTCGGCGCGTACTTTATTTATCAACCTAACCGGATTTTAAAAGAGGGCACATTAATAAGAATACTGAACAGGGTAACGGATTTAATCACCTGCACGGAGGTTGAAATTAATGTAGCGCCTTATTTTGCGAACATTCTGTGGCTGACACCGAAATGCTGAATAAATGATGTATTAATACTCTGTTTTAGAATGGCGTCAATCCGCCGGTGCTGGCTTGCGCCAAATAAACGTCATGCCTGTTTTTCTCAACCCACCCGGGAGGACATAAATATGTTATATCACGTGATTAAATGTGAATATGGGGATAACGGCAATCGCTGTCTTTATTATCTTAATGACCGCAGTCTGGTGCAGGAGTCACGCCTCGTCCCGGTGCCCTTCAGCCTGCGTTTTTATGATGCCCGGCAACGCATGATTTATTCAGACGCTATTCGCCAGCAAATGAAACAGGTGGTAATGCGCTATAAAAACAGCATTGAGGACAAGTGATGAACAGACCCATGAATAATGTGATGCTCGATATCGAAACGCGGGGTAAAAAAGCCGGTTGCCCAATATTGTCGGTGGCGGCGGTGATGTTTGAACCAGCAACGGGGGCGGGTTGGACCAACGTTTTATGCGCGTATCGATTATCAGGCCGCACTCAAATACGGTGAGCCAGAGGATGAGACCCTGCAATGGTGGCAAAAACAGAGTGATGAGGCACGTCACGAGGCTTTTGGCGGTAAAGCGCGCCCCGACGTTGTGGCGCGCGCCTTGCGGACTTTTATCGCCACCCACTGCGCTAAACCTCGCGTGCCCTGGGGTAACGGCGCGGTATTCGATATTCCCCTGCTGCAAAGCTGGTTCGACCGCGTTGACCCGCAAAAAGACGACCAGGGCAATGACCGTTACCCCTGGTCATTTTGGGATGTCGCCGACCTGCGCACACTGGTGCGGCTGTCGGGGATAGATGTGCGCACCATCCCGTTTGATGGTGAAAAGCATCAGGCACTGGCGGATGCCCTGCACCAGGTCAAGATAGCGCAGGCCGCCTGGCAACGATTATTTCCTGATGAGAGCCAGTCTTATGCGTCAGTAACCGAATACCCGCTTGCCGAGTGCAAGCGAGCCTTGACCGCACTGGGGTTATTGCCTCCAGTGTCTCTCTTCGATGAGAAAAAGATGCCTTCGCCGGGACGACACTCTCATGCGGTGACCCTTCGGGGTGATGCTCATGAAAAATCTGATTAAAGTGGCGCATACGGGTAAAAATAAACTCGACTGGGATGAGGAGATCTACCGGGGCCTCCTGCTGCGCAAGACCGGTAAAAATAGCGCCAAGGACTGCACTGCCACCGAGCAGACGCGCGTGCTGCGCTATATGTGCAATGTGCAGCCAGGGTTTTACCACGTTACCCCAAACAGGGCCACAAGCCCCGTGTGGCAGCGGGACGTCAGAGGATGCTCAGCAAGATTGAGGCACTGCTCGCCAGCGCCGGGCGGCCCTGGGGCTACCTCAATGGCATGATTGCGCGTATGCTGGGCGAAAAAAGCCCGTAGAATAAATGGCTCGATGATGCGCAGGTGCGCCAGCTGATGCAGATGCTGATTATGGACGCCAAACGGCACGGGAGGTCGTGATGCAAGCGTCGCTGCAGCCCGATTACGCCGAGGTGCAGACGCTGTTGCCGGAGTCAGTGCAGCAGATTACCGGCCTGATAGGCTTTCCGGCCACCGAGGCGCTTATTCGCCATTTCGGCGGGGTGCCGTTTCGCATCTGCAAGGAATTGCGCGGCGCGGGGGCGGCGCATTACCCTGCTGCAGGAAGTCCTGACGCCCTCACAGGGGGCGCTGCTGCTGCGCCATTTTGGTGGCGAGGAGCTGTATATCCCCCGCTGTGACGAGGCGGGGCGTGCCTGGCGCAACCGCTGCTTTCTGGCCGAGCTGGATCAGCTGCTGGCTGAAGGGGAGTCCACCACCATGGCCCTGACGCTATTGTGCCCGCGCTATGGCATCGCCGCGATCCGTGTCCGCGAACTGGTGCGCCAGCGTCAGGCGGGGTCACCGCCCGAGCAACCCACCCTGTTCTGAGTATTATCCTCTACGCCCCCGTCATCGGCACCGCCGGTCGCCTTGCGCCACAATAGCCTCATGTTCTGCATGAGGTTTTTTTATGTCCCGCGCCATTCATCGCATCATTATTCACTGTGCCCGCCACACCCAATGGGTGCGTCCTGGGCCGGGACGGCGAAAACGCCGCCCAGGTGATTGACCGCTGGCACCGGGCGCGCGGTTTTCACCGTGACGCCCCGGCCAATGATAACGCCCTGACCAGCATTGGCTACCATGGGGTGATTGACGCTGACGGTCAGTGGCTGATCGGGGCGCGATGTGGAAGAAGTGGTGGGTGCCCATGTGCGCGGCCATAACGCCGATTTGCTGGGTCTCTGCCTGGTGAACACCGACCAGTTTACGTCGGCGCAGTGGGCCGTGCTGCGCACCTAGGTATTGACGCTGCGTGTGCGCTGGCCCGAGACCACTCTGCACGGCCATAATGAATTTTCCAGCAAGCTGTGTCCAGGATTTTCAGTACTGGCCTGGGCGTCGGGGAACTTCGCGCCGCTGCGCGACCATCTGTGTGAGCGTATCCCATGATGGCGATGCTTATGGGACCTTGATGGGCTGCAGCGCTACCGCGCCGCCCTTGGCTACCCCGTCGAGGATAATACTGCCCTGTCTGCGCCCGCCGGCCAACCTGCTGGTGTTGCCGCCCATGCCGCCGCCCCCGTAAAGGGGCTTGGCCCGGAGGTGTTGCTGCATCACGCCAGCGACTACGGGGTTGCGACCCCAGCTGCAGGCGATAAGCGCTTTCTATAGCGCACAGGAGAGACCTCGCGATGAGCCTTGATCTGGCCTTTAATGTTGCCCTGAGCCTGCTATCGGCGCTCGGCGGCCTGTGGCTTAAAAGCGTCAGTGAAGAACTTCGCCGCCTGCAACTGATGACCGGCATGATGCAGGACGTCAAGGACAGTATTCAACGTATTGATAACAAGTTCGACCGCAAAGCCGACAAATAACGAGGAGCCTGATTCATGAAACCACAGGATGTGATGTCGCCGGTGCTGGCAGAGCTGCGCACCATTCGTACCCAGCTCGACGGTATCGACCGCCGCCTTGACCGCCTGCAGGTGAAGGGCGCACGGCACCGGCGGCGTGGTCGCCACCGGGCTGGCGCTCATACGGGCGCGACTGGGGGGTGTAATGGCGCATTCCAGGGCCACCCGCGAGGGGCTGCGCCGGGCTTATGTGTTCGGCAACCTGTCTCTGGAGCTGGCGGCAATCCAGTGCGGCGTCAGTGTGCATTCCGCCCGGCGCTGGAAAAAAAGAGGCGCTGAACAATGGCGATGGCTGGGAGGTGATACGCAGCGCCCATCTGCTGGCCAACGGCGCACCGGAAGATATCGCGCGCGCCATCCTGACCAGCCTGATGGCGCAGTTTCAGGAGACACTGGAAAAGGCCAACCTGGCTGACACATTGAGTGCCCCAGCGCGGGTTGAGCTGCTGGCACGCTTAACGGATGCGTGGAGCAAGTCCATTGCTGCCAGCAAAAAAAGCCTGCCCGAGACCAGTCAGCTGGCCACCGCCATGAAAGCCCTGAAGCTGTCCTCGGTGTTTATTCAGGACAAACACCCCCGACATCTAGCGGCGTTTGTTGACATTCTTGAGGCTTTCGGACCGGTACTGGAAAAACATTATGGCTAATCAATTCGTTGAAATCCGGGATGATGTGGCCGTTATCGCCGGGGAAATCACCAAGGTTTGGGTCAGCGACGGCGGCGAGGTGTTTGTCAAGCTGCGCGACGTTGCGGTGCATGACGTGGATGTCGCCTATGGCGAAACACCCTTTCAGGCGTCAACCCGCATCAAAAACCAGATAGAGGCGGCGCTGGCATGAAGCAGCTGGTCAAGCTGTTGCCGGGCGTGTACCTCGACCCGGCCGAGGTCAGCGTGGTCAGGGTCGCCGGCGAGAATGTGTCTGTCGGTCTGGGCGGCGGTGCGCACTTTTTATGTTTGGCGAGTGTCGCCGGCAGCGTTGACACGGTGCCAGAGACCCTGGTGTCGCGCATCAATGCGGTACTGGCTGAGCGTTATCATGGCGTGTAAACCGCGGTTACAGGGGATTTAAAGCGAGATATGGCGGCGAAATTTTCCATCCGTGAATTCCAGCACTCGCTGGCTACGCTGGCCTCCAGTCTGCGCCGCACCATTGAGGCCGAATGCCTGGGTTTTGATACCGGGTCTGAAACCATGGCGGCGCGGCGTTTACAGGTGGCTGATCCGGTGAACGGCTATCGCTATTTTGTGCAGACCTATTTCCCGCACTATATCCGTCATGCCGACCCCAGTGAACTGCATGGCTGTCTGTTTCAGCGCCTGCCACAAGATAGTCGCTAGCCCGAAAGGCGAGCAGGACGCCATCGCCGCGCCGCGCGGAGAGGCCAAGTCAACGCTGGTCAGACAGCTGTTTGTGCTGTGGTGTCTGGTACGTGGCATCAAGCACTATGCCCTGATGGTGATGAACTCCATCGACCAAGGCGTACCCGATGCTCGAAACCATCAAGGCCGAGCTGGAATTTAACCCCCGGTTTGCGGGCCGACTTCCTCGAAGTCTGCGGTGTCGGTCGCGTCTGGCAGATGGGCACTATTCTGACGCGCAATGATATCAAGGTGCAGGTGGCCGGCAGCGGCAAAAAACTGCGCAGCTTGCGCCACGGGCCGTACCGCCCTGACCTGGTGATACTAGACGATATTGAGAACGACGAGCAGGTGCGCAACCCGGACCAGCGCGACAAGCTGGAAAGCTGGCTGAGAAAAACCGTGCTGCCGCTGGGCGGCGCGGGCGCAAAACTCGATATGGTGTATATCGGCACCATCCTGCATTACGACTCGGTGTTATCACGCACCCTGAATAACCCATTGTGGCGGCAGGCACGGTTTAAGGCCCTGCGCCAGTGGCCGGTGAACCTGTCGCTGTGGGAGACCTGGGAGCAGGTATTGCGTAACCAGGGAGAGGCCGCGGCGCAGGATTTTTATACGTCACAGCGTACCGAGATAGAGGAAGGCGCGGAAGTCTCCTGGTCCGCCCGCCCGCTGCTGAACCTGATGCATATCCGCGCCCGGGAGGGACGGTTACGCCACCTTTGACGCCGAGTACCAAAATGACCCGGTCAGCGGTGAGGATGCGCTGTTTGCCCACTGCCTGCATTTCTGGATCAACCGGCTTAACAAGTGGGTCTTCTACGGGGCCTGCGACCCCAGCCTCGGCAAGGTTGGGGCCAGCCGTGACCCGTCAGCGCTGCTGGTCGGCGGTTTTAATCGCACCAGCGGCGTGCTGGATGTGGTGGAAGCGCAGATACGCAAGCGGCGGCCGGACGCCATTATTAGCAACATCATCGCCCTGCAAAAGGAATACCACTGCCTGGTCTGGGGTATTGAGGCGGTGCAGTTCCAGGAGTTCCTGCGCACCGAGCTGATTAAACGCGCGGCACCGCGCTGGGTCACCCGGTGCAGGCGCGGGCCATTATCCCTCATGCCGACAAGCTGTTGCGTATCGAGACCCTGCAGCCCCATATGGAAAACGGGCTTATCCGGCTGCACGCCAGTCATACCACCCTGATACAGCAGCTGCGCCACTTTCCCCGCGCCGACCATGACGACGGCCCGGATGCGCTGCACATGCTCTGGACGCTGGCCGTGACCCACGGCCCGCGAAAACCGAATACCGCTCATTGTCCGGTGACCGTCACCCCGGACGGCTGGGCTTTTCCCGTGGAGGCTGGTAATGGGCATGCTCACCGATATTTACGGCCGGTTGTTGCGCCGCCGCACCCTGACGCAGCCACAGACTGCCGATGACCGCCACCTGCGTTATCAACAACTGACCGAGCACCCCTCGTTGGGCATCGATATCCGCCGGGCGTATGACATCCTGAGCGAGGCCGAACAGGGGCATCTGGTGCGCCAGGCTGACCTGTTTTTTGATGTGTAGGAGCGCGATGGCCACCGCCACCTGTTTGCCGAGATGAGCAAGCGCCGTCGTTCGGTGATGCCGCTCATCTGGCGCATTGTGCCGCCGCGTCATCCCGGGCGCACAGGAAAAAGCCATGGCGGACGCCGCGGCGGAATGGTTTTCAGACCTGCCGGAGTTTGAAACGCTGCTGTTTGACTTGCTGGACACCATTGGTCACGGCTTTGCCGCCGTGGAAATCGGCTGGAAACAGGCGGAAAACATTTGGCTGCCCTGCGCCTTCTACAAGCACCCGCAACGCTGGTTCCAGACCGCGACTTATAACCGTAACGCCCGCCATCCGCCTGATTGACGGCAGCCTCGACGGCGCTAAGCTTAATCCCTTCGGCTGGCTGCTGCATCGTCACCAGGCCAAAAGCGGCTGGGTGGCGGAAAGCGGTCTGTTCCGGGTACTGGTATGGACCTACCTGTTCAAGAATATTGCCGCCCGTGACCTGGCAAAGTTTCTGGAAATCTACGGCCTGCCAACGCGGGTGGGCACCTATTCCGACGGGGCCAGCGAGGAAGAGAAAAACATGCTGCTGTGGGCGCTGCGCGACCTGGGCATAACGCTGGCGGCATTATCCACGAGCGCACCGTTATACGCTTTGAGTCCGCTGCACAAGGGCAGGTCGACCCGTTCCAGTATTATGATGCAGTGGTGCGAAAGCACCCAGTCCAAGGTCATTCTGGGCGGCACCCTGACCACCCAGGCGGACGGCAAGACCAGCACCAATGCCCTGGGCAACGTGCATAACGAGGTGCGCCATGAGCTGACCGCCAGTGATGCGGTGCAAGCAGGCCGGTACGCTGACCCGCGACCTGCTTTACCCGTTGCTCAAGCTTAACGGCTATAGCGATATCACCCCGCGCCGCATGTGCCGCTTTGAGTTTGATACCCGCCAGCCACGCGATATGAAGGAGACCGCCGAGACCCTGGATCTCCTGGTGCGCAGCGCCGTGCCGGTGGCCTGGGCGCTGGCGGAAAGCGGCATTCCCGCCGTCCGGGACGGCGAGCCCCTGCTGCACCGCCGGATAACCTGCCGACCTTTACCGGGGCCAGCCTGATGCCGAAGTGCTGGCCGGGCATGGCGGCGCTGAGCGTTGCGTACACGCCTACCGCCATCGCACAGGCACTGGAAGACGCCCCCGGCGGACTGGCAACGCCGGTCAACCAGACCATGCAGACGCGGCTGACCCCGCTGGTCACCGCCCTGCAGCAGGGGCAGACGCTAGAGGCGGTGACCTCCCATGCTGGCGGAAGCCTGGCCCTAGCTTGACGACCAGACCTTGCGGCAGCTGATAACCAGGGCCATTTTTGTCGCGGACATCTGGGGGTGACTCAATGACCGTTGACCTGGGCTATGCCATGACCCTGACGCCGGAAAAGGCGGTGGCGTATTTTGAATCAAAGGGCTACGCCTTCGGTTTTCGCTGGCAGGACGTGGCCGACGAGGCGCACGCCCGTGCCTTTTACGGTGGCGGGTATTCTTAAGCTGGATGTGTTAACTGACATGAAAACCACGCTGGCGGACAGCTTGCGCCACGGCAAGACGCTGACACAGTTCCAGGATGAGGTCTTACCGCTACTTCAGCGCAAGGGCTGGCTGGGCAAAGGGCTAAAAGCCTCAGCAGACGGCGATCTGGAGGGGAAAAAGCTGTTGCCTTACCGACTGGAGACCATTTTTCGCACCAATACCCAACCTGCCTATATGGCCGGGCGCCATCAGCGGCTGCGCGAGAACGTCAGCCAGCGCCCCTACTGGCAGTATGTGGCGGTGATGGACAGCCCCACCCGCCCCAGCCATGCCGCGCTGCATGGCTGGGTGTTCCGTTATGACGATGCGGGCTGGGACACCTTGTTTCCCCCTAACGGTTACAACTGCCGCAGCCGGACACGGGCGCTGACGGCCGACCAGCTTGCACGTCACCCCATCGGACTGGAGTCCACCGACGACTATCGCGTCACGGTTGACCAGCCGCAAGGCGTGAACGGTAAGACACGGCCGGTGACAGGATTGAAAGACCCCAAAAGCGGCCACGTATTTACCCCGGATGCAGGCTTTCATCTAAACCCCGGCAAAGGCTACCTCAGCCATCTCGGCGAGCCGCCGCTCAAACGCGCCGCCCCTGCCGATACCCGGCTGGCGGCGCAAGCGGTAGAGGAAACGCTGGACCACCCGGCGTTGCTTCATGCCCGCAACCGCGATACCGGTGACTGGGTCAGTCAGGTGATGGCCCGGCAGCAGGCACTCGGCACCGTTCGCCCTGTCGGCGCATTGCGGCCTACCGTGGTGGACGCGCTGTTCTGCAAAGGCGTGGTACCGGACTCGAACCGGATTATGCTGGCAGCGTGACAGCAACCGTTACCCATTGGAAACAACCACCCTGCCATGAGTATACACCACGATTGACGTCACGATCACTGTTACCGATATCTTGCGTCAAGCCATTGAGCGGCTGGCGCGGTCCCTGACCCACCGCCAGCCGTTGATGCACACCTTCAGTGGAGATTTGTATGACGCGGTGATGGAGAATTTCGAGCAGAAAGGCCGCTCGCGCTAGCTGCCCATTGACCGCGCCGGCAAAATCCTGCAGCAATCAGGGCGGCTGGCCGCCTCCATTGACAGCGAGGCCGATAACGAGCAGGCCGTGGTGGGGACCAATGTAATGAATGCGCGCATTCACCAGCAGGGCGCACCACCCTGCCCCATATCATTCGCCCCCGCTATAAAAGGGCGCCGGCCTTTAACGGCCGGGTGGTAGAAGGCGTCAATCATCCCGGCTCAACGATACCGGCGCGGCTTTTTCTCAGTCTGACCGGCCAAGACTATCAGGCCCTGGTGCACACCGTCAATGATTACCTTCCAGCGCGCGCTGGACGAGTAACACTCTGTAAAGGCCGTGGCGCGTTTTTTGATAGTCAGGCAGGCGGGGATGGTGCGGGTGAAGCCGCGTTAAGCGATTCTGGAGCGATTTAAATGGGTTTTAAACGGGGTATCGCCGCCCACGTCAGCGGTGTAGTCTGATGGCAGTCCGTTTGTGTCCTTTTCCTTGCCCCACTTTTACCCCCTACACCCTCGTCACGACGAGATACCCGACGCCCAGGTTAGGCTGTTTCCCATGAATAGACTTTCTGGGAGCGCCACCGTGTGAAAAACACCGTCCGCCTTGCCGCACTGACCGTGGCGCTGGAGAAGCGCCGACACCCGTGTCCAGCTGTTTCCGGCCGGCACCTTTCGCTCGCAGGATACACGCCCCACCGACGTGGCGCACTGGCGGCTGGAGGAACCGCAGGCCCGGAGGCTGATTGACGCTGCACAGGCGCGCCAGACGTCGTACTGCTTTGACTATGAGCACCAGGCTATCCATGCCCGGGAGAACGACCAGCCCGCGCCAGCCGCCGGCTGGTATTCGCAGCTGGAATGGGTCGAGGGCCTGGGACTGTTTGCGGTGGATGTCGAATGGACCGAGCGTGCCCGCACCCTGATTGCCGCCAGGGAGTACCGCTTTGTCTCCCCGCTGTTTCAGTACGACAGGCTGGGCAATGTGACCTGCCTGGTGAATGCCGCGCTGACCAACTTGCCGGCGCTTGACGGTGTGGCGGCGCTGCTGTCGGCCACGTCACAACAACTCACGGGAGAAAATAACGTGGATGAACTGTTAGAACAACTGCGCTGGATACTGAATCTGCCGCTGTCGGCCACGCCTGAGGAGGTGACGGTTGAGCTGAAAAAACTCATTGATCGCCTGTCGGGCGGACAAGGGACGGCGGCCGCCCGCATCAATCTGCTGTCGCTGCTTGGCGAGAAGGATAACCAGATTGCCGCGCTGTCACAGCAGACCAGCACGCCCCCTGATCCGGCTGCCTATGCCCCGGTCAGCGTGGTTAATGAGCTTCGTGAGCAAGTGGCGGCACTCGGTCGTCAACCGAGCGGCAACGAAGTCACTGCCCTGCTGACGGTGGCGCTCAGTGATGGCCGCGTGCTCAAAGGGGCGGATAAGGACTGGGCGCGGCGGCTGGGTGAAAAGACATGGCGCCGCTACGTGAGCACTTGGCCAACCCGTCAGCCGATTGCCGCGCTGTCGGGGCTGCAGACCGACGGCAACGCGCCGCTGGGTATCGAGGCGCGCCCGTCGCCCCTGGGCGCACGTACTGTCCGGCGTTGGCCGGGGAGAGTACGCCGGACGTGGAGCTGTTCCAGCACTACGGCCTGACCCGGTGCCGCCGGCCGGCACCATGGCGGTGGTGTTGCCGGTGGGCGCGGCCGTACCCGCCATAGTATCGTGATTGCCACCGAACACAGCATCTACCGGCTGCAAGGGCTGGCAAACGGCGAGGTGGCACTCTACAGTGACGAAGGCGCCAAAATCGTTATCCGGCGCAAAAGAATTATCGAGGTGGAATGCGACGAGTATCGGGTTAAATGCAAACGCTATTAGGTTCAGGCCGAAGAGCGCGCCGGCTTCGAGACGCCGATGCTGTCAACCTCACAGGCACTGACCGCCGAGGGGCCTATCAGCGGCCACGGCGGTATGACGATTAACGACGGCGGTGCGGTGGGGCGCTTTGCGGGGGATATTGAGCACCAGGGCGGCACCCTGCGCAGCGCCGAGGTGGAAATTAACGACATCCGGCAAAGTGAACACAGGCACTCCGACACCTTTTGGGCTGTCCAACAAACCGGTTAACGGATAAGATAGCGTCGCGGCTCGCGACGCACACCACCGTACCAGTTACCCTCTGCGCCCACGTCACTCCTACCGCCCCGTCGCTTATTTTACCCTGACGCCATGGACGCACTGATTGACAGCCAGACCGGTGATTACACCAGCACTCGCACCACTGACTTGCATAACGCGGGCTACTACGCTTGATGAGACGCCGCGCGGGCAATATTTGGCTGACCCGCAGCTGGGGTTCACGTGTGCACGAACTGGCGCGGGCCAAAGACTTGGCTACCACCGGCGACTGGCCCAGCAGCAATATGCCGGACAGGCATTGCAACCACTGCTGGCCGATAACCGCGCTCGCCGCATTGACATCCGAGTCAGCCATCCGGCACAAGGTGACCTGCGGCTGCATATCGACGTCGTGGCCGCCAACGGCAATTTGCAAACCTTTACTCACCCGGTAAAGGTCATTTAAACGGAATATCCCCATGGCACACAGCACCCCCACCCATACCGAGATTGCCGACACGCTCTTGCGCGATATCCGCAACCAGTTGCCGGACGCCGATACCGGTCCCGACAGGTGATTACGCGGCACGCGCGAACACCATTGCCAGCGCGCTGCAGGGGCTATACCCAGCACCAGCTGTGGATAGTGCGGCAAATGCTCCTGGACACCGCCGACCATGACTATCTGGTAATGCACGGCCGCACGCGCAACCTGACGTCGAAAGCAGCTACCCCGGCCGGCGGCGAAGTACGCCTGACCGGCAACCCCGGCGCAAACATTACCGGCCTACTGCAATTGCGTCCCACCGGCAGCCGTCAGCGCTACCAGACCACCGCGCCGGGCACGATAGACGCAACGGGCAGCCTGACCTTGCCCGTCCGCTCGCCGCAAAACGGTACCCAGGGCAATCTGGCGGACAATACGCCAGGGACGCTGCTGATGGCCCCAGCCAATAATGTTGACAGCAACGCCACTATCACCCGCATGGTCGGCAGCAGCGAGGCCGAATCCGACGCCGCCCTGCTGGCACGCCTGCTGGAAGTGATACGCCGTCCGCCGGCGGGCGGCAATCAATACGATTACCATCGCTGGGCGGTGTCTCTGCCCGGCGTCACCGAAGCCCATGGCTACCCGCTGCGCCGGGGCTACGGTACGGTGGATGTGGTGATAGTCACCCATAACGACCTGCCGTCGCCGGAGACGCTTAAGGCGGTGCAGCGCTACCTTGACGAGATGCGCCCGGTCACCGCGAAAGACTGTCTGGTACTGGCCCCGAGGTGGTGGAAGCCGGTATCACGGTCCAGGTTAGCATGAGTAATCTGACGCTGGAGGCCGCGCGCAAACAGATTACGACCGCGCTCAGTGACTATTTTAACCGCCTGGCCCCCGGTGAGGTGGCGGTCAGAACCCAGCTGGGGGCGCTGATATCCGAGGTGGTCGGCGTGGTGGACTACCAGTTGCTTGCCCCCAGAGCCAATGTGGTGCCGGTGGTGAACAAGCAGACCGTGCAGTGGAACGCGCAGGCACCATCACAGTGGAGAAAATGCCATGAACAGCCGCGATTACGCGCAGCTGCTCAATGCCCTGCTGCCACCGAAAAGCTATGCGCTTACCGGTAAGCGACTCGGTGTCGAACTGCAGGCCGAGGGGAAGAGCCTGGCACAGCTGAAAATCCACGCCGGCGAAGTGGCTGACGGTATCACGCTTTTTCTGGCAGTCGGGCTGCTGGTCGACTGGAAGTGGATGTTGGGAATTTCCCCCGACAGCAGCATGACGCTACAGCAGCGTCGCCAGCAAGTACTGGCCAGGATTAACGCCACTGGTGGCCTGAGCCGGCAATACTTTATCAGCTTGGCCAAATCGTTGGGTTACCGCGTCAGCCTCGACGAGCCGGCGCCGTTCCGCGCCGGCGTTGGCCGGGCCGGCGAGCGTATCTGGGTGCCGGAGATTATCTGGCTGTGGATAGTCAATATCGATAACGCACAGGTGCCGGTCTACCGCTTCCGCGCCGGTAGCTCGGTGGCCGGGGAAAAGCTGCTGACCTTTGGGCAGAACCTGATTGAAGGGCTGTTTAAGGACCTGAAACCCGCGCACACCCAAGTGGTGTTTAACTACAGGGAGAAAACGCGCCCATAAAGGATATTATCGCGCCGATTGACAGCGAGGACGGGCTGTTTCATGACGGCGCCCCGGCCGGCGATGTCAGGGGCCGTGGTCTACGCCCAGTGGCTGGACGCCATGCAGGGGGGCGGTCATCGATACCCAGACCGAGCAGAAAAATATTCTGACGGCCGCCGGAATGCAGCCCAACCCGGCGCAATATAACCAGTTGGCCGAGGCCATCAAGGGGCTGATTGCGCAAGCCCGGCAGGAGAATGAAAAACGCAGCCTGCTCAGGAAAAACAACGGCGCGGATATCCCGGATAAGGCGGCGTTCGTGGCCAATCTGGGGTTAAAAAATACCGTTGAATAGGCACAAAACGCACTGAACAAGCGTACCGGTAGCACGGTTAACGGCAGTCTGCAGATCACCCATTCGGTCAATGTCGGCGACAGCGATTCAGGGCTGATTGCCAATGGCAAAGGCAACGTGGCGCTGTACGCCAACAACGTCAAAACCGACGAATGGAATACCCAGCGCTTGCATTGGGTACAAGACCTTGAAGTGGGTGAAAAACTGACCGCCAGTGGCGGAGCGACCTTTGGCAAAGGCGTCTCGCTATCCGGTGGCGGCCATCTCACGGATATTCTCCATTTTTATGGCCGGGGGCAAAGCGGCAACGAGACACGTTCAGGTGAATGCTGCTATTACCCTTATCCAGGCAATGCCATGAGCACGGAATTTTACGGTGCCGATGTGGTGGGCAGTTATTATGAACATCGCCTTATTATTAATCGCGGTGGCGGTAACATTAAGTGGTTTGTTTTTAAGGATGACGGTAGCGCTTATGCCATGCAGGGGCACTGGCAAAATAACTCGGACCGGCGAATAAAAAGCGATATTGCGAAAATAGAAAATGGCTTTGCAAAAGTCGAAACGCTGACGGGCTACACACGTATGTCCTTGCCGAACATCGTCAGGCGGGTGTGATGGCCGATGCGCTGGAAAAGGTCTTGCCTGAGGCAGCAGGTAATTCGGGGGATTACCACGGGAGTGATGGCACGGTTGTCAAGAATGTAAAAGCCGTCGCCTACGGCAGTATCACTGCGTTGGACGTGGCAGAATCACCAGCACAGACTCAAAATATGGATAATGACGGGGAGACACCCTAAATGAAAGAGATTATTTCGTCAATCGACACTGCCGATGGCCTGTTACATGATGGCGACCCGTCTACCGGTGCTGAGGGGACGGCAGTGCACGCTAAATGGCTGAATGCCATGCAGGGCGCGATGATTGATACTCAGGCGGAGCATAAAAATATTCTGGCTGAGGTGGGCATGAAGCCCGATAGCAAGCTAGTCAGTGCAGTTACTGGCGGCAATTAAGGCCATTGCAACAAGTATTGCGGCAGCGACCAGCGCCAGTATCCTGCCTGTCGGTGCCCCTATCGCCTGGCCGTTGGATAATATTCCCGCAGGCTATGCCCTGATGCAGGGACAGATGTTTGATAAAAGTAAATATCCGAAATTGGCAATGGCTTACCCATCAGGGATCATTCCTGATATTGTAGTGGCACACTGAATTTGGCCACCTGAACAGAGGTGATATGCTCACCTCAGAACAACCCGGGTGCACCAATGAAAAGAAAAAATTTTAGTCCTGAATTCAAACGCGAATCCGCTCAACTGGTTGTCGACCAAAATTACACCGCCGCGCCAGCAGCAGAAGCCATGGACGTCGGTTTTTCTACGATGACAAAATGGGTAAAACAACTGCGTGATGAGCGACAGGGGAAAGCGCCAAGAGCCTCTCCCATAACCCCGGAACAAATCGAAATACGTGAGCTCAAGAAGAAGGTACAACGCATTGAAATGGAAAACGAAATATTAAAAAAGGCTACAGCGCTCTTGATGTCAGACTCCCTGAACAGTTCTCGTTAATCGGGAAACTCAGAGCGCATTATCCTGTGGCCACACTCTGCCACGTGTTCAGGGTTCATCGCAGCAGTTACAAATACTGGAAAAGTCGTCCTGACAGGCCAGACGGCAGGCGAACGGTATTGCGCAGTCAGGTTCATGAACTGCACAGTATCAGCCATGGTGCAGCTGGCGCGAGAAGTATCGCCACCATGGCAACCCAGAGAAGGCTTCCGGATGGGGCGCTGGCTCGCAGGCAGGCTCATGAAAGAGCTGGGGCTGGTCAGTTGTCAGCAGGCGACGTACAGCGCACAGGTATAAGCGTGGCGGTCAGAAGCATGTTGCGATCCCGAATTATCTTGAGCGCCAGTTCGCTGTAACGGAGCCAAACCAGGTATGGTGGGGCGATGTGACGTATATCTGGACTGGGAAACGCTGGGCATACCTTGCGGTTGTTCTTGATCTGTTCGCGAGGAAAACGGTGGGCTGGGCTATGTTGTTCTCCCCGGACAGCAGACTGACCATCAAAGCACTGGAAATGGCATGGGAAACGCGTGGTAAACCAGCCGAAGTGATGTTCCACAGCGATCAGGGTAGCCACTATACGAACGAGCAGGCAGTTCCGACAGTTGCTGTGACGTTACCGGATCAAACAAAGCATGAGTCGGTGTGGTAACTGTTGGGATAACAGTCCGATAGAGCGCTTCTTCAGAAGTCTGAAAAACGAGTGGATACCGGTAACGGGCTACATAAGCTTCAGCGAAGCAGCTCATGAAATTACCGACTATATCGTGGGATATTACAGCGCACTCAGGCCGCATAAATATAACGGTGGGTTGCCACCAAACGAATCAGAAAATAGATACTGGAAAAACGCTAACGCGGTGGCTAGTTTTAGTTGACCACTACACAATTCTGGACTGTCCAAAATAGCCATTTTTTAGGGTTTAAGGGAGTCCAGAATTGTCTGCAAATTAGTCCAGAATATTTTGCATCGCTACAGCCGCCCGCGATCCGATGCGCGTGATCCCGCTTAGCATGCTGGCGGGCGCGCTCACCAACGCCCTGTCAATGATGTTTGGCACAACGCTGATGGCGCCCCATGGCGGTCTGTTTGTGCTGCTTATCCCCGGCACCATTTCGCCGGTGTCCGGCTATATCATCGCGATAGCCGCCGGTACCCTGTTGCTGGGCGTGCTTTACAGTTTGCTGAAGCGTCCAGACGAACAGAGAGTAAAAGCGCTGGCCTGAGGCGCTCGGCCTCCATTGCCGGCGGGAAACCCAACGCCGCAAATGCCCGGTTAACCACAAGACGAAGGCATGGGGGCGTTAGCCCGCCGGCAAGGGTTGTCTGGGCGTCGCGCCAGCGGCAAGATGTTCTGGTAAGCTGGTAAGCTGGTAAGCTGGTAAGCTGGTAAGTCAGCCGGCTCGCGCGCTGCTGGATTCGATTGCTCAGGCCAGCGGCAGAATAGCTGAACGGTCGATCTCCCGCCCGTAATCCGGCTCGTCACGGCCCGCAGGCCATGCTCTGCTGGCCGTTTTTTTCTCCCGGCGATGTTGTTTGGCGCTCAGCTTGCCGCCGGCGTCGCCGCGGTTTTCTTGCCGGCGGCCAGCGCCTGCAGCCAAGCGATTTCCTGCGGCCAAATGTCTGGATTGATCGTTTCCAGAATCATCGGAATGACGTCGAAGCGTTTATCGGCCATGATCCAGGCAAAGGCGGTTTTACCTATCTTGCCTTCGGCGAGACTGTGGTGCCGATCGACCCGGCTACCGCAATCGGTTTTGGCGTCGTTAAGATGCATCCCGCGCAAATAGGAAAAACCGACGATATCGGCGAACTGCTGGAAGGTGTCGGCGCAGGCCAATTCGGTGCGTAAGTCATAACCGGCGGCAAAGGCGTGGCAGGTATCAATGCAGACGCCGATACGGTTTTTATCCTCGACCCGATCAATAATTGCCGCAAGCTGTTCAAAGCGAAAGCCGAGGTTACTGCCCTGGCCGGCGGTGTTTTCGATGACGGCGGTGACGCCCCGGCTTTTCTCCAGCGCCAAATTGATGGAATCGGCGATACGCGCCAGGCAGTCGTCCTCCTCAATCTGCTGTAAATGGCTGCCGGGATGGAAGTTGAGTAAGCTCAGGCCCAGTTGCTCACAGCGCTGCATCTCATCGATAAACGCCGCGCGCGATTTTTCGATGCCCTCGTGGGTGGGGTGGCCAAGATTGATAAGATAGCTGTCATGGGGAAGGATCTGGCGGGAAGAAAAACCGTAGCGCTCACAGGCGTCGCGGAAATTATCGATGGTTTCGGTAGTCAGCGCCGCCGCTTTCCATTGCCGCTGGTTCTTGGTGAAGAGTGCAAACGCTGTTGCCTTAAGATCGTGGGCGCGCGCAACCGCCTGGTCCACGCCTCCCGCGGCGCTGACGTGCGCGCCGATAAACTTGTTTTCGCTCATCCTGGCTAGGCTCCCGGTTAAAGTGATGAAGAGGAAAAAAGAAATGATTATAGTTGGTTATTTCGTTGAAATGTTGGATTACTGAAGCTATGGCCATTACCCAGCGCCAGCTGGAAGTCTTTGCCGAAGTGCTGAAAAGCGGTTCGACCACCCAGGCCTCCCAGGTATTATCGTTGTCGCAGTCGGCGGTCAGCGCTGCGCTGACCGACCTGGAACAGCAGTTAAAAGTAAAATTGTTTGACCACGTGGGCAAACGTCTGGTGCGTAATGAACATAAGCGCTTGCTCTATTTCGCGCGCCGTCGCGCTGCTTGAACAGGCGAGGGAGATAGGCACGCTGTTCTCGCAGGGGAATGGCGCCTTGCGGCTGTTCACCAGCAGTACCATCGGTAATTATATTCTGCCGGAGCTGATTGCGGGCTATCGGCGCGCGGTGCCCGGTACCCCGCTGTAACTGCAGGTGGGTAACAGTCAGGGAATCATCAACGCCGTGGCGGATTTCCGCGTCGATCTGGGGCTGATTGAAGGGCCGAGCCATCATCCTGATCTAGTGATCCGCGCCTGGCTCAATGACGAATTGGTGATCTTTGCCGCACCCGACCATTCGCTGGCGGGGCGCCGCCTGGAGTTGCCCGCGCGGACGGACGCGCCCTGGATACTGCGTGAGCGCGGCTCTGGCACCCGCGATATCGTTGACCACCTGCTGCTCTCGCACTTGCCGCACTTTCATTTGGAAACGGAGCTCGGTAATTCCGAAGCCATCAAACACGCGGTACGTCACGGATTAGGCATCAGCTATCTGTCACGCCAGGTGGTAGCGGAGGCGCTGGCGTTGGGTACACTGGTGACGCTGCCGCCGCCGCTTTACCGTACGCTGTATGTGGTGCATCACCGGCAAAAGCACCTCTCCCATGCCCTGCAGAGGTTTATCGATTTTTGCCAGCACCACGCCGGTGAAGACGCCCGCTAAGCGTCACAGTTATGCCCCTAGCCGCCGCAAGAACGTCTGGCGGGGCTGGGGTCTGCAACGATAAACGGCTGCAACGACGAGCCGCTGCGGTGTTAAAATCGGCAGTTTTCTCATGTTACTCTTATAATTGACAATGAATTATAAATTTATCTTATAATTTGACTACTTGAGCGTACGCGACGGGAGCGATTTGCTACAATCCTGCCTCGATTTTTGCAGAGACCCGTCAAACGCCATGTGTCACAAAACTTCTTCTCCCCCGCCGACGAGCGGCCTGCGCCGCGAATTGAAAGCGCGCCATTTGACTATGATCGCCATCGGCGGCTTCATTGGTAGCGGTTTCTTCGTTGCCTCCGGTGCGTCGATCTCACAGGCTGGGCCGGGATGGACGCTGCTGTCGTATATGATAATCGGCCTGATGGTGTATTTCCTGATGACCAGCCTCGGCGAACTGGCGGCCTATATGCCGGTTTCCGGCTCGTTCTCCACCTTACGGTTCACGTTATGTCGAAGAGGGCTTCGGTTTCGCCCTCGGCTGGAATTATTGGTACAACTGGGGGGTCACCATCGCGGTGGGTCTAGTGGCATCGCAGCTGGTGATGAGCTATTGGTTCCCGGACACCCAGGGCTGGATCTGGAGCACGCTGTTTTTGGGCATCATATTCCTGCTCAACGTTATCTCGGTGAAAAACTTTGGCGAGGCGGAATACTGGTTTTCGCTCATCAAAGTTATCACCGTGGTGGTGTTTATCGGGGTGGGGGTGTTGATGATTATCGGCATCCTGCGCGGCGGTGAGCATGCGGGCTGGTACAATTGGACGGTGGGCGACGCGCCTTTCGCCGGCGGTTTTGCCGCCATGATAGGCGTCGCCATGATTGTCGGCTTTTCTTTTCAGGGGACTGAGCTTATCGGTATCGCCGCCGGCGAGTCGGCGGATCCGGCCAAAAATATACCGCGGGCGGTGCGGCAGGTATTTTGGCGCATTTTGCTGTTTTATGTGCTGGCGATTCTGATTATCAGCCTGATTATTCCTTATATTAGCCCCGACTTGCTGCGTAATGATGTGAAAGATATCGCCGTCAGCCCGTTTACGCTGGTCTTTCGCAATGCGGGGCTGCTGTCGGCTGCGGCGGTGATGAACAGCGTCATTCTCACAGCGGTTTTGTCAGCGGGTAATTCCGACATGTATGCCTCGACGCGTATGCTGTATACCCTGGCGGTGGAGGGCAAAGCGCCGAAGATTTTCGCCCGCCTGTCGCAAGGAGGCGGCCCGCGCTATGCGCTTGCCATGACGAGGCTGGTGGCGGCGCTGTGTTTTCTCTCCTCCCTGTACTCTAATCAGAAGGTTTATCTATGGCTGTTGAACACCTCAGGCATGACCGGGTTCATCGCCTGGCTGGGCATCGCGGTCAGTCACTACCAATTCCGCCGCGGCTATGTGAAGCAGGGGCGCGATCTTGCTGCCCGGCCTGATAAGGCCGGGTGGTTCCCGCTGGGGCCAGTGCTGGCGTTTATCTTGTGCCTGCTTATTACGTTGGGTTAGAATTATCAGGCCTTTTTGGCGCAGACGATTGATTGGAATGGCGTCATCGCCACCTATATCGGTATTCTGCTGTTCCTGCTTATCTGGTGGGGCTACCGCTGGCGTCGCGGTAGCCGGTAAGTCCGTTATGAAGGCATGACGTTTCCCGATAACGCGGGTCATCACTATCCTCTTGTCACCACTTCGCGGTGGTGCCGGGGGCAGGTGAGCTGAGGTGAGGCGTGTGACAATACGTGTTATGTAAAGGCTCAATAATATTGATAAGCTTTATCATTTGATCTATGGTTAGCGCTTCATTTTTGCCGGCCCACCCGCCGGGCGCGTTTCACGGTCGCCAAGTCGGCGCGGGTGCCCGCCATGCCGGCGTGCGTCTGTGATTTCCCAGACGCCACTCCCAAGCAAGCCTCGACCGGCAAAGTCGTTTGCGAGCCAGCCTTTCAGGTACCACGATGTGTATAACCTCCGAACCGACGCCTGACGTATCCCGAACCTCCGCGACGGGGCAGTATCAGCGCCTATTCGCCGGCGCCTGCTGCTGGCGCTGTTGATGGCGGCCATTGCCGCCTGCGTGTTGGTGGATTCCACACTTGGTCCGTCGGGGCTGGGGCTGAAGGCATTGTTGCACACGCTGTTCCATCCCCAGCTTGCCGATGCGGGGACGCGGGTGATTGTCTGGGATATTCGCCTGCCGTACGCCTTGATGGCGGTCGCGGCGGGCTTGTCGCTGGGGCTGGCCGTCGCGGAAATGCAGACTATTTTGAATAACCCCCTCGCCAGCCCTTTCACGCTGAGCGTATCATCGGCAGCGGCGTTCGGCGCCGCGCTGGCGATTATCCTGGGAATCGGCGTGCCCGGCCTGCCCAAAACCTGGTTTATCGCCATTAACGCGTTTATTTTCGCGCTGCTAGCGGCACTGTTGCTGGATGCCGTGACGCGCTGGACCCGCGTAGCGACGTCCGGTGTAGTGTTGTTCGTGATTGCGCTGGTGTTTACCTTCAGCGCTCTGGTGTCGATGATGCAGTTCATCGCCACCGAAGATACGCTACAAGGCCTGGTGTTTTGGACCAGGGGCAGTCTGGCGCGCGCCTTCTGGCCGAAATTGACCATAACATAATAAGTGCGGCGTTTGCGCTTATCTTGCCCTGGTCGATGTTCAGCGCCTGGAAGCTCACCGCCCTGCGGCTAGGCGAGGACCGGGCGATAAGCTTCGGTATCGACGTCAAGCGGTTGCGCCTGGGCACGTTGCTGCGTATCAGTATTCTGTCGGCGCTGGCGGTCGCCTTCGTCAGACCTATTGGATCCATCGGTCTGGTGGCCCCCCATATCGCGCGGCTGATTGTCGGCGAAGATCACCGCTTTTATCTACCCGTCAGCGCGCTGGTCCTGTCGATGGCATCGGTGGCCTCCAAAAATATCGTTCCGGGCACGCTTATCCCCGTCGGCATTGTGACCTCGTTGGTCGGGGTGCCGTTTTTCCTGAGCATCATCTTGCGCCACCGGGGGAATTTATGACCGCGGGACTGCGTATCGCCGACTTTAGCGCCGGTTATCCGAAACGTCGGGTAATTTGACCAGCTCGAGGTACCCTGTCTGCCTTGTGGTCAAATCAGCGTGCTGCTGGAGCCCAACGGCTGCGGCAAATCCAGGCTGCTGCGATCGTTGGCCGGTCTGAACCCGGCACCGCGGGGAGCTTTGGCTGGCGGGGGAAGATTTAATGCAATTGCCGTTTGCCCGGCGCGCGGGAAAGGTGGTGTATCTGCCGCAGAGCCTGCCCGCCGGTGTCCATTTACAGGTGCTGGAATCGGTCATTGTGGCGCAACGCGCCTCCGGCGGCCGCGCTCATCAGGCCGATGAAGAGGCGGTGATGGTGTTATTGACTCGTTTAGGAATAGCCATTTGGCGCTGCAATATCTGGACAATTTCTCCGGCGGCCAGAAGCAATTAGTGGGTCTGGCGCAATCGTTGATACGCCAGCCGGCGCTGTTGCTGCTCGACGAGCCGCTTAGTGCGCTGGATCTTAATTATCAATATCACGTGATGTCACTCATCGGCAGCGAAACCCGGCGACGCGATATCGTCACGTTGATGGTGGTGCATGATATTAATATTGCGCTGCGCCACGGCCAACATGCGCTGATGTTGCGCGATGGGCGTTTGCTGGCGGACGGCACGCCTGAGCGTGTGATTACGCCCGCCACAGTCTGGCCAGCGTTTATGGCGTCAAGGGCCGTATTGAGCGTTGTTCACAGGGCCTGCCGCAGGTGCTGATTGATGGTCTACTCAGTCCGCCGGGACCTATCTGTACCCGCCGCCGTCAGCGCCGAGACAAGAGGACAGGGGGCTCTGAGGAGAATGCGGCGCTAATGGAAAGCGCGGGCCTGACAGGAGAGCGTGGCACTGAAGCCATGAAAACGCGGCTCTGATAGGACAACAGGGTAGCCATTGAGGCGCGCGTCTGGCGCTGAAGCAAGTCACTTGTCCAAAGTGATATTCCTTTATCTCTCTACGGCGATAAAAACATTTGGCCCCTCCGCCTCCACTCACGAGAAGGCCGTCTCTTGGCGCCCGCCGCCATCGCTTACGCGCGACATTCGTCTGCCTCCCCCGTATTCTTCCCTGCGCGCCGCGTACCCCGGTACCAGATGCGCCAGAACCTTGGCCCTAAACGCTCGGCACGCCACTGGTTATTCGGCGCCTGCCGCGCCATATCCTTGGCTCTCAACACCTGCCGGCCGGGTAAAGATCACGGTGCTGAACTGCTTTCCATTAAACCAAATACTTATGAGAATGAGAGTGATTTTTATTTATATAAATTAGTATTTTCTTACAATGGCTTACGCAATCAAGGCTAAGTGAAAACACTATAAGAAAATCTTGTCATGCGTAACAGAGTCACTACCCGCGCCATGGTCCTTGTTAATGGCTGCCCTGGAAGCCCCGAAGGTGGGTCCCGCCGCGTCAAATACTGAAACGGACACCGTGGTCGTCACCGCCGCCGGCTTCCAACAAAAAATCGAGGATTTCGCCGCATCCATCTCGGTCACCTCGCGGGAAACCCTGGAAACCAAAGCCTATACTGATGTTACCGACACGCTAAAAAATGTGCCGGGCGTCGCGATCACCGGCAGCGGCAGCGACATCAGCATCCGCGGTATAGCCGCCAAATACACCCTGATCCTAGTAGACAACAAACGCGTCAATACCCGCTGCCGGCGTGCCCCAATAGCGATGGTCCCGGCATCGACCAGGGCTGGTTGCCGCCGTTGGCGGCGATTAAGCGGATTGAGGTCGTACGCAGTCGATGTCCTCCCTGTACCGCTCCGACGTCATGAGCGGGGTCATCAACATTATCACCCGTCAGGTCGGTAAATCCTGGCGCGCTTCCGTGCACAGCGAGGCCATCTGGCAGGAAGATCGCTGCTCGTCGGGGGATATTTACCAATTCAGCCTCTATACGGCGGGCCCCCTGATCGACGGCCTGTTGGGCGTCAAGCTTAATGGCCTGCTCTCGCACCGCGGCGAGGATCGCATTCTTGAGGGGTACAATGCCCAGAAAATGAAGAACGGCAGCGTCGCTTTCACCCTGACACCGGATGAAGCCAATAGCATCAATTTGGACTTAGGGCATTTTGTCCAGGACAGAAACAGTTCTCCTGGGAAATAGGTGGCCGCCGGCAATGACCCCAGCGATGTACGTTACACACGTAATAACTATGCACTGAGGCATCACGGCAATTATGACAACGGCATGACCACCAGCTATCTGCAGCGCGAAGAAACCCGCAACCCATCGCGAGATATGAAGATGGCTAACACCCTGATGAACATTCAGAACACGCTTCATCTCGGCTATCATACTTTCAGCGGCGGCGGCCAATACCGTTACGAGACGCTGAACGATAAGGGAAACCAACTGTCCTCCGCCCGTCCTCTTAGCGAGCTAAACCGCTGGAGCTGGGCGCTATTCGCCGAGGATGAATGGCTGGTGACCCAGGACTTTGCTCTGACCACCGGCTTGCGGATGGATCGCGACGAAAATTACGGCAGCCATTGGACACCAATGGCTATATGGCGTCTGGCATTTAACCGAAACCTGGACGCTGAAGGGCGGCATTTCCGGCGGGTATCGCCCGCCGGATTTGCGTCAGGGTGCGGCGGACTGGGGCCAAGTCACCGGCGGCGGGGCGCCGGCCATTATTATCGGTAACCCCGATCTCAAGCTGGAAAAAAGTCTCAATCAGGAAATCGCCTTGCTGCGGGATAACCACCGCTTTTTGAGCACCGGAGTGACGCTGTTTAATACCGACTACCGCGATAAAATTACCGAGGTGCGCAACTGCACCGATCCGAGCGGGACCAATGACGGCGTCTGTAAAATCGGCGATGTCGCCTACAAATTTATCAGCAACCGGGTCAACGTGGATAAAGCCCGGGTCCGCGGCATTGAGGCCACCGTGAACTTGACTCTCTCGCTGGCGTGGTCGTTGGTCTCCGGCTACACCTTCGCCGAGACGGAACAGCGGAGCGGCGAATTCAGCGGCAAGCCACTAAACGAAATGCCAAAACATATAATCAACGCCACGCTTAACTGGCAAATGACACCCGATATCGCCAGCTAGCTTCGGGTCAATCATCGCGGCCAGAGTTCGGCTTACCTCGGACGCACCAGTATGAGCGAAGGGCGGCCGTCCTACACCTTTATCGATCTGGGCGCCAGCTGGCGGCTGTCGAAACAGCTACAATTGCAGGCCGGGGTTTATAATCTGCTGGATAAACGTGTCGATTATGTCACTTACGGTCGGGTGCTGGACGGCAAACGCTACTTGTTGGGGGCCAATATCGATTTTTGATCGACACGCCAGGGCGTGGACGTCCCGCTTGCCGTCGCACACCGGCGCACGATGCAGGAGGAAGATGCTCGCCGGACGTGCACGGCGGTCAATGGCGGTAGACGTGTGTTGGGTCAGGGTCAATGAATAGGGCGATGGCAGGAGGACCGTCAGGCCTATGTATCCGGGCGACCCCCTCTTTCTGCGCCTGCCGGGGACAGTAGTCGTCGGGTTTTAGCATCCGAGGGAACGTCATTCCCCCGGACAAGAGGGGTGTTACCGCGGGGGATCAGGCGTGCAGATAACCGGCGTGGAAGCGCAGGTGATCATCAATAAAGCTGGCGATGAAGAAATAGCTGTGGTCATAGCCCGGCTGGATACGCAGCGTCAGCGGCCATTAATGCTGGCGCGCCAGCGTGGCCCATGTTTCCGGCTGCAGCTATTTCGGCATGAGCGGATCGGCATCGCCTTGATTTATTAACACCGGCAGCGGCTGCGCGCCGCCGTCGGCAAGTAGCCGGCAGCTGTCCCATTGCCGCCACGCTTTCTCGTCCTGACCCAGATACTCGCCGAAGGCTTTACGGGCCCTAGGGCACCTCGCTGGGATTGACGATCGGCGCAAAAGCCGACGCCGAGTACCAGAATGACCCGGATGACGCAGCGCCATTAATAGCGCGCCGTGGCCGCCCATCGAATGGCCCATGATGGGCTGGCGATCCCCCGTGCTGAACTGTTGGCGGATAAGCGCCGGCAGTTCGTCGCTGAGGTAATCGAACATCCGATAATGGGATAACTAGGGCGCGACCGTGGCGTTGAGATAAAAGCTCGCCCCCTGGCCCAGATCGTAAGCCTCATAGTAGGCCTCATCGTCGGCCACCGCCTCGCCGCGCGGGCTGGTATCGGGCATCACCAACAGCAAATTAAGCTCGGCGGCCAGGCGCTGCACGCCCGACTTGGTGCTAAAGTTTTTATCGGTGCAGGTCAGGCCCGACAACCAAAAGATCACCTGCGGCGGCCGTTTATCCGCAGCTTCCGGCGGCACATAGACGCTATAGGTCATCGGCACGCCGGGTCGCCTGGGACTGATGCCGGTAGCGGTACTGCCAGCCGCCGTACAGGCGGTGGGCCGCAATGCGCTCAACGTTGACGGTCATCGCTGTCTCCTTTTATCACTGGCCAAAAAGGATAACGGAACGGATCGATTTGCCTTCATGCATCAGGCTGAACGGCTCATTTATCGCCTCAGGTCCCATTGTGTGGATAATGAGATCGTTGAGTTGAAATTAGCCATTCAAATAACGTTTAACGATACCGGGCAACTGCGAGCGGCCTTTTACGCCGCCGAAGGCGGAACCGCGCCACACGCGGCCGGTGACTAGCTGGAACGGTCGGGTGGCGATTTTTTCGCCGGCGGCGGCGACCCCGATAATGACCGATTCGCCCCAGCCTCTATGGCAACATTCCAGCGCCGAACGCATGACATTGACGTTGCCGATGCATTCAAAGGAAAAATCGACGCCGCCGTCGGTCAGCTCGACAATCACCTCCTGAATGGGATGGTCGTAATCCCGCGGATTGATCAGGTCGGTGGCGCCAAGCTTGCGGGTCAGCTCGAATTTACTGGTGTTGAGATCAATGCCGATGATTTTGCCTGCACCGGCCATCTGGGCGCCGATGATCGCCGACAGGCCGCTGCCGCCAAGGCCAAAGATCGCGACCGAATTCCCGTGCTGGACTTTGGCGCTATTCATAACCGCGCCCATGCCGGTGGTCACGCCGTAGCCCAGCAGGCAGACTTCTTCCAACGGCGCGGCCTTATTGATTTTCGCCAGCGAAATTTCCGGTATCACGGTATATTCCGCATAAGGTCGAGGTTCCCATGTAATGGGAAATGGGTTTGCCGTCCGGCATCAGCCCCTTACCCTGGGTGGCGCGGATAGGCTGACATAAATTGGGTTTGCCGAAGCGGCAAAATTTGCACTCGCCGCACTCCGAGTATACAACGGGATGACGTGATCGCCCACCGCCACGCTGGTGACCCCTTCGCTCAGCGCCTCAACTACGCCACCGCCTTCATGACCCAGAATAGCCGGAAACACCCCCTCCGGACTTTGCCTGACAAGGTGTAGGCATCGGGGTGGCAAACGCCGCTGGCGACGATGCGGACCAGCACTTCGCCTTTTTGCGGCGGCATCAGGTCCACCTCGGTCACCGACAACGGCTGGTTCGGTCCCCACGCAACGGCGGCGCGGGTTTTAATCATTTGCATGGTGAAGCTCCTAAAGCAGAGTGAAAGGCGGGCGCGTCGGCGACGCACGCCCCCTCATCAATGTCCGTGCCGCATCCGGGGACCGGCGGCGCCTCGGGAAAAAGACGGCGACGGCGCAACGGCATCCTCGTCGGTGGTGGCATCGTGAGTATCGATGATAAGCTGTTTCAAGGCTTCGGCGTTGAGCTCGAAGCGCATCGCGCCGCCCATTTGCGACAGGTCGCGGCGTTGGCAATATGACGCGGCAGCGGATGCACCTTGACCCGCTCACGGCAGGGCAACTGCCGCCAGCACCGACAAGGACAGCAGCACACCAGCGGCGGCACCGCTGGCTACGCAGGCCTGCATGGCATGATAGGATTAAATTTTCATTATCGTACCGGGGTTGACGCCATCGGCGTAAACCCAGCGTTCTAATTTTTGCCGGTACGAACAGCTGTGGCGAAAGGCAAATACCGCCTGGCCGGCAATATCTTTGGCTGATGTGATAGCCGCCTGATCCGGGCTTGAGATTAACCCCAGCGTTTCGCGGAAGCTGACGCAGCCGTGAATATTGTTATACTCCACCGCCCCGTCTACCAGACGCTGCCGCCAGCGTACCGGCGCGAGCGCCGTTGATGATCTCGCTGGAGGTGCCGGTGATAAGCGATGAGGGCACCTGAGAAAAATGTTGATGGTAGGCGCCCAGCAGACCGCGGCAGACGGGCGGCGGCGGTGCTTTCCATCGACCCCAGCGGGAAACGCCCGCCCGGTTCATCGCGAGGGCCTCCTCGCTCAGCGCCAGAACACGGATAGCATAGCACAGGAAATTATGTCCCATGCGCGACAGCCGCATCCGTTGTTTTTCGCGGATAAACAGACCGGCGCCCAGTTCGTGCTCTAACTGACGCAGCCGGGTGGTCAGGTTGGACGGCACCCGATGAAGCTGCTCGGCGGCACGGGCCAGAGAGCCGGTTTCAGCCACACAGCAAAACATTTTAAGTTGGGTCAGATTTATACATTCTCATTTTGTCATCAACTTGGTCTTAATTGTTCATTTTTCATGATTCTAGCGATAGGGCATTCTTTTAGCAACTACAATGCGTCGTCGTGGAGTTAATATGGCCATAAAGGTGGCATTAAGCGGGTTTCTGGCATTGCTGCTGGCCATGGGGATAGGGCGTTTTGCTTTTACGCCGCCGGTGCCGCTAATGATAGCGGACGGACAGCTCACCCTGACCAGCGCGGCGCTGGTGGCGGTATTCAATTATTTGGGTTATTTACTGGGGGCCTATGACGCGATGCGCGCTCGCCGCGGTCTGGAAAAACGGCTGTGGCTCGGGGTTTGGGGCGCGGTGGCGCTGACCTTGTTGTCAGCGCTGCTGCATCAGCCCTGAAGCCATGCCGCGCTGCGGTTTTTCATCGGCTGGTCCAGCGGCTCGGCGATGGTATTGGTGGCGGCCTGGACCAACGATCAACTGTTGCGGCTACGCCGTCCGGCATTGAGCGCCGCGGTCTTTGCCAGTCCCGGCACCGGCATTTTCGTCAGCGGCATGCTGGTGATGTTGCTGCATTATTGTCGGGTTGACGCGCCCACCGCCTGGCTGGTTTACGGCGCCGTCGCCGCGGTGCTTATCGTCTTTATCAGCCGCAATCTGCCGCGCAGCGGCACGCTGGTGCACCCTGCCCAGACCGCCAGTTTACCGGCGCTACGCCTGCCATTGAAAAAGCTGGTATGGAGCTATTCCCTGGCGGGCTTTGGCTATATTCTGCCCGCGACTTTCCTGTCGCAAATGGCGGCGCAGCACTTTCCTGCCAGCGCTTTCGGCCAGTGGGTATGGCCGGTATTCGGCGCCGCCATCGTCGGCGGTATCGTGCTCGGCATCCTCACCCGTCACCGGTTATCCGCCGGTTGTCGTCTGGCGCTGACGCTGTGGGAGGAGGGGGTAGGGGTCTTGCTGATGATAAGTTTGCCCGGTATCGGCAGCCTGATTGTCGGTGCGCTGCTGACCGGCGGCGGTTTTCTCAGCGTTGTACAGTTAACGCTGGGAATGTAGCCGCCGACAGGCGCCCGATCATCTGCGCTACATGGCGGGTCTGCTGACCTGCGGCTATGCCTTGGGGCAACTGGCGTGTCCCATGCTCTCGGCGCTCTCCTCCTGGTGGATCGGGCAACTTGAACCGGCGCTGCTGGCCTCTCTGCTGGCGCTGGCGGTGGCCGGCCTGTTGGCTGGCCTGGAGTCAGCCATAGCAAGATATGTGCGCGCGATTCAGCTATCATGAAACACATTCACTGGATTATCCCCGCGCACTCCACTAGAGTGTTGCCCATTCTGCGGCTAACCCCGCGGGAGCGAATCGCCTGCTGGAGAATAATAAATATGGTAACGCTGACAAAAGAGGCCTCGCAGGTACGCGACGCTTTACTGGCCCGTGGTCTGGAAACTCCGATGCGGGGCGAGGTACTGGATAACGAAGTGCGCAAACGTCTTATCGCTGAGCATATGACGGAAATTATGACGTTGCTTGATCTCGATTTGACCGATGACAGTCTGGCGGAAACGCCGCATCGTATCGCCAAGATGTACGTGGAAGAGATTTTCGCCGGTCTGGATTACGCCAATTTCCCCAAAATCACCGTCATCGAGAACAAGATGACGGTGGATGAGATGGTCACGGTGCGCGATATTACGTTGACCAGCACCTGTGAACACCATTTCGTTATTATCGACGGCAAGGCGACCGTGTCCTATGTCCCCAAACATTGCGTTATCGGCTTGTCGAAAATCAATCGCATCGTGCAGTTTTTTGTCCAGCGGCCGCAGGTACAAGAACGGTTGACGCAGCAGATCCTGCTGGCGCTGCAGACGCTGCTCGGCACCACTAACGTGGCGGTCTCTATCGACGCGGTGCATTATTGCGTCAAGGCGCGTGGGATCCGCGATGCCACCAGCACCACGACCACCACCTCGCTGGGTGGACTGTTTAAATCCAGCCGAAATGCCCGCCAGGAATTTTTGCGTGCTATCACGCATCATAACGGTTAATCTGTTGTTAACCGTTATTTACGGCACTGCCGGCGCCGTCTGACAGAAGAGAACACCCACGCGGCAGCGCATTGCGATGTTGGATTGCGCGCGCGGGATAGCCATTCTGGGTATCCTGCTTATACCGGCAGTATTTCCAACGGCGAAGCTTAGACCTGGGCCGTGCTGGATATGGTGGCGCAAGTCAAATTTCTGACGCTATTTGCGTTATTGTTTGGCGGAGGGCTGGTGTTGCTGTTGCCCCGAGGAACGCGCTAGACTCACTCGCGGCTTCTCTGGCTATTCATGGCATCTTCTTCTGGGATGGCGATATTCTACTGGATTGCGGCCTGGTGGGCCTGGGGCTGGTTCGCCAGGCGCCGAGCGAGCGCCGCCTTATCGGTACCGGTATTGTGCTCTATGCCTTAGAGGTAGGACTTCTGCTGGTGTTTCAACTGTTGCTCGGCGACCAGCCTCCCGGCCGTTTCTGGCTGCCGGATATTGCTAATCGGGTGTATGAACATTATTGGCAAACCGAGGGCGGCCCGGAAGCCTGGCGGGAGCGGTTTAATTTACTGCACGGTAGCCTGCTGGCGATAGCGTCGCGATACGGCTGGCAATTGGCCGGCGCGATGTTGATAGGCGCAAGGCTGATGCGCAACGGTTGGCTGGCGGGTCGCCGTGAACCGGCGCATTATCGCCGGGTGGCGCTGTGGCTGATGCCTGCGGGGTTGATAATCAACCTGCCGGCGGTGGTGGCCCAGTGGCAACTGGGCTGAGATTATCGCTGGTGCGATTTTTTACTGCAGATGCCGCGGGAAATCAGCGCGCCGCTGCAGGCGCTGGGCTATGTCGCCTTGCTGTATGGGTTCTGGCCGCAGCTGGCCGACAAGACGGTTATCCGCCTCCTCGGCAATGTCAGAAGAATGGCCCTGACTAATTACCTGCTGCAAACCCTCATCTATACCTTACTCTTTAATCAGCTGGGATTATTTATGGCCTACGACCGGCTATAACTGATGGCGTTTGTGCCGGCGGTCTGGTTTTTCAATATTGCCGTATCTGCCCTGTGGCTCAGGTATTTTCGTCAGGGGCCGCTGGAAGCGGTCTGGCGACGTTTAACGCGTTTGACCGGCGGTCTGACGCCGGCGGATGCCTCTTAGGATCCCATCCCCCGTGTTTTTGACGCCGCCGGTGCCCGGCGGTGATTTTCCCCGGCTCGCGCCGCTGGCCGCTGCAACCTGCAGCCACCGCTAGCCCTCTGCGCCCGCCGCTTGCCTCTGCATTAACCGCATGTTCCTGTACCCGCCTCTGGCCTTTGCACTCGCCGCTTGTTCCTGCACCACCCGACTGGGCTATCCTTAACGCCACACGATGTCACAAGGCGTTTTGCGCCAGTCTGCGCCGCGAGAGTGCCGGTCCGGTTGAACATGGCGGATAAAATGAGGTCTATTACCATCATTGACCGCCCGTTGACGGCTGCAGCGCGGGCCTTAAGGCCGTTTCGCTCTGTGGTACGGCGACCGCTCTCCGGTCAATAAAACGGGCTGCCGCGCTCCGTGGCGCCCGATAGATGAGCGTTTTGTTACTGGGATTGCGGGTAATAAAAATTTTGGTCATTGAGGACGATAAACTCTTGCGCGAAGGCAAGCAGCAGGCGCTGGAGCAGGAAACTTTTGCCTGTAAATGCGCCGCTAATCTGCGTCAAAGCTGGACGTTGTTGACCTCCACGCCGTATAGCCTGATTATTCTTGATTTAGGTTTGCCGGACGGCGATGGGATGACGCTGCTGGAAAAACTTCGGACAGGGCAACGGCGTGCCGGTATTAATTCTGACCGCGCGTGACGCAATTGACGAGCGGGTACGCGGCCTGGATTTCGGAGCAGACGATTATCTGATTAAACCCTTTGCGCTGAGCGAATTATTGGCCCGCGCCCGGGCCATTATTCGCAGTCATCATGGCGTCAGTAATAACCTGCTGTGGGTCGATGATATTTCTCTGGATTTGACTCACCATGATGTCACCGTGGACGGTAAAGCGGTCATACTGACCCCGAAAGAGTTTGCGATCCTCTCCCGGCTGATGTTGCGGGCGGGGCATCGCATTCATCGTGAAATCCTGCATCAGGATCTTTATAGTTGGGATGATGATCCCTCCTCCAACTCGCTCGAAGTGCATATTCATCATCTGCGCCAGAAAATAGGCCGTGACCGTATCCAGACGCTAAGCAACTTCGGTTATCTTCTCACCACCGCGGAGAAATCATGAGCGGTCTGCGAATACGCGCTGGCCGCTTTTACAGCATGCGTTGGCGGCTTATTATTGTGCTTGGCGCAATCATGCTGGTGTGCTAGCTGATAAGCGTGTTTTAATTATGGCATGAAAGTAAAGAGCAGATCGACCTGCTGGTCAACAAAACGCTCGCAGAAGCGGGGCGCAATAAGCACGTCAATACCGAAATAGATGAGACTATTGCCTCTTTGAGCGTGCCCTCGTTGCTGATGATCCTGGTAACGCTGTTTTTTTGCTTTCAGGCGGTGAAATGGATTACCCGGCTGCTGTCGGTGCTGCAAACCCGCAGTGCGGAAAGTGTTGACCCGCTACCGGAGACGGGTGATATCAACGAGGTGCTTGCCGTTACCCGCAGTTTGAATCAGCTGCTGGCGCGCCTGAATACCACGTTGCAGCAGGACAGACAATTTACCGCCGACGTGGCGCATGAATTACGTACGCCGCTGGCGGGGATCCGTTTGCATCTAGAATTGCATGAGAAGCAGCACCAGATTGATTGTCAGCTGCTCATTGAGCTGGTGGACAATATGGCGTTTACCGTTGAACAACAGCTGATGCTGGCCCGGATCCGCAATAACTTTTCATCCGGATAGTATCAAGTGGTGCGGTTGGTGCATGATGTCGTGGTGGCGCAACAAGAGGAGCTGGCTGAGATGGCGGCTTTGCGCGGGCAGCGGCTAGATTGGCAATTACTGGCTGCCGATCCGGTGATCCAGGGTAACGCGGTGTTGTTGCGTTTGTTACTGCGCAATCTGGTGAAAATGCCCACCGTTATTGTCCGGACGGAAGCACCATTACGGTTACTCTGCAGCAAGATGAAACCCCGTCGGGGCGCCAATGTATTTTGCAGGTCATGGATGAAGAGCCTGGTATCGACGGAGCGCGGGCGGTGGAATTGACCCGGCAATTTGTCAGAATAGATCAGCGATATAACGGTATTGGTCTGGGGCTGAGTATCGTCACCCGTATTGCGCAATTACATCATGGCTGCTTTACCCTGAGTAACCGTAAAGACAGGGGAGGGACCTTGGCACGGCTGGAGCTGGACAGCTGACGGCGTTGACTGCCTATGGCATGGCGACGGGGAACCCGTGTCGGCCGCGCCCGAAGCGTTGGCGAGAGCGAAGGCCCGGCTAACGCTGGGTCTGCGCGACGCACCCATGGTGGCAAACCGAACTGACGGCCTGTTCGGCTCGTGATAAGCCTGGCCGGCACGGAGATTCATTGCCAAGCGGGGTTCCCGCTTGGCCGTTATACGCCGCTTTCATCGGTAAGACTTCACCCGAGTCCTGTCGCGATAACGCTCCGGGTGACGCTGGTATTCTTCTGCATCCTTCTCGGTAAAGTAATATTGAAAGCTCGCACATTGCACAATATTGTAATGCTTGCCGACCTTGGCTAAAAATTCACGCGGATTATCAATATAAAGTTCATCAGAGTCTAACCGACACCACCAGTCGCCTTCCTGTGCCTGCTGACGGAATTTATTGTAGGCTCGCGAGCGAAGTCCGTCGGTAAATTCATCTGTAATCTGGCCGTAAACTTCCACTTTATCCCAATGGCGAAATTTCTGATTGATAAGTTCCCACGTTCCATCCGTGCTGGCATGATTAATCAAAAAAATCTTATCGACCCAGGGTAAAGCCGCTTCCAGCGCTTTTTCCAATACGTCGATTTTATCCTTCACCATGCAAATAGCGAATATTTTCATTTTTATCTACACCCGTGGGCCGGACCACTAAGTAAATTTATCAGAACTAGTCCGTTTCAAAATTAAAATCAATGAGTTGCAGTCATGACATCCATTGTAAATAAGCATGGTTATTTCACTTTATTATTGTTGGTCCAATCCAGGCACTGAGCATCATGCTTAATACTGTGTTACGGCTTAATATGCATGATGTTCATTGAAAATCTTCATTTTTCGAGTATAACTTTTTGCGCTCCAGCGCAACAGACACAGCCGGTAAAATCAGATTTTTCTAGGGCTTAGCCGTCAAGCCAGGCTCTAAAACTACAGCCGCCGATGTCGCTGTACAGCATCCGTCACTGCAACGGCCGCGCTGTTGGACTATTGATGTTTCTCCTGTTCTGCGCCTTTATAAGGCCACGGCTGCCTAACGTTACGTTTCCATAGCCGGGGTCTTCATAAACCGATTTCCCTGCAGTACGAAACAGGATGTCGCCCGGCCGTGCAGGGCGGGGATAAATATAGTTACAACGTACTGTAACGTTTTATTTTGATAGCCTTTTTACTTTTTTCTGCCGCATATCACCGGGATTTTATGATGTAAGCGCTTTCGGTTCTGTGACCTGATTCACGCTGCGTTTAATTTAAACCCGTTAGGATAAGCGCAAATGTTTCGTAATTATTATCACAAGGAGTGAGAAACATGAGGGAAGAGCTGATTGTATGACAACGATTCGTGATGTAGCCCGCCTGGCGGGTGTGTCAGTGGCAACCGTTTCTCGGGTGTTGAACGACAGCGCGTCTGCCAGTAAGCAGGCGAGGGAGCGCGTACTCTCAGCGGTATCCCAATTGGGTTATCGTCCTAACGCTAATGCGCAGGCGCTGGCTAACCAGAGCAGCGATACCATCGGGGTGGTCGTCATGGACGTCGCCGACCCCTTCTTTGGCGCGTTGGTAAAAGCTGTGGATGACGTGGCGCAGCGGCATCGGAAGAATGTCCTGATTAGCAACAGCTATCATCAGGCGGATAAAGAACGTCACGCCATTGAGGTACTGATACGCCAGCGTTGTAGCGCCCTGGTAGTACATGCCAAAATGCTCAGCGATGAGGAACTCATCGGTTTTATGCAAAGCGAACCGGGTATGGTGCTGATCAACCGTATCGTGGCCAGATACGAACACCGCTGCGTTGCCCTGGACAACGTGGCTGGCGCGCTGATGGCTACGCGGATGCTGCTCAAGCAAGGGCACCGCAATATCGGCTATATCGGCTCCAACCATGATATTGAGGACCAATACCAGCGGCACCAGGGGTACCTGCTGGCCATGAATGAGGCGGGTATTACGCCACAGCAAAGCTGGCAGGTGAGGGCGGACCCTTATCTGCACGGCGGTGAACAGGCGATGGTGGAGCTGCTCGGTCGCAATCAGCAGTTGAGCGCCGTGTTTGTCTATAACGACAGCATGGCGGTCGGGGGGTTGGCAACCCTGAAAGAAAACGGTATCACCGTGCCAGCGCATTTTTCCGTTATCGGTTTTGACGATCTTCCCATGTCGCGCTACACCAGTCCGCATCTGACGACGGTGCGCTATCCTGTCTGGATGATGGCGGTAGCAGCGACAGAATTAGCGTTAAAAGGGACGGCCGGTCAACTTGATCCTAGCCAGAACCATCTTTATATGCCGACGCTGGTCCGTCGCCATTCTGTCGCGCCGCGCCAAACTGTGACGGCGATCGCTGCTTCGCCACAAGATGAAATGTAACCGATTTTAAAGTGTGAGAACATTCACATTATATTAGCATCCCTCCCGACATGCTGTAGCCGTTCTCCCGTCAGACATGGATAAATGCGTCGTTCGAAACATTCTCGAATGGCGCAACTGCAACGGTCCGTGATGCCGTCTGGCGGGGGGCTATCCGGCCTGATGTTTTCCATGGCTGCGCAGGCCGCGAACGTGCGTATCGGCGTCATGATTTATAAATATGACGACAATTTCATGTCGGTGGTACGCAAAGCCCTGGAAAAAAATGCTAAAGACAGTTCCGGCGTGACGCTGCTAATGAATGACTCCCAGAACGATCAGTCTAAACAAAATGACCAAATTGACCTCCTTATCGCCAAAGGGGTCAAAGCGCTGGCGATTAACCTGGTTAATCCTGCGGCTGCGCCTGTCGTGATTCAGAAAGCCCGCGGCAACAACATTCCTGTCGTGTTCTACAACAAAGAGCCGAGCCGCAAAGATCTGGATAGCTACGACAAAGCCTATTATGTTGGTACCGATTCCAAAGAATTCGACATTATTCAAGGCGAGCTGATTGCAAAACATTGGAAAGCCCATCCTGACTGGGATTTAAATAAAGATGGCGTGATTCAATATGTCATGCTGAAAGGGGAACCGGGGCATCCGGATGCCGAGGCGCGCACCAGCTACGTTATCAAGACGCCAAACGATCAGGAAAAATTAAAGACCCAGCAGTTGCAGCTTGATACCGCCATGTGGGACACCCCCAGGCGAAAGACAAAGTAGACGCGTGGCTTTCCGGGCCTAACGCCAACAAGATTAAAGTGGTGATCGCCAATAATGACGCCATGGCTATGGGCGCGGTAGAAGCCCTCAAAGCCTATAATAAAACCAGCATCCCGGTATTTGGGGTGGACGGGTTGCCGGAAGCCCTGGTACTGGTTAAATCGGGCGCGATGGCCGGTACCGTGCTTAGCGACGTCGACAATCAGGCCAAAGCCACGTTTGATCTGGCCAAAAATCTGGCGGAAGGCAAAAACGCCGCAGATGGCACACAATGGAAGATTGAGAATAAAGTCGTCCGTATTCCTTATGTTGGCATCGATAAAGACAACTTAGCGCAATTCAAAAAATAAAATTTAATACCACCGCCGACCCCGGCGGGAGAATGAAACCTGTCTATTTCTGAGCTGGTGTAACTATGGCCGACATTACGACCGAACAGCAGGGCGAATAACTGCTGGAAATGAAAAATATCAGTAAATCATTTCCTGGCGTGAAAGCGTTGGATAACGTTAATCTCAATGTCCGTCCCCATTCCATTCACGCCTTGATGGTAGAGAACGGTGCGGGCAAATCCATGTTATTAAAATGCCTTTTCGGTATTTACAGTAAAGATGCAGAAAGCATCATTTTTCAGGGACAGGAAGTTAACTTCAAGAATTCCAAAGAAGCGCTGGAACAAGGGGTTTCCATAGTGCATCAGGAGCTTAACCTGGTGCTGCAGCGTACCGTGATGGATAATATGTGGCTCGGCCGTTACCCCCGAAAATGGATGTTTGTCGACCATAAAAAAATGTATCAGGACACCAAGACGATTTTTGACGAACTGGATATCGATATCGATCTGCGGGATAAAGTCGCCACTCTCTCTGTGTCCCAGATGCAAATGATCGAGATAGCCAAGGCGTTTTCCTATAATGACAAAATTGTCATCATGAACGAACCGACTTCGTCGCTCACCGAAAAAGAAGTCGACCATCTCTTTAGTATCATACGTAAACTGAAGGCGCGCGGCTGCGGCATCGTTTACCTCTCCCATAAAATGGGAGAAATATTTTAGCTGTGCGACGAAATCACTATTTTGCGTGATGGGCAATGGATTGCCACTCAGCCGGTTGAGGGGCTGAGTATGGACCAGATTATTGCTATGATGGTGGGCCGTTTGCTGAGTCAGCGCTTTTCCGATCGTATTAGCGAGCCGGGAGAGCTAATGCTGGAAGTCCGTAACTTCACCTCGTTGCGCCAGCCCGCTATTCGCGACATCTCATTTGATTCGCATCAGGGCGAAATCCTCGGGATCGCCGGCCTGGTCGGCGCGCGGCGTACCGATATCGTGGAAACCTTATTCGGTATCCGTGAAAAATCCGCCGGGACTATCCGTCTGCACGGCAAAAACATTAAAAATAGCAGCGCCAACGAAGTCATCAGCCACGGTTTCGCGCTGGTGACCAAAGAGCGCCGCGCCACCAGGATTTATGTTTTCCTGAATGTCGGCTTTAATTCGCTGATTTTCAATATTCGCAGCTATAAGAACAAGATGGCCCTGCTCAACAATACCCGTATGAAAAGCGATATTCAGTGGGTCATCGCCGCGATGCGGGTTAAAACGCCGGGACATAACACTTATATCGGATCGCTTTCGGGGGGCAATCAGCAAAAAGTTATCATCAACCGCTGGCTGCTCACCCAGCCGGAAATATTGATGCTGGACGAGCCCACTCGCGGTATCGACGTCGGCGCCGAGTTCAAGATTTATCAGCTGATGACCGAGCTGGCGAAGAGGGGTAAAGGCATTATCATCATCTCATCCGAGATGCCGGAGCTTCTCGGTATTACCGATCGCATTCTGGTCATGAGCAACTGTCAAATGGCGGGGATTCTCAATACCAAAGGAACCTCGCAGAATGAAATTTTGCGTCTTGCTTCCCTGTATCTTTAATTTTTTAAGGGTTTAACGATAAATGCGTTGAAAAAGAAAAGCATGCTCACTTATCTGAAAGAGGGCGGCATTTATGTGGTATTGCTGGTGCTGTTGGTTATTATTATTTTTCAGGATCCAACATTTTTGAGCCTGATGAACCTGGGCAATATCCTGACTCAATCCTCAGTGCGGATTATTATTGCCCTTGGGGTGGCCGGATTAATTGTGACACAGGGTACTGACCTGTCGGGGGGCGGCAGGTGAGTCTGGCGCCTGTCGTGGCGGCGACGCTACTGCAATCCATGGATAACGTCAATAAAGTCTTCCCCGATATGCACAGCCTGCCCATTCCGCTGGTGATCTTGATTGTTTGCGCCATTGGCGCGGTAATCGGGCTGGTTAACAGTTTAATCATTGCGTATCTAAACGTCACGCCGTTTATTACCACCTTGGGCACCATGATTATCGTCTATGGGATTAACTCCCTTTATTACGATGTCTCGTAGGCGCCTCGCCGATTGCCGGTTTTGAGTCGAACTTCTCAAGTTTTGCGCAAGGATTCATTCGACTCGGCGATTTCAAACTGTCGCACATTACCTTTTACGCGTTGATCGCCATTATCTTTGTCTGGGTATTATAAACTAAAACTCGTTTTGGTAAAAACATCTTCGCTATTGGCGGCAACCCGGAGGCGGCAAAAGTCTCCGGCGTCAATGTGCCGTTAAACCTGATTATGATTTATGCTTTGTTGGGCGTCTTTTACGCCTTTGGCGGTATGCTGGAAGCGGGGCGTATCGGTAGCGCCACCGACAACCTCGGTTTCATGTATGAACTGGATGCCATTACTGCCTGTGTCGTAGGGGCGTTTCGTTTGCCGGTGGGGTCGGCACGGTGCTGGGGGTGGTTACCGGGGTCACCATCTTTACCGTCATCAACTGCGGTCTGACCTATATAGGCGTTAACCCTTATTGGCAATATATTATTCAAAGGCGCCATCATTATCTTTACGGTTGCGCTTGATTTGCTGAAATACGCTAAGAAAAAATAATCCGCGTCGCGGGCGGGCGGGCGGGCGGGCGGGCGGGCGGGCGGGCGGGCGGGCCGGTGCCAGGCGCCGCTGCGGCTACGGGGCTACGCGGTAATGCGCCTGCGTTCATCTCCCGCTGCTTTGCTCCCCCCTCGCTACCCCTTGCAATAGCCTTACGGTGCAGCAATAGTTTGCCGCCGATGCCCCAGTCTTTGCCATAATCGGGACTTAGCTTCAGAGCAGCCGGTTCTGGCGGTGGCAGCCAAACCCCCAACTGCCTTGTTGCGGCAAGGCCGCTCTCTCTGGCTCGCGTCAGACCTGTTTTTCTGTTACGGCCGGTTTGCCCCCGGCGCATCTGTGTCATGGGATTGGGCGAAACCCGGCGGCGCCGGTTTAATCTTGATGCGGCTATTTTTGCTGGATTTCCAGCAGTTGTTCCGGCGAGACGGCAGGGTAGCCTTGCGTCCTCTGTGAAACCTCGTGGTGCGCGGGTATAGGTATCAGCGGGCCGAGAAAACGCGGCTCCCGTTTCATAAGATACAGATCCGACAGCGCCCCCAGGCGAGCGCCAATTTCCCGTAACCGGACGGACAGCATGTTTTTCGGCGAAGGCACCGCATAGCATTGAGCCTGTATGCCCATGTTTAAGGCGATAAACAGCGCGCGTTCACAGTGGAAACGCTGGGTAATGATGGTGAAATCGTTGGTGTCAAAGACTTTGCGGGTACGGATGATGGAATCCAACGTCCGAAAGCCGGCAAAGTCCAGCACGATATCGCCGTCGGGCATGCCCTGCGCAATCAGGTCACGACGCATGGTTACCGGTTCATTATAGCTTTGCAGCGCGTTATCGCCGCTCAGCAGGAGGTAATTCACCTTACCGCTGTTATAAGCGTTAAGCGCGCCCTGAATGCGATAAAGGTAATACTGATTGATGACGCCGGTACGGTAATATTTGGCGGTGCCCAGCGCCACCCCTACCTGACGGTGCGGCAGGGCCGCCAGATCATCATAGATGAATGGCGCGGTTTTCCAGCTGATCCAGCGGTCAAGGCCCGTCGCCGTCAGTACGAGAACGCCTGCAATAATTAACATGGTAAAGATCAGGCGTTTCAACATACTATAGCCTTTGCCGGTTTCCCGCGAAAATGTCATGGCTCCAAGGCTACTTTACCTGTCGGGCTGAAGCAAGGTGTGCAAGGGGCAAGTCAGGCTAATGCCGCAAATTTGCCCCTGAACCGGCCGGGTTTTCCCGGCCGGTTGATGGAGGGTTTAAAAAGAGGTGCGGCGATAATCGCGGTACTGCGGCTACCAGAAGTTATGCTTGATGGCCAGAGGCAGCTTTTCCTCAGACGTGACCAGCGCCACCCCGTGAACCTGCGCCGCCTTGGCCACCGCCAAGGCGATCACCCGCGACACCGACTGAATATCGTTAATGTCCGGCAGCAGCGCGCCACCGTTGCCGTTGGCCAACGGCGAGCAATCCGCCAGCGCCTGACTGGCGGCGATCAGCATGGCGTCGGTTATCTGGCCGGCGCCCCCGAGGCCAAAACGCCCAGACCGATACCGGGGAAAATATAGGCATTATTGCACTGTGGAATCGGGTACGTTTTGCCCTCAAGCTGCACCGGCGCAAACGGACTGCCGGTCGCCACCAGGGCCGCGCCATCGGGTCCAGCGTAAAATATCTTCCGGCGTCGCCTCCACGCGCGAGGTAGGATTGGACAGCGGCATCACGATGGGCCGCTCACAGTGCTGATGCATATCCCGGATAATCTCTTCAGTAAACAGCCCCGGCTGGCCGGAGACGCTGATCAACACCGGCGGTCTGGCGTTGCGCACCACATCCTGCAGCGAAATGGTGTTACTGGCCAACTGCCAATCGCTGATGCTATCGCTGGGTTGCACCAGATGACTTTGGAAATCCAGTAGGTTCACCAGTTTGTCGGCCAGCAGACAGCCCAGCGTCACGGCGACGCTGCCTTGAATATCATCATTAAAGCAGCACAGTTCACTGCGATAGCGGTTAAGCAGAGGGGTCGCGTTTTTCTGGGCGAAATCTTCAAATTGCAGCCGGACGTTCGGCCAACGGCGTTTCACCGCCTGAATAAACGCATCGACAAACTCATCGTACTGCTCGCCGGTGATGCGAGGATGGCGCCAGCCCATATACAGCGGGTCGTAAGCAATTGCTGGTTATTCGTGCCGCCATCCAGCACCACCGGCAGAGTGTAGGCGGGGCTGATGCCGCCGCAGGCGGTATACAGCGACAGTTTACCGATGGGAATGCCCATGCCGCCAGTCCCCTGATCGCCCAGGCCCAAAATGCGCTCGCCGTCGGTAACCACAATCACTTTGACATTCTGCTTAGTAACATTTTGCAGCATATCCTCAATTTTATCGCGGTTATTATAGAAAATAAATACGCCGAGCGCGCGGCGATAAATGTCGGAAAACCGCTCGCAGGCGTCGCCGACGGTCGGAGTATAGATAATTGGCAACATCTCAGCCAAATGAGCCGCGAGTAAGCGATAAAACAGCGTTTCGTTGGTATCCTGGATATTGCGCAGATAAATGTGGCGGTCGATGTTAGTGCGAAAATCCTGGTACTGCCGCCAGGCGCGCTTTGTTCCGCATGCACCGTTTGCTGCAGCGGCGCGGCGAGGAATTCCATATTGGCGCCGAAATAGAAATTGTCGCTGATGCCGCGCGCGATAGCGCCCACGTTAAAATGGGAAAGCGGTGTGACGGCATTAGCGGCGGTGATCGGCGGTGGCGTGAAGCATAACGCGTCTTCGTCCAGGCCGCAGGCCTGCATGAGTTCCTTAACTTGTGGAGCGCTCAGTCAGCCGGCGAAGGCGTGATGATTGAGCAGCGGCGCCAGGGCAGCGCGTAACGCAGGGCCAGGCGCGGCCAGTGCCGGTGCAAAACGAGCAATCATAAGGGGTCTCTGTACATTGGGCAGGCAATCATTGTAAGCAGGGATAACGTAATTAACTATGATCGATATCTTATCGTTAACAATTAACCGAATAATTTAAGCAATAAGGAAAACAAAAAAAGTGCAATAAGGGAAGTGATAATGTCGCAGATGACCAGCGCCAGCGAACTGAACGCCCCCTCTTGAAAATCCATCTCAGAGCAGCGGGCGGTACCCAGCGCGTGAGACGCGGTACCCATCGCCAGACCGACCGCGTGCCGCCCGGGTGGATATCCGCAGCAGCTTGAACAGGCTATGGCCGAACACCGCGCCCAAAATACCGACGAAGATGGCGAACACCGCCGTCACCACGGGAATGCCGCCGATGGATTGTGAAACTGCCATGGCGATGGGGGTAGTCTTACCGATTTCGGCATTATCGAAGCGGCCATCTCCGGCGAAACGCCCAGCCACAACGCAATAGCGGCGCCGCTCACCATGGCGGTAAGACTTCCGGCAAAGCAAATACTGATGATGGATTTCCAGCGTGCGCGAATCTGATGCAGCTGTTCATACAACGGATACGCCAGCGCCACCACCGCCGGCTGGAGTAAATCATTGAGTATCTTACTGCCGGCGAAATAGCGCTCATAGGGTATGCTGGTTACCAGCAGCAGCGCAATAATCACCACCATGGAAACCAGCAACGGATTTAATAGCGGCATGTGTGCCCCAACCGGCAAGGCGGCAGGAGGCAAAAAAGACGCCGAGCGTTAGCGGCAGCGACCAGATAAGCGAGGGCAGCATTATCGGTCTCCGGCGTCCTGTGGTTGGCCGGCGATCGACCGCTCACAGTGCACATAATGAAAACTGAGTCCCACCACGACCATCACCAAAACGGTACTGGCGGCGCAGGAGACCACGATAGGCCCCAACTGAGCGGCCAGTTGCTGATAATAGTTCATTACCCCGACGCCGATAGGAACGAATAACAGCGCCATATGGCGGATTAACACATAACAGCCAGGTTTCAGCCGTAACGGCGGTACCAACTGAAAAGAGAGCAACACAAAAAGCAGCAGCATACCGATGATACTGCCGGGGATAGCGATGGACAGCAGAGCAGAAAAAAAGATGCCGGCATATAAACAGAGGTAGATGAGTATAAACGCCTGGGCCTTGGTCCAGGCGTCAGTCAAAATCTTGCGGCTATAATAGCCATCCTAACGATGATGCGTTTATCATACAATTACAATGAGGCAATGTGCCAGCCCTTGCGGACCGGCAATAGCTAATAGCTACCTTACGTATCGCGACGCTTAGCGCTGCCTGATGACGCCTAACGCCGACGCCAGGGAAAAAAAGGGCCGTTAACCGGTGGGTGTTTACTCGGCAATATGGCACAAAATGCCATATCTCTGCACGCGCGTTGACTGGCGGCATAATCGCGTATGATAAGCATCAGCCAGTCCGCGCTATTCATCATAAGCGCGCTTTTTAGCTCGGCATGCAGGTGATAAAATCGCTTACATCCTCCTTCTTAGGTGGATGTCAGCTGATGTTTTTCGGCGTACTGTGTTAACGCGGTCATCAAGCCGTTCCTGTAGTGCACCTGAAGCGGGGTAAGCACCTCTTCCGGGTTCAATTGAGCAGATTTTCGGCACCGGCCCCCACACATCGTGCTGTAGACTGATAAATCGGTTAACGGAGGACGAAAGCAGAATAATTTGCTTAACAATTCGTTGTTTGCCAAATCCCCTCGATTTTTCGTATCGGCACAATCGCGGCAACTCAGAAGTTTGAGCAGCGAATCCGTGATGACCACGAAACCTTTAACATAAGCATCCTGCGCCGCATAGAATAGCGGCGTTTTTTTTAACGTCGTCGGCGATAGCTGTGAGGAGACCGCCGTGCGATTGCCGTCGTCGGTGCCCACCATGGCAGTATTGGTATAGTTCAACCGCGCTATGTTATCAATGAAGTCGTAGGCGCGTAGCAACACGGCGTTAAATGATGCCACGGTTTGGGCTAGTGCGGTGTTTTTCACCGTGGCGTGGAAAAGACGGATAAAGGCCGTAAACTCGGCGTTGTCGGCCGCGATGCGCCGTTGTAAATATCGCAAGCTGGCTTTGATTCCCTCCAGATATAACCCGGTATATTTGCGCGCCTCGCTAAATTCATAGGGCTCCGCCTCCACCCCCTGGGCGAAACCGGCGTATTAACAATTTATCGTTTTCTTTTCCGAGTAACGGCTGGTATAAAGTCACTTTCTGAAGAAAGTGTTCCCGCGCCATGCTTGAGCGTTAAGCATGGCTTGCTGCCGTGCTGATATTTGCGCAGCAGGGCGTTGTATTGCGCCGGTGGTGCTCTCCAACGTGCTGGACAGATTACCGAGATAGAAAAATTGGCCGCTGTTGCCCTTAAGGCCGCCTTCGTCATTAAACACCTGACCGGTGCACACCGATGCGTCGTCGCTGGCGATGGCGCCGGCGGCGTCCAATTGCGCAAGCGTCAAGCCGCTGGCAGCGGCAAGCCAGAACACCGGCGGCATCCATGCGCCGGCATCGACGGTGAGCTACGCGCCTCGCGGGCCTTTTATCCCTAACGCCGCTTCCGCGCGCGTCGCCAACACCGAGGGCAACCCGCGTTCGCTGTCATAAATGCGCACCCTATCGCTGAGACCATGAAACAACACGACACCTTGGATACGCTGCGCGGGGGACATTTCTTCTATCACTAACCGGCCGGGGCAGGCGGAAGATGCCGTACAGGCAAGGGGCGCCGCGCGCCTGCGGGCGGTGGAAAGCCTGATTGTACAGTCACTTCGGGAACGCACGCCCCCGCGCCGCATTGACGTCCGTCAGGCGCAAGGGGTAGCGCAGATCCAGGAACAGAGTATTCAACCGCTCGGGAGAAATTACCGAGTCTCCGCGGGTACTATGGCTTTTGACATAGTCCAACGTTGGGAAGACCTGTAGATTGTAGTGGTCAACTAAAACTGGCCACCGCGTTAGCGTTTTTCCAGTATCTATTTTCTGATTCGTTTGGTGGCAACCCGCCGTTATATTCATGCGGCCTGAGTGCGCTGTAATATCCCACGATATAGTCGGTAATTTTATGAGCTGCTTCGCTGAAGCTTATGTAGCTTGTTACCGGTATCCACTCGTTTTTCAGACTTCTGAAGAAGCACTCCATCGGACTGTTATCCCAACAGTTACCCCGCCGACTTATGCTTTGTTTGATCCGGTAACGCCACAGCAACTGTTGGAACTGCCTGCTCGTATAGTGGCTACCCTGATCGCTGTGGAACATCACTCCGGCTGGTTTACTACGCGTTTCCCATGCCATTTCCAGTGCTTTGATGGGCAGTCTGCTGTCCGGGGAGAACGACATAGCCCAGCCCCCCGGTTTCTTCGCGAACAGATTCAAGAACAACCGCAAGGTATGCCCAGCGTTTCCCGGTCCAGATATACGTCACATCGCCGCACCATAGCTGGTTTGGCTCCGTTACAGCGAACTGGCGCTCAAGATAATTCGGGATCGCAACATGCTCCTGACCGCCACGCTTATACCTGTGCGTCGGCTGCTGACAACTGACCAGCCCCAGCTCTTTCATGAGCCTGCCTGCGAGCCAGCGCCCCATCCGGAAGCCTCTCTGGGTTGCCATGGTGGCGATACTTCTCGCGCCAACTGCACCATGGCTAATACTGTGCAGTTCATGAACCTGACTGCGCGATACCGTTCGCCTGCCGTCTGGCCTATCAGGACGACTTTTCCAGTATTTGTAACTGCTGCGATGAACCCTGAACACGTGGCAGAGTGTGGCCACAGGATAATGCGCTCTGAGTTTCCTGATTAACGAGAACTGTTCAGGGAGTCTGACATCAAAAGCGCTGTAGCCTTTTTTAATGTTTCGTTTTCCATTTCAATGCGTTGTACCTTCTTCTTGAGCTCACGTATTTCGATTTGTTCCGGGGTTATGGGAGAGGCTTTTGGCGTTTTCCCCTGTCGCTCATCACGCAGTTGTTTTACCTATTTCGTCATCGTAGAAAGGCCGCCGTCCATGGCTTTTGCTGCTGGTGCGGCGGTGTAATTTTGGTCGACAACCAGTTGAGCGGATTCGCGTTTGAATTCAGGACTAAAGTTTCTTCTTTTCATTGGTGCACCCGTGTTGTTCTGAGGTGAGCATATCACCTCTGTTCGGGTGGCCAAATTTAGTGTGCCACTACAATGCCATCACGCCGTTCAATGTGGTGGGACATAGCGACATCGCCTGGCGGCGTAAACAGGATCCCGGCCCGCTGTTTCCCTGGCAGCAGCTGGCGGCCGCCGGGGTAGGCGTCTGGCCGCAGGCGGCGCAGGTACAGTATTTTCTGGCCGGACGCGACCCCCAGGCGCCGACGGCGGCGCCGCCGATACTGTGCGGCATGGCGCAAATGGGCTATGATGTCTCGCCCGATATGCCCCAAGCGCTACAGCGCCGTGCGTTGCGGGCGTTTCAGATGCACTATCGGCCGCGCGATTACCGCGGCCTGCCCGATGCTGAAACAGACGCGGTGCTGCGGGCGTTATTGGAAATAAACACTGGTAGACGGGGCGGCGACTAGCGAGTCGTGGTGGGCGAGAAACGTCCGCCAGCAGTCGACGACCTGTTTCAGATCCTGCCGGCTGACGTTAAGATACGTGACCAGCCGGGTGAGGGTGCCCAAGGCGATAATAATACCGTGGTCGCGCATCCAGGGCGCCAGTTTAGCCGCCAAGTTGGCGGACTGGCGGATAAACAGCGTATTGGTTTGTGCCCCCGGCGCGACGACATCCGCGACTAATTCCGCTAACTGCTGCGCCAGCCAGCGAACATTATCGTGATCCTCTTGCAAGCAGGTAACATGATGCGCCAGCGTGTAGCGGGCGCCGGCGATATAGGCTGTGCTACCGCACAAGAGGGATCCTACCGGGGCGCCCAATCCTTTGCTTTGGAAAGGCAAGTGGTCAGCGTATCGCAGTATTGGCTGATTTCGCTCAGCGGAATGCCCTGCGCCACCGCGGCGTTAAAGACCCGCGCGCCGTCGATATGCAGCGATAGCTGCCGTTCGCGGGTCAATTCCCATGCCTGACGCAGATAATCCTGTGGAACGACCTTGCCGTTATGGGGGTTTTCCAGACTGAGCAACCGCGTGCGGGCGAAACGGAAATCGTCCGGTTTAATGGCGGTAGCCACCTTATCAAGCGGCAGCGTGGCGTCATCGGCAAAATCCCGCGGCTGCGGCTGCATACTGCCGAGCACCGCGGCGGATTTTTCCACCCGCAGACCTTTGATGCCCGCGGCGCGGGCGATGGCGGCAAAAATCGGGATTTTGCAGATCGGTGCCGTCGGTAAGATAGCCGCCGGCTTTCATTTCCATCGCGACAAAACTTAGCACACTATTATTGAGGATAATGATTTTCACCGGCAATTTCATCTGCGCCAGCGACAAAAAGTCCCCCATCAGCATGGCGTTGGCCATCGAGCCGTGATTAAACGAACCGAGCAGCCGACGCCGGCCGTTCATGGTCAGATAGCGGGCCGCCCAAACCGTGGGTGTCCCAACGTCGCAGGTAAAAATCGCGTCCTGTGCCGCCAGACGGCTAATTTCATGGGCTACATATTGCGGATGAATCGCTTTATCGCCGCTCGGCTGTGCCAGCGCGTCCAGGTTGCGACGGGTGTCGCGGTAATGTGCCAGTGCCTTATCGAGGAATGCGCGGTCCGTTTTTGCGTGCAGCCGCGGCAGCAGTACCGCCAGGGTAGATTTGATATCCCCCACGAGCGCCATATCCAGCGCACAGTGGGCTCCCAGGCTGCCCGGGGCGATATCGATCTGGATGATGCGCGCCTCTTGCGGGTAAAACGCGCCGTACGGAAAACGAGTGCCCAGCAAAACCAGCGTATCGGCGTTCATCATCGCCTGATAGCCGGAGGAGAAGCCGATAAGGCTGGTCATGCCGACATCATAGGGGTTATCCCATTCCAGATGTTCTTTGCCGCGCAGGGCATGCACCAGCGGCGCTTGCAGCTGGCGGGCCAGCGCGACAACCTCGTTGTGGGCGCCAGCGCAGCCGCTGCCGCACAGGAGCGTCACGTTGCGGGCATCATTAAGCAAGGGCGGCGGGTTTCTCCAGCTCGCCTACGGGCGGCACCGGCGGCGGCGCGCAAGGGTGATATCAGTCCGGCCGTTCCCCTTCCGCCGCCGGCTTAAGGGCGACATCGCCGGGCAGGACAATCACTGATACGCCCCGATAGATGATGGCTTTGCGCATAGCAATGGCCAATACTTGCGGCAGTTGTTCGGGATTGGACACCAGTTCACAGTAGTGGCTGCATTCGCTAAATAGCGACTCGGGATGGGTTTCCTGGAAATAACCGTTGCCGATTTCACTGGAGGAGATATGAGCAGCGATAGCCAGAACCGGCACCTGGTTGCGGTGACAATCGAACAGCCCGTTTATCAGATGCAGGTTACCCGGCCCGCAGGATCAGGCGCATACCGCGAGCTGGCCGGTGACATGGGCTTCAGCGCGGGCCGCAAACGCGGCGACCTCCTCATGGCGCGTGCCGTGCCACGCGATGGTGCCCATCCGGTTAAGGCTATCGCTCAGGCCATTCAGCAAGTCGCCTGTGACTCCCCATATCCGCTTTACGCCGGCCTGTTCCAGGGTGTATGGGCAATCATCGCCGCTACAGTGTATTTCATGGCTACCTCTGTAGAGAATGTCTCGGCAGCGCCGCGCCGGGCGGCCGTCTGGTTATAGGGTAGACCTTATCGGCGGCGGGGGGGGGTAAGGAATTATGGCCGCGCGAGTACGGCGGCCGGAGTGACCTAGGGCGTCAGCCTGCTCAGCCGTTGGCGTGCACCGAAAACAGAGCGATAAGCACCGGCGCCAGCAGACTGAGCAAAAAACCTTGTACGATCGCGACGGCGCCCCGCCACGGCAGAGCTTTTTCCAGCAGCCCTAACGCCAGTACATTCATCGCCAGGATACAAAGGGCGCTGACGGCGGTATAAACGCCGATGCGCAGCAGATTGCTGGCGAGGTTGGGCAAAAAGGCCAGGCTGATGCCCATCAGGAATAAAATGACATACACCATGGCGCTCAAGGCGCGGTTAACCCCCCGAAGCCACCTGATGGGCGGGCGCGGCAGCAGATAGCCGACAATGAGCGGAACAAGGAATGAGCAATATACTGGCATACATGAACGGACCACTTCCTTATGGCCCAATGGCGCAGCGAGGCGATTGACCGCCACACGCTAGCGAAAAGCGCCGGCGCTGTAAAGGCCAGCGTTGTGTAAAAACACCTCGCCCACCGGTGTGTGGCGCGACGGGTGATTTATCGCATAATTAAACTTGCGCCGTAAAAGAAAAGTGTTATAACTTGAGAGTATGCAGGTGTCAGCGGCAGAAAAAAATGCCAGGGGCAGGCTGGCATTTCATGCGGTGACACCTTTAAATTGCGAGGCGCGTTATTTAGGCAACAGTCTCGGTTTCAACAGGCACAATTAGGCTTGCATGGTTCCCTTTGGGCCCCTGATGAACCTCGAATCTGACGACTTGTCCAGCCTTCAGCGTCCGGTAACCGTCCATCTGGATCGTTGAATAGTGCGCAAAGATATCCTCGCCGCCGTTTTCCGGGCAGATAAAACCAAAACCTTTGGCGTTATTGAACCATTTAACTTTACCCGTCTCCATGTTTCTACATCCCTCGCAACCGAAGCTTTTATGTGATGAGGATAGTTGACGTCGTAAGCGGCTGATTACCCGCATCCGCTTATGCCTCTACACTCTAGAGGATAGCGATAAGAGATCAAGCGATGGCTATAGAGTTGGCTGACGACATTATCAAACTTTGAAGCAGTTAACGCTTTAACCCGTTTTTTCCGGACGGATGCCGGCACACCCGGACAAAATCCTGACGCTGCCGGCGGCTATTTTGATTATCCAATGGTAAGATGAAAGAAAGGGGCTGCTCTAGCGCAGCGGTGATGATTTAGCGTTGGAACAACACGATGGGTAAGACAAGCGACAAGCTGGATGAGCAGCATCTGGCTAAAGAACAGGTGAAAGATGCGGTACGACCCCCATCTATGTATAAAGTCATACTTATTAATGACGACTATACTCCAATGAAATTTGTTATTGACGTATTGCAAAAGTTCTTTTCTTATGATGTTGAACGTGCAACGCAACTGATGCTTAGGGTCCATTATCAGGGAAAGGCCGTCTGCGGAATCTATACCGCGGAGGTCGCGGAAACCAAGGCGGTTCACGTCAACCGCTACGCCCGGGAAAACAAGCATCCGTTGCTTTGTACGCTGGAAAAAGCCTAAAAAGGCAATCTATTTGGGGAGGTGCCAATGCTCAATCAAGAACTGGAACTCAGTTTAAACATGGCTTTCGCCAGAGCGCGTGAGCACCGGCATGAATTTATGACCGTGGAACATCTGCTGCTTGCCCTGCTCAGCAACCCTGCGGCGCGCGAAGCGCTGGAGGCGTGCACGGTCGATCTGGTGGCCCTGCGCCAGGAACTGGAAGCCTTTATCGAACAAACCACACCGACCTTATCCGCAAGTGATGAAGAGCGTGAAACGCAACCCACGCTCAGTTTTCAGCGCGTGCTGCAGCGGGCGGTCTTCCACGTCCAGTCGTCCGGACGCAGCGAAGTGTCCGGCGCTAACGTGCTGGTGGCGATTTTCAGCGAGCAGGAATCTCAGGCGGTCTATTTGCTGCGCAAGCATGATGTCAACCGGCTGGACGTGGTGAATTTTATCTCCCACGGTACGCGTAAAGACGAGACGCAGGCACCCGGGCCTGAAACGCCGGTCAGCGAAGAGCAGTCAGGCGGGGAGGAGCGTATGGAAAACTTCACCACCAACCTTAATCAGTTGGCGCGCGTTGGCGGCATTGACCCGCTGATTGGCCGCGACCGCGAGCTGGAGCGGGCCATTCAGGTTCTGTGCCGTCGCCGGAAAAACAACCCGCTGCTGCTGGGGGAATCCGGGGTAGGTAAAACCGCCATCGCGGAGGGGCTTGCCTGGCGAATCGTGCGCGGCGAAGTGCCTGAAGTCATCGCTGACTGCGCCATTTACTCCCTGGACATCGGGTCATTGCTTGCCGGTACCAAATACCGCGGTGATTTCGAGAAACGGTTCAAGGCGTTGCTCAAGCAGCTTGAACAGGATCAGAACAGCATTCTGTTTATCGACGAAATCCATACCATCATCGGCGCTGGTGCGGCGTCGGGCGGGCAGGTGGATGCCGCCAATCTGATTAAGCCATTGCTCTCCAGCGGCAAAATCCGCGTGATGGGCTCAACGACGTATCAGGAATTCAGCAATATCTTTGAGAAGGACCGCGCCCTGACGCGTCGTTTCCAGAAGATAGACATTACGGAACCGACCGTGGAAGAAACGGTGCAAATCCTGACCGGGCTGAAAACCAAATACGAAGCCCACCACGATGTGCGCTATACCGCCAAAGCGGTACGGGCGGCGGTGGAGCTGGCGGTCAAATACATCAATGATCGCCATCTGCCGGACAAAGCCATTGATGTTATTGATGAAGCGGGCGCCCGCAGCCAGCTGATGCCTGTCAGCAAGCGTAAAAAGACCGTCAACGTAGCGGATATCGAGTCGGTGGTGGCGCGTATCGCCCGTATCCCCGAGAAAACGGTGTCGGCGAACGATCGCGATGTGCTGAAAAATCTGGGCGACCGTCTGAAGATGCTGGTCTTCGGTCAGGATAAGGCGATCGAGGTACTGACCGAGGCTATCAAAATGAGCCGCGCCGGGCTGAGTCAGGAACATAAGCCGGTGGGATCTTTTCTGTTTGCCGGTCCGACGGGCGTCGGTAAAACCGAGGTCACGGTGCAACTGGCCAAAGCGCTGGATATCGAGCTGCTGCGTTTTGATATGTCGGAATACATGGAGCGGCATACCGTCAGCCGCCTGATCGGGGCGCCTCCCGGATATGTGGGCTACGATCAGGGCGGGTTGCTGACCGACGCCGCGCTGAAGCATCCGCATTCCGTGCTGTTGCTTGACGAGATCGAGAAAGCCCATCCGGACGTGTTTAATCTGCTGTTGCAGGTCATGGATAACGGTATGCTGACCAATAACAACGGCCGCAAAGCGGATTTCCGTAATGTGATACTGGTGATGACGACCAATGCCGGCGTACAGGAAACCCAGCGCCAGTCGATAGGGCTGATTCAGCAGGATAACAGCACGGACGCCATGTCGGAGATCAAGAAGGTGTTTACGCCGGAATTTCGTAACCGTCTCGATAACGTCATCTGGTTCAATCATCTCTCCACCGACGTTATCCAGCAGGTGGTCGACAAGTTTATTGTCGAACTGCAGGCGCAGTTGGACGCCAAAGGCGTGTCGCTGGAGGTCAGAGACGATGCGCGCAATTGGCTCAGCGACAAAGGTTACGACAAAGCGATGGGCGCCCGGCCGATGGCCCGCGTGATGCAGGAGAATCTGAAAAAACCACTGGCCAACGAGCTGCTGTTTGGTTCATTGGTGGATGGCGGCTCGGTGCGGGTGGAACTGGACAAAGAGAGGCAAACGCTCAAATACCAGTTTCTTAGCGCGCAGAAACGCAAGGCCGAAGGGGCGGTGCACTAGCCCCTGGCCGTGTGGCCTGAGCAGGGCGATACCCGAAGGTATCGCCCTTTTTTTGCGCCCCAGCTGCGGTCTTGACGGGCGTAGGCGAAAGCGGGGCGGCAAGGCCGAGTGCTGCACAGGCCGCTGGAAAACAGGCGGGACACAGACGCTTGCAGAGCGGCGCAGGTGAGAAGCACATAGGAAATGATCGCGCAGGAGACGGCGTCGCGCGTCGCGATGAGCGGGGTAGGAACCGATGCGGCAGGACGCGAAGCGGCATGAGAGGGGCGATAGCCCGGATTGCGCAGCCGAATAGCTGGTACCGGGGTCATCGCCTTCTTCAGCCGTTATGGCGAGGAGAAATACTCTCCGGGGTCGCGGCAGGGAGAATTATCGCGCATTATGCCGATAAAATCATCGCCGGAACCCGCCCGGGGCAACGCGCTCAGATAATCTCAGCGGCTGCGGAAGACAATGCGGCCTTTGCTCAGATCGTACGGGGTCAGCTCAACGGTGACTTTGTCGCCCGTCAAGATACGGATGTAGTTCTTGCGCATTTTACCGGAGATATGCGCGGTCACCACATGCCCGTTTTCCAATTCCACGCGGAACATGGTGTTAGGCAGCGTGTCCAGTACGGTGCCTTGCATTTCAATATTGTCTTCTTTGGCCATCGAATCCTCTAGGTGTGAATACCATAGTTTTTAACCCGCAAGATAATGCCGAAAAATTCTCATTATGTAAAGAAATGATGAAGAAAGCCGCATCATCTGCCCCCTTCAGAATCAGGAAGGACGCTAAAAAGGGTTTGCGGTTGCCAGCAGCCAGCTGGCCGCCAGCGGTTCAGGCAGTAATTGCGTAACCATAGCCAGAAAATCGCCGCGCGCAATATTATGCGCGCCAAGCGATGCGGTATGCGTATTCAATACTTGGCAGTCTACCATTTTTCCGCCCTGATGCATAAAATACCGACAAAAACGCCCCAGCGTCAATTTCGATGCGTTCGGCCGGCAGCTAAACATCGACTCGCCAAAAAATACCGCCCCCAGCGCCATGCCATACATGCCGCCGACCAGCGTCTCGTCGTCCCAGACTTCGATCGAATGGGCATGGCCGAGCTGATGCAAATGGCCATAGGCGATTTCGACTTCCGGACCGATCCAGCTGCCTTCCGTGCCGCGCTCGGCGCGGGCGGCAACCACATCGGCGAACGCCTGATTCAAGGTGACGCGCCAGCGGCAACGGCGAGAGAAGCGGCTAAAACTGCGGCTGTGATGGAACGCGTGCGGAAACAGCACCGCACGGGGATCCGGCGACCACCACAAAATGGCGTCGCCGGGGGAATACCAGGGGAAAATCCTCAGCTGATAGGCGCGCCGCAGCCGCTGCGGCGACAAATTACCGCCGAAGGCCAGCAGGCCGTTAGGCTCGCTGAGCGCGGCGTGCGGCGGTGGGAGATGCAGAGAGTCGGGTGAAAGCCGGTAAAGTCGCATGCTGCCGATGACTACTCCAATCCATCTGAACAAGGCCGGCAGGCAAACACCGGCCGGCAGGGGTTTATCGCTGACTGGTATACCTCTACCGGACGGTGTAGTGATAATAGCGTCCGCGCAGCGCCATCAGCGCCTGATGGCTTCCCTGCTCAATGAGGGTGCCGCGATCCAGAATACAAATGCGGTCCAAACGTTCCAGTCCCCGCAACCGATGGGTAACAATGACTACCGTCCGCCCTTAGCCGAGCGTGCCGAGCAAGTGCCGTATTTGCTGTTCGGTAACGGCATCCAGCCCCTCGCTGGGCTCGTCGAGCAGCCACAGCGGGGCGTCGTGCAGCAGTGCGCGGGCGATGCCCATGCGGCGCTGTTCGCGGCCGGAAAGGGCCCGCCCCCTCGCCGAGCCAGGCATTGAGCCCTTTGCCCGTCAGCAGTTTGTCAAGACCCACTTGCCGCACTATGGTCCTTAGCTGCTCATCGTCGGCGTTCGGCGCCGCCAGGCGGAGATTATCGCGCAGCGTGGCCCTGAAAACATGGACGCGCTGCTCCACCACGGTGGTCATCGCGCGCTTCGCGCTTTCGCTCCACTCGCGCAGCGGCACGTCATTAAGCAGGATCTCCCCCTGCTGGGGATCCCAGACGCGGGTCAACAATTGCAGCAGGGTAAATTTGTCGCTGCCGGTATGGCCGAGGAGAGCGATATGCTCGCCGGCGGCGACCGTCAGGCTCAGGTCATCGATGGCGGGCGGCCGCTGCCTGTTGGGAATAATGAAGCCGTACCCGGTTGACGCTGAGGGAGACGCCCGCGGCCGGCGCAGGGCCGGCCGCGGGAAAAATCACCTCCGGCGTCTGTTGGACAAGGCTGTTCAGGCGCACGGAGCAGGCGATGACCTGTCCAAGATGTTGAAACGCGTCAGCCACCGGACCCAACGCCTCGAACGCCGCAAGCATTGCAAAAGCAAACAGGGCCACCAGCGGGCCGGACGGGCCATCGCCGTCCCCGTCGCCGGCCACCAGCCACAGCACCCAGGTCAATGTCAGGCCGGTCACCAGCAGCAGCAGGCTTTGAGCGCCGGGCGCCCAGCCCGCTTTGGCGGCGCTGTTCGGTAGCCTCCAGCCGGCGGCGGTAGCGTTCGGCGCCGCCGTACAGGGTGAGTTCGGCATTGCCGGAAAGCCAGGCGGTAAGTTGCAAACGGTAACCGGCACGCAGGGTGGTCAGCGCCTCGCCCACCGGTTTGCCGGCACGGGTAAAACAGCGGTGGGAACAGCGCCAGAATGGCCAGCATTATCGCGCCAAGGGTCAAACCCGCTCGCGGGTCCAGCAGACAGAGGCCAGCGCTCACCGTCAGCGTGACGACCAATGCCCCCGCCAACGGGGAGATAACCCGCAGGTAAAGATGGTCCAGCGTGTCCACATCCGCTACCAGGCGATTGAGCAGTTCCCCCCGGCGCAGGCGGGCGGTGGCGCCGGGCGAAAGAGGAGGAATACGGCTGAAAGTGTAAAGCCACAGATGCTGTAGTACGAGGAAGGTGGCATCGTGGTTGACTACCCGCACCGCCCAGCGCCCGGCGGTGCGGGTAATTGCCGCGCCGCGCCCGCCGGCGACGGGCAGCATATAGTTAAAGCTGTACAGACCGGCGGCGACCGCGGTCGCCGCACCGGCGAGGAACCAGCCGGAGAGCGTCAGCAGGCCGATGCTGGCCCGCAGCGGGTGGATAGCGAGCCAAGACGCCAAGGGGTCGTTGTCCGCCGGGGGGGCGGGCGAGGGCCCCAATAGGGCCGGAATGCGCGCATGGGTACAGCTCCGGTGCTCAGGAAGCTATCACCGTCGCTAACGGCAAGGTCGGCATAGGGGCCTTTTTGAGCAATGATGCCCTCGTGCATCACCCAGACCACGTCGAAATCCGCGATGGCCTGTAGCTGATGTTGTTACCAGTAATGTGGTCTGACGGCGCGTGGCGCGTTCCAGCGCACGCATCACCAGCCGCTCGCTGTGGACATCAAGGCTGGCGGTGGGCTCGTCAAGCAGCAGCAAGGTCAGGTGTGCGGATCAGCGCGCGCGCCAGGGCAACACGCTGCGCCTGACCCACGGAGAGGAGGCCGGCGTCTTCGCCGACGGCATTATCCAGTCCGTCGGGCAACGCAGCGAGGAACTCTGCCACATAGGCATCCTTCACGCCTGCATCAATTGCGCGTCGTCTGCGGCCAGCACCGCCCAGCAGGATATTGTCGCGCAGCGTTACCGCCGGCAGCGCCGGATTCTGACTGACCCATCTTAATCGTTCACGCCACAGACTCGGCGCGAACGCGCACAGCTCGCGGCCGTTGACCAGCAGCGCACCGCGATAGGGCAGAAACCCCATCAGTACGCTAAGCAGGGAGCTCTCTTGCCCACGCCGCAAGCGGCGACGATGGCCACCCGCTGGCCCGCCGGGAGGGAAAAGTTCAGCGGTCCGGCGAGTTCGCTGCCGGCGCCCTGGGCTTCATCGTCATGTTCCAAAAAGGAGACCAGCGATACCGCGGCGCCCACCGCCTGGGCTTTGGTGTGGTAGAACGTCCCCAGATCGCGCAACGGCTGAAAGAATTTCGGCGCCAGGATCAGCACCAGAAAGCCGGCAAAAGCGTGACGCCGGTTCCATAGCTGCCGAAATGCAGCTCTCCCAGGTAGGAGAAGCCGAAATACACTGCCGCCACGGCAATGGAAATCGAGGCAAAGAACTCCAATACGCCAGAGGAAAGAAACGCCAGTCGTAACACTTCCATGGTGCGCTGACGGAATGACTCGGTCGCGCGGCGGAGCTCTTCCGTTTCCGCTTCGGCGCGAAAAAACAGCCGCAGGGTCTCCAGCCCGCGTAACCGGTCGAGAAAGTAGCCCGACAGGTGCGCCAGCGCCAGAAAATTGCGTCGATTGGCGTCAGCGGCACCCATGCTGACCAGCGCCATGAACAGCGAAATCAGCTCCGCGGTTAAAAACAGAATCAGCCCCGCGGCCCAATTGATGGGAAACACCACGATAAGGATCATCAGCGGCACCAGCACCAGCACCAGCACCAGCACCAGCACCAGCACCAGCACCAGCACCAGTACCGCCATTTGCGGCAAATAGCGGGCGTAGAAATCGTGCATATCCTCGATTTGCTCAAGCAGCATGCTGCTCCAGCTTCCGACGGGCTTGCCGCGGATCCAGGCCGGCCCCAAACGCGCGAGACGATCCAGCACCTGGGCACAGATTTGGCGGCGCAGCAAACTACCGGCGATAAAGCCCACCCGTTCACGAGCGTAGTTGACCGCCGAGCGCAGCGTAAATAACGACGCCAGGGCGACAAAGCCACCGGTCAGAGTGGCGCGCGGAGTGTTATCCATGATCAACGCCTGTAGCAAACCCGGCCAGCGCCCAGGCCTGTGCGACGATGATAACGGCGCTTATCAGGCCGAGCAGCAGGGAAAGGTGCAGCCAGCGGTTTACCCGCTTACTTTGCGATCGGAGCCAGCGTGCCAGGATTTGCTGTCGATTCTTATTTATTGAAAGTCTGTTTCCAGCCGGAACGGCAGGCGATTAACGTTGGAAATCCCATGCCGGGAAGCGAGACCGGAATGCTCTGCAGCGCCGGCACGCCGACATCTTACCCTGTTGCGGGCGAGGTGGAAATCATTGCCGGTGAATTAGCGCGCGTCCGCCACGCCGGCATGAAGCGGACGCGCGCGCAAATATGCACGGGGGCAGGGCAAAGAAAAGGCGGCTGTTGGCTGCCCTGAGCAATCCTGGCGGCAACGGGGCGACACACCGGCCCTGCCGCGCAGCGATAGCGCTATCTCAAAGGGATCCGGCCTGGGCCAGGCCGTCGAGATAACGTTCGGCGTCCAGCGCCGCCATACAGCCGGTCCCGGCGGAGGTGATCGCCTGGCGGTAGTTGTGGTCCATGACGTCGCCGGCCGCGAATACGCCCGGAATCGAGGTAGCGGTCGCGTTGCCATTGATACCAGACTGCACGCGCAGATAGCCGTTTTGCAGCGCCAATTGGTCGCCGAAAATCGCGGTGTTGGGACTGTGACCGATAGCGATAAATACCCCGGCGACCGCCAGATCTTCATGGGCGCTGCCGGCTACCTCTTTCAGACGTACGCCGGTGACGCCCATCTCGTCGCCCAGCACCTCTTCCAGGGTACGATTGGTATGTAGCACGATATTGCCGTTATTAACCTTATCCATCAGGCGGTGGATAAGGATCTTTTCCGAACGGAAGGTGTCGCGGCGGTGAATTAAATGCACTTCCTCGGCGATATTGGCCAGGTACAGGGCTTCCTCCACGGCGGTGTTACCGCCGCCGACCACCGCCACTTTCTGGTTACGGTAAAAGAAGCCATCGCAGGTGGCGCAGGCGGAAACCCCCTTCCCTTTATAGGCCTCTTCGGACGGCAGACCAAGATAGCGCGCCGAGGCGCCGGTGGCTATGATAAGCGCATCGCAGGTATATTCGCCGCTATCGCCGACGAGGCGGAACGGGCGGGTTTGCAGATTGAACTGGGTAATGTGGTCGAAAATGATTTCCGTGTTGAATTTTGTGGCGTGGGCGTACATGCGCTCCATCAGCAGCGGGCCGGTCAGTCCTTCCGGGTCGCCCGGCCAGTTTTCCACCTCGGTGGTAATCGTCAGCTGTCCGCCTTGCTCCATACCGGTGATCAAAACCGGGTTCAGATTGGCGCGCGCGCCATAGACCGCGGCGGTATAGCCCGCCGGCCCCGAACCCAATATGAGCAATTTACTGTGTTTCACCGTAGACATGTTTTCCTCGTTGTCGTCGCCTCATTAACCTGGGCATTGTAAGAAAATTACCAGAGTTAAAAAAGGATGAAAAAGTAGTTAACGATTTTTCCAATTAATCGCGGTTATATTAAGGTTGCCTGCAGGGCATAATCGGGTAAAAACCCCGCTAAACCCGCCACGCGGCAAAGGATGTCGCTCACAGCCGGTATGTTGTTCTGATTTTTATCGTTTTACTTTGACAATCGGCTGCGCTTTTGCGAAAACATCTAGGCGGGTATATTTAAACAGGCCGTGGCTGGCGCCCGTGGCTGGCGCCCGTGGCTGGCGCCCGTGGCGGGCACCGGTGGGGGTTTGCGAAGCCGTATGCGGAGCAGACCTAAGCGGTGTGTCCTGCGCTCCCTGATGCCGTTTAATATGTTGACAGACAGGTTCTAAATGGTTCCAGCAAAAGGTTGACCTTAAAAAAACTGATAACAGGTCCTTAGACAACCCCTGACACAATGAAATTAGTGAGGGTATGGCAAGTACAGGGACGGAATTGAGAGAGACACTAATGATGGTAGACAATAAAAAGCGCCTGGGGAAAGATCTTGATCGTATCGACCGCAATATCCTGAATGAACTGCAAAAGGACGGACGGGTTTCCAATGTCGAGTTATCAAAGCGGGTAGGGCTATCGCCAACGCCCTGTCTTGAACGCGTACGCCGTCTTGAGCGCCAGGGGTTCATCCGGGGCTATACGGCGCTGTTGAACCCGCATTATCTGGATGCGTCGTTACTGGTGTTTGTTGAGATTACCCTCAACCGCGGTGCGCCGGATGTGTTCGAGCAGTTCAACGCCGCGGTGCAAAAGCTGGAGGAAATCCAGGAGTGCCATCTGGTTTCAGGCGATTTCGACTATTTGTTGAAAACGCGCGTGCCAGATATGTCCGCCTATCGTAAACTGCTCGGCGAGACGCTGCTGCGTCTGCCCGGCGTGAACGACACTCGGACCTATGTCGTCATGGAAGAAGTGAAACAGAGTAATCGTCTGATTATAAAGACGCGTTAAGGAGCATTCCAGGTGCAAATACGGTTTGTTTTGGTTATACTTCTGTGAATTTATACAGTCCCAGCACCGGACTGTATCTCGGCGCTGTTATTATATCGGTTAACAGGAACCTGGAGAGCCTTTCTTGAGCCAGGAATATACAGAAGATAAAGATATCGCCCTCAAAAAACTCAGCAGCGGCCGCCGGCTACTGGAGGCTGTGCTAGTTGTAGTGGGTATTTTTGCGTTTTATTTGATGGTGACGCTGGTCAGCTTCAGCCCCTCCGATCCAAGCTGGTCACAGACCGCCTGGCATGGCCCTATTCATAATCTGGGCGGCGGGGTAGGGGCATGGTTTGCCGATACCCTGTTTTTCACCTTCGGCGTGCTGGCGTATGCGCTGCCGCCCATCATGCTGTTCTTTTGCTGGAGCGCCTTTGCCCAGCGCGACAGGCGCGAGTATGTGGATTTGTTTGGTCTCTCGCTGCGGCTTATCGGGAGTCTGGCGCTGCTGCTCACTTCCTGCGGCCTGGCCGCGCTGAATGTTGACGATCTGTACTATTTCGCTTCCGGCGGGGTTATCGGCAGTCTGCTGAGCAATGCCATTTTGCCGTGGTTCAACGGCATTAGCGCCACCCTGGCGCTGCTGTGCGTCTGGGCGTCGGGACTGACGCTCTTTACCGGCTGGTCGTGGTTGACTATCGCGGAGAAAATCGGCGCGGTAGTGCTTGGTTGTGCGACGTTTGTCTCCAACCGCAGCCGGCGCGACGACGAAGCGGATGAGGGTTACCGCCGGGCGGATCACGAGACGGCGGGCGATATCGCCTGGCGCGCCGGGGAGGGGGAGGGGGACGACGGTCCGCTGCTGAGTCGCATACTGACGCAGGAAGCAAATCCTGATCCGCTGCTGCGGCCCTCGGCCGCAGCGGTTGCCGCACGCCACAGCGAGCTGGCGCAGGCCGGCCAAGGGCCTGAGGCGAGCCCGCTCGCCGGTCAGGGAGCAACCACTTACCCAGCGGGCGAGTGGCCTGACAGTCATGCGCAAAATCCGGCGCCGGCCGGCGCGCCTTCGGGCGCGGCGGTCCCCCTGAGCGCTGGCGTTCTCTCTGTTACCGTGCCGGGTCAGGGCGTTGCCGGCGATCCACTTGCCGCCGGCGCGGGCGTGAATTATCCGCCCGAAGGCGCCTGGGTCGAGCCTGCGTCGTCCGCTTCCCCCTCGCCGGCGCAGGCCGGCGAGGTGCCCCATTACCGGTTTGAATTACCCGTTGCGCCGGCCAGTCCGCAAGCCCTGGCAGTGGAGGAGGGGCCGCGCTTGGGTGACTGGCAACGGGATCCCGCCGCCCCGCATACCCCCTACGACTTCACCGTCGCGCAGCAAAACAGCGGCGCGCTGGCGGCAGGCGCCGCCCCCGCGGGGCAAGGGGGCACGCCGCTGACCTTCATGCCGGCGTTTTCCGCCAGCGGCAATGACTACAACCCGCCGGTAAAACAAGGTATCGGACCGGAACTGCCGCGCCCGAAACCGGTGCGTATCCCGACGCGGCGGGAACTGGCCTCCTCGTACGGGATCAAGATCCCCTCGCAGCAGCGCTCCCCTCAGGAGGGTCTGCAGGCTGATACGCTGGCGCCGGCTGACAGCTTTGACGAGCGTCCGCTGACGGCGCGGGACACTGATGCGTCCCCGGTTGAAACCACGCTCAGACCGGCGTTCGCGTCACCGGAAGAGGAAGCGGCGTGGGATGAGCAGCAGCGTCTGGCGGAGGATTTTGCCCGTCAGCAGCTGCAGCGCTACCCTGGTGACACTCCGGCGGCGCATGGCGGGTATTCCCACGGCGGCGCCTCTCGCCGCTGTCGCCGCCGCCCGATATCGACGCCCGCCCCGGGGCGGGTAGCGCGCCCGTGGCAGGCATGGGCAGCCGTCGGGACGCTGATTTTGCGGCGCAGAAAGCGCAGTTTGCCCCCGCGCGCGCCCCGCGGGCGATCCGCCCTCCGCCGCCTACGCAAGCGAGGACGACCGCTGGCACGACAGTGATGGCGCTTGACGACGACGGCGTGTCGCAGGGTTATGGCGCCGCCGCGCGCGCCGCAGACGCCGGCAATGGACAGTCTGATCCATCCGTTCCTGGTGCGTCAGGAACAGCCGCTGCAAAAACCGTCCACGCCGTTGCCGACCATGGATCTCCTGACCCCGCCGCCGCGGGAAGAGGAGCCGGTGGGCATGTTCGCCCTGGAGCAAACGGCGCGTCTAGTGAAAGCCCTGCTGGCAGACTATCGCGTCAAGGCGGAAGTTGTCGGCATTTCGCCGGGGCCGGTCATTGCCCGCTTCAAGCTGGATCTGGCGCCCGGCGTGAAAGCGGCGCGAATTTTCAATCTGTCCCGCGATCTGGCGGGCTCGCTATCGGCGATGGCGATGCGGGTGGTGGAAGTGATTCCCGGTAATCCATACGTCGGTTTGGAGTTGCCCAATAAGCGGCGCCAGACGGTTCATCTGCGCGAAGTGCTCGATTGCGATAAATTCCGTGAAACCAGCTCGCCTTTGGCGCTGGTGCTCGGCAAGAATATCGGCGGCCAGCCGGTGATTGCCAATCTGGGCAAAATGCCGCATTTGCTGGTGGCGGGAACGACCGGCTCCGGGAAATCTGTGTGGGTCAATGCCATGATCCTCAGTATCCTGTATTAAGGCGACGCCGAAAGAGGTGCGCTTTATCATGATTGACCCGAAAATGCTGGAATTGTCGGTATATGAAGGCATTCCCCATCTGCTGACCGAAGTGGTCACCGACATGAAGGACGCCGCCAACGCGCTGCGCTGGTGCGTGGGCGAAATGGAGCGGCGCTATAAGCTGATGTCGGCGCTCGGCGTGCGCAATCTCGCGGGCTATAACAAACGTATCGAGCAGGCGGAAGGCATGGGACGGCCGGTGCCGGACCCGTTCTGGAAACCCGGCGACGGCATGGCGGAGGCGCCGCCGGTGCTGGAAAAACTGCCCTATATCGTGGTGATAGTGGACGAATTTGCCGACCTGATGATGGCGGTTGGCAAGAAGGTGGAAGAGCTGATTGCCCGCCTGCCGCAAAAAGCGCGCGCCGCCGGTATTCATCTGGTGCTGGCGACGCAGCGGCCGTCGGTGGACGTTATCACCGGTCTTATCAAGGCCAACATCCCGACGCGAATCGCCTTTACCGTTTCTAGCAAAATCGATTCCCGTACTATTCTCGATCAGACCGGCGCCGAATTGCTGCTCGGTATGAGGGATATGCTCTATCTGGCGCCCAATTCCTCGCTGCCGGTGCGCGTTCATGGCGCGTTTGTGCACGATGAAGAGGTGCATGCGGTGGTCAGCGACTGGAAAGCCCACGGGCCGGCCGCAATATATCGACAGCATCACCAGCGCCGGTGATGAAAGTGAGGGCGGCGCTGCCGGCCTAGACGGCGACGAGGAGCTGGATCCGCTGTTCGATCAGGCGGTGGCGTTCGTCATCGACAAGCGCCGCGCGTCGATCTCCGGCGTGCAACGCCAGTTCCGCATCGGTTACAAGCGCGCCGCTAGGATCGTCGAGCAAATAAAATTGCAGGGCATTGTCAGTCCGCCAGGCCACAACGGCAACCGCGAGGTGCTGTCCCCGCCGTCACAGGAGTAAGCGCCTCTCGCCGGGCGCAACCGTACAAAGATGCGTAAACCGGGACGTTTCAGAGGATATTCCTATGGCGTCCCGCTCATCTTCCGATAAAGTTAATTCTATTGCCGCGCCTCGGACGGGAGCGCGCGGGCTCACTTTCTCAAGGAATGCCAAGAATGAAAAAACGGTTGATGACCGCTTATCTGTTTGCCGCCGTGCTGGCGGCCCCAGCGTTTGCCGCCGATGCCAACGTGCTGCAAAGCCGTTTGAATCAGGTCAACAGTTTCCATGCCAGCTTCACCCAGCGGGTGACCGGCGCCGAAGGCGGCGCGGTGCAGGAGGGCGAGGGCGAATTGTGGATAAAACGGCCGAATCTGTTCAACTGGCATATGACCGCGCCGGATGAAAGCGTGCTGGTGTCCGATGGCAAAACCCTGTGGTTTTACAATCCATTTGTTGAACAGGCGACCGCCAACTGGCTAAAAAACGCAACCGGCAACACGCCGTTCATGTTAATCACCCGCAACCGCGCCGCCGACTGGGGTCAGTATAATGTGAAGCAACAGGGCGACAGTTTTTCGCTGGTACCGAAAGCGAATAACGGCAACCTGAAGCAGTTTACGATTAACGTCGCTGCTAATGGCACCATTACCGGATTTACCGCCGTGGAGCAAGATGGCCAGCGCAGCGTTTATCAGCTGAAAAGCCAGAAGAACGGCCCGGTGGACGACGCCAAATTCCACTTTACACTACCGAAGGGCGTGACGCTGGACGACCAGCGCCAGTGAGGTAACTATGGGTAACCTGTCCCTAGACTTTTCCCAGAACGTATTCCAACCGCTGGCGGCGCGTATGCGTCCGTCAACGCTTGAGGAGTATATCGGTCAAAGCCACCTGCTGGCGGCGGATAAACCGCTGCCGCGGGCAATCAAAAACGGCCAGCTCCATTCAATGATTTTGTGGGGACCGCCGGGGACCGGCAAGACTACCCTGGCGGAACTGATTGCCCGCCACGGTCAGGCGGACGTGGAGCGCCTATCGGCGGGGACACGTCCGGCATCAAGGAAATCCGCGAGGCCATCGAACGGGCGCGCCTAAATCGCGATGCTGGGTGGCGCACCATTCTGTTTGTCGATGAAGTCCACCGCTTTAACAAAGGCCAGCAGGACGCCTTTTTGCCGCATATTGAAGAAGGCACCGTCACCTTTTATCGGTGCCACGACCGAGAATCCCTCCTTTGAATTGAATTCGGCGTTGCTTTCCCGCGCCAGGGTCTACTTGCTGAAAGAGTTGACGGCAGAGGATATCGGCCTGGTGCTCGACCAGGCGATGCAGGACAGCCAGCGCGGCTACGGCAGGCAAAATATCGTGTTGCAGTCGGAAACCCGTCAGCTTCTGGCGGCGTGGGTGAACGGCGACGCGCGGCGGGCGCTCAACAGTCTGGAAATGATGGCGGACATGGCCGAGACCGATGCCGAAGGACAACGGGTACTGACCCCCGCGCTGCTAAACGAAATCGCCGGCGAGCGCACCGCGCGCTTTGATAATAAGGGCGATCGTTATTACGACTTGATTTCGGCGCTGCATAAATCGGTGCGCGGATCGTCGCCCGATGGGGCGCTGTACTGGTATGCGCGGATTATTACCGCCGGCGGCGATCCGCTGTACGTCGCGCGTTGATTGCTGGCTATCGCGTCGGAAGATGTGGGCAACGCCGATCCGCGCGCCATGCAGGTGGCCATCGCCGCCTGGGATTGTTTTACCCGCGTGGGGCCCGCTGAAAGCGAGCGGGCCATCGCCCAGGCGATTGTCTATCTGGCCTGCGCGCCGAAAAGTAATGCGGTGTACACCGCCTTTAAAGCGGCGATGCGCGATGCGCGCGAAAAGGCGGATTATGATGTGCCGGCGCATTTGCGTAACGCCCCGACCAGGCTGATGAAAGACATGGGATTGGGGGCCGAGTACCGCCGCTATGCCCATGATGAACCCAACGCCTACCCCGCCGGTGAGAACTATTTCCCGCCGGAAATGGCGCACACCCGCTACTATCATCCCAGCTCGCGCGGCCTGGAGGGTAAAATCAGCGAAAAGCTTGCCTGGCTTGACGCACTGGATCAAAATAGCCCGACAAAACGCTACCGATAACCAGGCCGTTGCGGTAAGGTTAGCAGTGCTAAATTCATGACGCGGCACTCGCCCGGGGGCGCCGCGGGGCCGTAAACGTACATCAGATAATCATAAGCACAGGATTAGCATGCTCGATCCCAATCTACTGCGTAACGAGCTCGACGCAGTCGCCGAAAAATTGGCTCGCAGAAAATTTAAACTGGATGTGGCGACGTTGCGCCAGCAGGAGGAGCGCCGCAAAGTGCTCCAGGTGGAAACCGAGAATCTGCAGGCTGAACGCAATGCCCGCTCCAAAGCGATCGGTGCCGCGAAATCCCGCGGGGAAGACATTGAGCCACTGCGCCAGGAAGTCAACCAGTTAGGTGAGCGCTTAAGCGCCGCCAAAACCGAGCTGGACGCCCTGCAGAGCGAGATACGCGACTACGCGCTCTCGCTGCCCAATATTCCCGACGATGACGACGTGCCCGACGGGCGAGACGAAAAGGACAATCGGGAAGTGTCGCGCTGGGGCGAACCGCGGCAATACGATTTTCCCATCCGCGACCATGTGGAACTCGGTGAAATCGCGGGCGGGCTCGATTTTGCCGTGGCGGTCAAGCTGACTGGTGCGCGCTTTGTGGTGATGCGTGGCCAGATAGCCCGCCTGCACCGCGCGCTGACCCAGTTCATGCTAGATCTGCATACCGAACAGCACGGCTATGTGGAACATTATCTGCCTTACCTGGTTAACCATGCTTCGCTGTACGGCACCGGACAGTTACCAAAATTTGCCGAAGATCTGTTCCATACTCAGCCCCTGAGCGAAGAAGCGGACACCAGCGCTTATGCGCTGATCCCGACCGCGGAAGTGCCGCTGACCAACCTGATGCGCGATGAAATCATCAAGGAAGACGCGCTGCCGCTGAAGATGACCGCCTCCACCCCGTGTTTCCGATCCGAGACCGGCTCTCACGGGCGCGATACCCGCGGGCTTATTCGCATGCACCAGTTCGACAAAGTGGAAATGGTGCAGGTGGTGAAACCGGCACAGTCGATGCAGGCGCTGGAAGAGATGACCGGCCATGCCGAAAAGGTGCTGCAATTGCTGCAACTGCCGTACCGCAAAGTACTGCTGTGTACCGGTGATATGGGTTTTGCCTCCTGTAAAACCTACGATTTGGAAGTATGGCTGCCGGCGCAAAATACCTATCGCGAAATTTCTTCATGCTCCAACATCGGCAATTTCCAGGCGCGGCGGATGCAGACGCGTTACCGCAGCCGGGCGGACAAAAAACCACTGCTGGTACATACGCTGAACGGTTCCGGTCTGGCGGTGGGCCGTGCGCTGGTGGCGGTGCTAGAAAACCATCAGCTTGCCGACGGGCGCATTGCCATACCGGCGGTACTACAGCCCTATATGAAGGGCCTGACCCATATCGGCTAAGCGGCCGCAAGCACGTTCTACGCGCCCAATGTGGCGCGTTTTTTTGCGCACGATCAAGCTGGCTTACCTACGGTGGCGCAAAAAATGCGGCGGCCAGACGCGGCCGATTGACTTTTTACGCTGTGGTGGCATGATGCGCGCAATCTCTTCTCTGAGGCTGCGTTTCCCATACCATGTCCGCCTATTCTCGCCCGGTGCTGTTATTGCTCGCGGGGCTTTTGTTATTGACGATTTCCTGTTGGGTGGCAAGCATTTCTGGACTCGTCGCAAAAAAATGAGCGAAAAATGATTTTTTTGCACTATATTTTGGACTGAATTGATTGTAATTTGGGTAAGTTTGAAAGCCGTTTAAAAATTCTCTCATTAACAATTGTTTTACTAAAAATAAACAAGAAATTTATAGTTTTTTAAACGGCCCTTTTGCGTTCGCTTGCTAGGCTATTTTCTGATGCTACTTCACCAACCCCACTAGCTCCCTTTTTGATTTGGTCATAGAGCCGCATTAGACGCTCTTTTTCTTCAGGAGGAAGCTGTAAGATTTTTATGTTCAGATCATCACTTAGGCTAAGAATGTAGTGGTTGTAGTGGCACACTGAATTTGGCCACCTGAACAGAGGTGATATGCGCACCTCAGAACAACACGGGTGCACCAATGAAAAGAAGAAATTTTAGTCCTGAATTC
>NZ_JBPESN010000004.1:0-92474 GCF_051710625.1 Sodalis sp. (in: enterobacteria) | reverse complement strand
TCAATGCGTTGTACCTTCTTCTTGAGCTCACGTATTTCGATTTGTTCCGGGGTTATGGGAGAGGCTTTTGGCGTTTTCCCCTGTCGCTCATCACGCAGTTGTTTTACCCATTTCGTCATCGTAGAAAGGCCAACGTCCGTGGCTTTTGCTGCTTGTGCGGCGGTGTAATTTTGGTCGACAACCAGTTGAGCGGATTCGCGTTTGAATTCAGGACTAAAATTTCTTCTTTTCATTGGCGCCCCCGTGTTGTTCTGAGGTGAGCATATCACCTCTGTTCAGGTGGCCAAATTCAGTGTGCCACTACAGTCGATTTTGGGTTTGCCGTCGATCAATATCATCTGTCCATCTTTGGTCGCCATGACCATAATCGCTGGTGCAGCCGGTAAGCAGTACAACGCCGAAAAACGCCGGCAGCAGCAAACAAAGTGTTTTCATTATCGTTATCCATCCATTAAGTTACCTAGATTGTTAATAATACAAGCAAAAAACACCGCCTTCACTAGCTCTGAAAGGGAAAATTCCCGCGCTACCTGTTATTGCGCGTTGTGTGAGGGTCAGGCATCCGGACCGGACATCCGCGCCGCCGCTTTTTTATTGCGCAAAAGGTTCAGTGTTTCCACCGCCAGCGAGAAAAACATGGCGAAATAGATATGGCCTTTTGGCACATCGATCGCCGCACTTTCGAGGATCAGCGCGTCGCCGACCAAAATCAGAAACGCCAGCGCCAGCATCTTGACCGATGGGTGCCTGTCAACGAATTCGCCTATTGGCCGGGCAGCGAAGAGCATTATCGCCACCGCGATAATGACCGCCGCCATCATGATGAACAAATGGGAGGAGAGGCCGACCGCAGTGATGACCGAGTCCAGGCTTAAAATAATGTCCAGCATCATGATTTAGGTTATGGCACCGAAATAGGATTGTACCGCGCTCCCTTCGCCATCGGCACCGCCATGAAACGATTCCAGTATTTCCCGGCACGATTTCCAAATGAGAAAAATGCCGCCGAAAAACAAAATCAAATCCCGGGCGGAGACTAAATGCTCTGAGAGATAAAATAGCGGTTTGACCAGATGGCTAACCCAGGCGATAGCGGCCAGAAGGCCGAGGCGCATCACCATCGCGCCGAACAGACCCAAGTGACGGGCGCTGCTTTGTTGTGAGGGGGAAAGTTTGGCGACGACCACGGGCAAAAAAACGATATTATCAATACCCAGGACAATTTCTAGGAGGGTCAAGCTTTCTAACGCCAGCCATGCGATTTGATCGGCATCCAATCAAACACTACACACGTTCACCCAAACAAAATATAAACGAAATATAAACGAAATATAAATGATAATTATACGCGGTGTTGTTGGTGGGCTGGCAAGCGAAAACGCGGTTATAACAGGAAATGTCGCGCCAGTAGTTGGGCAGTGAAGTTTTTTTTCAGGTAAAAACCACGCGGCCGCGCAAGAATCGGCTGGCCAAATTCACCGACGGCGGCGGTCAGGGCACGGCTATTGGCGGCTTTGGGCCGTAATTGCAGCACCTCGCCGTGGCGGGCAGTGATCCGTTCGACTTTTCCTAACACGATGAGATCCATCAATTCTTCCCAGTCGCGCCGCAGCTGCAGCTCCTCCTCCGGGTCCGGACTCCACAACAGCGGCGCGCCAATGCGGCGGTGCGCCAGCGGGATCGTCCGTTGACCTTCAACCGGGATCCAGAGCACCCGCGCCAATTTGTAGCGCACGTGACTGGTTTCCCAGGTCACGCCGCTATTGCCGGTCAGCGGCGCCACACAGACAAAGGTGGTCTCCAACGGCCGTCCACCGGCGTCTACCGGAATGGTTTTCAACTCGACGCCGATCGCGGCAAAATCCTGCTCGGGTTTACTGCCGGCGCTGGCGCCGAGATAGCGCTCCAGCAGTACGCCAATCCACCCCTTATCGCGCTTGAGATCGGCGGGTACCGGCAGACCGGCCTGGGCGGATAATTCGCCCAGGGTGTAACCTGCCAGCGCAGCGGCGCGGCGCAGCAGTTCCCTTTCATCGGCGGGGGGGGGGCCATACGGAAGGGAATGAGGGAAATGGCTAGTCATCTCACGGTCCAGGACTGAATAAAAATTAGGCGCCCGCGGCGCGTTTGCACCCACCTGAGGCGCGATAGCCGTAAAAAAATAATAATAGCATGATTTTATACCTTTTTTTAAGGATCCCACCGGGTCTGGTACAGGGCGGCAAGCAGTTGTACACCCGCTACGGCCAATCAATGAACAGGATCTTACGCCAGGTTATCCATAGATTTGCGGGACAACCCGGGCGAAAGACGAGTACTGTTTCTATTTACAGCCTTGACGGCTCCATTTTTAGTTAATTTGTCCATTATTTTGCGGCGCCGAGCCGTTTTTCTGTGGATAAAATCGCCGATGGTTGTTTTTCATCCATGCTTGGTGATGCGCTGTTTCACCACAACGATGATGCGCGACCTGTAAAGATAATAAACGTTTTAGTCTGCTGATCTTATTTTTTATTTTTTTGTTTATTATCCCCTGACCGGGCGCTGGGCGAAAAATTTTACCCATCTAATCCAGCGTTGCACACACACCTATCCACAGAAAAAGTGCATAAAGTGGTGCCCGGTGGACGTTAGCTATTTATAACTCGGCGCTGCAAAGGAGGGGGCACAAGTGTATTATTCACCGGTGATTACTGAAAACCAGTGGTTTACCGTACACAGCGAGTATGAAACAATCGGAACATCTTACATTTTATGTAATCGAGGTAGTCCGGTGATCGATGATGATGGCTACCGCCCGAATGTTGGTATTGTAGTCTGTAATCTCGACGGGCAGGTGCTGTGGGCCAGGCGATACGGACAGCATTCCTGGCAGTTCCCCCAGGGCGGCATCAACGCTGGCGAAACCGCAGAGCAGGCGATGTACCGCGAGCTGTTCGAGGAAGTCGGCCTGAGCCGCAAAGATGTACGCATTCTGGCTTCAACGCGAAACTGGCTGCGCTATAAGCTTCCCAAGCGGCTCGTGCGTTGGGACACCAAGCCGGTCTGTATTGGTCAGAAGCAAAAATGGTTTCTGCTACAGCTTCTATGTCCGGATGCGGATATCAATATGCAGCGCGGGGGGATCCCTGAATTTGACGGCTGGCGCTGGGTCAGCTTCTGGTACCCGGTACGTCAGGTCGTTTCCTTTAAACGAAACGTTTACCGCCGCGTAATGAAGGAATTTTCCGGCGTGGTGATGCCGCTGCAGGAAACTGCAGCGCAGCGCTCCGCGTCGGCACACAAACGGGAAAGAGGCTAAGTCACGCAGATTATGCTCACGCGCTTGCGGGAAATCGTTGAAAAGGTCGCAGCCGCGCCGCGTCTGTCCGACTCACTTGACATTCTGGTCAATGAAACCTGTCAGGCGATGAATACCGAAGTCTGTTCGGTGTATTTGGCCGATAACGATCGTCGCTGCTTATTACCTGATGGCGCCACGCGGTTTGAACAAACCGCGCGGGCGTACGATTACGCTGGCTTTTGACCAAGAGATTGTCGGCCTGGTCGGGCGGCTGGCTGAGCCGATTAATCTGGCGGACACCCACACCTATCCCAGTTTCAAATATATTCCGGCCGTGAAAGAGGAGCGCTTCCGCTCCTTTCTCGGCGTGCCGATTATCCATCGCCGCCAGTTGCTCGGCGTACGGGTGGTGCAGCAGCGCGAGCATCGGCAGTTCGACGAAAGTAAAGAGTCGTTCATGGTCACGCTGGCCACGCAGATGGCCGGCATTCTGTCTCAATCGCAGCTCAAATGGCTGTTCAGTCAATACCGTCAAACCCGTATCCGCGCCCTGGCGGCCGCGCCGGGAGTGGCCATCGCCCAAGGCTGGGTAGACAGCAACCACGAGCGCGAACGGCTGACGCTGGCGCTAAATAAATCCGTCGCCGAGTTTCGCCGCCTGAGCAAACGTTTTACCGCCAGCGCACAGAAAGAGAGCGCGGCGGTGTTCGATCTGTACAACCATTTGCTCAATGACGCGCGCCTTAAACGCGATTTGTTCGCGAAAATTGACGGCGGCGCGGTGGCCGAGTGGGCGGTGAAGCTGGTGATTGAACGTTTTGCCGAACAATTCGCGCTGCTGAGCGACAGTTACTTGCGCGAGCGCGCCGGCGACTTGCGTGCCCTTGGTCAGCGACTGCAGTTCCATCTTGATGACAGCGCCCGCAATGTGATTCAGTGTCCATCACGTTTCATGCTGGTAGCCGACGAGCTAAGCGCCGCGCTTCTGGCCGAGGTGCCGCAAGATAAGCTGGTGGGAGTTGTGGTGCGCGATGGTGCCGCCAATTCCCACGCCGCGATCCTGGTGCGGGTGATGGGGATCCCGACGGTGATGGGCGCCGATATCCAGCCGTTGTTGCTCAATCAGCGCTTGTTTATCGTCGATGGCTATCGCGGTGAGCTGCTGGTGGAGCCGGTGCTGGTGCAGGAGTGAGCGAAGAGCGTGAGCTTACCCGGCTGACGGAAGATGATGTGGAACAGTAGGCGGCGCTGAAAAGCGGCGAACGCATTCAGGTAATGCTGAATGCCGGTTTGAGCGCGGAACATGAACAGCTCCTCGACAATCGGGTGGACGGCATCGGCCTGTACCGCACCGAAATCCTCTTCATGTTGCAAAGCGGCTTTCCCTCGGAAGAGGAGCAGGTGGCGCAATACCAGGGTATGCTACAGCTGTTCCCCGGCAAATCAGTGATGCTGCGCACCCTGGATGTTGGCGCCTATAAACAACTGCCCTACATGCCTATTAGCGAGGAAAATCCCTGTCTGGGCTGGCGCGGAATTCGCATTACGCTCGATCAGGCGGAGATTTTTCTCATTCAGGTGCGCGCGATGTTCCGCGCCAATGCCGCCACCGGCAATTTGAGTATATTCTGCTGCCGATGATAACCAGCGTCGATGAGATCGACGAAGCGCGCCGGCTTATCGATCGCGCAGGGCGCGAGGTCGAGGAGATGCTGGGTTATGCGCTGCCGGAGCCACGTATCGGCATTATGGTGGAGGTGCCGGCGATGGTGTTCATGCTGCAGGTGCTGCAGAAAATCATCAGCGAATAGCAGCGTCTTGGGCTCGCCTGCAGCCTGTGCGGCGAAATGGCCTGCGATCCGATGGGAGCGTTGCTGCTGGCGGGCATGGGCTATCATTCGCTGAGCATGAACAGACGCAGCGTGGCGCGCATCAAATATCTGTTGCGCAATGTGGCGCTGGGCGAGGCGCAGGGCCTCGCGGAACGGGTCATCGGCGCGCAAAACAGTATTGAAGTCCGCCATCAGATGGCGGCGTTCATGGACCGACGCGGTTTGGACGGCCTGATTCGGGGCGGCCGTTGAGCAGAGAATCGTTACACCTGCCGGCGGTTATTTACATCCCCTGACTCTCGACGCCGCGCCGCTATACTATGCTATGCTATGATACGCGACTTCGCGCCGCGCGGAGTAAGCGCCTGCGCGAAATGTACAGCGGTCCGCCGCGGGATCCGGCGGCCGAATAACAAAAACGACGACGTAGTGGTGATGAATGACGACCCATTATCTGGCCTTTCCCCAATTTGACCCGGTGATCTTTTCCCTGGGTCCGATTTCCCTGCACTGGTACGGTCTGATGTATCTGGCGGGCTTCGTGTTTGCCATGTGGCTGGCGGTACGGCGTGCAAATCGCCCCGGCAGCGGCTGGACCAAGGAAGAAGTCGAAAACCTCCTTTATGCCGGTTTTCTGGGGGTATTTCTCGGTGGCCGTATCGGTTATGTCCTGTTCTATAACCTGCCGCTGTTTCTCGACAACCCCCTTTATCTGTTTAAAGTCTGGGAAGGCGGCATGTCGTTCCACGGCGGCCTGATTGGGGTGATAGTGGTGATGCTGTGGTTCGCCCACCGTACCCGCCGTCATTTTTTCCAGGTGGCCAATTTTGTCGCGCCAATGGTGCCCTTTGGTTTGGGAGCAGGCCGTTTAGGTAATTTTATCAACGGCGAGCTGTGGGGACGGGTCACCCCCGATACGCCCTGGGCGATGCTGTTTCCCGGCTCCCGGCAAGAGGATATAGCGCTGCTGCCGGCCAATCCGCAGTGGCAAGCGCTGTTTGAGCGCTACGGCGTGCTGCCTCGTCACCCGTCTCAGCTCTACGAGATGCTGCTCGAAGGCGTGGTGCTGTTTATTATTCTTAATGTATTTATCCGTAAGCCGCAGCCTATCGGCAGCGTCTCCGGTTTGTTCCTGACTTGCTACGGCGCTTTTCGCATTCTGGTCGAGTTTTTCCGCCAGCCGGACGCCCAGTTGGGCCTGTTTAGCGGCGTCATCAGCATGGGGCAGATCCTGTCGCTGCCGATGATTCTGGTTGGTGTGATTATGATGGCCTGGGCCTACCGCCGTCGCCCCCAGCAACACCTGTCCTGAGGTATGTATGAAACAGTATTTGGATTTGATGCGCAGGGTGCGTGCGCAGGGCACGCCGAAAGTGGACCGTACCGGTACCGGTACCCTATCGATATTCGGCCATCAGATGCGCTTTGATTTGCGCCAGGGATTCCCGCTGGTGACCACCAAACGCTGCCATTTGCGCTCGATTATCCATGAGTTGCTGTGGTTCCTTAACGGCGACACCAATATCGCTTATTTGCAGCAGAATAACGTTTCCATTTGGGATGAATGGGCGGATGACAACGGCGATTTGGGGGCGGTGTATGGGCGCCAGTGGCGCGCCTGGGGCACCAGCGACGGCCGCCAGATAGATCAACTGGCGGAAGTGGTGCTCCAGCTCAAGCAGGATCTGGATTCCCGGCGCATTATCGTTTCCGCTTGGAACGTCGGCGAACTGGACAAAATGGCCCTGGCGCCGTGCCATGCGTTGTTTCAGTTTTATGTCGCCAACGGCACCTTGTCATGTCAGCCCTATCAGCGTTCGTGCGATATTTTCCTCGGCCTGCCGTTCAATATCGCCAGCTATGCCTTGCTGGTGCATATGCTGGCGCAGCAGTGCGATTTGCAGGTCGGTGATTTCGTCTGGACCGGCGGCGATACCCATCTCTACAGTAACCATTTGCAGCAGGCGGACTTGCAGCTAACCCGCGATCCGCGGCCGCTGCCGCAGCTGCTGATTAAACGCCGTCCGGCGACATTGTTCGATTACCGTTTCGAGGATTTTGAGCTGACGGGCTACGATCCCCATCCGGCAATCAAGGCGCCGGTGGCAGTTTAAGCTGCCGCCGGCCGGTGCTATCGCGTGTGTCGTGCTCGGTTCGCGCCTAATCCAGATGGCAATGAAGGGTGTGACTGCCCCGCATAAACGTGCCGGCGCTCACGCGGTTGCTGACACATCTTGTTCCTCCTTGCCAATGATTGCATCGCACACTGCATAATCCTCCCCTGCGTCTGGTGCGCCGCCGCGCGCCGCCGCGCGCCGCGCCAGACTGCCATGCATTCTTTCCTGAATAAATAATACCGACCGTGATCGCGGCTACATCTTGTTGGAGTTGCTGCTGGCGCTGACGTTAACCGCTCTGCCGATCCTGGCGGGCAATTATGGCTGGCGTCAGCATCAGTCCGCCTGGCAGTTGGCGAGCAGCTCTCACCAGCTACTGGATTTCACCGTGTGCCAGCAATGGCATGCCGCCTGGGGCGGCGGATGGGGCGCGCTGTATCGCGCCTTATGCCGGCGTCCATCTGCCGGTATCAACGACGAGTCTGAGTCTGGGCGGGGTACGCCATACCGCCGGCGCCGCGCACCTTATTCTCAGCAATCCGGCGGGGCGGCTGCGGGTGTGGTGCTCTCCGGTCGCGGCCGGGTCAGGCTATGCAGAGTGAGCAAGGGTGCTAGGCGGGGATCCCTTCGTGTTGACCTGCCGGACGGATGCCGGGGGCGTCACTCTGGGGTCGGTTTCTGCCGGGGCTGGCGCGCCGGCCGCAGAGCACGCGATGGCGGGTGAAGGTCAAGGGGGCTTCAGCCTGGCGGAAGTGCTGGCTGCCCCGACCGCGTGCAGTCTGCTGCTGACGGTGGCGCTGCATCTTTTTCCCTCGCTGCAACGCAGCGTCGAAAGCGTGATGCTGCAGCTCAGAGTGCGCCGTCAGCTTGAGCTTTGCGCGTTGGCCATTGTGAAAGATGTGCGTCGTGCCGGCTTTGCACAACATGGCGGCGCCGCGCACGCGGTGTGGATCGACAAGCGCCAGGGAGCGGCTCCCGACTCATGTCTTGTGGTCGGCTATGACCTATTATGTATGCGCGCAGCGATGCGCCCGGGCGATTGACCATGGCAACGTTCGGTTATCGCTTACGCCGGGGGACGCTGGAAACCCAGCGTGATGTGAGTAGTTGCCAGGAAGGCGGTTGGGAAAAGGTGTTCAACAGCGATGAGTTGCTGGTGACGCGATTGCGGTTTACCACCCTGGCGGGAGGCGCGCCGCGCATCCACCTGGCCGCCACCGCCCGACGGCGGCCGGAGATCGGTTACGTGTTGACACAGATCGTGGCGCGGCGAAATTTATGAGGCGGGAGCGAGGCAGCAGCAGCGTATTGGCGCTGCTGCTGTTAAGCGCCTTCTGCTTGCTGGCGATGTTGAGCTGGCAGCGGCTGCTACAGGAATCGTTGGCGCTGGCCCGGGCGCAGCGTCATTATCTGCAGACGTTTCATCAGGCGGTAGCTTCGCGCGCCTGGGGGCTTAGCCAGCGCTGGCCCGCTCGCCACGGCGAATGCCGTCAGCATCCTGCCGAGCCACTGCGGATATGTCTGCAGGCGAGCAAACGGGGATATGGCTGGCTGCTGTGCGGGGAAGGCGGCGGAACGTTAATGGCGCCGCCGCTGCGGCATTATCAGCGCGTTACGCTATATCGGGCCGAGGCGCGTCCGGTAACGGGGGAGCAGACCGCCTCGGGTAACACTACGGCGGCGGGGCCGGACGCTCAGGGGCCGGCACCGGGTGGCTCTGCCGCTGTGAATCCTCTTTCAGCGCCGGGGGATGCCCCGGCGGAGGCGGCGTTTCCGGGTACGGGGCCTGCCTATTTTCTGCGGGCGCGGCGCGGCAGCTGGCTGGATTTTGACCCTGGATAAGCGATAAGCGATAAGCGGCGTGGCGCGCTGCCGCGAGGAGGAGCAAGACGATGGCACAGCGGCAAAAACAAGACGGCGGCGCGGGTCGTGACGCGACGTTCTATCCGCAACGGAACGGGGCGCCCAATCTCCTGCGAAAGACGTCGTTGCCTCTAGAGCGAAACAGGACGCTCAATCGGCCACGAAGGGCGCCGCCGCAATCACCGCAAGATAAGCTAACTCCCATGCCTCGCGACGCGATATCCGGTCGGCAACGGAGCGCTAGTCTGGCGGAGGCGCTATTGGCGCCGGCGTTGCTCGCCATCATCACGCTGGGGTTGCTGGAGTACCGGCAGCGGCTGGCGGATTATCCTGATTGAACGTCCCTGCGCCCAAGGCTGCTGGCGCGCTACCACCACGGTCATCATGAATACCGGTGAGCGCATCAGCTTAAGCGAATAGGTTTATCAGGATCCAGTCGGCACAACGCGCATGTGATCACTTGTGTTCCGGGCTAATCACGATAGAGTAGGCGCAGGCAGTTAATGTGTCCCAGGGCGGGAGGCGCGCATGGCGAGGAGTTTATGTTTACCGTTTATCATTCCAATCAGCTGGATCTGCTCAAGACACTTGCCGCCGCGCTGATCGCAGGGCGGCCGCTGCGGGACCCGTTCCAGCCGGAAGTCATTCTGGTGCAAAGCAACGGTATGGCGCAGTGGATGCAGATAGAACTGGCGGCACAGTTTGGCATTGCGGCTAATATCGATTTTCCACTGCCCGCCAGCTTTATCTGGCAAATGTTTACCCGAGTCTTGCCCGATATCCCTGATGAAAGCGCGTTTGCAAAACCGGCGATGACCTGGCGGCTGATGGCACTGCTGCCGCGCCTGTGCCAACATCCTAATTTCGCGGTGATAGGCGACTATCTGCGCGACGATGAGGACAAGCGCAAAGGTTTCCAGTTTGCAGCCCGAATAGCCGATCTGTTCGACCAATATCTGGTATACCGCCCCGACTGGCTGGAGAGCTGGCAGCGCGGCGAATTGATTGACGGCATGGGCGAGGCGCAGCGGTGGCAGGCCCCGCTTTGGCGGGCGCTGGTAGCGGAAACGGAACGTGCAGGGGAGTCGCTGTGGCACAGCGCCAATCTTTACCAGCGCTTTATCCAGACCCTGACGGAAAGTCAGACGCGGCCGCCGGGACTGACCGACAGGGTATTTATCTGCGGTATCTCGGCGCTACCGCCCACTTATTTGCAGGCGCTGCAGGCGCTTGGCCGTCATATCGATATTCACCTGCTGTTTACGAATCCGTGCCGCTATTACTGGGGGGATATCTGCGATCGCGCTTTTCTCGCACTGTTGTTGCACCGCCGTCGCCGGCACTATCAGCAGCAAACCGAGCAGGCGCTGTTCCGGCGCCCCGAGCAGGCTGACGCGCTGTTCAACGAGCTGGGAGAACAGCAAACCGGTAATCCTCTGCTCGCCTCCTGGGGCAAACAAGGGCGCGATAACCTCTACCTGCTGGCGCAGATGGCCGGTATTGCGGAGGTAGATGCGTTCGTTGAGCCGGCGGAGGATAACCTGCTGAGCCTGCTGCAGCGTGACATCCTGATGCTTGAGGACCACGCCGTGATTGGCATGGATCCCGAGATACCCGAGCAGGGCGGCGGCAAGCGCCCGCTGCGGCCAGACGATCGTTCGCTGAGCCTGCACATCTGTCATAGCACGCAGCGGGAAGTGGAAGTGCTGCACGATAAGCTGCTGGCGATGATTGCGGAGGATCCTACGCTACGGCCGCGCGACATCATCGTCATGGTGGCCGACATCGACCGCTATACGCCGGCAATCCAGGCGGTGTTCAATAATACCGGCGGGGAACGCTATTTGCCTTTCGCCATTTCCGACCGCCGGGCGCGGCATCTCCATCCGGTTCTGCCGGCGTTTCTCAGCCTGCTGGAGTTACCGCGCAGTCGGTTTGCCGCCGAGCAGGTTCTGGCACTGCTGGAGGTCCCGGCGCTAGCGGCCCGCTTCGCCATCAATGAGCGGGGGCTTCAACTGTTGCGTCAGTGGGTAGAGGAATCCGGTATCCGCTGGGGATTGGACGATGACACCCTGCGTGAACTGATGCTGCCCGCCACCGGTCAGCATACCTGGCAGTTTGGGCTTATGCGCATGCTGCTGGGCTACGCCATGGACAGCGACAGCGGCGACTGGCAGGGCATTTTGCCCTACGCCGAATCCAGCGGTTTGATGGCCGGTCTGGTCGGGCAGTTGGCGGAACTCCTGATGCGGCTGCGCCAGTGGCGCGACCGGCTTACCCAACCCCGGTCCCTGGACGCCTGGCTAAGCTGCGCCCGCGAAATGAGTGAGGATTTCTTTACGCCCGACGCCGAAGCGGAAGCGGCGCTGGCACTGCTAGAAAATCAGTGGCGGCAGTTGCTGGAGTGCGGTTTGCAGGTGGGATATGACCAACCGGTGCCGGTGACGCTTTTACAAGATGAACTGGCCGCGCGCCTGGATCAGGAGCGGGTTAGCCAGCGTTTTCTGGCTGGGACCATCAACTTCTGTACGCTGATGCCGATGCGCTCTATTCCGTTTCGGGTGGTGTGCCTGCTGGGCATGAATGACGGCGTTTACCCGCGCACACTGCCCCCGGCGGGATTTGACCTGATGGCGCAGCAGCCCCGATGCGGCGATCGCAGCCGGCGTGATGATGACCGTTACCTGTTCCTGGAGGCGTTGATGTCCGCGCAGCAGCGCCTCTATATCAGTTTTATCGGCCGCGCCATCCAGGACAATACGTTGCGCTATCCGTCGGTACTGGTGAGCGAGCTGAGCGATTATATCGCCCAAAGTTTTTACCTGCCCGGCGACGAGCGCTCCGATGCCGAAAGCAGCGCCGACCGGGTGCGTGCACATCTCTGGCAGTGGCATAGCCGCATGCCTTTCGCGCCGGAAAATTTTCTGGCCGATAGCGAAAACCAAAGCTTTGCCGACGAGTGGCTGCCGGCCGCCAGCGCCAGCGGCGAGCCGCAGCCGGATTTTGTCGCTCCCTTAACGGCGCCGCCCTGCGAGGCGCTGGCGCTGGATGAGCTGCTGCGCTTTTATCGCCACCCGGTTCGCTCCTGGTTTGTGCAGCGTCTTGCGGTGTCTTTCCACCAGAGGTCGCTTGAGCTGGCGGCGGACGAACCCTTTGTCATTGACGGTCTGACCCGCTATCAGCTTAATGACAGACTGGTGAACGCGCTTATCGACGGGGAAAGCACCGAGCGGCTGTTTAGCCAGGTGCGCGCTGCCGGCCTGTTGCCCTATGGCGCCTTCGGTGAGTTGTACTGGGCCAAACAATGTCAGGATATGGCGGCGCTCGCTGAGCAGGTGCGGACATGGCGATTGCCGGAAACGCACAGTCTTGAGGTCGATCTGACGCTGGAGGACGTCACACTTTCCGGCTGGCTGCCCCACGTGCAGAAGAACGGTCTGCTGCGCTGGCGTCCCGGCGCGTTATCGGCCCGGGACGGCCTGTTGCTGTGGCTGGAGCATCTGGCGTACTGCGCTATGGGCGGCGAAGGTGCGAGCCGGATGTTGGGCATGCGCGGCGAGTGGCATTTTGCGCCGCTGCCCGGCGCTCAGGCAAAAGCGTTTTTACTTTCGCTGGTTTCCGGCTACTGTCAGGGTATGACGGCGCCGCTTCTGCTGTTGCCGCGTTCAGGGGGAGCATGGCTGAGCCACTGCTACGACCGGACGACGCAGCGCATCGATCGGGACGAGAGTCGGCAGCAGCAGGCGCGTGATAAGCTTATCCAGACCTGGCAGGGGAATGCCCACGTCCCCGGCGAAGGTGAGGATCCTTATCTGCAACGGTTAATGCGCCAGCTGGATCAACAACATATTGAGGCGATTATCTCGGCCACCGAACGGTATTTGCTGCCACTCTTTATGTTTAATCTGGCGCAGAGTGAGCCTGCGAAACGCGAAAAGAAAGCCTGAGGCGGCAGGCTTGCAGCGGCCGCCCCCGGGAACGGATATACGCGCCGTAACGTTTGAGTTTACACGCGAGTGTTACCCCAGGAAAAAAGTGTGGTCAGGAACGGCCCGCAAAGCAGGTATCGGAGAGAGGAATGTTGAGATTGGTTAACGGGTTGTTGTGTTTCACTCTGGTTTTTATGAGCGCAACCACGCCGGGGTGGGCGCAAAACGGATGGCAGCCGGTGAGGGAAGTCATCCACAAAAGCAGTCAGGATCCCAGGCAGTATCAGGCCATTCGGCTGGATAACGGTATGACGCTGCTGCTGGTGAGTGATAAGGAGGCGGTCAAATCGCTTGCGGCGGTGGCCGTGCCGGTGGGGTCGCTGGAGAATCCGCACAATCAGCTTGGGCTGGCCCATTATCTGGAGCACATGATCCTGATGGGGTCGCGCCATTATCCGGAACCGGAAAATCTGTCTGAATTCCTGAAAAAGCACGGCGGCGATCATAACGCCAGCACGGCCTCCTACCGGACCGCCTTTTACCTGGAGGTGGAGAATGACGCGCTGCAGCCGGCCATCGACCGCTTGGCGGACGCCATCGCCGCGCCAAGGCTGGACCGATTCATGCCGATAAAGAGCGTCATGCGGTGAACGCCGAGCTCAGAATGGCGCGCGCCAGCGACGGCCTGCGCATGCCGCAAATCCGATCTGAAACCATGAATCCGGCCCACCCGGGCTCGCGCTTCTCGGGCGGCAATCTCGAGACCTTGAGCGATAAGCCCGACAGCCAACTGCACGACGCGCTGAAATACTTTTACCAACGCTATTACTCCGCCAACCTGATGGTCGCCGTCATCTACAGCAATCAGTCGCTGCCTGAAATGGCGAAGGTGGCGGCCGACACCTTTGGCCGTATCGCCAACCATCACACGTCGGTGCCCCCGATCACCGTGCCGGCAGTCACCGCCGCGCAAACCGGTATCGTGATTCATTACCAACCGGTGCAGCCGCGTAAGATGCTGCGCATCGAGTTCCCCATCGCCAATAATAGCGCCGCGTTTCGCAGCAAAACGGACACTTACATCAGCTACCTTATCGGCAACCGCAGCCCCGGCACGCTGGCGGACTGGCTGCAGAAGGAAGAGCTGGCGGACGCCATCGACGCCGGCGCCGATCCGATGGTCAATCGCAACAGCGGTGTTTTCGCCATCGACGCCGGCGCCGATCCGATGGTCAATCGCAACAGCGGTGTTTTCGCCATCGTCGCCTCCCTTTCCGACAAAGGGTATGCGCAGCGAGACCGGGTGGTGGTGGCTATCTTCGCTTATTTGTCACTGCTACGGCATCAGGGGATCCTGCGCCACTATTTTGACGAGATTGCCCATGTATTGGATCAGGATTTCCGTTTCCCGGTCATGACCCGCAACATGGACTATATCGAATGGCTGGTGGATTCGATGGTGCGGGTGCCGGTGCAACATGTACTGAATGCCTCTTATCTGGCCGACCGCTACGATCCCGCCGCCATTGCTGCGCGCCTTGACGCCATGACGCCGCAGCACGCCCGCGTCTGGTTCATCAGCCCGGACGCGCCGCACGACAAAACCGCTTACTTTGTCGATGCCCCTTATCAGGTCAGTAAGCTGACGCCAACGCAGATCGCTTCTTGGCAGCGTTCACAGCGCTCGCTTGTGCTTGCGCTACCGGCGCTAAATCCTTATATCGCCAACGATTTCAGCCTGATTTACCCTACGCGTCATCCAGAACACCCCGAAACCCTGATCGATGAGCCGGGGCTTCGGCTGCACTATATGCCAAGCCGCGCGTTTGCCGACGAGCCGCGCGCGGATATCACGCTGAACTTTCGCAATGCTGCTGCCATGAGCAGCGCGCGCAACCAGGTGCTCTATTCACTAAACGACTATCTTTCCAATCTCGAACTGGCGGAGTTGAGCAATCAGGCCTACGTAAGCGGTATTAGCTTTTCCTCCTACGCCAACGATGGTCTGACTATCAAGGCAAGCGGCTATACCCAGCGACTGGTGCCGCTGGCGAATACGCTGCTGGACCGCTATCTGGCGATATCGCCGACGGCGCAGCAGCTGCAGCAGGCCAAGACCTGGTTCCGTCAGCAACTGGACGGTACGGATAAAGGTAAAGCCTACTCTCAGGCGATTATCCCGGCCAAGGTTCTGTCCGATATTCCCTATATAGAGCGGGATGCGCGGCGGGCGCTTACCGACGGCATCACGCTGCAGGAGGTGATGGACTATCGCGCCACGCTTATCAAACCCACCGCTCTCGACGTGCTGGTGGTCGGCAATCTGACCTCCGAGCAGGCTGAAACGTTCTCACGCGGGTTAAAAATACGCCTGGGGCTGACAGGCACGGACTGGCGGCGCGCCGACAAGGCCACCGTCGCCACGCCGCTTTTGGCAGTCATCCGGAAGCGGCTCGACAGCACCGATTCCGCTCTAGCGGCGGTCTATGTTCCTCTGGGCTATGATCGCATCGAAGGGATGGCGTGCAGTTATCTGCTATCGCAAATTGCCGAATCCTGGTTTTGCAAGCAATTGCGTACACAAGAGCAACTGGGCTATGCCGTCTTTATGCTGCCTGTCTTTGTCGGCGATCGGGCCGGCGTCGGATTTGTGCTGCAAAGCGGCCGCTATCAGCCGACGTATCTTTACCAGCGCTATCAGGCATTCTTCGCGCAGACCGGCAAGCGACTGGACGGCCTGGACCCGGCGGATTTCGAGCAGTACAAGCAGGGCGTCATAGTCCAGCTGCAGCAAAAACCCCAGACGCTGGGCGAAGAGGTCGATCTCTATACCGGCGATCTGGATCGAGATAATATGCGCTTTGACACGCGCGATCGCCTTATTGCCCGTTTGCGGACGCTGACGCAATCGCAGCTGAGCAAATATTACCAACAGGCGCTCATCAAGCAGCAGGGGCTGGCCTTGCTGTCCGAAATTTCCGGCGGCGGCGCGGGCAACGATCCGGCCGATTATGCTCACCCCGTCGGCTGGACTCCGTTCCCCGATGCCTCAGCGCTGCAGCAGGCGCTGCCGGTGCAACCTAAGGAAAACGAACGCGTTGAAGACCGCCGAGAGCCTTGACCCCCTGACATTGCCGCTGCAGGGCACCCGCCTTGTCGAAGCGTCGGCGGGTACGGGAAAAACCCACACCCTAGCCGCGCTTTATCTGCGTTTGCTGCTCGGGCTGGGCGGCGAGGCGGCGTTTCCTCGGCCCTTAAGCGTCGAAGAAATACTGGTGGTGACCTTTACCGAGGCTGCCACCGAGGAGCTGCGCGGCCGTATCCGCGACAATGTCCACCAGCTGCGCCTGGCCTGCATGCGCGGTGAAAGCGATGACCCGCTGCTGGCGGCACTGTTGGCGCAACTCGACGAGCATAGGCTTGCCGCTTTGCATTTGCTGGCGGCGGAGCGACAGATGGACGAGGCGGCGATATTTACCATTCATGGCTTTTGTCAGCGTATGTTGAACCACAGCGCCGTCGAATCGGGCATGCTGTTTCAGCAAACCCTGGTGGAAGATGAAAGGGTGCTGCGCCAGCAGGTGAGCGCTGACTTCTGGCGCCGCCACTGCTATCCGTTGCCGCTGGAGGTTGCGCGTATGGTACAGCAGCACTGGGAAGGGCCGGAAAACCTGCTGGCGGAACTGCTGCCCTATCTGCAGGGAGAGCCGCCGGAGGTACGCGATCCGCCGGCGTTAAGCGAGTCCATTCTGGCACGGCATGTGCGCATCATTGCCGATATTGACGACCTGAAGCGACAGTGGCGTGCGGCGGCGGCGGAGATCCCGGCGCTCCTTGACGCTCACAAACTCGACCGTCGGGTTTATAGCAGCAAAAACCTGCCGTCCTGGCTGGCGAAAGTCAATCGCTGGGCGGAGCAGCAGCCCACCGTCGATTATCAGGTTCCTGATGAGCTGGAACAGTTTACAAGCGCGGTATTGACAGAAAAAACGACCGCCGGCGATCCGCCTCACCATGCGCTATTTGCTGCGGTGCAGGCCTTTTATCAGCACAGGACGTCTCTGCGCGATCTGATTTTTGTGATGGCGCTGGCGGAGATGCGTCAGGCGCTTGAGCAGGAAAAACGGCGGCGGGCGGAGCTGGGGTTCGATGATTTGCTAAGTCGTTTGGATCGGGCGCTGGCCGGCCATGGTGGTGAAGCCTTGGCCGAATCGGTGTGCTCACGCTATCCGGTAGCGATGATTGATGAGTTTCAGGATACCGACCCGCAACAATACCGTATTTTCCGTCGCGTATACGGCGCTAAACCCGATTGTGCCCTACTGCTGATAGGCGACCCGAAACAAGCGATCTACGCGTTTCGCGGCGCGGACATTTTCACCTATATGCGTGCCCGCAGTGAAGTAGACGCTCACTATACCCTTGATACTAACTGGCGCTCAGCGCCGGGGATGATCAATGCGGTGAATCAGCTGTTCCAAAGCCTGCCGGCGCCGTTTATTTTCAGCGCTGTCCCCTTTTTGCCGGTGGCGGCCGCGGAAAGCAACGCCTGTTTGCGGCTGGTCGTGGAACGACAGCCACAGCCGGCGCTGCGCGTCTGGCTACAGCCGGGGGACGGCGTGGGTGTAAGCGAATACCAACAGTGTATGGCGCAGCAATGCGCCGCTACCATCCGCGACTGGCTTCACGCCGCGCGTGAGGGAGAGGCCTGGTTGGAAGGCCGTCGGGGCCGGCAGCCGCTGCAGGCGTCGGATATCACGGTGCTGGTACGCAACCGACACGAGGCAGCATTGATGCGCGATGCGCTGGTGTCGCTGATGATCCCGACGGTGTATCTGTCTAACCGGGATAGCGTCTTTGACACGCCCGAGGCGCGCGAACTGCTGTGGATTTTGCAGGCAGTGTTGACGCCAGAGAAGGATACCGCGCTGCGCACCGCGTTGGCCACTGGCCTGCTGGGCTTCGACGCCGTCGCTATTGACGCGCTGAACAACGATGAACGGCGCTGGGAACAGCGGGTTGAGGAGTTTGCCGGCTATCGCCAGCGCTGGCAAAAAAGCGGCGTATCACCGATGCTGCGTCAGATGATGATGAACCATCGCATCGCGGAAACCCTTTTGGCCAGCCAGGGCGGCGAACGCCGGTTGACCGACATGCTGCATTTGGGCGAACTGCTGCAGGAAGCATCGACACAGCTGGAGAACGAATATGCGCTGGTCCGCTGGCTGGCGTTGCAAATAGCGTCTTCTAACCCGCAGGCGGCGAATCAGCAATTGCGGCTGGAAAGCGATCGTCATCTGGTGCAAATCATCACGGTACATAAATCAAAAGGGCTGGAATTCCCGCTGGTGTTCCTGCCGTTCGCGGCCGATTTTCGCGTGCAAAAGCGGCCGCTGTTCCACGATCGCGAAGCCTACTGGGCCTGGCTGGATCTCCGCGCGGCGCGGGAGAGTCGGCAACTGGCGGAGGAGGAGCGGCTGGCGGAGGATTTGCGGTTGCTGTACGTGGCGGTAACGCGCTCCATTTATCATTGCAGTCTCGGCATTGCCCCGCTGTATCGCGGTAGTCGTAAAAAAACCGGCGCCAGCGATCTGCATCTAAGCGCGCCGGGTTATCTGATTCAGCAGGGCCACGATGGCGATGCCGATGATTTGCGCGAACGGCTAGCTGCGCTGGCAAGCCGCGCCGATGGCGATATTGTTTTGTGCGAGGCGCAGGCCGTGTTGGCGCAACCGCTTACACCTGCGGAGGCGCCAGCGCAGGCGCTAAGCGCCCGCCGCGGGCCTGAACCGCCGCGCGATCCCTGGCGGGTCACCAGCTATTCTGGATTGCAACGGCACGGCAGCTCGGTGGTGATGGAGTTACAGCCGCGACTGGATATCGACGCCGCGGAGGAGGGCGGGCAACAGGAGACATTGCAGCTGACGCCGCATACCTTTCCGCGCGGCGCGGCGCCGGGGACGTTTTTGCACGACCTGTTTGAAAACCTGGATTTTAATCGGCCACTGGACCCGCAGTGGCTCAGCGAACAGCTAGCACAACAGGGTATCGACGCCGTCTGGTTGCCGGTGATAACGGACTGGATGGAAAAAATCATCGCTATGCCGCTGGACGGCGGCTCGCTTTCTCTCGCGCGTCTGACACCCGATAGCCGGCGGGCTGAACTGCAATTTTATCTGCCCATCGACGCTTTGGTGCAGGCGCGCGACCTGGATCAGATCTGCAAGCGCTACGATCCGTTGTCGGCACGCTGCCCACCGCTGGATTTTCCCCAGGTCAAGGGAATGCTGAAGGGGTTTATTGACCTGGTTTTCCGCTGGCAGGGCCGCTATTACCTGCTGGACTATAAATCCAACTGGCTGGGGGAAGAGAGCGCCGCCTACACCCGGCCGGCGATGGAGCAGGCTATGATTGCCCACCGCCATGATCTACAGTATCAGCTGTATACCCTAGCGCTGCACCGCTATCTGCGTCACCGTCTGGCGGACTATCATTATTCGCGCGATTTCGGCGGCGTGTATTATCTGTTTCTGCGCGGCGTTGATGCGGCGCAACCGGGGAACGGCATTTACCACTGCCGCCCAGATAGCGTCCTAATAGACGGGCTCGACGCGTTATTCACCGGCGCAACGTGGCCGGCAATGGCGGAAAGAGGCTAACGCAGGAGGCTCAATGATGGAAGCTATTCTTGACGAGGCGCAACGGTTGCGCCTGTGGCGACCGCTGGACGTTCAATTCGCCCTTATGCTTGCGACGCCCGCTGAGCCTGCACTGATGCTGGCCAGCGCCTGGCTTAGCGCAGATGCCGGCGCCGGCCATGTTTGCCTGCCGCTGGCGCTATTGACTCCGGAGCGGTTATTTGACGGCCGAATGCCGCCACTGGCGCAACAGGCATGGCTACAGGCTGGCAGCCCTTCTCAAGAGGATTGGCAGCAACGTCTGCTGGCATCGCCGGCGGTCAGCGACGGCTCCTGCCCGACGCCGCTGGTCTTGGACAATCAGTGTCTGTATTTACAGCGCATGTGGCGCTATGAATGCGCGGTGGCGCAGTTCTTCAACCGGGCGCGGCCGCCGGTAGACGGCGACGATGCCAGCATCGCCGCGGTGCTGGCGCGTTACTTCCCCGGCGACACTGCTATAATCGACTGGCAAAAAATTGCCGCGGCGGTCGCGATAACGCATCCTGTGGCGCTGATATCCGGCGGGCCGGGCACCGGTAAAACCTCTACGGTTGCGAAGCTGCTGGCGGCATTGCTGCAGCTTAGCGACGGTCGGCGTTTGCGCATGCTGATGGCGGCCCCCACCGGCAAGGCGGCGGCACGGCTAAGTGAGTCTCTGGGTCTGGCGCTGCAGCGTCTGGGATTGGAGGAAGAGCAAAAACAGCGGTTGCCGCGCGAGGCAATAACGCTGCATCGCTTGCTCGGGGCACAGCCCAACAGCCAGCGGATGCGCTATCACCGCGGCAACCCGCTGCATGTGGATATCCTGATAATCGACGAAGCGTCGATGGTCGATTTGCCGATGATGGCCAATGCCATTGCGGCGCTGCCGCCGCAGGCGCGGGTGATTTTCCTGGGAGATCGTTGCCAGCTGTCGTCGGTGGAGGCGGGGGCGGTGTGGGGGGATATCTGCCAGTTCGCCGAGGCCGGTTACAGCCCCGCGCGGCGTGCGCAGCTGGCGCGGTTAACGGGTTTTACGCTGCCGGCGGAGGGCCACGGTAATGGTTACGGCGTTGCCGACAGTCTATGTCTGCTGCGTAAAAGCTACCGCTTTGACGAGGGTTCCGGCATTGGCCGGTTGGCTAACGCGATCAACGCCGGCGACGGAAAGGGCGCGCTGGGGCTGTTGCAGGACGGCACGGCGGCGGACGTAGACTACACCCCGCTGCGTGAGACGGCAGAGTATCAGCGCCTGTTAGACGACTGCGTTAGCGGTTACCGGGACTATCTGCAGCGGGTACGCTGTCATGATGCGCCAGCCGCTATTTTGGACGCCTTCAACCGCTTCCGCCTGCTATGTGCGCTGCGTGAAGGGCCGTTTGGGGTCGCCGGTCTTAACGATCGCATTGAACAGGCCTTGAGCCGAGCGGAGCTGCTCACCCTTGGCAACGTTGGCCACGGCTACGCTGGCCGGCCGGTAATGATCGTGCGCAATGCACCGTCGCTGGGGTTGTACAATGGCGATATCGGTATTTTGCTCCGGGAGGACGAACAGACGCTGCGCGTGTACTTTTCCCTGCCGGATGGCGGTATCAGGGCGGTGCCGTTGAGCAGGCTGCCGGAGCATGAGACGGTTTTTGCGATGACGGTACATAAATCTCAGGGGTCGGAGTTCCAACATACGGCGCTGGTATTACCCAATCAAATCTTGCCGGTGCTGACGCGGGAGCTGCTTTATACCGCAGTGACGCGGGCGCGGGCGCGGCTCTCTTTCTACGCCACCGCCGAGGTGGTGCAGTACGCCATTGCCACCCGAACCCAGCGGCGCAGCGGCCTTATCGAACGGCTGGCCGCCGGTGCGGCCAGCCGATGTCCGCTGTAGTGGCACACTGAATTTGGCCACCTGACACAGAAGTGATATGCTCACCTCAAAACAACACGGGTGCACCAATGAAAAGAAGAAATTTCAGTTCTGAATTCAAACGCGAATCCGCTCAACTGGTTGTCGACCAAAATTACAGCGGCGCGCCAGCAGCAAAAGCCATGGACGGCGGCCTTTCTACGATGACGAAATGGATAAAACAACTGCGTGATAAGCGACAGGGGAAAACGCCAAAAGTTTCTCCTATAACCCCGGAACAAATCGAAATACGTGAGCTTAAGAAGAAGGTACAACGCATTAAAATGGAAAACAAAGCATTAAAAAAGGCTACAGCGCTCTTGATGTCAGACTCCCTGAACAGTTCTCGTTAATCGGGAAACTCAGAGCGCATTATCCTGTGGCCACACTCTGCCACGTGTTCAGGGTTCATCGCAGCAGTTACAAATACTGGAAAAGTCGTCCTGACAGGCCAGACGGCAGGCGAACGGTATTGCGCAGTCAGGTTCATGAACCGCACAGTATCAGCCATGGCGCCGCTGGCGCGAGAAGTATCGCCATTATGGCAACCCAGAGAGGCTTCCGGATGGGGCGCTGGCTCGCAGGCAGGCTCATGAAAGAGTTGGGGCTGGTTAGTTGTCAGCAACCGACGCACAGGTATAAGCGTGGTGGTCAGGAGCATGTTGCGATCCCGAATTATCTTGAGCGCCAGTTCGCTGTAACGGAGCCAAAGCAGGTATGGTGCGGCGATGTGCCGTATATCTGGACCGGGAAACGCTGGGCATACCTTGCGGTTGTTCTTGATCTGTTCGCGAGGAAACCGCTGGGCTGGGCTATGTCGTTCTCCCCGGACAGTAGACTGACCATCAAAGCACTGGAAATGGCATGGGAAACGCGTGGTAAACCAGCCGGAGTGATGTTCCACAGCGATCAGGGTAGCCACTATACGAGCAGGCAGTTCCGACAGTTGCTGTGGCGTTACCGGATCAAACAAAGCATGAGTCGGCGTGGTAACTGTTGGGATAACAGTCCGATGGAGCGCTTCTTCAGAAGTCTGAAAAACGAGTGGATACCGGTAACGGGCTACATAAGCTTCAGCGAAGCAGCTCATGAAATTACCGACTATATCGTGGGATATTACAGCGCACTCAGGCCGCATAAATATAACGGTGGGTTGCCACCAAACGAATCAGAAAATAGATACTAGAAAAACGCTAACGCGGTGACCAGTTTTAGTTGACCACTACATATTAACTTTATGCCTGTTGCTGGTTATTGTCGCCGTATATTCCATTATCCAGCATTTACGCACTAAAAATTGCAATCAGCTCGGCATGTCGCGTAAAGAACGCCACCGCATCGCGATAACCTTTCCCGCTTCCCACGATGCGGCGAGAGGGCACGTCTCTTTTTCTTCCGCGTCCACTGAATCTGTCATTCCGCTCTACTGCCTCCCGCCGCCGATTATGGTATAAGCATGGTTTATTTTTCGGATCTGACCACCGTGTCCGCCCGGTTACGGTGGCGTAGTCAGGTTGCCAGGGAATGTCAGCGCTCTGCCTGCCTCCCGCCCATGCAATAAAGGTATTCCGGTGAACATCCACACTCTTCTCTCAGAAAAAATCCAGCAGGCTCTGGTGGCCGCAGGCGCGCCCGCCGACTGCGAAGCGCAGGTGCATCAATCGGCGAAGGCTCAGTTCGGCGACTATCAAGCCAATGGCGTCATGGCGATTGCCAAACAGCTCGGTCTGCCGCCCCGCAAGCTGGCGGAAAACGTCGTCGGTTTGCTGAAGTTGGACGGTATCGCCCGTAAAGTCGACATTACGGGCCCCGGTTTTATCAACATTTTTCTCGAGCCGAGTTGGTTGGCAAACCACCTTGCCGCGGCCCTCTCCTCTGTGCGACTGGGCATTGCAAGCGTCGCGCCGCAAACCATCGTGGTGGATTATTCCGCGCCCAACGTCGCCAAAGAAATGCATGTCGGCCACGTGCGCTCAACCATCATCGGCGATGCCTCGGTGCGCACGCTGTCGTTTCTGGGCCATAACGTTATTCGGGCCAATCACGTAGGCGACTGGGGAACACAATTTGGGATGCTGATCGCCTATTTGGAAAAGGTACAGGACGGCGGCGAAGCGGAAATGCAGCTCTCAAGCCTGGAGAGCTTTTACTGCGCCGCCAAGCAGCATTACGACGAGGATCCGGCGTTTGCCGAGCGCGCCCGCGGTTATGTGGTGAAGCTTCAGGGCGGCGACGAGCATTGTCGACAAATGTGGCGCAACCTGGTAGATGTCACCATGGCGCAAAATCAGAAAACCTATGGCCGGCTGAATGTGACGTTGACGCGTGCGGACGTCATGGGGGAAAGCCTGTACAATGACATGCTGCCCGGTATCGTGGCGGATTTAAAAGCGAAAGAGCTAGCGGTGGAGAGCGAAGGCGCCACCGTGGTGTTCCTCGACGAATTCAAAAACAAAGAAGGCGAGCCCATGGGGGTGATCATCCAGAAAAAGGATGGCGCTTACCTGTATACCACTACCGATATCGCCTGCGCCAAATACCGCTACGAGACGCTGAAGGCCGACCGGATTATCTACTATATCGATTCACGTCAGCATCAGCACCTGATGCAGGCCTGGACTATCGTGCGCAAAGCCGGCTACGTCCCTGAATCGGTCCCACTCGAGCACCACATGTTCGGCATGATGTTGGGCAAAGACGGCAAACCGTTTAAAACCCGCGCCGGCGGCACCATCAAGCTCACGGAGCTGCTGGACGAAGCGCTGGAACGCGCCCGCCGTCTGGTCGCCGCCAAGAACCCCACCATGGACGCCGGGGAGTTGGCAAGGCTGACGCAGGTGGTGGGGATCGGCGCGGTAAAATACGCCGATTTATCGAAAAGCCGAACCACTGATTATGTTTTTGACTGGGACAATATGCTGAGTTTTGAGGGTAACACCGCGCCCTATATGCAATATGCCTATACCCGCGTCGCCTCGATATTCAAACGCAGCGGCCAGAATGAGCAGCAGCTCACCGGCGACATCCGCCTTGAGGCGGAACAGGAAACCCAGCTGGCGGTTCGTCTGTTGCAGTTGGAAGAGGCCATTGCGACGGTGGCACGCGACGGGGCGCCGCACGTACTTTGTGCCTATCTGTATGATTTGGCCGTGCTGTTCTCCGCTTTCTACGAACACTGCCCCATCCTGAATGCCGAGAACGCGGCGCTGCGCCAAAGCCGCCTGCAATTGGCGCGGCTGACCGCACGCACGCTAAAACAAGGGCTGGATCTGCTGGGTATTGAAACCGTGGAACGGATGTAGCTGACGCTTAACGTCCGAAGCGTTAAGCCGTTTGTCGGCGCAGCCCTGGCCAAGCCGCCGGTCCGCCTGATGCGGAGCGGTTTTTTTTGCTTATGCCAACCCTTATCGTCTTTCAGGACCTGCCGGGGTTTGCGTGATTGGGGCATGCCGAGGTTGTTGGCATGCCAGGGTTTTATGTTTAAGCATGCCAGGATTCAGTGTATCGGCATACCAGGGTTCATTGACTTGACCAAGCCGGAAGCTAGTAAACCTGCACTGAGCGCGCGAAGTGGCGTGGTCGGAATCCCACCAGCCACAGCGTGGCGAAATAGACCATCCCGCCCACCGCAACCACGCCCATTAGCCGCAGCAGCCGCCAGGGCATACTGCCTTGCGACCAGTCAGGCATCATCATTAGCAGCCCGATAAGCGCCGCCGCCATGATAATGACCGCCAGCAACAACCGGCAGAAAAAACCGAGCCATCCCGGCGGCGGCTCAAACAGCTTTTGCCGGCGTAATTGCCAATACAAAAGCGCGGCGTTAAGGCAGGCGGCCAGGCCGATGGACAGCGACAAACCGGCATGCTCTAGCGGACCAATAAAGGTCAGGTTCATTAATTGCGTCATCAGAAGCGTAATCATTGCCACGCGTACCGGCGTTTTGATATCCTGGCGGGAGTAGAACCCAGGCGCAAGCACCTTGACCAAAACCAGACCGACCAGGCCCACCGAATAGGCTATCAGGGCCCGTTGCGTCATTAAGGCGTCAAAGGCGGAGAACTTGCCGTACTGGAACAGCGCCACGGTCAATGGATGCGCTAGAATCCCCAGCGCCACGGCGCTGGGAAGCGCCAGCATAAAGCATAAGCGCAACCCCCAGTTCAGCAGACGGGAGTATTCATCATGATTGCCGCTGGTAAAGCTACGCGATAGCGAAGGCAACAAAATAGTCCCCAGCGCCACGCCGAGCACCCCGGAGGGGAACTCCATCAGGCGGTCGGCGTAATACATCCACGATACCGAGCCGGAGACCAGAAAGGAGGCAAAAATGGTATTGATGATAAGGGAGATTTGGCTGACGAACACGCCGAGAATGGCCGGTCCCATTTGCCGCAGAACGCGCCAAACGCCGGCGTCGTGGAACTGTACTCTGGGCAGCACCAGCATGCCGATTTTTTTCAGGTGCGGCAGCTGATAACCTAGTTGCAGGACGCCGCCGGCCACCACGGCCCAGGCCAGCGCCATAACGGGCGGATGGAATAGCGGCGCCGCCAGCAGCGCGAAACCTATCATGCTGATGTTGAGCAACGTCGGCGCAAACGCCGGCACCGAGAAGCGGTTCCAGGTATTAAGGACCGCCCCCACCAGCGAGGTGAGGGAAATAAGCAAAATATAGGGAAACGTGACGCGTAACAACGCCGTGGTCAGGGCAAATTTCTCCGGCGTATCGATAAACCCCGGGGCAGTGATCATTATGACCCAGGGCGCGGCCAACATACCGGCCACGGTAACCAGCGCCAGCACCAGCGTGAGCAAGCCTGCGATATAGGCGACGAATACGCGCGTCGCCGCATCGCCCTGCTGGCTCTTGTACTCCGCCAGAATAGGAACAAAGGCTTGTGAAAAGGCCCCTTCGGCGAAGATGCGCCGCAACAGATTAGGAATTTTAAAGGCAACGAAAAAGGCGTCACTTGCCATACCCGCGCCAAATACTCGCGCGACGATGGCATCGCGGATAAACCCCAAAACGCGGGAAAAAAGTGTCATGGAGCTGACCGCTGCCAGCGATTTCAATAAATTCATGGTGTTAATTTTCTGTTCCGCCTGGACGCCGTCGACCTAGAAGGTAGCGCGCCGTCCGGCAAATCCTGAGCCTTATGGGTGCGCTTAGTTTACCCTGCCCGGAGAAAATCGCCACTGTCCGTTATCGCCGTCGCCATCGCAGCGGGTATGAGGCACTCTCTTACTCTGAGGTACTCTTGTAGTGGCTGTAGTGGGTGTAGTGACACATTGAATTTGGCCACCTGAACAGAGGTGATATGCTCACTTCAGAACAACACGGGTGCACCAATGAAAAGAAGAAATTTTAGTTCTGAATTCAAACGCGAATCCGCTCAACTGGTTGTCGACCAAAATTACACCGCCGCACAAGCAGCAAAAGCCATGGACGTCGGCCTTCCTACGATGACGAAATGGGTAAAACAACTGCGTGATGAGCGACAGGGGAAAACGCCAAAAGCCTCTCCCATAACCCCGGAACAAATCGAAATACGTGAGCTCAAAAAGAAGGTACAACGCATTGAAATGGAAAACAAAACATTAAAAAAGGCTACAGCGCTCTTGATGTCAGACTCCCTGAACAGTTCTCGTTAATCGGGAAACTCAGAACGCATTATCCTGTGGCCACACTCTGCCACGTGTTCAGGGTTCATCGCAGCAGTTACAAATACTGGAAAAGTCGTCCTGACAGGCCAGACGGCAGGCGAACGGTATTGCGCAGTCAGGTTCATGAACCACACAGTATCAGCCATGGTGCCGCTGGCGCGAGAAGTATCGCCATTATGGCAACCCAGAGAGGCTTCCGGATGGGGCGCTGGCTCGCAGGCAGGCTCATGAAAGAGTTGGGGCTGGCCAGTTGTCAGCAACCGACGCACAGGTATAAGCGTGGCGGTCAGGAGCATGTTGCGATCCCGAATTATCTTGAGCGCCAGTTCGCTGTAACGGAGCCAAAGCAGGTATGGTGCGGCGATGTGACGTATATCTGGACCGGGAAACGCTGGGCATACCTTGCGGTTGTTCTTAATCTGTTCGCGAGGAAACCGGTGGGCTGGGCTATGTCGTTCTCCCCGGACAGCAAACTGACCATCAAAGCACTGGAAATGGCATGGGAAACACGTGGTAAACCAGCCGGAGTGATGTTCCACAGCGATCAGGGTAGCCCCTATACGAGTCGGCAGTTCCGACAGTTGCTATGGCGTTACCGGATCAAACAAAGCATGAGTTGGCGTGGTAACTGTTGGGATAACAGTCCGATGGAGCGCTTCTTCAGAAGTCTGAAAAACAAGTGGATACCGGTAACGGGCTACATAAGCTTCAGCGAAGCAGCTCATGAAATTACCGACTATATCGTGGGATATTACAGCGCACTCAGGCCGCATAAATATAACGCTGGGTTGCCACCAAACGAATCAGAAAATAGATACTAGAAAAACGCTAACGCGGTGGCCAGTTTTAGTTGGCCACTACAATTGCGCCAAGTCCTGTCCCTGGCCGGGAGAACGAAGCGGCGACCGGCACGGCACACCGGGCGCGACGGCTGGTGCGATGAGAGTTGGAAAGACAATTAAGAATAAAAAAAATGAATTAAACCGGCGTTCCATAATTATTGGATTTGAAAATCGATTTTCCGCGTTTTGAAGCGGAACTATGTGCGTTAACTAATAGATTGGGTATTTTGCCAGAAGCTTTTCTTATTGATCATATTGCGGTGCGCTGTCATCAAAACGTCACGGCACAGCGGTGGTATCACGGTTTTTCTCAATGTGGTTATCTTTTGCATGAAGCAAAAATTAACGGCCGTCAGATTGCGCTGTTTGAACTGACGGCGGCGCTGAATTTAGGCGGGCAGACTATCCCTTGCATCGAGTTACCCTGGCCCGGCGCGCGGCGTTATCCTCATGAAGGATGGGAACATGTCGAAATAGTGCTGCCGGGCGAGGCGGACACCCTGTTTGCGCGGGCACCGGCGCTCTTGTCGGATAAGGCGCTGGCCTCACCGACTCTGCGCATCAAGCAAAGCCAGGCGCAGGCGCAGGCGCAGGCGCAGGCGCAGGCGCAGGCGCAGGCGGAAACGTTAGCCAATCCCACGCTGGCGGTCCGCGACGGGCGCGTCACCGTGAAATTTTACTTTTACGCCCCGCGACGATATCGTTATCGTCGAGCATCCTTAACGGCCCAGGGCTGCGGAGCGCTATGCCCGCCGGCGCTGTTGGCAGGCGTGGACCATGCGATCCAAAGCGGTATCCAGCACCGTTCTGGGACAGCCGAAATTGAGGCGGACAAACCGACGCCCGCCTGTTCAAAGAAGGCGTGCGGGTTGTCCACGTCCAGACCGCTGGCGTCAATCCAGGCCAAATAGGTTGTCTCGGGGCCGGCCGGCGTCAGGCCGGGCATTTCTCGCAGGCGTTCCGTCAGCCGGTCGCGGTTGCCGCGCAGATAGTCCAACTGCTGTGAAAGCCAGGCTTGACCATTGCGCACAGGCGGCGTTGGCGGCGCGCTGTGCGGCGAATTTCATACGTAAACGCGGGTTCGGGATCACCGCCACCGACGCTCCCAGGCCGGCGATATTGAAGCTTTTTAAGGGCGACACAAGGGTAATGCTGCGCTGCGCCGCCTCCTCATTCAAGGAGGCGAAGGGGATATGGCGCAGCCCGGGGTCAGTAATAAATCACAATGGATTTCATCAGAGCACACCAGCAGATCGTGCGTTTGTGCCAAGGCAAGATGCTGCATAAGCTCTTCGCGGCGATAGGCGGTGCCGCCGGGATTATGGGGATTGCAGAGCATCAGCAGGCGTTCGTCGCCTGAAAGCGCTGGATCGGCGGCGGCGAAGTCGACGCACCAGCGCCCGTTAACAAGACGCATCGGCGCCAGGCGCTGTGGACGACCTGCGCTACGGGCGGTCGCGCGCGGAACGGCGGATAAATAGGGCTGGGAATAACAACCGCCTCCGCCGTCTCGGTCAGCGAACGGACCGCCAGATGCAGGCCGCTGAGCATCCCCGGCAGAAACACCAGCCATTCCGCCTTGACGTCCCACTGATAGTGCTCGCGCATCCGTTCTATAAAAATGTCGCTGAGCGCTGTTGGCGGCGCTCCATAACCAAAGACGCCATGATCGACACGGGCGTGCAACGCCTCGATAATACAGGGCGGCGACCGGAAATCCGTATCGGCCACCCACAGCGGAATGACACCCCGCCCGGCGTACTTTTGCCATTTATAACTATTGCTGTGACACCGGTCGATACATTCATCGAAGTTGAATAGCATAGTCATTTCCCTGCACAATTGAAAAACTTAAAACACCGCCGTTTGCTGGCATAGTGTGCTATGCCACTGATGAGGGCCGTCAAGAAAGGAGTAGTATACCATGCCAAAACTGGAAGTTTGCTGCTATAGTGCGGAGTGCGCCATAGCGGCTAAGCAAGCAGGCGCGGACCGGATTGAGCTTTGTTGAGTTCCCAAAAAAGGGGGATTGACGCCCAGCTTTGGAACGCTGCAGGCGGTCCGCGATCGCGTTGCCGGTCCACCCCATTATCCGTCCCCGCGGCGGCGACTTTTGCTACAGCGCCGCCGAATTTGAGGTAATGCTAAATGACGTCGCGCAGGTGCGCGATATGGGCTTTCTGGGATTGGTGATTGGGCTGCTCGATGCAGACGGCCACGTCAGTCTGGCGCGTATGCGGCGCATCATGTACCTTGCGGGTACTATGGACGTCACTTTTCATCGCGCCTTTGATATGTGTCTTAATCCTTATCAGGCGCTGCGGCAGTTAACCGATTTGGGGGTCGCGCGCATTCTCAGCTCCGGTCGGCAGCAAAGCGCTGAAGCGGGTTTAGCCCTGTTGAGGGAACTGACCGAGCTAAGCCGTAGTCCAATCATTATGGCGGGGGCGGGCATGCGGTTGACCAACCTGCACAAATTCGTGCAAAGCAGCATCCAGGAGCTGCACAGCTCCAGCGGGCAATTCGTCCCCTTCGGCATGCGCTATCGTAAAGCGGGCGTAAGCATGAGCGCCGGCAGCGAAGCGGATGAATTTAGCCGTTACCGTGTAGACAGTAAGATGGTAGCCAACATGAAACACGCGCTGACCGTGTTGCCCGTTGCGACGCGTCCGGCATGACAAGCAATTTTGCCGCGCACACGCTTAAACCCACGTAATGCTTGCAAGTACCAAGCCCAAAATCCTTGTTGGGGCTTTTTTTATCCCCGGTCACTGTGGCGCGCCCGTGCCCGAGCAGGCCATCAGCAACATCGATAACGCTGGCGCGAGGGCTATCCCCGGGGGGCCGTACTAAGACATCAGCGCTTCACCGCCAGATTAATCGTGCGCGCCCTGGGGCGTCAGGGTTTCTCCGCCACAATCACCGCGCGCAGCGGTGCGGGGTGACCCTCGACGGTTAGCCGCGAATCGTCGGGATGGAGAAAATTCGCCAGAGATTCGCTGGGCATCTGCGCGGTACGTCGTTATTCGTCGGTGCTGGTGACCGACATATCCACCTGACGCAGGTTAACAAAACCGCACTATTCCAGCCAGCCTGCCAGCGCGGTAACGGAAGGAATAAAGTAGAGATTGCGCATTTGGGCGTAGCGCTCACCGGGCACCAAGACCTGTTGGCTGTCGCCTTCAATGACCAACGTTTCCAGCACTAATTTACCGCCGCTGACCAGTTGATTTTTCAATTGCAGCAAATGATCCAGCGGCGCGATATGCGGTAGCACGCGTTCCCATTTCCAGTCAGAGCGCCATTCGGTATCAATACTGACGCCATACAAAGAAAACGGACCTTTGCGCAAGGGCATGAGCTGGCGCAGCAGAGATTTGATCCCCACCTGCTGGCCGGCGGACAGCGGCGAATCGCAGTCCGCCTCAACGCCGTGAAGCAGATCCAGGCGTGCGGGGGTGAGCATTGGCAGCCGTTCCGCCGCGTTAAACCATTGACTGAACTTGCAAGTGCTGAGAGGTTTGCTCCCACTCGCTCAGCTGCGCGGGCAGGGTATTAAGCCAATGGCTGAGAGGACTCTTGGCGATAAGCTGATAAAAATCGGCAAACTGACTTACTGCCCGCTCTCCGGTTTAATGGCGATCAATGAACCAAAATTGAAGCACTGGAACCAAAGCTCGGCATGACTAAAGCCCGCCTTGGCCAGGCGTTGTTTATGCACTTCCACCGTGTCGGTGAGCATCACATTTTCCAGCATGCTGCGTTTCTGGCTGATTTCCAATTCGCTATAGCCGTTGGCCCGTTTGAAATCATGATGCATATCGAACAACAGCCCGCCGATGCGCTGATCCTGAAAACTGAATTTTTCCGATAATACTAATGCGCCCCCCGGATTCAGCCCGGCTTAAATACGATTAAGCAAGGTTTGCCGCTGCGTCGGCTCAAGAAACTGCATGGTAAAATTCAGCACCACCTGCGAGGCGTTTTCAATGGGCACCGTGCGAATGTCGCCCTTGATGATTTCCGTGGGTGTCGTCGCGCGAAAGGCACTAATATGGCGCCGCCAGCGGTCAATCATCGCCGGTAAATTGTCCACCGCAATAATGCGGCAATCGCCATGGCTGATGGTACGGCGCATCGCGCGCGTGGCGGCGTCGAGGGTGCAGCCGAAATCATATTATTTGCGTTCCAGCGCGAGCAAAGCGGCCAGCCAGCATCCTGATCATCGAAATGATATTGGAATAGCCGGGTACGGAACGCTGGATCATGTCAGGGAAGACTTCGGCGACGCGATCGTCGAAAGTCCAGTCGCCTAAACTGGCAATGGGCGCTGAGAAAAGGTCATCACGATGGGTCATGGCAAAATAGGCGTCGTTGTACAAAACGCCTATTCTATCAGAAAGTGCTGATAAAGCATGTGTCCCGCGCGCTAGCGGATGGTCGTGTTATTGCCAGCTCAGCACCACATCCCAGGGCATGAACCAGAGATCTAGCAATACCATCAGCACCAGCGAGCAGTAGGTGGCGCTCATGCCGGCGCGCCGCCAGCGATATTCCCGGGTCCGCAGGCCATAGTAATGCATCAGCCGCCCGGCCATCAGCATCAGCCCGCAAATGTGCAAGGTCCAGTTGGGCGAGCCGTTCATTTCCAGCAGGACCAATAAAATTAGACCGATGGGAATATATTCCACCGCGTTGCCATGCACCCGAATTGCGGTCTGTAATTCATAAAATCCGCCGTTACCGGTGGCCACGCGGTATTGGGTCCTGAGCTTGACCACATCCAGCGATAATTTTATCAGCAACAATGCGCCCAGCACGACATATAGCGCGCTTACCATCCTATCAGTACTCCCTTATCTACCCTGCTTTTCGCGTGCGAAATAATAGCCTGAGTCGCCGACAGTGTCGCAAAAAAAGCGGGTGGTACCCCGGGTTTTGCCCGCTCAAAAAAGCGTTTCCTGCTGTGGCCAGTGCAGCGTCGGGCCAATGGCGGAGATTTCTGCTGCCAGTTTTGGCCACAACCGCTGCGCAAGCGGCGGCGCATAGCCAATATCCGGCGTATGAATAAACAAAAATGGCGTTCCCCACTGTAACCAATCAGGCAAACGCGCCAGCCACGGCTGAAACAGTGCGACGTTATTGTCGGGATCGTCGGCGCCGATAAAGCGCACCAGAGACCTGTCGGCGGTGACCACCGCATGCACCGGCAGCCGGGGTTTTTGCTGTTGGGCGGCGCGCAATGCCGACGAGGTGGGCAGGGCCGCATGGACCGGACGGCTGTCGAGGATAACGCGATTGACGCCCCGCTGCTGCAGGCCTCGATTCAGCGTACGTTCTTCGTCCTGCTTGGTGAAAAATGCCGGATGGCGGACCTCCACGCCGTAATGAAAATCCGCCGGCAGCGCGTCAAGAAAGGTCCAGAGGTTCTCCAGGTCCGCCGGGCTGAATGCCACCGGCAACTGTAGCCAGTATTGACCAATGCGATCCGCCAGCGGCGCCAGGGCGAAAAATGTCGCCAGCGGCGCTTGGAAATGGCGCAGGCCGCCCTGATGGGGCTGATGGTGGCGAGGAACTAAGCAAAAACGAAAGGTCTCCGGCGTCATGGCGCCCCAATCGCGTACCCGCCCGGCATCGGGCAGCGCATAGAGCGTGGTATTTCCCTCTACGCAGTTAAAATGGCGGGCGTAATCCGCCAATGTGTGCAGGCCATATTTCCCCCAGCCGCTGTGCTGCCACTGAGGCAAGCCGATATAAAGCATAGCATCTCCGTGTTAACGAGGCCGGCTGCGTAACCGACGCGCCGGCCCCAGGCGGATTGACCGCCCGCCCAGGGTTACCCCCGGCGAGGGCAGCGAGCACTTGCGCGCTGTGGCGCACCCGGCCGGGGCGCGAGAAGATATACTGGAAGCTGCCGTCGTGCTGGGCCTTATCGTGTGCGCTGCATATATCTTCCAGCAGCACCAGCGCCAGCTCAAAGCCCAGTTCCCAAGCATTACGCGCGGTGGATTCCACGCCGATATTGGTTGAAATTCCCCCCAGCACAATCGTTTCAATCCCGCGCCTGCGCAACTGCACTTCCAACTCGGTACCATAAAAGGCGCCCCATTGGCGTTTAATGATGCAGATATCGCTGTCCTGCGCCTTGAGATCAGCAGGAATGTCCCACCAGTTCGCCGTCAGGGTTGCGCCGCTGGCGCTATCCACCGGTTGTTTCAGCGCGTCAGCGAAATCGGCTGACTAGCCCACGCGCACCAGAAATACCGGCGCGTTGGCGTCACGAAAACCCTGCGCGAGTTCGGCGGCGCGTTTGACGACGTCCGCGGCGCTGTGCGGGCAGCCGGCGAAGGGCAAAATCCCTTCCTGCAAATCGATGAGTACCGGGGCGCTACGAAAAGGATTGAGCTTTAATATGCGGGTCTCCGTGAGTGAATGATGCGCGGCAGCGGCGGGTCGGCTGCGCCGGTCAGCCCAGAGTATGTTACTCCACGCCTGAAGTGACAATGTCGCCACGATCAATTTTGTTAATATTTATGAGACGAAACGCTAATTTCACCGGCCTGCGTACCTGCAACGCAGACGGGCTTATGCTGTGTCTGAAATTCCTTTATAATGACAGTATTAAAATGCCGGCCCGTGCAGTGGCACCCGCTGGCGGGCTGAATTTTAAGGATATCCTAATGCGTACTGTATATTGCGGACAGCTGAACCTGTCACATGTTGGCCAGGAAGTGACGTTATGCGGTTGGGTTAACCGCCGTCGCGATCTGGGCAGTCTGATTTTCATCGACATGCGTGACCGGGAAGGCCTGGTGCAGGTATTTTTTGATCCCGCCCGCCAGGATGCCTTTGCCCGCGCCGCCGAGCTGCGCAATGAATTCTGCCTGCAGTTGATCGGTATCGTGCGCGCCCGTCCGGACAGCCAGGTCAATAGCGACATGGCGACCGGCGCCATTGAAGTATTGGCCACCGAGCTTTCCATCATTAACCACTCTGAGCCTCTGCCTCTCGATAGCAACCAGAATAACACCGAAGAGCAACGGCTCAAATTCCGCTACCTTGATTTGCGTCGCCCGGTTATGGCGCAGCGCCTTAAAACCCGGGCGCGCATCTCCAGTTTCGTCCGCCGCTTCATGGACGCCGAAGGTTTTCTCGATATCGAAACACCGATGCTGACCAAGGCGACGCCGGAGGGTGCGCGCGATTATCTGGTGCCCAGCCGGGTGCATAAAGGCAAATTCTACGCCTTGCCGCAGTCGCCGCAGCTGTTCAAGCAATTGCTGATGATGTCGGGGTTCGATCGCTACTACCAGATTGTAAAATGTTTTCGCGATGAGGACCTGCGCGCCGACCGTCAGCCGGAGTTCACCCAGATAGACGTTGAAACCTCTTTCATGACCGCAACCCAGGTGCGGGAGGTGATGGAGCGGCTTATTCGCGATTTATGGCGCGAGATTACCGGCGTTGATCTGGGCCTCTTCCCGCAAATGACGTATGCCGACGCCATGCGCCGTTTCGGCTCCGACAAGCCGGATTTACGCAACCCGATGGAGCTGGTGGACGTGGCGGACCTGGTCAAGGACGTGGAGTTCAAGGTGTTCTCGATTCCTACCAACGATAGCCAGGGCCGCGTTGCGGCATTGCGCGTGCCCGGTGGCGCGCAACTGAGCCGCAAACAGATTGACGAATACGGTAAATATAGTGAAATCTACGGCGCTAAAGGGCTGACGTGGATGAAGGTAAACCAGCGCGCCGCCGGTGTGGAAGGGGTACAAGGCCCGGTGGCGAAATTCCTCGGGCCGCAGGTGATTGAGCAGATCCTGGTACGCACCGGCGCCGCCGATGGCGATATCATTTTCTTCAGCGCGGATCGCAAAAACATCGTCACCGATGCGCTGGGAGCACTGCGTCCGAAACTGGGCCTGGATTTACAGCTCACGGTAACCGACCGCTGGGCGCCGCTGTGGGTCGTCGACTTTCCGATGTTCGAGGAAGACGGGGAGGGCGGCCTGGCGGCCATGCATCATCCGTTCACCGCACCTAAGGATATCGATGCCCAATCGCTTGCCGCATTGCCGACATCGGCGGTGGCCAACGCCTACGACATGGTAATTAACGGTTATGAGGTCGGCGGCGGTTCAGTGCGCATCCACCGCGGCGACATGCAGCAAACGGTGTTTGGTATTTTGGGCATCAACGAACAGGAACAGCAGGAGAAATTCGGCTTTCTGCTCGATGCGTTAAAATACGGCACACCGCCGCATGCGGGTCTGGCCTTTGGCCTTGACCGGCTGGTAATGCTACTGACCGGTACCGATAATATCCGTGATGTTATCGCGTTCCCGAAAACGACCTCAGCGGCGGATCTGATGACCGAAACGCCGAGTTTTGGCAATGCCGACGCACTCGCCGACCTGTCGATTGCGGTTGTCGGCAAGGGACGGGAAGCTATGGAAAACGGTCGCTCATAATGCCCTATAAACGCCCGGTTTCGGTGCTGGTGGTTATCTCTGCCGCCGACAGCGGGCGGGTACTGATGTTACAACGCCGGGATGACCTGGCGTTCTGGCAGTCGGTTACAGGCGGTATCGATGCCGGCGAACTTCCGGCGGCAGCGGCGCGGCGGGAAGTCCGTGAGGAAACCGGTTTCGATGTGGACGCCGGCGGGCTGACGCTCACCGATTGCCAGCGCTGTATTCAGTTTGAAATTTTTAGTCATTTTCGCCACCGTTACGCCCCCGGAGTGACGCACAATACAGAATATTGGTTTTGTTTAACGCTACCCTGTGAGCGGGCGCCCGTGTTAAGCGAGCATCTTAGCTGGCGCTGGATGGCCGCCGCGGCATCTGCGGCGTTGATCAAATCCTGGAGTAACCGGCAGGCGATTGAAGAATTTGTTATTCATCCGGCCTGAAAAGGCTTTTTTCGGAGAAAAATATGGCAGGTCATAGTAAGTGGGCCAATACCAAGCATCGTAAAGCCGCACAGAACGCTAAGCGCGGGAAGATTTTCACCAAGATCATCCGCGAACTGGTCACCGCCGCTCGTCTGGGTGGAGGCGATGTCGGCTCAAATCCCCGTTTGCGCGCAGCGGTGGATAAAGCATTAGCCAATAACATGACGCGCGATACCTTGAATCGCGCTATCGCCCGCGGCGTGGGCGGTGATGATGAGGCGCAGATGGAAACTATCATTTACGAGGGCTACGGCCCGGGCGGTACCGCGGTCATGGTGGAGTGCCTGAGCGATAACCGCAACCGTACCGTTTCCGAAGTGCGTCACGCCTTTACCAAAACCGGCGGCAATTTGGGCACTGACGGCTCCGTGTCGTATTTGTTCACCAAACGAGGGGTCATTTCCTTTGCGCTGGGTCTGAGCGAAGACACCATCATGGATGCGGCGCTTGAGGCCGGTGCCGATGACGTAATCACCTATGATGACGGGGCAATTGACGTATACACCACTCCTGAGGCTTTCGGCGAGGTAAAGGACGCGCTGGAAGCGGCCGGGCTGACGCCGGAAGCGTCGGAAGTGGCGCTGGTGCCGTCGACCCGCGCCGACCTGGACGCCAAGACTGCGCCGAAATTGCTGCGCCTTATCGACATGCTGGAAGACTCCGATGACGTGCAGGAAGTCTACCACAACGGGAAGATTTCCGACGAGGCGGCGGCAACCCTGTGATGACCGCGTTCCCGCCTTATCTCATACGCCGGGCGGCAGCGGCATGACGGTGATTCTGGGCATCGACCCCTGTTCGCGCATTACCGGCTATGGCATCGTACGGCAGGAAGAACGTAAACTGACCTACCTGGGGAGCGGCTGTATCCAGACCAAAGTCGACGATCTGCCAGCGCGTCTGAAGCTGTCTGAAGCTGATTTATGCCGGCGCCAGCGAAATCATTACACAGTTTCAGCCCGACTGCCTGGCGATAGAGCAGGTTTTTATGACCAAGAACGCGGACTCGGCGTTAAAGCTGGGTCAGGCGCGCGGGGTCGCTATCGTGGCGGCGATGAATCTGGATTTGCCGGTATTTGAATATGCGGCGCGGCAGGTGAAACAAACGGTGGTAGGCTGTGGTGCAGCAGAAAAATCTCAGGTGCAGCATATGGTGCGTACCCTTTTGACGCTACCGGCCAACCCGCAGGCGGATGCTGCCGATGCGTTGGCTATCGCCATCACCCATTGCCACGTCAGCCAAAATCCTTGCGCATGGGCAGCGGCGGGTTGAATCTGGCGCGCGGCCGGCTGCGTTAGCGGTCGGCGGTGGCGTGTTAACCTTCAGGCTGGATATCCATCCAGCCTAGCATAACCATCATAAGTAACTACCTGACGCATTAAGGAAGGTCGAGGTGATCGGACGTCGTCAGAAGGCATCATTCTGGAAAAGCAGCCGCCGCAGGTGCTATTGGAAACCCATGGGGTAGGTATGAGGTCTTTATGCCGATGACCTGTTTCTATGCCCTGCCGGAGAGCGGACAGGAGACGGTCATCTTCACCCATTTCGTGGTACGTGAGGACGCCCAGCTGCTGTTTGGCTTTATCCATAAACAGGAGCGGGTGCTGTTTCGCGAGCTAATTAAAGTCAACGGGATCGGGCTAAATCTGGCGCTAGCGATTTGGTCCTGCATGTCGGCGCAACAGTTTGTCAGCGCCGTGGAACGCCAGGAAACCAACGCCCTGGTGAAATTGCCCGGTGTCGGCAAGAAGACTGCGGAACGGCTGGTGGTGGAAATGAAGGACAGGTTCAAAGGCCTGTCTGGCGATCTGTTTGCGCCACAGGGCGCGGGCGAGATCCCTGCCGCCATTTGATGCGCCTGCCATGCCTGCCTATCCCGAGAGTGAAGCAGTGGCCGCCCTGGTGGCGCTGGGTTATAAACCGCAGGAGGCAAGCCGGATGGTCAGTAAAGTAGCGAGAGCTGGCGCTGATTGTGAAATGCTAATTCGTGATGCGCTGCGCGCCGCGCTGTGAGGTAGAAGATGATAGAAGCCGATCGACTGATGAGCGCCGACGCGGTGACCGGAGAAGAGGTTATCGACCGCGCTATCCGACCAAAAAAACTGGAAAACTATATCGGCCAGCTGCACGTGCGCGAGCAAATGGAGATTTTCATTCAGGCGGCGAAAATGCACGGTGACGCGCTCGATCATCTGTTGATCTCGGTGCCGCCGGGTCTGGGTAAAACCACGCTGGCGAACATTGTCGCCAATGAGATGGGCGTCAATTTGCGCACCACCTCGGGTCCGGTGCTGGAAAAAGCCGGCGATCTGGCGGGCATGCTAACCAATCTCGAACCCCATGACGTTTTATTCATTGATGAAATCCACAGACTGTCACCGGTGGTGGAAAGAAGTGCTGTACCCGGCCATGGAAGACTACCAGCTGGATATTATGATAGGCGAGGGGCCGGCCGCCCGCTCAATCAAAATCGAGCTGCCTCCGTTTACGCTGGTGGGAGCCACCACCCGCGCCGGCTCGCTGACGCCGCCGTGCGCGATCGCTTTGGCATTGTGGCGCGGCTGGGGTTTTATCAGACGGGGGATTTGCAGCACATCGTCAGCCGCAGCGCCGCCTGTCTGGCGCTGAATATCAGCGGGGGGCGCGGCACCAGCCCCGGCCTGCGATCTATCACGCCGTTGACCCGCGCGGCGACGCTTTGATCTGTACGCAAAGGAGGTTTTGGCCCGCGTGGCGGCGGTGTGACCTGCCCCGTGCGAGCGGGGGTCACGACCGGATTTTCATCGTCAGACTGAGCAGAAACAGTACCGAGGCGCACAGCACCACGGACGGACCGGCCGGCGTATCGTAGAGCGCGGAAAACGCCAGGCCGCCGGTAACCGCCAGCACGCCGGCCAACGTGGCGCACACCGCCATTCGTTCCGGGTTGCGCGCGCAACGGCGGGCGGCGGCGGCGGGGATAATAAGCAACGACGTAATGATCAATGCGCCGACAAATTTCATCGCCAGCCCGATGGTCAGCGCCGTGACCAGCATTAATAGCAGCTTGATGCGGGGCAGGCAGATCCCGTCGACGTGGGCCAATTCAGGACTGATGGTCACGGACAGTAACGCACACCATTGCCACAGGATAAGCGTCAATATCACCGCGACCGCGACGGCCACCAGCGCAATATCCTGCGGCGTGACCGCCAGCAAATCGCCAAACAGGTACGCCATCAGGTCTACCCGCACCCCTTGCATCAGGCTGACCACCACCAGGCCCAGGGACAGCGACCCGTGCGCCAGAATGCCCAGCAGAGTGTCGATAGCTAATTGAGGAAAGCGTTCCAGCCACACCAGTCCCAGCGCCAGCGCCAGGGTGACCGCGATCACCGCATAAAACGGATTAATGTTCAGCAACAGACCAAAAGCGACGCCAAGAAGAGAGGCGTGCGCCAGGGTATCGCCAAAATACGACATCTTGCGCCAGACCACGAAGGCACCGAGCGGACCTGCCGCCAGCGAAAGCAGCAGGCCAGCAACCCAGCCGGGCAGCAATAATTCAATCATGGCGGCACTCTCCGTGCGGCTGCGCGGCCGGCATGACCTCACCCTGCAAATCGTGGCGATGATTGTGATGATGGCGGTAAATGGCGAGCTGCGATGATTCACGATAGCCGAACATGGCAATAAAATTCGGATGAGCCGAGACCACTTCCGGCGTACCGGAACAGCAGATATGGCGATTAAGGCACAGCACTTCATCGGTTTTCGCCATCACCAGATGTAAATCGTGTGACACCATTAATACGCCGCAACCGAGCGTACGGCGAAGGTTGTCGATTAAATCATACAGCGCCACCTGACCGTTGACGTCCACGCCCTGAGTAGGCTCGTCCAGCACCAGGAGTTGTGGTGAATTGAGCACGGCGCGCGCCAGCATCACCCGTTGCATTTCACCGCCGGATAGCTTCTGCATCGGGGCCTGATGCAAATGCTGCGCCTGCACCCGCGCGAGCGCCGGTCCAATATCGCCTTTCTTCACCCCCGGACGCAGACGCACGAAGCGTTCGACCGTCAGCGGCAGCGTGGGATCAAGATGAATTTTCTGCGGCACATAACCCACGCGCAGTTTAGGCTGGCGCCTTATGATGCCGGCACCTGGCGCAATAAGGCCGAGCACTACCCGCACCAGCGTCGATTTACCGGCGCCGTTCGGGCCGAGCAGGGTGAGAATGTGTCCGTGGCGCAGGGTAAATGAGATATCGTGCAGTACCGCTTTTCGCCCGAAGGCGACGGCAATGTGCTCAAGGGCTACCAAGTCGGTCATGATGATTACGGTTGTTAAATTGCCGCGTTATTATAACATAACAACCCGCTTCGTTACCGATGAGAATAATGCCATGCCCGCCTTCCTTTCCAACGCCGTGTTGCGCCCTGTTTACCGCACCTGTCGTTTCGCCTTATGGGGTGCCGCATTCGGGGTGACGGCCGGTGTGCATGCTCAGGCCGCGGTCGTCACCTCTGTGCGTCCGCTGGGATTTATCGCCGTCGCCGTTGCCGATGGCGTGATGCCGGTGGAGGTTGTCTTGCCCGATGGCGCTTCCCCTCATGATTACGCGCTGCGGCCGACGGATGCGCTGCGCTTGAAAAAAGCGGATGTGCTAGTCTGGGTAGGGCCGGAGCTAGAAGCATTTTTATCAAGACCCGCCTCGTCGCTGCCTGCTAACCGCCGTATTACCCTCGCCGGTCTACCCACCGTCATGCCGCTACTGCAAAAAAGCAGCGAAGAATTGCATAAAAATCATGAGCATGCCGCTGATGAGGGCGGCGAGCACGGTCATTATTACGGCGAATTTAATATGCATCTGTGGCTTTCGCCGACCATTGCTGAGCGCGCGGCCGCGGCGATACATGACCGTCTTGTGGAGTTAATACCCGAAAAGAAACAACTTTTGGACGATAATCTGCGCATTTTCAAAGGCGTCTTGACAAAAAATGACAAAAATATCGCTACAATGCTGGCACCTGTTCGCGCTAAAGGGTATTACGTATTCCACGATGCGTATGGGTATTTTGAAACATACTATGGCCTGACGCCGTCAGGATATTTCGCTATCAATCCCGAAATACAGCCTGGCGCGCAGGCTTTACACAAAATCAGAACACAGTTGGTTGAGCAAAAAGCGACCTGTATTTTTGCTGAGCCACAATTCAGACCAGCCGTTATCAACGCCGTCGCCCGCGGGACAAACGTGCATATAGGCACCCTGGACCCGCTAGGAATAGGTATTGCTTTGGACAAGGAAAGCTACGCGCGCTTCCTGTTGCAACTGTCGAACCAGTACGTGAGCTGCCTGGAAAAGAACACATGAGGATAGTCATTAGTGCAGCAGATAGCCCGCTTTTTCGCCCTGGCGTTTAATCATCTGCCGCGACCCCACCGCGTCATGCTGGGGTCGTTAACCATCGTCACACTGGTTGTCGCCGTTTGGCGACCTTATATTTATTCCCCGGTAGTGGAACAGCCCAACAGCCGTATCATTCCACTGGAAAACCACCAATTGCGCGAGCTGGCGCCTGAGGCGAGCGAACCGCTCGATCAAACAACCCCAGACAGCGACGAAGATATCCCCAAGGATGAACTGGACGAACGCGTGGAAGGGGAGGCAGGCGTGCATGAATACGTCATCTCCACCGGCGATACTCTAAGCAGCGTCCTCACTCAGTACGGCATCGATATTGCCGACGTCACCGTGCTGGCCCGGCAAAATCCCGCGTTGCGCAATCTGAAGATGGGCCAGTCTCTCTCATGGAGGCTGACCACCGGCGGTGATTTACAGCGCCTGACCTGGGATGTTTCCCGCCGCGAGACGCGCACTTATGACTGCATTGACGGCGGCTTCAAGGAAAGTATCGCCAATATGACCGGCGAATGGCGCAATACGACCTTGACCGGCCAGCTCGACGGCAGTTTTATCACCAGCGCCCGCGCCGCTGGCCTGACCGGCGGTGATATCAATGCGGTGATCAAGGCCCTGCAGTGGCAGCTGGATTTTCGCAAGCTGCGTAAAGGCGATCAGTTCTCGGTTCTAACTTCAAGGGAAATGCTGGACGGCAAGAGCGCCCAAAGCCAATTGCTCGGCGTGCGCTTGCGTAGCGGCGGTAAGGATTACTACGCCTTCCGTGCGGATGACGGTAAATTCTATAATCGCGATGCCGCCGGGCTGGCCCGGGGGTTTATGCGCTTTCCCACCGTGAAACAATTCCGCGTCTCCTCCAATTTCAACCCACGGCGGCTTAACCCCGTTACCGGGCGCATTGCGCCCCACCGCGGCGTTGATTTCGCCGTCCCGGTCGGTACGCCGGTATTGGCGGTAGGCGACGGCGAGGTGATGGTCAGCAAACGCGACGGTGCCGCCGGGAATTATGTGGCTATCCGTCACGGTCGTCAGTATATGACCCGCTATATGCACCTGAAAAAACTGCTGGTGAAACCGGGACAGAAAGTGAAGCGCGGCGACCGTATCGCCCTGTCCGGGAATACCGGACGCTCCACCGGCCCTCATCTGCATTATGAGGTGTGGATCAACCAGCAGGCGGTCAATCCGCTGACCGCTAAACTGCCGCGCACCGAAGGTCTGACCGTCCGCGATCGCGCCGAGTATCTTGCCCAGGTCAAACAAATGCTGCCCCAGCTGCAGTTAAATTGATATGACGCCCTCAGCAGCCGATGCAGGATCGGCTGCTTTTTTTCTTTATAATGCGGTCAACTACACTATGGGCGCGTTTAACAGCAGTGAGAAAGGCATGAAAAAGACAAAAAAGGGACAGACAGAGTTCATCCCAACCTTCAAAAGCGCATTCTATGCGCCACGTTACTGGGGCGTTTGGCTGGGGATTGGCGCTATTGCCGCAGCAGCCTGGATCCCGCCGCGGCTGCGCGATCCCGTTTTGGGCGCGCTGGGCCGGGCGGGCGGCCGCATTGCGCACAAAGCGCGTTTTCGCGCCCAGGTCAACCTGGCCTACTGCCTGCCGGAAATCGGCACGCCGCAGCGGGAAACCATCATCGACGACATGTTCTCCTGCGTCACGCAGTCCACCATTCTGATGGCCGAACTGGCCTGCCGCGATCCCCGGCGGGTCCTGGCGCGGGTGCGCTGGCATGGCGACGAATTGATCCAGCGACTGCAGGAAGAGGGGCGCAATGTCATCTTTTTGGTTCCTCACGGCTGGGCAGTGGACGTGCCGGCGATGCTGATGGCGGAGCGCGGCCAGAAAATAGCGGCCATGTTTCACAATCAGCGCAATGAGCTGGTGGATTACATGTGGAACCGCGTGCGGCGGCGTTTCGGCGGCCGTATGCACGCCCGCAATGATGGCATTAAACCTTTTATTAGCTCGGTGCGTCAGGGGTATTGGGGCTATTATCTGCCCGATCAGGATCACGGCGCTGAGCACAGTGAATTTGTCGATTTTTTTGCCACCTACAAAGCGACGCTGCCGGCTATCGGCCGCCTGATGAAAGTCTGCCGCGCTACCGTCGTTCCGTTGTTTCCGGTTTATGACGGCAACACCAGCCTGCTGCATATCCATCTTCTGCCGCCGATGGAGGATCTCACGGACGCCGATGAGGCCACCGTGGCGCGGCGCATGAATGAAGCGGTGGAAACACTGGTCCGCCCAAATCCGGAACAGTATACGTGGGTGCTGAAACTCCTTAAAACCCGCAAGCCCGGCGATCCCAACCCCTATAACCGGCCGTCGCGCTGATAGACTCTTCGCCGGCTGCGGGCGGGCGCTGCTGCTCAATTGAACAGCATTTGCACTGTTTCGATGATGAGTTGAATATTCAATACGACCAATACAGCAGCGGCACCATTGAAATCGGCAGGGCGATGCTCAAAAAGACCTGGGTGTAGACCAGCAGCTTCTCAACCACATCCCCTTTATCTCCCCACCAATAAATACACGCTACCACCGCCATAATGGCGATCAGGCGGGTAATCATGCGCCGCTGCCACAGCGACAGTCGGAAATTGATGAACCCTTTCATAACGATTTGCCTGGTCAAGGTCCCCGTGATAGTGGCATTCTGACCGGAGGCCCGCAGCGCGACCGCGAACAATGTGGCCAGGGTAGAAGCTGGCAATGGCGCCGACCATAGCGTGACCCTGCAGGGCGTCGTACAGCTGGGCGAAGCGGCCAATATCATTCGGATTTTTGCCGAAAAACAGCGCAGCACCGAGGATAAAAAGCAGACAATTGATAATGAATCAGAAGCCAAGCTGCACATTAAAATCAATCGTCGCATAGCGGATCGCTTCTTTCAGCGCCCGTTCATCGCTGCGGTCGTATTGGCGCGATTGCACAATGGAAGAGTGCTGGTACAAATTATGCGGCATCACGGTGGCGCCGACGATACTCGGCGCAATAAAGAAAGCGGAATCGCCGCCCGCCACCTTTGCCGTGAGGATATCGCTTTGCGGGATGAACGCGCGCACGATTTGGCCGAGATCGGGATTGGCCAATGCCACCTCATAGGCAAAAATAACAAAAATAGTGGCGATCAAGGTAAAGACCATCGCCTTGATCTTCCTGATGCCGAATTTCATCAAGGCCAACAACAGAAAGACATCCAGCACGGTAATAATCACCCCGAGCAGCAGCGGGATCTTGAACAATAAATTCAGAGCGATGGCGCTACCGATAACCTTGGCGATTCCTGTCGCGATGATTGCTAATTTGGTGGTGATCCACAGCACGACGGTCGGTGCGTTTGCCAACCAGCGCTTTCGTGGTTTGCGCTAAATCCATCCCCGTCACAATGCCCAGTTTGGCGCACATCACCTGCAACAGCAGGGTAATAAGACTGGAAATCAAAATCACCGACAGCAGAAGGTAGCTATAGAGCGCGCCCCCTGAATAGGGGTGATTCAGTTACCGGGATCTATATAGCCTACCGCGACCAATACGCCGGGCCCTGAAAAAGCAAACAGTTTCTTAAAAACCCCGCCTTTCCCCGTCGTGACGGGAACGGTACTGTTGATTTCTTCGAGACTATTTTTTCTGATTATTTCCATTTTTTATTCCAAATTGCCATGCGGTTGCGAACGATGATTTTATTATGAATGGTAATAATATTTATTATTAATTATGGGATCGTTGAGTTCCGGTTTACTTTGGGCAGGTGCAGACCTGCGCCTTGCGTGCCGAGTATGACGCCACTGCAGGGGCGTAGGCGTAATACAGTCGCGGGCAGGATGCTACCTGGCCCGCGATACCCCCGCTGCTACGTCGGTAAACGTAGGCAATAATCCCCTATTTAACAGCAATAATAAGGGGTGTGCGGGGAAGGCGGCGGAATTATCCGGGGCAGTTTAAAGAAAGTTGAAGTTTCTGTCAGATGCAAAGGCACGGCCAGAGACGCGCAAGGGAGGTGGAATCCGCTGTAGAATAGGGCGCAAAGAGCACGGGGAGCCGCCGGCTTAAGCCTCGGTGGGCAGCGCCGGCCCCGCGCCCTGTTCCCATCGCGGGAGAAGCGGCGCGTCAGATTTTATAAGGCGCGCAATACCACGATCCCGGGTTTATTATGCATGTAATCCATAAACGGGGTATCTGCCACTTTGCGGTTGCGCTGCAAAGAGGGGGTATTGCGGTAATAGAGCTGATCCCCTTTGCGGATGGCAATGCCCACATGGGAAACATCAAGCACGTCAAGTTTGGAATAAATGCCGATATAGTCGCCTGTGCGGATAGCATCAAGCGCCTTCTGGTCCAACGCTTGTGCGGGAATGTAGGTGATATCGCGCTCAACTACGCCGATGCCGGGAATGAACCGACCACCGTCCGCTTTCAGGTTCAGTTGCTTATGGATTACCTTGGCGTTAAGACTGATTTCGGCGGTGACGTCCCGCGCATTTCGCGGCTGGCTTGCAAACCAATCCGTGAAGAAATGCTTGCGGTTTACAAAAGATACCTTACCGTTTTTGTAGCGGGTTTTTACCAATTGATCGAGAAAATCCGCCTTGTTGGACGATTGGCTCAGCGCGTGTACGTAATCCAGCAGGGTAAAGCAGTCAACGCCGTTGAAATCCACCACCAGCTTTTCAGGCTCGGTGGCTGAACCAATTAAGGTATTGGCCTGATAGGGCGTGCCGAGGAAAGATTGTGATACCAGCTCAATTAATTCCCCGCGGCTTTCCTGTGCATGTGTTTGCACATTGCTTTGGTGGCGCTAATCGCATCTATGGCCACCGGATATTTTTTAGGGGAGCATGCCGATAATAGCAGGCATAGGGGAATAATCAGGTATTGACGCATAATAATTTCCTTAAAACGAAAAACGAAAAACGAAAAACGAAAACAATGTTGAAGGGAAATAACGCTGGATGTAAAAAGCAACCTTAATTTTGTTGTTGATTCATTTATGTCTTGGCAGATAAAAGTCAATGGTGTCAGTAATGATTATTATCGAGTTAATTTATTTACTTTTTTACCGTTATTATCGCTGTACCTTAAGATCAATATCGTAGACTGTACCAGCACGTTTATTCATCGGTGGGTGTAAGCCGCCAGATTGAGGCCTGTTTCCGCTGACATAGGATAGGGCGCCGCCCGTCAGGCGGGGACGCCGGCTGAAGCTTTCAGCGTTTCACGCCGCCGTGTTATTGGCGATGACGCGCCCAGTTGCGCAACTGGGGAGGGTGTTATGGGAGGATAGCATATCACGCTGGCTAACCGTGAAAATACGGCCAGGGTATCGCGTGAACGTATTGATAATTTAATTATGGCTGACGATGGTCACTGTATTTTCAGCGCCCGGGCGAAAATCGACGAATTTCGCAGGCGTATCTTTTCTGGAAAAAGAAAAGTAGAAGATTATAAACACATTTATCAATTACTTTGTTATGATAATCTTAAATTTTAATGGGATAAGACCATAGAAAGTCACTGGCGCCCGCTTTTTGGTCTTATGAAAATGATGGATCACACAGTAGGGCGGAGGAGAGACAGCATTACCGTATCGCGTGGAAAAATAACGGCTATAATGTTTACACCGTAACACTTATCTATGCCGGGAAACCTATTACTCTGACGATACTTAATCAGCAGGAAATCGATTTTTTGAAAGAAAAGCTCTTCAACAAAAATAACGGCGAAATTATCTTGCGCGCTGCCTGGAGCGGGAGTAAACCTCATCACGAACACTATGCGAGATCGTTTTTACGCCATTATGAGGACTATAAATAACAGCGGGCCAAAGCGGTGCCAGCCACCGCCCTGGTGGTTCGGGCAACCGATAACGTCCCGGGGGCGTCCTGTGCTTTTCCAGCGCAGTCGGCGCGTGCTCTGGCAGCGGGCCACCGCAATCACATCGCCGCTATTGACCGCTTTCTGGGGCAAATCCATTAATCAACACGTCATCGCCAAAGGGAAGGAGATTGGGCGGGAATCCTATGGGTCAGCCTTTAAAATTGGCGCGTTTGTGATGAAAATTCCTCGTAACAAAGATAAGGTCTGGATCGATTTTGCGGCGCTGCCAAATGCCCATCCCGTACGCACCCAATATTACCTCAACAGGGCTAATGATGAGCCTGATTTTGCCCGCGCTGGTGTGATGACCAACAAACACGGCGATCCGGTGGATGTGCTTGTCACGAAATATATCGTGGACAGTACGTTAGAAGATCTGTTTGACGACGAGGAGGGGAATCGGCTACGCACCAAAGTATTGATGCAGCTCGATGCGCGCGGATTATTTATGCATGACGCCGACGTAATAGGCAACATACTGGTGGACAGCGTTGGGCGAATATACTTTATTGATGCCGACCAAATGGTCATTGCACAACCTCAGCGCTTAACCCGCGCGCCCTCCTTTGCCACTGAGGAGTTAGAAGCAGTGCTGGAAATCCATTATCAGGCAATGGCAAAACAGGCGATGAAACGCGGACGGCGCGATAATGACTATTTGCGGCGTCTGTCAGCCCTGCGCGCGATGCGCGCACGACCCCCCCCCGCGGTGGACATCACGGCCGCCCGATGCGGCCGTGATGCGTTTGCCGGCGATTACTCCACGCGCAGGATGCGGCTGGTGTTGGTGGTCCCGACCATGTTTATGACATCGCCCTGGGTGATAATGACCAGGTCTCCCGACACCAGAAAGCCTTTATCGTGCAGCAAATTGGTGGCCCGGGTCGCCGCCGCCACGCCTTCACCGTCGCCGTCAAAATAGACCGGCGTCACGCCGCGATAAAGCGCGGTCAGATTCAGGGTATGTTTGTGGCGCGAGAGGGCAAAAATCGGCAGACCCGAGCTGATACGCGACATCATAAGCGCGGTGCGGCCCGATTCCGTCATTGAGATGATGACGGTGATGCCTTTCAGGTGGTTGGCGGCGTACATCGCCGACATGGCGATGGCCTCTTCGATGTTATCGAATTGCACGTCCAGCCGATGTTTGGACACATTGATGCTGGGGATCTTTTCCGCGCCGAGGCAGACGCTGGCCATGGCGGCCACCGTTTCGGCGGGATACTGCCCTGCGGCGGTCTCGGCCGAGAGCATGACCGCATCGGTGCCGTCGAGCACCGCGTTGGCGACGTCCATGACTTCCGCGCGCGTCGGCATCGGATTGGTTATCATCGACTCCATCATCTGCGTGGCGGTGATGACGGCGCGATTAAGCGTGCGGGCGCGGCGGATCAATTTCTTCTGAATACCCACCAGTTCCGGATAGCCGATTTCAACCCCTAAATCGCCGCGGGCGACCATCACCACATCCGAGGCGAGGATGATATCGTCCATCGCTTCCTCGGTCGCCACGGCTTCGGCGCGCTCCACCTTCGAGACAATTTTGGCATAGCTGCCCGCGTCACGAGCCAGACTGCGGGCATAGTTCAAATCCTCGCCGGTGCGGGGAAAGGACACCGCCAGGTAATCAACGCCAATTCGCGCGGCGGTGATGATGTCGGCTTTGTCTTTTTCGGTCAGCGCTTCGGCGGACAAACCGCCGCCAAGCTTGTTGATGCCCTTGTTATTGGACAGCGGACCGCCTACCGTCACCTCGGTGTAAACCCGAATACCCTGGATTTCGAGCACTTTGAGCTGCACTCGGCCATCATCGAGCAGCAGAATATCGCCGGGCACCACATCGTCGGGCAAGCCTTTATAATCAATGCCCACACGTTCGCGGTCGCCCTCGCCGCGGCCAAGTGAGGCATCCAACAGGAATTTGTCGCCGACGTTCAGGAAAATTTTCCCTTCACGGAACGTCGAAACGCGGATTTTAGGCCCCTGTAAATCGCCGAGTATCGCCACGTGCCGGCCGAGTCGGGCCGAGATTTCGCGCACTTTCTGCGCTCGCAAAAGATGATCATCTGCGCTGCCGTGTGAAAAGTTGAGGCGCACGACGTTGGCTCCGGCGGCGATCACTTTTTCGAGATTATTATCGCGATCGGTGGCGGGGCCGAGGGTGGTGACAATTTTAGTTCTTCTTAGCCGTCTGGACATGGATAACTCCGTTGACTTGGGCAATGGTGTTGTTGCAACAAAAAGGCTGCTCCGGCGGAGCGCCAGACGTATGACCGGTCCCCGCGCCGGGTAATCCCTGCTGGTAAAAGCTTTCTGCGGCAGCCCGGCCGCCGCAGAGGGCACGAAGGTTTCCCTGGATGCCTTCGTTAAAGTCCTAATTCCGTTTTATCAAAGCGCGATTCTTTCAGGGCGTCCTTGACCCGCTTTGTAGCGGTCAACTAAAACTGGCCACCGCGTTAGCGTTTTTCCAGTATCTACTTTCTGATTCGTTTGGTGGCAACCCACCGTTATATTCATGCGGCCTGAGTGCGCTATAATATCCCACGATATAGTCGGTAATTTCATGAGCTGCTTCGCTGAAGCTGTTGTAACCCTTTGTCGGCACCTATTCTGTCTTCAGGCTGCGGAAGAACCACTCCATCGGACTGTTATCCCAACAGTTACCACGCCGACTCATACTTTGTTTGATCCAGTAACGCCACAGCAACTGTCGGAACTGCCTGCTCGTATAGTGACTACCCTGATCGCTGTGGAACATCACTCCGGCTAGTTTACCACGCGTTTCCCATGCCATTTCCAGTGCTTTGATGGTCAGTCTGCTGTCCGGGGGAGAACGACATAGCCCAGCCCACCGGTTTCCTCGCGAACAGATCAAGAACAACCGCAAGGTATGCCCAGAGTTTCCCGGTCCAGATATACGTCACATCGCCGCACCATACCTGGTTTGGCTCCGTTACAGTGAACTGGCGCTCAAGATAATTTGAGATCGCAACATGCTCCTGACCGCCACGCTTATACCTGTGTGTCGGCTGCTGACAACTGACCAGTTCCAGCTCTTTCATGAACCTGCCTGCGAGCCAGCGTCCCATCCGGAAGCCTCTCTGGGTTGCCATGGTGGCGATACTTCTCGCGCCAGCTGCACCATGGCTGATACTGCGCAGTTCATGAACCTGACTGCGCAATACCGCTCGCCTGTCTTCTGGCCTATCAGGACGACTTTTCCAATATTTGTAACTGCTGCGATAAACCCTGAACACGTGGCAGAGTGTGGCCACAGGATAACGCGCTCTGAGTTTCCCGATTAACGAGAACTGTTCAGGGGGTCTGAGATCAAGAGCGCTGTACCCTTTTTTAATATTTCGTTTTTCATTTCAATGCGTTGTACCTTCTTCTTGATCTCACGTATTTCGATTTGTTCCGGGGTTATGGGAGAGGCTTTTGGCGTTTTCCCCTGTCGCTTATCACGCAGTTGTTTTACCCATTTCGTCATCGTAGAAAGGCCGACGTCCATGGCTTTTGCTGCTGGCGCGGCGGTGTAATTTTGGTCGACAACCAGTTGAGCGGATTCGCGTTTGAATGCAGGACTAAAATTTTTTCTTTTCATTGGTGCACCCGTGTTGTTCTGAGGTGAGCATATCACCTCTGTTCAGGTGGCCAAATTCAGTGTGCCACTACACAAAGGAGAAATCATTATTGATTTAATCAAATATACTACGAGCCGGTAGGCAAAGGCAGCGAAACTGGGAGGCCCTGCGTGTTTTTTGCCAGAGTATGACCTGTGTCTAACTTTCAAAGCGGTAAGGCAACCACAATGTTGTTAATTAGTTACACTTTTAAAAACAAAGACGGGTGTAATTGCCAAAAAACAGGGGCCGAATGCATTATTTTTGACATTTTATCGGTCGATGTCGAAAAAATACCCTAATAATGTAATAAAATTACAAATCCTGCACGAGGAGAAGAACATGGCGGTAACCTCTATAGCCCAGGCCTGTGATCTGGTCATTTTTGGCGCGAAAGGCGATCTGGCGCGGCGTAAGTTGTTGCCCTCGTTCTATCAGCTGGAAAAGGCAGGTTCGCTTCATCCGGAAACCCGCATTATTAGCGTCGGGCGCGCGGACTGGGACGTCAAGGCGTATACCAAAGTCGTGCGTGAAGCGCTGGAAACCTTTATGAAGGAACTCATCGACGACAAATTATGGAAAACGCTGAGCGCACGGCTGGATTTCTGTAATTTGGATCTGGATGAGACCAAGCATTTCAGACGGCTGGGTGAAAAACTGGATCAGCAGGCCTGGGTAACGGTGAACTACTTCGCTATGCCACCCAACACCTTCGGCGCTATCTGCAAGAACCTGGGTGAAGCGAAATTAAATAGTGAGCCGAGCCGCGTCGTTATGGAAAAACCGCTGGGTACCGACTTGGCGTCTTCGCAGGTGATAAATGATCAGGTTGCGGAGTATTTCAATAAAAGCCAGGTCTACCATATCGACCATTATCTCGGCAAAGAGACGGTATTGAACCTGCTGGCGCTACGTTTTGCCAATTCATTGTTCGCCTCCAATTGGGATAACCGCACCATCGATCATGTACAGATTACGGTGGCCGAGGAAGTCGGCATCGAAGGTCGCTGGGGCTATTTTGACAAAGCCGGTCAGATGCGCGACATGATTCAAAGCCACCTGTTGCAGATCCTGACCATGATAGCCATGTCGCCGCCTTCGGATTTGACCACCGATCGTATCCGCGATGAGAAAGTCAAAGTGTTGCGCTTGCTGCGCCCTATTGATCACAGCAATGTGCGTGATACCACGGTGCGCGGTCAATACACCGTCGGTTTCGTGCAGGGGGAAAAGGTGCTCGGTTATTTGGAAGAAGAGTGTGCCAAGTAAGAATAGCCACACTGAAACCTTCGTTTCCATCCGCGTCGATATCGACAACTGGCGCTGGGCGGGTGTGCCGTTTTATCTGCGTACCGGCAAACAGTTGCCGACCAAATGTTTTGAAGTCGTGGTCTATTTTAAAAATCCGGCGCTTAATCTGTTCCGGGATTCCTATCAGCAATTGCCCCAGAACAAATTGACCATTCGTTTGCAGCCGGACGAGGGGATGGATATCCAGATCCTGAATAAGGTGCCGGGATTGGATCATAAACATCGCCTGCAGACCACCAAACTGGATCTGAGGTTCACTGAAACCTTTAATCAGGAACATTTGGCCGACGCTTACGAACGGCTGCTGCTGGAAACCATGCGCGGTATTCAGGCGCTGTTTGTCCGCCGTGACGAAGTGGAAGAGGCCTGGAAATAGGTTGATTCGATCATGGAAGCCTGGGAGGCGAATAATGACGCGCCCAAACCTTATTAGGCCGGTACCTGGTGGCCGGTTGCCTCCGTCGCGATGATTACCCGCGACGGACGCTCGTGGAACGAGTTCGAGTAACCGACGGTATCAAACCGTCGTCAGGACAGGTTCCGAGCTCCGATTTTTCAGCCGTGCGCCCACGCGCGCGGCAGGGTGATTTTATAGAAGGCAAACAGGCGTCAGCAAGACATGAATAACTGGAAAACCAGCGCGGAAACTATCCTGACCTCGGGGCCGGTCGTGCTCGTCATCGTCATTCAGAAACTTGAGCATGCGGTTCCGCTGGCGAAAGCCCTGGTGGCCGGCGGCGTGAAAGTCCTCGAAGTGCCGTTGCGCACGCCGTGCGCCATGGACGCTATCCGCGCTATCGCCAAAGAAGTACCTGAGGCCATTATCGGCGCCGGCACACGGTAACAAACGCGGCACAGCTCGCCGAGGTGACGGCCGCCGGGGCGCAGTTTGCCATCAGACCCGGCCTGACTGAGCCGTTATTAAAAGCCGCCACAGCTGGCTCGATTCCGTTAATTCCCGGCATTAGCACCGTATCGGAATTGATGTTGGGTATGGATTGTGGTCTGCGCGAGTTCAAATTTTTCCCGGCAGAAGCCAACGGGGGTGTGAAAGCCCTCCAGGCGATCGCCGGTCCGTTCTCCAAGGTGCGTTTTTGCCCGACCGGCGGCATCTCACCGGCCAACTACCGTGATTATCTGGCGCTGAGAAGAGCGTGCTGTGCATCGGTGGTTCCTGGCTGATGTCGAATGAGGCGCTGGAACAGGGCGATTATGCCCGCATCACCCAATTGGCCAAAGATGCCGTTACCGGCGCTAAAGCATAACCACGCCTGTTCATCACGCCGGCGGCGCCTGTCCGGCAAGCTGCACGACGGTTAAATCCGCGCCGTTCCTGGCGCGGTTTTTTTGCCCACAGGGTCAGGGGCAGCTATGCGCCGCCACTACGGCGGCCAGGGTGGTTAGCCAGCAACAGAGGACCACTCCGGCAGCGACTTAACTGCGCCCTACGTCGATAAACGGGCCTTTCAAACGTGTAGCGTTTAACCGTCGTCGCCGGGAAGCGCCGCGTCCTGCTGCCGATCGCCGGCAAAATATTACCCGGGCGGTTTCCCCAACGCTTTTTTGAACGTGGTGATAAAGGCCGAGGGAGAGTCATAGCCCAGATTTTCCGCCACCCGCTGCACGCGGGTACCCGACGCCGGTTCCCGGATGGCGATAATCAGCTGCAATCGCTGTCGCCAGCGGCTAAAGGTCATGCCGGTTTCTTTGATAAACAGTTTGGCCCATGCGGAAAGAGTGTGGCGCTCGGCGGGTGACTGGTTTAGTGTATCGGTGACACGTCGAATGCGCGGATAGGAAGAAAAGGGCAATGAAAGGTTCTCCTCCGGCATGTTGGCCAATTGTTCCAGCATCACCACGACAAGGCGTCCGGTCGGTGAATCGGGCGCATAATCCCCCGGGATCCACTCCGTGCAATGGGGCGGTACCATCAAGAGCGCATCGTTGAGTTCGCAGGTGATACCGCCATGGAGTACCATGATTAATTGCCCTTTGCGATGCTGATGAAAAGGGGTTTCCATCGCGCTCTGAACGGCATCCAGACGCATCGCCGTCGCCAGATTGCGGTTCCGATCGTTCCGATCGGGTTCATAATGGGTTAAAGGTGCCGGCAGCATGGCAAATTGGCCGTTTATCACAATTTTCCGTCATTTTATCTCAATTTTTTCACCGCGCGCGCCGGTAAAGTAGCCGGGCATTCATGACAGCAGGAATCACGCTTTTGGTTAATACATCTCCCGATTTTCAGGCCTGGTCGCCCGGGCGTTTTTTACTGGTCGTCGGTATTTTGTTGATAGCGGCCTGCCTGCGCACGCCCATAACCAGCGTGGCGCCCATTGTGACCAACATTCGGGAGAGTTTTGCCCTTAGCACGGCGGCGGCGGGTGCGCTGACCACGTTACCGCTGCTTGCCTTCGCGCTGGTGTCGCCCTTCGCGGCCCGGCTTGCGCGCTGGCAGGGTATCGAGCGGGCGTTATTTGGCGCGCTGGCGGTGATGATTGCCGGTGCGCTGCTGCGCGCCGTGGACCAGTTAGCCTGTGTGTATTTGAGTACCTTAGTGCTCGGTGCCGGCATAGCGGTGGGCAATGTATTGCTACCGAGTTTATTGAAGCGTGATTTTCCGAAGCGTATTGCCGGTATGACCGCGGCCTATGTCGTCATAATGGGCGTCGTTGCCGCGCTGGGCTCGACGTTTATTGTGCCGCTGACGCAAGGGTTGCAGGGGCATTGGCGTTTCTCGCTGGGGGTAATGTCGACGTTGCCGCTGCTGGCGATGCTGTGCTGGTTGCCGCAGGTGGCAAAACACACGCATTCTGGCGGGCCGGATATGGGCGGCGGCCTGCGCCGGGGCAGCCTCTGGCGTTCGCCGCTGCCCTGGCAGGTCACGCTGTTTCTCAGCCTGAACTCGTTTATTTACTATATCGCCGTTGGCTGGCTTCCGGCCATGATAACCGCAGCGGAGTATAATGCCGCTTATGCGGGATCGTTACACGGTCTGATGCAACTCGCTACTGACGTGCCGTGTATCCTGCTGGCGCCGGTGATAACACGGATGAAAGACCAGCGCTTGGCTTGCCTGCGCCACCGGGCTGGTTACGCTGGTGTCGCTCGCGGGGCTGGCTCTGTGGGACCCGCCGGGGTCTCGTGGTCTGGACCCTGTTGTTGAGCGGCGGCACCGAGGCGGCAATGATTTTGGGGCTGGCATTCATCAGTCTGCGCGCTGCGGAATCACACCAGGCGGCGGCACTGTCGGGTATGCCGCAATGTGCGGGTTATCTCTGCTGGCGGCGTTTGGCCCGATGCTGATGGGCGATCTGCATGACCTTGCCGGGAGTTGGTATTGGCCGCTACTGCTGTGTAGTCTGTGCGCCGGTGTGATGGGTTTGCTGGGGTTTCTGTGCGGGGCCGACAGGCAAATCAGCCGCCCGCTGATGCTTTCCCCGGCCAAAGACCGGGGAAAGCGAACGGCTTAACCTGTGACCCGTGCCGCGGCAGCCGCTTTTTTCGCCACCGTCAACGCCGCTTCCACCGCTGCTTCCACCGTCGGCGCCACGGCAAGCGCCACGCCGAGACGGCGTTTGCCGCTAAGTTCAGGTTTACCGAACAGACGAATCTGTTGCCCGGCCCCGCCAGCGCGTTCTCCAGGCCGCTAAAGCTGACGTTATCGCTCTGCAGCTCCGGCAAAATCACCGCCGAGGCCGCCGGAGCATATTGGCGAATGGTGCTGATCGGCAGTCCGAGAAAAGCGCGGACATGCAGGGCAAATTCCGACAAGTCCTGCGAAATCAGGGTCACCATGCCGGTGTCATGAGGGCAAGGAGATACTTCGCTGAAGATAACATCGTCGCCGCAGATAAACAGTTCGACGCCGAATAACCCCTTTCCGCCGAAAGCAGTGACGACTTCAGCGGCAATGGTCTGCGCAGCCTGGCGCGCCAGCGCGCTCATGTGTTACTGCTCTGCCAGGACTTGCGGTAGTCGCCGTTCTCTTGCCGATGACCGATGGACGCGCAGAAATAGATGCCGTCCACAGCTCTGATGGTCAAGAGGGTGATTTCAAAATCAAACGCCACCAGCCCTTTGACGGTAACCTTACCCCACCGCCGGCCCGGCCGCCGAGTTGGGCATATTGCCAGGCGGCATCCAACTGTGCCGAGCCACGCACCAGGCTTTGCCCTTTGCTAGAAGAGCTCATGACCGGTTTGATAATGAAGGGATAACGATGGCCTCGACCGCGTTATCAAGCGGCGTCCGATCGGCGGCAAAGCGGTAGCTGGAGGTGGGAAGAGAGAGCGTTTCCGCCGCCCGCCGCCGAATACCTTCCCGATTCATCGTCAACCGGGTCGCGTTAGCGCAGGGCACCACGTGGTGCCCTTCTTGTTCGAGGGTGACCAGCATATCAGTGGCAATGGCCTCGATTTCCGGCACGATAAAAGTGCGGGCGCTCATGGCTCTATCACGGCGCGAAGCACTGCGCTGAGCAACATCACGCGCGTTGCTCCCGGACGAAGTGCTGTTCCGATGGTGATCATCTCGGCAATCCGCGGTAATAAAATTTACGCGCAGTATAAACGAAAACGTTTGTTTCTACATCCGCCGGGTCACGGGCGGCGTCCGCAGGGGCCTCCCCCCCATCCCGAGTTCAGAGGGAAAACACGCGGGGCTGCGCCAGAAAGCGGAGAGGACTGCTGTCCTTTAAGTTAGCGCCGTTGGCGCTTTTCTTTTTGCCGCTCGGCCTGTGAACGCGAAACGTCTTGTCTGAAACCGCGGAATGCGCTTATCTAGAGCTTTTGAAAAAAAACAGTTTCGCACAAAATTTTTTAACCGGTTATTATCATCTAATAAGGTAAAAATGATGAATTGCTCACATGGAGGAACTATGAATAAAACGGGAAACAGGGTGGCGGGACTATTAATGTCGTCAATGTCGGCGAGGGCAGATGACGCGACACCCGTCCCTGCGCAGGAAAACGCCGGGCAGTCCACCACACAGGCCTCCGGCAAGACCACCCCTGCACCTGCCGGCAATGCTAACGCGGCAGGGGGGAGGAGCGCCTCCGCGCAGGGCAACGCTAACGCGACGGGGACTACGGCCACGCTAAACGGGCAGTGCCGACGCGTCCAAGACGGCCCCCCTGCGTTGGGTAACGCTAATGCAACGGGCATGGCGAAGGCGCCGAATGGCAATGCCGATGCCGCCGGGGCCGCTCCCGCACAAGGCAACGCCCGCGGCGCTGCCCCTGAGGGTAACCCCCGCGCAAACACCGGCGCCGGGCGTCAGGTAGAGAATAACGCTGCGGCTAAGAACGGCGCCAACGGGGCCGCTAAGGGCGGGGGAAAGGCGGCGGCGAAAAAAACTCCGGCCGATAAAGCGGCGGCGGATAAAGCCGCTAAAGCAAAGAATGCCAAATCTGGCGCGAGCGCCACTACGCCGGGAATCGCCAAAGTGTCTCACTGTCCCGATCTTAACGCCACGCAGGTCGCGGAGTTCGTGGTTCAGGACTATACCCAAAACCGCTTTCAGCGATCCGAACAAGACCAGCAGGCGGCCGGCGGCCGGCGGCCGGCGGCAACAATATCAACGTTTGGGTTAATCCGGAAGAGGTGACAGGTGTTGGCGATGTCTGGCAGGCGCCGCTGAAAGTGCGCGATAATGCGCAGGACTTAAATTTTGCCGTGACGCTGGATTGCACCAAAGGCGAAATCACCTACCGATTAAATCGCTAATCTTCACCGGCGCCCCCCTGCGGGCGCCGTTGCTGGCACTGCCGCGTTTGCACAGATCAGTCTTTCTTTACCTTTCGTTGTCTCTCCTGCATTGACCTTTTGCACAGGCCCGCAGGGCGCAGGCTCGGCCGCGACAAGCGCAGCGGCAGGCGGCGCTGCGCCTCATGCTCCCGCTGCGCTTGGCATAGCAGAATATTCGTGCCCCTCTATTTCTTAGAAAGAATAAGGAATTGCCGTATGACATCGCCACCCAAAGCAGAAAAGCGATCCTATACATTAACGCTACACGGCGATAGTCGTGTGGATGACTATTACTGGCTGCGCGATGATAAGCGTGAGGATCCGGCGGTGCTGGATTATCTCAAGCGGGAAAATACCTACGGCGAAATGATGATGGCCGGGCACGAAGCCTTGCGGCATCAATTGTTCACGGAAATGGTGGAGCGCATTCCTCAGCGGGATTGGTCGGTGCCTTACGTGCGACGGGGGTATCGCTATCAAAGCCGCTACGAAAAGGGTAACGAGTATGCCGTCTACACCCGTCAGCCGGAGGCGGCGAGCCCGCAAGACCCCTGGGAAGTGCTGCTCGACGGCAACCAGCGCGCCGCCCAGAGCGAATTTTATACCATGGGGGCGCTGGAAATCAGCCCCGATAATCGCATCATGGTTGTGGCGGAAGATTTCTCATCCCGGCGCCTCTACGGGCTGCGCTTTAAGGATCTGGCGCGCGATTCCTGGTTTCCAGAAGTGATTGAACACGCATCGTCCAGCTTTGAATGGGCCAATGATTCCCAGGTGCTGTATTACGTTCACAAACATAAAAAGACCTTGCTGCCCTATCAGGTGTGGCGCCATGTGGTGGGCACGCCGACCACGCAGGACGAGCTTATTCATGAAGAGCAGGACAACACCTTTTATGTCAGTGTGCAGAAGACCACCTCCGAGCGCTATATCCTCATCGCTCTCGGCAGCACGACCTCCGGGGAAATCCTGCTGCTGGATGCCGACGATCCGCAGGCGACGCCGCAACCCTTTTTGCCACGGCGTCATGACCACGAATATTCCCTGGACCATTATCACGGCCACTTCTACATCCGCTCCAATCGCGACGGTAAGAATTTTGCGCTCTATCGCGGTGAGACGGGTGATGAAAAACTTTGGCAAACGGTGATCCCGGCGCGCAAGGACGTGGTGCTGGAAAGTTTCACGCTGTTCCGCGACTGCCTGGTGCTGGAGGAACGCCATATGGGGTTGACCAGCCTGCGGCAAATAAGCTGGTCGACCGGCGAAGAAAAGGGTATCGCCTTCGATGATCCTACCTACGTGACCTGGCTGGCCTATAACCCCGATCCGGAAAACGTGCGCATGCGCTACGGTTATTCCTCCATGAGCACGCCGACGACATTATTCGAAATGAACCTGGATACCGGCGAGCGTAAGCTGCTCAAGCAGGCGCAGGTGAAAAACTTTCAGGCGGAAAACTACCGCAGTGAGCGTCTTTGGATCACCGCCCGCGATGGGATAGAGGTGCCGGTATCGCTGGTTTATCGCAAGGACTTGTTCAAACCTGGCGACAATCCGCTGCTGGTTTACGGCTATGGCTCCTACGGGAGTAGTATGGATCCGGACTTCAGCGTCAGCCGGCTCAGCTTGCTCGATCGCGGTTTTGTCTATGCCCTGACGCATATTCGCGGCGGCGGCGAGCTGGGACAGGAGTGGTACGAGGACGGCAAATTATTTAACAAGATGAATTCGTTTAACGACTTCATCGATATTAGCAGCGAGCTGTTGCGTCAGGGATATGGCGATGCCACGCAGGCCTTCGCCATGGGCGGCAGCGCAGGCGGGCTGCTAATGGGCGCGGTCATTAATCTGGCGCCAGACTTGTTCAAAGGGGTTGTAGCACAAGTTCCTTTCGTGGATGTCGTGACGACCATGCTGGATGAATCCATTCCACTGACCACCGGCGAGTATGAAGAGTGGGGCAATCCGCAGAATGAAACCTTCTATCGTTACATGCTGCAATACAGCCCCTATGATCAGGTGCGCGCGCAGGCCTATCCCCATTTGCTGGTGACCACCGGCCTGCACGATTCACAAGTGCAATATTGGGAACCGGCCAAGTGGGTCGCCAAGTTGCGCGAGTTGAAAACCGACGATCATTTGTTGTTGCTGTGCACCGATATGGACTCCGGCCACGGAGGCAAATCCGGCCGTTTCAACGGCTATGAAGGGGTATCGATGGAATATACCTTTATCCTGTCGTTGGCGAAACCGCTTGGGATTCCACGGCCGGCGACGGCCTAGCCGCGGCCGGGGAGAGTTCAACCCCGGCATTCATTCCCCCGCGGGGCTTTCAGCGCGCCTTTGTTCAACATCCTGTGCGCCGTTAAGATAAAAGTTGAGGCTATAGCGCAGGTCGGCGGATAAATCGCGCAAATTGGCCAGCAGCCAGTGTAGATAATCGGGATCCTGAAGCGCTATCTGCGCCAGAGGCTGGCCGCGGTATTTACCGAATTTCAGGCTGGATAACAGCGTCGCCTCATTGCTTATCGCCACCATCTCCTCGGCACTCCAGCCGGAATCCTGCCGCATCTTCATCAGCAGGGCGGCGGTGACATAACAATCATACAGCGCCCGGTGGGGGTAAAGCCCCTCCGGCGGTGTGACCTGCAAGTTAAGGGCATAGCGCAAATATTGGTTACCGTATTTAATGCCGGGATAAAGTTTGCGCGCCAGTTTCAAGGTGCAAATCCACTTGCCGTTCATCTCCGGCAGCATGCGCCTGTCGAAGGCGGCACTGTGCGCCACATAATAGGCGCTACCCTGGTAGCGGCCGATAACGCGCGCGATGCGGGGTTTATCCGCCACCATCTCCTCGGTGATATGATGAATCGCCATCGCATCCAGCCCGATGGGACGTCCCGGATTGACCAGGTCGCTCATCACATTGCTGATGCCCGCATCGCTGAGATCCAGCGACGCGATTTCCACGACCCCGGCGTCAAGGCCGCAGGTCTCGGTATCGATCACGCGAAAGGTCATACTGTGTCCTGTGCTGGCATAGTTGCCCTATTATGACCGGTTACGGGGCAATAAAAAACCCGCTGCGAGGGCGAGTTGATAGGAAATGAAGCGGCAAGGCACTAAACAATATCGGCAGGCGCCTTTTTGTTACGCTTTTCGGTACGCTTTTTTTCCGGCGTTTTTAACGGTTTTTTCTTACTATCTTTTTTACGATCCATTCCCTTACTCATAGTGACCTCTCAGTGGCAGACAGGAAATGCTGAGATCATTAACTGCCGATCGTGCGGCGTTGGCAACATAAATCGTGCTATTTCCACGTCGCTGGGGGAGTGTCGCAACACAGCACAGCCCGGGCCAAGGGGGAAAAGCAAGGACGTTACACCCGTGTACACGTGGCCTCCTCCGCGCCGGGACTGACAGGCGAAGGTCAAGTCGCCTGCCGCGACATCCCTATAAGATTGCCGTCAACGCGGGAGGATTTTCTCGTGGTGAGCGCTACTACCCCCCGAGGGGCAGAGCTCGCCAACAAGGGGAGCAGTGCCGCACGGGCCGCGCCCTCTTGCCGCTGTGCCAGCTGTGGCAGAAGGGGGTTCGCGCGCTGGCGGATTATTTATGCGGCTCGTAGGGCAGGCGAGAGAAATTAAGTGATGCTTGCCGGTAAAAGGCCACCCGCGCGCGAAAATACTCACGTAACGAGGCGGGCTGGTCGCGCTCCACCTGTTCCGCCACGACCGGCATGTTATAACGCTCTTTAAACGCAACGGCAGAGGCCGCCAAGTCAACGTTGATTTCATCGCGCTTCGCCTCGCCCAGCGCCGCTAAATTATATTCCATCGTTATTTTTTCCCGTTATGCCTGCACGGCGTTCAAAATAATACAGCCGACGGCGGTTTGCAAGCTGCCGCGGTAATAAAAAACAAATAATAATCGTTTCTATTTCGTAGCCGCCATGGGCGGTGGCGCAAGACAATCACCCCGAGACATGATCGCTTATTAAGAATACAAATAAGAATCCCTATTAATTTCAATTATGGAATTGTTATCACTTCCTGATTTGGTTAATGATAACATCATCTATCTTATTGAATAAAAAGATCTTTAAACAACCTATTTTCTTTCGGAATAAGTCGGTTTGTTTTTCTGTTTGATGTAGGCATAATAGCAAAATAAATCACCTGCATATCCCATAAGGACGCCAGTCAATGTTAAAAACAGAAATGGCCAATAAGCTTAATAAGCAATTAAATCTCGAACTTTTTTCCGCCAACTTCTATTTACAAATGAGCGCCTGGTGTAATGACAGAGGGTTGGAGGGCGCCAGGCAGTTTTTCAAGACGCAGTCCAGCGAAGAGATGGATCATATGCGCCGCCTGTTCGATTATCTGAACGATACCGGCACCATGCCGGTGTTAGGCGCTATTGAAGCACCGCCCGTCGGTTTTCCCTCTCTGGCCGAGCTTATCAAGCTTGCCTACGAGCATGAGCAGATGATCACGCTGAAGATTAACGAGCTGGCTCACGTGGCGATGACGCTGCAGGACTATTCCACGTTCCACTTCCTGCAATGGTATGTCGCCGAACAACATGAGGAAGAGAAGATGTTCAAATCCATCCTAGACAAGCTGACGCTGGTCAATACCGACGCCAGTGGCCTGTTCTTTATCGATCAGGATCTGAAGAAAATGAAGGGCGATAATGATAATAGCGTAAACACTATCATGTAAGCGTTCCCCTTCCCGCGCGTCGCAGCCGGAAGGACGGGCGCGTTGTCCTCGACTTCACCCGCCGCAGCCACTATCATTTGCCCGCGTTCATGTAAGCGGGCCAGCCAGTTCTGACTGGGCGTCTTTGTCGCCTGCGGCGGTAATGGCTATGCAGTGGATCCTGCCGTCTTATTTCCCGCCGCCGTGGCGTTTATTCAGACATTTCTCTACTTAAGGAAAAACACCAATGTTAATGCAACGTATTGACGCGCCGGTGTACGCGCTGGCGCTATTTGCTGGGCCGGTGTTGTGCGCGCCGCGGGCGGAGGTCCATGCCCATCTTAAAACGCAATATTCCGCCGCCAATGCCACGATGACGGACGCGCCGCAGGCGCTTACCCTGAACGTTTACCGAAGCGGTTGAACCCGCGTTTAGCGGATTAACCTTGACCCGTAATGATAACCAGCAAGTGCCGACCGGACCCATCAAAACTGATCTGGCGAATGCCTCTCAGATCATCGTGCCTTTTATGCAGCCGCTCACCGCGGGCGACTACCAGGTGGCATGGCATGTCGTTTCGGTTGATGGTCATAAAACCCAGGGCAGCTATACCTTCAGCATCAAATAGATGGCCACGTTGCCGGCCTAGTTCGCGGCCTGCCGCTTTATCCATTTTGCCGCGTTGATTCAACTGAGCGGCATTAGGCTGGTCAGCGAATGTCTGGCGCCGCCGGCGCGGCGGCGTCAACTGAGGCAGGCGCGTTCAGGGGCATTTTGACGGGATTGGCTCTGGGCGCTCTGGCATCGGGCGGCACGCTGCTGGCGCTACAGGCCGGTCTGATGGGGCGGGGATGGCCTGATACTGTTCGTCCTGATGTCTGGCGCGCAGTGCTGCATACCGCCTTTGATCAAGTGTGGTACTGGCATCTACTGTTACTGCTGGCTATCTGCTGCGCCTCTCTGGGTACCCCCGCGTCTTACAGGCGTTACAGGCTGTTGTGGCTATTGACGATGGCGGCGCTGCTCAATCTGGCGTTGGTAGGCCGCGCCGCGATGTATGACGGATTACGCGGCGCAGCGCAGCGCGGTAACCAAATGCTGCATCTTCTGGCGGTGGCGGGATGGCTCGGCGGGTTATGGCCTTTGCTGCTGTCGCTACGCGGATTGACACGTCCACGTCTGCGCGGAGAGGCCCTGAAGGCATTGATGGCGTATTCACGCTGCGGCTATCTGTGGGGGTAGCGCTGGTAATATTGACCGGAATCGGCAAATAGCTTTCTTGGTGCTGGGCCGGTGGCGCTGGCGCAGCCGTATTCGCGTATGTTGCTTATTAAGATCCTCGCCGTGGCGGCGATGGTACTACTGGCGTTGACCAATCGTTACCGCATCGTCCCCACGATGCGCCTGGATGAAGCCCTCGCCATTAAACGATTGACCCGGTTAACATTAACGGAAATCGCTCTTGGCGTGCTGGCGCTGTTGCTGGTCAGCGTATTTGCCATGCTCGAACCCCAATAAGTTTTCGGTTGCGGCCGACATGTTCATAGCAGGTCTATTATGAAAAAAAAATGGGTTGTTGTTGTCCTGGCAATGTTGGCGGCACAGTACGCCAGCGCCATGAAAATCATCACTCTGAGCAAATTCCAATACGGTAAGCGCTGGGCGTTCACCAAAGAGGAGGTACAACTTATGTGCCGACCGGATCATGCGTTATATGCCCTGAGTATAAGCACTTTGATGCAATACCCGCTGAACGAGAAGGCTGAGCAACAGCGCAAGGAAGGCCACGTTCACGCTCAACCCATTGAGGTCATTTTACTTGATGATCCCGACCACCCGGGACAGAAAATGAGCATTGCGCCTTTTGTCGAGCGCGCACAGCAGCTTTGTGTTGACAACACGACACCGTAACGGCGGGCAGATAGAAAAGAATTTCTCAAGCGCAAAGGTTAAGTAACTTGAAGTGTGTCTGTTATCACAGAGTTAAACTTTGATGACGGAATATGTAAGTGTAGTGGCACACTGAATTTGGCCACCTGAACAGAGGTGATATGCTCACCTCAGAACAACACGGGTGCACCAATGAAAAGAAAAAATTTTAGTCCTGAATTCAAACGCGAATCCGCTCAACTGGTTGTCGACCAAAATTACACCGCCGCGCCAGCAGCAAAAGCCATGGACGTCGGCCTTTCTACGATGACGAAATGGGTAAAACAACTGCGTGATGAGCGACAGGGAAAAACGCCAAAAGCCTCTCCCATAACCCCGAAACAAATCGAAATACGTGAGCTCAAGAAGAAGGTACACCGCATTGAAACGGAAAACAAAATATTAAAAAAGGCTACAGCGCTCTTGATCTCAGACCCCCTGAACAGTTCTCGTTAATCGGGAAACTCAGAGCGCATTATCCTGTGGCCACACTCTGCCACGTGCTCAGGGTTCATCGCAGCAGTTATAAATACTGGAAAAGTCGTCCTGACAGGTCAGACGGCAGGCGAACGGTATTGCGCAGTCAGGTTCATGAACTGCACAGTATCAGCCATGGTGCAGCTGGCGCGAGAAGTATCGCCACCATGGCAACCCAGAGAGGCTTCCGGATGGGGCGCTGGCTCGCAGGCAGGCTCATGAAAGAGCTGGGGCTGGTCAGTTGTCAGCAGCCGACGCACAGGTATAAGCGTGGCGGTCAGGAGCATGTTGCGATCCCGAATTATCTTGAGCGCCAGTTCGCTGTAACGGAGCCAAACCAGGTATGGTGCGGCGATGTGACGTATATCTGGACCGGGAAACGCTGGGCATACCTTGCGGTTGTTCTTGCATCTGTTCGCGAGGAAACCGGTGGGCTGGGCTATGTCGTTTTCCCCGAACAGCAGACTGACCATCAAAGCACTGGAAATGGCATGGGAAACGCGTGGTAAACCAGCCGGAGTGATGTTCCACAGCGATCAGGGTAGCCACTATACAAGCAGGCAGTTCCGACAGTTGCTGTGGCGTTACCGGATCAAACAAAGCATGAGCCGGCGTGGTAACTGTTGGTATAACAGCCCGATGGAGCGCTTCTTCCGCAGCCTGAAGACAGAATGGGTGCCGACAAAGGGTTACAACAGCTTCAGCGAAGCAGCTCATAAAATTAGCGACTATATCGTGGGATATTACAGCGCACTCAGGCCGCATGAATATAACGGTGGGTTGCCACCAAACGAATCAGAAAATAGATACTGGAAAAACGCTAACGCGGTGGCCAGTTTTAGTTGACCACTACATATCCACTCGTTTTTCAGACTTCTGAAGAACCGCTCCATCGGGCTGTTATACCAACAGTTACCACGCCGGCTCATGCTTTGTTTGATCCGGTAATGTAGCGATGCAAACGATTCTTGACTAATTTGCACTCAATTCTGGACTCTCGATAAGCTCAAAATTTAGGTATTTTGGACTGTCCAGAATCGTTTGCAAATTGACGCATTGTCACTTGAGTGTTGCCTAACTTACCTGTAAGAACTTCAAAAGATGCATGAATGCTATGTATAGCTAAACGAGCTATAGCCGTTACTCAAAGTAGGCACTAAACTATTGCTATGATAATTATATTACTATATTAATGATGACTTTCCTCTCAAGCTGGAAATCAATGTACGTTTTCGTGTAACATCCCAGCCCTTACTTGATGTTTAGTGAATGCCGTCAAGGACTGCAGCAGTGGCTTAAAATCGATATCTTAGGCAGTTCTACGCCTTAACTTGAAAGACTTTTAATTCGCGCTGATAGGTTACCTATGTTTAACAAGTTCATGCACATTTTCATGCTAAGATATCAATAATAAATATCACGTTTTAAATGAATTTTAGCAGGGTGGGAAGAAGCAACTAGCAAAGAGTATCGACAGTGCTTTAATGAGTACGGTGAGAGTTTTTCGGTTCACCCTGATGTATTGGATTATTTTCACTCAATAATGCTCTACAATGAGCAGTACTAGGTTAAAACTGACTCAGTGGGAACACCATTGGTGTGCATTATGTTCGTGGGATGATAAATCAATCGCAAATAATCTACCAAAGGATAGACATGAACGTCTACCAATTATCCGAGATAAGGTAATCCTTCCAATGTCACATGATACAACGTTTTCGTTGTCATCTAAGGTAAAAAATTCATCCGCAACGCATAGAGAAAATTCTTTTAATTTTCAATATTTTATTAATGCGCACCGTACGGTTTGTATTGCAAAAAATCCTGATACAACAGAAATGTCTTTTAATTTCAGAAATACACAAAAAAGGAAATTAAAAAAATTTCTTTCTGATGGCGGTGAGGTAAAAAACATTGATGAATTATCAACAGATGCTTTGATAGCTATTTGTTGTCATCTAACAAAATTACGGTAGGGGCATCCCCTATAGATAAAGATATTTTAGGAGAATTTATAGGAAAAATAAGGGGTAAGGTATGAGGTAATGTCCTAATCTTTAATAGTGAACCTTGTGCATTCCTCTTTATTTTTAAATAGGATTTTCCTGATTGGGTATCATTTGAATTTGTGTATACAGGCCTTGATCCAAAATCAAACAACCTGTCGGTTGGCTCTGTCCTCACGTGGGTTAACTTGGCATCAGCAAGTACTTATTGCGACCATGCTGGAAAGAAATGTATTACTTAATTCGGTGCACCGACCCGTGACTATAAGCTTCTATGGTGCAATACTAAAAATTAGTACGTACAATATATAAATAATAACTATTTTAATTTGATCATTTTGCTAACTGTAGGTCGATAATGGTTAAAACAGCATGCCCATCCTAAATTTTAAATTGCAGCAACTAATTCATTACAATAAGTTCTTTTGATTTTTTTGCTTTGTCACCCAAAGTATAGGACAGTGAAACGCTTTTTGGGGATAATCCGGAGAAAACTTCACGCATTTCTGAAATTTCATTGATAAAAATTATAATTTCTCCTTGGATGCTATGAGCTAATTGTGCCAATTTCTTATGTTCGTCAAATGCAAAGGTAACGCCATAGCCCTGCGTTTTCCAGTAGGGTGGACCAAGATAAAAGAGCGTGTGTGGGCGGTCATACTTCTCTACGCAAACTTGCCAACCTAAATGTTCAATTGTTGCTACCGATAAATGCAAATGCGCCAAGGAAAGCTGCTCTTCAAGCCTGAGCAGATTAAGCGCTTGTGATCGTGCCGCTGAAGTACCAAACGTCTGTCCAGCAACTTTATCATTAAATGCAAGATGCTGCAGATAATAAAATCGCGCGGCGCCTTGAATATCTGTCAACGTATCCAATGGGGTTTTGTGTTGCTATTCAAAGAGTTGTCTACTGGTTAATGCCCATTTAAATTGTTGGACAAACTCCTCTATATGGTGCTTTACCACACGATACAGATTGATTGACTTTCCGTTAATATCGTTAAGCTTTTCAACTTTTGAAGGGGTTTTACTGAAAAACAGAACAGCTCCGCCACAAAAAGGTTCTACATAGCACGTGTGTCCCGGGGAAAGCGGCAATATATGTTTGATAAGTCGCCGCTTGCCTCCAACCCAAGAAATAATCGGAGAAGGCACTTTACGCCCCTTGCTGTGGCATTTCCGGCCACAGAATATCAGATACCTGATTGATATCAATGCGATTAAGTAAAACACGATATTTTTTCCAGGCATGAAGTTGTGCACTTTCTTCCTCGGTCTACATATCAGTCTCAATTGCATATTCTAGTAGCTGGATAATTTTTTGAGCATCCTTATCTAGCTGGTTTTTCTTCAGCTGAGCGTCATTGATCTCCGCCGTTTTTTGCGCTTCGGGGTCGTTGATCCAAGCGAGACCATCCCATTTGAAAAAATCACCCTCTGGGGCTAACGGCGTCGTGTTATCAGGAACTGCTTCAAGAGCGTCTATTTTTATAGCTTGTCTTGTTTTTGTACAATATACCACTTGTCCTCGGTGGTTTTCCACCTGATGCCACTTATTTTCTTTCTCACTAAAAACCAAGCAAAAATCATCTTTTTTTCTGGTGGCTCAATGTTTCTACAGTAAGCTGGTAATCCTATACCAGGGGGAGCCATGCGTTGTCTTTGCCAATAAATTCTTTTTTATCAACAAGATAATTAAATACAGTAATGGTTTTTGCGATGTCTGACGGATTAAAATCCATGATTAAGCTAGCCTCACGGTATAATTAAAAGCAATATTTTTAACCGTGTTTTTACTATTCCCCGTTGGCGTGATTGAAACGACATGCCCGTGTGAGCCAATAGCGACAGTATGTAAATGAGCACCTATGCCAACAATATGATTGTGTGCGCCTATTCCAACAGAGTGAGTATGCCCACCGGCGCTATGTGTGGTCTTATTGTAATCACCATAAGAAACCTAAGCATCCACGCAATGAATCTAGGTACTGTCGCCACTTGCTTGCGCTTTAGCGGTATAGTTATGCGTATGATCGCCATTATGGCTGGTGGTCTTTGTGCCATAATCAAAAACGCTGGTTTCTTTATTGCCATGATCAAAAATACTGGTATTTTTTATGCCTAAATCCGTATCCGATACCACAGTTCCGTGACTGTGAGATCTGACGCCATCCTGCTCTTGACTCAGGATTGAGCGCCCGTTTTCAGGCTTGCCTTTGATCATCCAGCCACGCATATCAGGAATGATCTCTGATGGGTAAGCCATTGCCAATTTCGGATATTTACTTTTATCAAACGTCTGTCCCTGCATCAGGGCATAACCTGCAGGAATGTTATTCGACGGCCGGGCGATAGGGGCACCGACAAGTAGAATACTGGCACTAATCTCTGGCGCAATACTTGTTGCAATGGCTTTAATTGCCGTCAGTAGCTGTGCCGACTGGCTGCCATCGGGCTTCATGCCCACCTCAGCCAGAATATTCTTATGCTCTGTCTGGGTGTCAATCATCGCGCCCTGCATGGTATTCAGCCATTTGGCGTGCACCACCGTCCCCTCGGCACCGGTAGAGGGGTCACCATCGTGGAACAGGCCATCGGCGGTCTCAACCGGCGAAATAATCTCTTTCATTTAGGGTGTCCCCCCGTCATTATCCATGTTCTGAGTCTGTGCTAGTGATTCGGCCACGTTCAGCGCTGAACGCATTACGGTTTTCAGTGCCTCAATCTCTGCCTGCTGCGCTTTCACTTTCGCGGACAGGTTTTTTATTGCTTCAATCAGCAAGGCTGACATGCTGCCATAGGCGACGGCTTTTACATTCTTGACAACGGTACCATCACTCTTGTGGTAATCCCCCAAATTACCTACTGCCTCAGGCAGGACCTTTTCCAGCTTATCGGCCATCACACCTCGCCTGACGATGTTCGGCAAGGACATACGTATAGCCCGTCGGCGTTTCGATTTTTGCAAGGCCATTTTCTATTTTCGCAATATCGCTTTTTATCTGCCGGTCCGAGTTATTTTGCCAGTGCCCCTGCATGGCATAAGCGCTACTATCATTCTTAAAAACAAACGACTTAATGTTACCGCCACCGCGATTAATAATAAGGATAAGGCGATGTTCATAATGACTGCCCACTACATCGGCACCGTAAAATTCCGTGCTCATGGGATTGCCTGGATAAGGGTAATAGCGGCATTCACTTGAACGTGTCTCATTGCCGCTTTGCCCCCGGTTATAAAAATGGAGAATATCCGTGAGATGGCCACCACCGGATAGCGAGACGGCTTTGCCAAAGATCGCTCCGCCACTGGCGCTCAGTTTTCCACCCACTTCAAGGTCTTGTACCCAATGCAGGCGCTGGGTATTCCATTCGCCGGTTTTGACGTTATTGGCGTATAGCGCCACGCTGCCTTTGCCATTGCCATTGCCATTGCCAATCAGCCCTGAATCGCTGTCGCCGACATTGACCGAATGAGTGATCTGCAGACTGCCGTTAACCGTGCCACCGGTACGTTTGCCTAGTGCGTTTTGTGCCTGTTCAACGGTATTTTTTAACCCCAGATTGGCTACGAACGGCGCCTTATCCGGGATATCCTCGCCGTTGTTTTTCCTGAGCAGGCTGCGTTTTTTATTCTCCTGCCGGGCTTGCGCAATCAGCCCTTTGATGGCCTTGGACAGCTCGTTATGTTGCGCCGGGTTGGGCTGCATCCCGGCGGCTGCCAGAATATTTTTCTGCTCGGTCTGGGTATCGATGACCGCCTCTTGCATGGCGTTCAGCCACTGGGCGCAGACCGCGCTCCCCCTGGCGTCACCGGCCGGGTCGCCATCATGAAACAGCCCGTCCTCGCTGTCAATCGGCGTGATAATATCCTTCATGGGCGCGTTTTCTCCCTGTAGTTAAACGCGACCTGGGTGTGGGCGGGTTTCAGGTCCTTAAACAGCCCTTCAATCAGGTTTTGCCCAAAGGTCAGCAGCTTTTCCCCGGCCACCGAGCTACCGACGCGGAAGCGGTAGACCGGCACTTGTGCGTCACCGATATTGACTATCCACAGCCAGATAATCTCCGGCACCCAGATACGCTCGCCGGCCCGGTCAATGCCGGCGCGGAACGGCTTCGGCTCGTCGATGGTGACGCGGTAACCCAGCGATTTGGCCAAGCTGATAAAGCATTGCCGGCTCAGGCCACCAGTGGCGTTAATCCTGGCCACTACCAGACAGTTTTTCGCGGTGACCGGGCGCATCTCGTCAAGGTAGCGCTGCACCGCCTTAAGCGTCTCCGGCGACGGCAGTTCGTTATGGGTAACTATCACCACATCCACCGTACCGTAGCCCCGGCGCAGCGGGTAGACATGGGCTCCGGTGACGCCGGGCAGGGACACCGCCCAGCGATGGTAATCGTATTGATTGCCGCCCGCCGGCGGACGGCGCATCACCTCCAGCAGACGTGCCAGCAAGGCGGCGTCGGATTCGGCCTCGCTGCCGCCGACCATGCTGGTGATAGTGACGTTGCTGTCAACACCGGCTGGGGCCATCAGCAACGTTTCTGGCGCATTGTCCGCCAGACTGCCATGGGTACCGCTTTGCAGCGCGCGGGCGGGCAAGGTCAGGCTGCCCGCTGCGTCTATCGTGCCCGACGCGGTGGTCTGGTAGCACTGACGGCTACCGGTGGGGCGCAATTGCAGTAGGCCGGTAATGTTTGCGCCGGAGTTGCCGGTCAGGCGTACTTCGCCGCCGGCCGGGGTAGCTGCTTTCGGCGTCAGGTTGCGCGTGCGGGAGTGCATTACCAGATAGTCATGGTCGGCGGTGTCCGGGAACATTTGCCGCACTATCTACAGCTGGTGCTGGTATAGCCCCTGCAGCGCACTGGCAATGGCGTTCGCGCGCACCGCGTAGTCACTGTCGGAACCGGTATCGGCGTCCGGCAACTGGTTGCGGATATTGCGCAAGAGCGTGTCGGCAATCTCGGTATGGGGGGGGCTGTGCGCCATGGTGATATTCCGTTTAAATGACCTTTACCGGGTGAGTAAAGGTTTGCAAATTGCCGTTGGCGGCCACGACGTCGATATGCAGCCGCAGGTCACCTTGTGCCGGACGGCTGACCCGGACGTCAATGCGGCGGGCGTGGTTATCGGCCAGCAAAGTGGTTGCAGTGCCCGTTCAGCATATTGCTGGGCCAGTCGCCGGGTGATGGCCGAGTCTTTGGCCCGCGCTAGTTCGTGCAAACGTGACCCCAGCTGTGGGTCAGCCAAATATTGCCGCGCGGCGTCATCAGGCGTAGGTAGAACGCGTTATGCAGGTCAGTGGTGCGAGTGTCGGTGTAATCACCGGTCTGACTGTCAATCAGTGCGTCCATGGCCTCAGGGTAAGGTAGGGAACAGGGCTGGAGGAGCGACGCGGGCGTAGAGGGTAACTATAACTAGTATGGTGGTGTGCGTCGCGAGCCGCGACGCTACCTTAGCCGTTAACCGGTCCGTCAGACAGCCCGGAAGGTGTCGGGTGCCTGTGTCCATTTTGTCGGATGCCGTTGACTTCCACCTCGGCGCTGCGTAATGCCGCTCTGATGCTCAATATCCCCCACAAAGCGCGCCACCTCGCCGTTTGCCAGCCCTTGCAGCCGGTAGGTGCTGTGTTCTGTGGCAATCACGACACTATGGCGGGGACGGCCGCCCAGGGCACGGCGAATACGCTGGTCGATGTGTGCTATCAGGTCAGCCATCTATCTGCTCCCAGCTTTGCCATAACGTTTTTGCATCTTTTTGGCCCTTGACCTTGCTCACCCGTTTGCTTCCGGGCGCGAAAATGCACCTCCTTCATCGCCGTCGGCACCACCCACCACCGTCACCAGGGGTCGGTAGAGCGGAACGGTCTTATCTTTCACCTGGCTGCGGTGGTCATGGCGGCCGTCGCCCTGTGCGCTGCCGTCCCCCTGGACCCAGTACCGTCATCTCGGAGTAACGGCTGCTGATATTTTCGCTCACCGCCAGGCGCAGCAGGTTATTGCCCTAACCGTCGCGCCGCAACATCAGCGTATCCACCGGCAGAGGGCTGTGATCCGGTCCGCCCAGCACCAGTGGGCCATCAGCGCTCATTCAGGGCCACAAGCCCGCTGGCTTCCGCTGCCTTGCAGCGCGCCCCAGGCGATATCGTCGGGGTCAATGCTGACTTTTTTGGCGGCCAGGCGGCGAGGTGGCCTGCAGAAGAATGCGGGTGACGCCCAGCGGCCGCACTATCTGGGTGGACCCCCTCCTGCAGGCTCATGTCCCGGGCGCTGAATATCGGGGCCGAACAGTCAACCAGGACGGCGGCCGCATCGCGCCCATAAACGCTCAGCGTATGCTGCCCGCGCGCCACCTCGTGGCGCAGTTCATCCACCTGGCCGGTCATGATAAGCGCGTCACCGGCATGCAGTTCGGCCCGTGCGCCCACCCTGACTTCCGGCGGTAGACGGGCCTGGCTTAGCCCGACGGTGAACGCCCAGCCCGCCGCTGGAGTCAGCAAGTCAGCGTCCACTTCAATATCCAGCCAGTCATCATGGGCTACTCCGCCAATCTGCAGGGCGATGCGCTCAGTAGTGTTAACGGGCGAAGGCATACAGACGGTCTCCGGGTTGTAGCGCGTTGGGATCTAATCGAGCCAGTTTGCTGGCACACGCGGCCTCGCCGTACCATTCAAAGGGCAGCAGATGCAGATTGCACGCTCGGGCGACCTACCGCAAAACGCGCGACGGACGGCACACTATCGGGGTGCGGGCCTGGCTCTGCAGCTGGTAGGCCAGCTGCTGCAACGCAGCGATAAGCCGCCTGTCGTTACGGGCGTCGGGTGTAACGTCACGGGCCTGGTGCGCTGTACACTGCCGGGTGTCCATCACGGTGCGCCGTGTCACGATGGCGGTCATGATTAACGCGCGCACCTCCTTTAGACAGGCGTTCAATATCACTGCCGGAGAGCGTCGGTGGCTCCTCTTCCGCCTGAAAGATATCCGCCGTCATGTCAACTCACTCCGCTATCGTCGCCAGGCGCACGGTCTGGTTAATCAGCTCACGGTCGGCCTGCGGCATAATGCTGGCCGCGGTTCAGGGTGGAGGCAAAAACGCCACCCTGACCGCCGGCAGCGCTGGCAGTCACCCGCCGTTCGGCAAACCCGGCCAGCCGTTCGCCCTGACTGCGCACCGCCAGACAGTCTGACAGCCGCGGCACCTCGCTAAAATTCAACCGGTCACTGAAAGTGGATAGCAGCTTTTTCAGGTCAAAGACAAACGCCGTGGGCATATCAAGGTAGTTCATCACGCTGCCCAGCGAGGTCTACACCTCGTCGGCTAGCGCCTGCACCACATACTCCGCCGAGGCCACCAGATTACTGATGCGGGCGATACCTTCCATTGCCGCGCCGGATGGTCGCCAGTGCGTCCGACAGCCCGGCGGTGACATGGTCCGGCAGGCCGCCGGTGCGTGGGGTGGTACTGACCGGCGCAAACAGTGCCTGTTCGGTGCTGGCCTCGACAAACACCAGCTCCACGGTCACCGCGTTAAGCGGCGCTACCTCGTGCTCAACGCCCGCTTCCAGCAGCTGCACGCGCCGTAGCGAGTCATACACCGGGTGAAGTAGCTCACCGGGCCGGGGGTTTAGCGCCGCCAGAAACGCCCTGAGGCGCGCCTGGTAGCCGTTGCCCCAGAACAGCACCGGCAGGCGCAGGTTCAGTGCTTTCAGCCCGTGGTCTCCCACCTCCGCCCCGTCGCGCCAGGGGTATTCATACACCACCGTGTCGCGGGCCAGCACCTCGCGGGTGTAGAAGCAATCGAAGGCGATACCCCGGAACGACGCCGGCAGCAGCATATCGACATCTAGCTGCCCGGCCGGTGGATAAATAGTGTCAGCCATCAGTGTCGTCTCCCGTCACGCGCCAGCCGCGTCTCCACGGCGGTGGCAATCTCGCGCCCGTTCAGCGTGACGCTGACATTCACGGCGGGGGGCTGCGGTGTGGTGGCCGGGGTCGCCGTCGCTGATGTCGCCTCACGCGGCGAAGCGCGACTTCCCGCCAGCCAGCGACTTATCTCGTCCAGCATATCCAACGCGCCGACAGACGGCATCGGCACCGGCACCGGGCTGGGCGGTATAGCCCCGCGCGCCTGTGCCTCAGCCGCCTTATCCTTGCCGCGCTGCAGCTGTATGAGCGGAAAGTCCTGCCCCCTTGCCAGGCCATCAGGCCGGTTCCCAGCAGGGGAATGCCCTTTAGCAGCCCCCCGGCTTTTATGGCTGCGCCTTTCAGCAGGCCGCCGCGGCCCTGGTCAGCGAGCCACCGCCTTTGCCCAGCAGCAGGTCCGCGCCGGTCTTGACGGCTGCCGCCGCACCTAGCGCGGTAATGACCAGCGCCGCCTGGGTTGCCGCTGTGGTGAGACCCGGGAATTCCTGTGCCAGTCTGGCCCCGCTTTCGGCCACGTCGCCCAGCACTTGAGAGACCGGGGCCACGGCCTCGTTGGTGGCAAAGAGTTTTTCATTCTCTGCCTGCTGAACGCGAAACTGGCTGCCTTTTCTGACCAGGCTAAAATTCAAATCGGCCGAACTCGCCCCATCCGGCGTCTCAAATTGCTTGACCACCTCATCGCTCAGCTGTCGGAACATCGTCCGGCTGCGGCCATAGCCATAAAACGCATTGCGCGATTGCTGATTGGTCGGCAGGGTCGAGACATGGGCACCGTGGCGCTCTTCAACCGCCGCTTCCAGGTTAACCCGCTTTTCTGGATCGCGCGTATTGGCCAGCTTGTTGCGCAGTTTTTTCGTTTGCGCATCGTGTCTGTTTGTCAGGTGTATCACCCGGTCCAGCGTATCGAGCGGCGTCAGGCCGGCTTTCGCATACTGGGTCATCAGCGCCTGGATATCAACACCCTTGCCCCGGATAAGCAGATTTTTAGCGTTGTTCTTCAGGTTGGTAGAGGACAGCTCTGCCAGTAAATCGTTGGCGTTGGTGGCAGCCTCATCCGGCTCACCGGCAACTGAGCCGGCGGCTTCAAACAGCGCCAGGGTCTGGGCATAGCCCGCCGCCCGTGGAAGCCTGCCGACTTGGCGGCCTCGAGTGCGCGCGGCATAGCCAAGGCCAGCAGCGGCACATCCACCAGAGCGTGTTGCGCCGCTGTGTTGGCCCCATTTAGGGCGATGCAGCTGTCGCGCTCACTGAGGTTAAAATTGACCGCCGCATTTTGCAGCAGCACCATTTCTTTGAGCTCAGCCCGGGTGGCCGTGGCGTTTTTCATCACCTTCGGCAGATTAGGAAAAAGCTTTTTCCTTCGGCAGGGAGCGCAGCATGATTTCCAGCGCTTCCATGGCCGGGCCGGGGTGCCGCCGCCGGCGTGCGTGGCGGCGCGAATGTGCTGGTCAATGATTGTCAGGCCCCCGCCTCGCGCACACTCGCGTTATCCATTGCGGTAGGCAAATTTGGCCAGCTTGCGCAGGTGCGCATCGTAGTCCATCTAGCGGGTGATGGGCTGGCGCAGGGTCATGGCCCCGCGACCAAGCCCGGAGCCAAGGGATAGCGTCCTCTTGAGCCAGCTGCGTTGCTGGCGCTCGGCCCGGCCATCTCCTGACGCCGCCGGGCAATGCTGGTCTGCATCCTGTCATAGGCGCGCACCTGCTCGCTGGCCGACAGGGTGCCGCTGCGCGCCAGGCGCTGATAGGCCGCCTGGGTACGCTGAATTTCCCGCTGCAGATGACGCTCGCCCTGCAGTCCCAGGGTTTCCCGCGCCTGACTCAGGCGGCGAAATTGCTCCGACAGACGGCGAATGCTCAGCGTCGCGCTGTCCTTGACGCCAAAGTGTAGCTGGGTATCAAATTCACGGGCCATGGGTTACGTCCGTTTGGCTGAGGGAGGGCGTCTGCGCAGGCTTTTGATGGTCCTGTTTTTCCGCCAGCCCCTGGGGTTTTCCAAACGCCCGATAGCGTTGAGCAGCCCGCCTAGGGCTACAGCGTCAAGGTGGCGGGCGCGGGCCGCGCTGATGCCGTACTGTCCGAGTCGGGCGAGGGCAAAACAGTAGTCGCGCAGGCGGGCTTCAGCGCGCTGAGCTTTTTTTCGCCTCAAGCTGGGCATCCCGTAGTACTTTGAAATCCTCAGAAACCAGCGTATCGCAGAGAAGCCTATAGGTGAATCTCTTCTGCGGGGATACTGTTTAGCTCGGTGATGCAACGTGCCAGGGCACCCACTATGGTGCCCGAGTCCGGGATACCCTCCTCCACCAGGGCGATCTCGTCGCCGATGGTGCTGATCCGCACGGTAAAATCACGGTGCCGTTGATTTTTATAAAACACGCCTATCGGTAAGGTAGCGCTGTGGGTAAATGCCATGGGTTACTCCTCAACCTTGTTCAGTGCAAAAACGCTAATAATGATACGTGCCTCATTATCAATGGTATACTGTTCGCCCACCTCGGTGACAAACACACCCTGATAGGTGATGCGCTTGCCGCCGCTGAGGGGGTATTGCGTCAGTTTCGCGCCCGAGATTTTTTCCCAGTGCAGGGTATTGTTAACCGGCATCACGGCGGTGATGGACAGCTCTTAGGCGGCAATCCCCTGGGTGTAGCCCTTGGCGCGCCCGGTGAAGTTCATGGTCTTGACCAGCTGCTTGCCTGTGTTCGCGCGCGGACTAAACTCAGTCACCTCAACCTCAGTGCTGTTAATCTCCAGCACCACCGCGCCGGTGTATTCCAGTGCCATACGGGCCCCCTTTACAAAAGATAAATGGTGGTGGCAAACACACGCAGGCCGCGTACCACCATCGCCGGGATACTCGCATCGGCGCGGCTGTAGTCCTGCCGACTGCGCGTTACCGTCAAGTGCTCCTTATGCGCGTCCACGTTTTCAACGATTTCCAGCTGCTCCAGGGCGTAGAGCACATCGAGCAGCTCGGAGCGGATACGCTGCAGGCGGATATCGTTGAGTTTTTCACGAGGGAAGCGCTGGGTGATACGGGCACGGCAGGCCAGGCGCACATAATCCAGCGAGCGCAGGATAGTGATATCCATCAGCGAACGGTCGGTCACGCCCATGCTGTTTTTCACATAAGTGCTGACCGCCCGCACAATCTGCACCTGACTGCCGTTCACTTCAAAAGGTGTCAGGCCGTTGGCCAGCGCGGTTTCCTGCTCGCGGCGCCTTGGCCATTTGTCCTGTGGCGTGATGTCCGCACCGGGTAACGCCAGGGTATTGAGCAGGCGTGCCGGGTCGGACTCGCTGGCGATGATGGCGGCATATATCGCCGCTAGCTCGCCCTTGGGCAGCATTGAGCCGTGGTACCAAGCCCAGGGTGAGACGCGCCGCGTTGATGTCGGTCGTGAGCGCCGTGTCACCTGACAGCGTACCGTTCCAGCCAACGACGCCCAGCAGCGCATCCAGTGCGGGGTCGCCTTCGCCGCCGCGCATCGACGTCAGCGCAGCGGTGACACCTGGTGCGCTGACCGTGACGGTCACGCCAATCTGGTTACTACAGGCCCCTTTGTTGCGCGCCGTCAGCACACCAGCTGCTTGCCGAGACTTTTACCGCCGGGTGACGGCGGCGGGATATCCGCCATCGCCGCCGTCACCGGTAGTGCGTCCAGGGTGTTGATAACCTCCACCAGGCTCACCATCAGCGCCCCGGCGATATCGCCACTGGCGACAGCAATGGCGACGGTTTCGCCGCAGACGCCAAGGCGCACCTGCCCGGTGCCGCCGGCGCTGCCCTTGAGTCCCAGTGTGCCGGTGGCCGCCACGCCAGCCTCGCTGTCCGGTATCCCCACCACCGCCAGCTGCAGGGTGTCATTGGCGTGGATGGCGGCCAGCGCCATGCGATGCGCCTGGGAGCCATGACCAAACAGGCTGGCAGCCTCTTCATCGCTGAACACGTTTACCGGCGTTAGTGTCTCCGTGTCCGGCGTGGTGGTGCGCTGGGCCAGTATTACCAGCGGTCTGGTCGTTGGTGGCCAGCGCCCGCGACGCCAGGGTGGTGTTAAACCTGGAATAATAGGCGGGTTTATAGGTTAGCGTTGGTATCACGGCATCAATGCTCATGCGTCCCCCTTGGTATCACATCAATCATGGTCTTTTGCCCTTGTGGTCACGATATCCTGCGCAACAACTGCTGGCGGATCATCAAGGTGATACGCCAGCCCGGTGCGCTCATGTATCGGCCACGGCGTTATCCAGTCGTCCCTGATAGTCGGCAAACAGCCGGTCAGGGTCATTGTCGCCTTCTGGCGCGGGTCAGCGGCCGTTATCCAGCGCCTCTTCAACTCAGACCGTGTCGAATTCGCAAGAATAGGCCGCCAGGGCATCACTGTTCAGTCGAGCGCTGAACAGTGAGCGCACCCAGCCCGGCAGCAGGGGCTCGACAGGTAACACCATATCCTGACGGCTCATTAAGCGCCGAACGGCCCGAATCAGGCTATTGCAGCCCACTTCATTGCGGGCCGGGCCGCCCTTGCGCTGAGCCGCTTCCTCGCGCACCGAATAGGCCGCCAGCAGTACCGAGAAACGCCCGGAGGTGTAAAAGCGGTGTTTATGAGTACTGACCGGTTGTGAGTCTGCTGCACGCCAAGAAAGGTCACCCAGCAGGCGGGCAGTACACGGGTGATAGCCCCCACATCCTCCAGCTTGCCGCCATAGCTGCCCACGGCAGATACCATGCGACCCAGACCCGCTTTAAGCCGCGCCATCATGGCGTTTTCAATCTCGCTTATCATTAAAATCCCCCTTCGCCGGTCTGGTTGCGCCCCCAGACGCGGCGACCGGAAAAGAATGTCGCCCCGGCGTTGCCCTGCAGCGTGCCACCGCTTTGGGTGGTGGCCAGCGTGCCCGCCCATTGGCGACGTTTTCCAGATAGCGGATGGCGTCGCGGTAGCGGCCACGGATTTCATCGGTGCACACCCGTTCGGTGCCGGTGAGGCGGTAGCGGGCGATATCACAGGCAATGCCGCGCAGGTTGAAAGGCGCTACCGGCAGCGGCAGGGTATAAGCGCCCGCCGGCCGATATAGCCGTTAATCTCATCGGCAGCCGCCTGCAACCTGCTGGCCAGCACGGCGGCGCCAATCTCGCCGGTGTTGTCGCGGTCGGTCAGAATGCGCCCCTCCTGCTCACCGAAGCGCAACACCATGTCCTCAAGGGCGCGTACACGCTTATTTGCCCGTCGAGCCGTAAGCCATCTGCCAGAAGCCAAACCCGGGCTGGCCGCGTGCCTCTGCGCCAAACTTGAACTTCTTGCGCATAAACACGTCCGGGCTGTTGATATCGCTCATGGCGACAAACAGCGGGGCCTGGCGCTGCTGGAAAATCAGCGGCTTTAACGGGCGGCTGGTATCCATCAGGAACCAGGCGCTGTCCGAGGTCAGCCAGGGCACGACCAGCACCTCGGCGGTGCCCTTGTAGATATTAGCCTTGCCGTCATCCAGACGTTCAGCGGTGATAAAGGTACGCGCCACATCGTCCAGCGCCGGCGACACGACCAGCAGGTTGGGCATGATATTCAGCGGCCGCCCCTCTTCGTCTTTCATCTGGCGTAATTGCTTGCGCGCCTCACCGTAGGACGCCTGCGCCTCGACCAGTGAGGCCGCAGAGCGGTTTTTTGCCGAGATTAGAGTAGGTGGTTTTGCCCATACTGTGCGTATCGCTAAAAAACGGCTGGCCGTCATAGTCTTTTTCACTGAAGCCTTTATTCAGCAGCTCAAACACCATCTCATCCGGCCACTGTTTGGCGGCAAAGCCCGCATCCTGCGCCTGGGGCTGGTAACCGCCCAACTGGTCATCCTGGATGTCGTTGCGATCGACTTCCACCGTGGCCTCATAGTCATCATTGACCGAGGTGTAGGTTGACGCCGCCAGCGCCTTGACCCGCTTGTCGCCTATCCATTTGCGCATCCGTGGGAGCAGCTTAACCAGGCGTAGGTGTTCTCCTTGCCGGTGGACGGCACCAGGGTGGCCACCTTCTCCCACTGGGTAAGCGCGGCGTCAAACGCCTGGTTAAAGGTGAGTTTAATGTTGCAGAAAATCACCTTTAAATTTGCAGCATTCACTAACATATGCAGTGTCTTTTTATTCAACCCAGACGCCCTCCGCGTCAAGCATGATGATGGTACCTGCCATACAGCGGCTGGCGGGTTTTCCCGGCTTGCCTTCCTGCGCGGGCGTGCTGCCGTCGCTGGCAGAGACCATTTGGTTATCCACCACATAGCCCGGTTTGCCGACATGCTCCTGCTTCACCGCGCCGTCGTTCTCCCATAAAAACGCCTTGTGGCGGCGCACCACTATGTACTGGTCGCCGTTACCGCCCTGGCTGTTGTCGATAGCCTCATCAGCCCGCCCGGTATACACCAGGGCTTCACCTCCCTGGCCGTTGACGGCATGGCCGCCCTTGAGGCAGACAATAACGCCGGCCGGAATAGTTTCCTTCTCCGCCACCAGATAGGGCGTCAGTTCGCCGTCCCGGTACGGGGTATTACGATCTTGCGTGGTGGCGGTCATGGTTGCACCTCATCTTTCATCAATGGTGGCAATGGTCTCGGTGCTGTAGCCAAAGGCGTGACAGGCGGCCAGCGCCGGCGCATCCAGTGCGCCCAGGGGCGATGGCCGCGCCTCGATACCCTGCGGTGCGTTGCCGCCGGTCTGCAGCCCCGACAGCGCGGATATCGGCTGACGGGTGGCCAGGTGCTCACGCAGCAGCGCCACGTCTTTTTCACCCAGCCGCCGCGCCCAAGTCTCCTCACCCGCCCCTTTGAGCACGCGGCCATCACTGAGCGCCGCCGTCAGCAGGGCAGTGACTTCGTTGCCGCTCAGTTGACGACCGAGTGCTGCCACCTGCTGCTCACGCAGCTCATTGACTACGCTGACCGGGGCATAGGCAGCCGGATCAGGAGGTGTGCTGGCCGTTCTCCCGGGCATGGATAGCGCCTAGTGCTTATATAGTCAAAGCAGTACGGCGTCTGGCGCACCTGGGCAGCGTCAATCAGCCTCCGGGCCTGCGGTTCCTCCAGCCGCCAGGGTGCCACGTCGGTGGGGCGTGTATCCTCTGCGAGCAAAAGGTGCCGGCCGGAAACAGCTGGACACGGGTACCGGTGCTCTCCAGCGCCACGGTCAGTGCGGCAAGGCGGACGATGTTTTTCACGCGACGGCGGTCCCAGAAAGTGTATTCATAGGAAACAGCCTAACCTGGGCGTCGGGCATCTCGTCGTGACGGGGTAGGGGGTAAGAATGGGGGAAGGAAAAGGACACAAACGGACTGCCATCAGACTACACCGCTGACGCGGGCGGCGACACTCCGTTTAAAACCCGTTTAAATCGTTCCAGAATCGCTTAACACGGTTTCACCCGCATCATCCCCGCCTGCCTGACTATCAAAAAACGCGCCACGGCCTTTACAGAGTGTTACTCGTCCAGCGCGCGCTGCTGAAGGTAATCATTGACGGTGTGCACCAGGGCCTGATAGTCTCAGTCAGTCAGACTGAGAAAGGGCAGCGACGGCATCGTTGAGCCGAGGCAATTGGCGCGTTTTGCCACCCGCCCGTTAAAAAGCAGCGCCTTTTTATAGCGGGGGCTAGTGATATGGGGCCGGGTGGTGTGCCCGCCCTGGTGGTAAATGCGCGCATACACCACATTAGTCCCCACCACGGCCTGGTCGTTATCAGCGTCGCTGTCAATAAAGGCGGCCAGCCGCCCTGATTGCCGCAGGATCTTGCCGGTACGTATCAGGTTCGTGTTAACTTCTTCACGCTTACCATTCAGCTCATTACCTACCTTGAGCGTGCCGTCAATGTACACCACGAGCTTCCCCGTCCCCTCAACCCGATCGAACACATACAGTAACGCCGGCGTCCCCTGCTGTCGGTCGTAGATGATCGCGCGCGGCTGGCCACAGCAATGATACCTGGGTCGCCCAGAAGGTAGTCGGCAGCGCGCCCTGCTTACTGTCGCGAGTAGCGGGTCGCAGGTTGGCGTCCGTCAGGGTGATCACTGCCGAGTCCGGCACTACGCCTTTGCAGGACAGCGCGTCCACCACGGCAGGCCGCGCAATGCGCCGACAGGGCGAACGTCGCCGCGTGCCTGCTGCTGGGCCATCACCTGACTGACCCAGTTACCGGTATCGCGGTTGAGGGCATGAAGCAACGCCAGGTAATCCAGCGTTTCCTCTACCGCCATCGCCGCCAGCCGGTTATCGGCGCGGGTGGCGCGGTTGAGCAGCTGCTCGCTGAGATGGCTGACGTAGCCTTTGCCGGGGTTCAGATGAAAGCCTGCATCCGGGGTAAATACGTGGCCGGTTTTGGGGTCTTTCAATCCTGTCACCGGCCGCGTCTTGCCGTTCACGCCCTGCGGCTGGGCAACCGTGACGCGATAGTCGTCGGTGGACTCCAGTCCGATAGGGTGATGCGCAAGCTGGTCGGCCGTCAGCGCCCGTGTACCCGGCAGCGGCAGTTGTAGCCGTTAAGGGGAAACAGGGTGTCCCAGCCCGCATCGTCATAACAGAACCCCCAGCCATGCCGCGCTGCATGGCTGGGGCGGGTGTGGCTATCCATCACCGCCACATACTGCCAGTAGGGGCGTTGGTCGACGTTCTCGCGCAGCCGCTGATAGCGCCCGGCCAATATAGGCAGATTGGGTATGGGTGAAAAAAATGGTCTCCAGTCGGTAAGGCAACAGCTTTCCCCTCCAGCTCGCCGTCTGTTGAGGCTTTTAGCCCTTTGCCCAGCTAGCCCTTGCGCTGAAGTAGCGGTAAGACCTCATCCTGGAACTGTGTCAGCGTCTTGCCGTGGCGCAAGCTATCCGCCAGCGCGGTTTTCATGTCAGTTAACACATCCAGCTTAAGAATACCCGCCACCGTAAAGGCACGGGCGTGTGCCTCGTCGGCCACGTCCTGCCAGCAGCGAAAACCGAAGGCCTAGCCCTTTGATTCAAAATACGCCGGCGCCTTTTCCGGCGTCAGAGTCATGGCATAGCTCAGGTCAACAGTCATTGAGTCGCCCCCAGATGTCCGCGACAAAAATGGCCTGGGCTATCGGCTGCCGCAAGGTCTGGTCGTCAAGTTGGGGCCAGGCTTCCGCCAGCAGGGCGGTAACCAGGTGGGTCAGCAGCGTCTGCATGGCCTGGTTGACCGGCGTTGCCAGTCCGCCGGGAAGCGTCTTCCAGCGCCTGCTCGGTGGCGGTAGGCGTATGCGCAACGCTCAGCGCCGCCATGCCTGGCCAGCACTTCGGCATAAGGCTGGCCCCGGTAAAGGTCAACAGGTTGCCCGGCGGCGGCTGCAGGAACTCATCGTCCCGGACGGCGGGAATGCCGCTTTCCGCCAGCGCCCAGGCCACCGACACCGGCACGCCGCTGCGCACCAAGAGATCCAGGATCTTGGCGGTCTCCTTCATATCGCGTGGCTGGCGGGTATTAAACTCAAAGCGGCACATGCGGCGCGAGGTGATATCGCTATAACCATTAAGCTTGAGCAGCGGGTAAAGCAGGTCGCGGGTCAGCGCAGCGTACCGGCCTGCTGCACCGCATCACTGGCGGTCAGCTCATGGCGCACCTCGTTATGCACGTTGCTTAGGGGCATTGGTGCTACTCTTGCCGTCCGCCTAGATGGTCAAAGTGCCGCCTAGAATGACCTTGGACTGGGTGCTTTTGCACCACTGCATCATATACTGGAACGGGTCGACCTGCCCTTGTGCAGCGGACTCAAAGCGGATAGCGGTGCGTTCGTGGATAATGCTGCCGGCGTTATGCCCCAGGTCGCGCAGCGCCCACAACAGCAGCATGTTTTTCTCTTCCTCGCTGGCCCCGTCGGAATAGGTGCCCACCCGCGTCAGCAGGCCGTAGATTTCCAGAAACTCTGCCAGGTCACGGCGGCAATATTCTTGAACAGGTAGGTCCATACAAGCACCTGAAATAAGGCCGCTTTCCGCCACCCCGCCGAAGGGGTTAAGCTCAGCGCCGTCGAGGCTGCCGTCAATCAGGCGGATGGCGTTTACGGTTATGGGTCGCGGTCTGGAACCAGCGGCGCGCGCGCTTCTAGAAGGCGCAGGGCAGCCAGATATTTTCCGCCTGTTTCCAGCCGATTTCCACGACGGCAAAGCCATAACCAATCGCGTCCAACAAGTCGAACAGCAGCGTTTCAAACTCCGGCAGGTCTGAAAACCAGTCCGTCGCGGCGGCGCACCATGGCCTTTTCCTGTGCGCTGGGATGACGCGACGGCATAATGCGCCAGGTGAGCGGCACCACCGAACGGCGGCGCTTGCTTATCTCGGCAAACAGGTGGCCGTCGCGCTTCTCCATATCAAAAAACAGGTTAGCCTGGCGCACCAGATGCCCTGTTCGGCCTCGCTCAGGATGTCATGCACCCGGCGGATATCGATGCCCAGCGAGGGGTGCTCGGCCAGTTGTTGATAACGCAGGCGGCGGTCATCGGCAGTCTGTGGCTGCGTCAGGGTGCGGCGGCGCAACAACCGGCCGTAAATATCGGTGAGCATGCCCATTACCAGCCTCCACAGGAAAAGCCCAGCCGTCCGGGGTGACGGTCACCGGACAATGAGCGGTATTCGGTTTTCGGGCCGTGGGTCACAGCCAGCGTCCAGAGCATGTGCAGCGCATCCGGGCCGTCGTCATGGTCGGCGCGGGGAAAGTGGCGCAGCTGTTGTATCAGGGTGGTATGGCTGGCGTGCAGCCGGATAAGCCCGTTTTTCATATGGGGCTGCAGGGTCTCGATACGCAACAGCTTGTCGGCATGGGGGATAATGGCCCGCGCCGGCACCGGGTGACCCAGCTGTGCCGCGCGTTTAATTAGCTCGGTGCGCGCGCAGGAACTCCTGGAACTGCACCGCCTCAATACCCCAGACCACAGGCAGTGGCATTCCTCTTGTAGGGCGATGATGTTGCTGATAATGGTGTCCGGCAGCTGCTTGTGTATCTGCGCTCCCACCACATCCAGCCTGTGGTGCGATTAAAACCGCCGACCAGCAGCCCTGACGGGTCACGGCTGGCTCCGGCCTTGCCGAGGCTGGGGTCGCAGGCCCCGTAAAAGACCCACTCGTTAAGCCGGTTGCCCCAGAAATGCAGGCAGTGGGCAAACAGCGCATCCTTACCGCTGAGCGAATCATTCTGGTACTCGGCGTCAAAGATGGCGTGACCATCCCGGGCGCGGATATGCATCAGGGTCAGCAGCGGGCGGGCGGACCAGGAGACTTCCGCGCCTTCCTCCATCTCGGTACGGTGTGACGTATAAAAATCCTGCACCGCGGCCTCCCCCTGGTTACGCAATACCTGCTCCCAGGTCTCCCACAGCGACAGGTTCACCGGCCACTGGCGCAGGGCCTTAAACCGTGCCTGCCGCCACAATGGGTTATTCAGGGTGCGTGATAACACCGAGTCGTAATGCAGGATGGTGCCGATATACACCACATTGAGTTTTGCGGGCGCGCCGCCCAGCGTGGCAGCACGGTTTTTCTCAGCCAGCTTTCCAGTTTGTCGCGCTGGTCCGGATTGCGCAACTGCTCGTCGTTCTCAATATCGTCCAGTATCACCAGGTCAGCCCGGTAGCGTCGGCCCGTGCGCCCTTCACCTGCAGGGGGTCAAAGCGGCGGGCGATACCGTCGAGCTGGGTATGAATGGTGCGCAGCTCTGCCAGCACCGGCGACATCACATCCTGTGGTTTCATGAATCAGGCTCCTCGTTATTTGTCGGCATTGCGGTCGAGCTTGTTATCAACACGTTGAATACTGTCCTTGATGTCCTGCATCATGCCGGTCATCAGCTGCAGGTCGCGCTATGCATCCTCACGCCGCTGATAGTCCTGCCGTACTTGGGTCAGTTCATACTGCAGGCGGCGAAGTTCTTCACTGCCGCTTTTAAGCCACAGGCCGCCGAACGCCGATAGCAGGCTCAGGGCAACATTGAAGGTCAGATCAAGGCTCATCGTGCAGTCTCTCCTGTGCGCTATAGAAAGCGTTTATCGCCTGCAGCTGGGCCCGCATGGTCAGACACCAGGCACCGTAGTCGCTGGCGTGGTACAAGCAATACCTCCGGGCCAAGCCGCTTTACGGGGGGCTGCGGCATGGGCGGCAACATCAACAGGTTGGCCGGCGGGCGCGGACAGGGCGGTATTATCGTCGGCGGGGTAGCCGAGGGCGGCGCGGTAGCGCTGCAGCCCATCAGGTCCCAGACCGACATAAGCAGCGCCATCATGGGCCACCGCATAGGCAATACTCCTGTGTAACTGTTGGGTTTTCAGCGTCAGGGCGTGCTGTGTGGTTTCCAGCTGCGCACTGAGCCGGTCATTGGCCTCCTGCAGCTGTTGCTGCCGGGTCAGGACGGTTTTCAGCGCCCGTTGTGTGGCCTGCGCCTGCTGGCGTTGTCGAGCTTCACACTCGGCCTGCCGGGTGGCTAGTGTTGCCTGGGCGACCAGCCTGCCCTGCTGTGTGCCGCGCCACAGTAGCCCGCACCGCCGGCAAGCGCCACAACCAGCAGCGCCATCAGCCACGGATGGCTGACCTGTTTAATCAGTGCGAGTAGCCGTGTCATCAGCGTCTCCCTGTTTAGGGGCGCGCCGTCCGGCGCTAAAGCGGGCGACGCCGCCATGGGTGACCCAGGTGCCGACCCCGAGCGTTAGGTCGGTCTCCTGACGGCTCCAGGCACAGCCCAGCACCACCAGGAAGCTGACCAGAAACGCGCCGACGATAATCACATCCGAGGTCGATAGCCGCCCCTCGGGGATTGGTGACCAGCCCGGCCAGACACGCCATCATGGGATACGCTCACACAGATGGTCGCGCAGCGGCGCGAAGTTCCCCGATGCCCAGGCCGGTACTGAAAATCCTGGGCACAGCTTGCTGGAAAATTCATTGTGGCCGTGCAGAGTGGCCTCGGGCCAGCGCACACGCAGCGTCAATAGCTGGGTGCGCTGCACGGCCCACTGCGCCGACGTAAACTGGTCGGCGCCCACCGCCCACCAGGCAGAGACCCAGCGAATGGGCGTTATGGCCGCGCACATGGGCACCCACTTCTTCCACATCGCGCCCGGTCAGCCACTGACCGGCAACGTCAATCACCCCATGATAGCCAATGCTGGTCAGGCCGTTATCATTGGCCGGGGCGGCACAGTGAAAACCGCGCGCCCGGTGCCAGCAGTCAATCACCTGGGCGGCGTTTTCGCCGTCCCGGCCCAGGACGCGCCCATTGGGTGTGGCGGCACAGTGAATAATGATGCGATGAATGGCGCGGGACATAAAAAACCTCATGCAGAACATGAGGCTATTGTGGCGCAAGGTGACCGGCGGTGCCGATGACGGGGGCGTAGAGGATAATACTCAGAACAGGGTGGGTTGCTCGGGCGGTGACCCCGCCTGACGCTGGCGCACCAGTTCGCGGACACGGATCGCGGCGATGCCATAGCGCGGGCACAATAGCGTCAGGGCCATGGTGGTGGACTCCCCTTCAGCCAGCAGCTGATCCAGCTCGGCCAGAAAGCAGCGGTTGCGCCAGGCACGCCCCGCCTCGTCACAGCGGGGGATATACAGCTCCTCGCCACCAAAATGGCGCAGCAGCAGCGCCCCCTGTGAGGGCGTCAGGACTTCCTGCAGCAGGGTAATGCGCCGCCCCCGCGCCGCGCAATTCCTTGCAGATGCGAAACGGCACCCCGCCGAAATGGCGAATAAGCGCCTCGGTGGCCGGAAAGCCTATCAGGCCGGTAATCTGCTGCACTGACTCCGGCAACAGCGCCTGCACCTCGGCGTAATCGGGCTGCAGCGACGGTTGCATCACGGCCTCCCGTGCTGTTTGGCGTCCATAATTAGCATCTGCATCAGCCGGCGCACCTGCGCATCATCAAGCCATTCTACGGGCTTTTTTGCCCAGCATACGCGCAATCATGCCATTGAGGTACCCCCAGGGCCGCCCGGTGCTGGCGAGGACAAGCAATGCCCCAATCTTGCTGAGCATCCCCTGACGTCCCGCTGCCGCACGGGGCTTGAGGCCCTGTTTGGGTAACGTGGTAAAGCCCTGGCTGCGCATATAGCGCAGCACGCGCGCCAGCTCGGCGGCAGTGCAGTCCCTGGCGCTATTTTCACCGGCCTCGCGCAACAGGACGCCCCGGCAAGTCTCCTCATCCCAGTCGAGTTTATTTTTACCCGCATGCACCACTTTAATCAGATTTTTCATGAGCATTACTCCGAAGGGTCACCGCATGAAAGTGTCGTCCCGGCGAAGGCATCTCCCTCTCATCGAAGAAAGACACTGGGGGTAACAACCCCAGTGCGGTCAAGGCGTACTCGCACTCGGCAAGCGGGTATTCGATTACTGACGCATAAGACTGGCTCTCATCAGGAAATAATCGTTGCCACGCGGCCTGCGCTATCTTGACCTGATGCAGGGCATCCGCCAGTGCCTGACGCTTTTCACCATCAAACGGAATGGTGCGCACATCTATCCCCGACAGCCGCACCAGTGCGCGCAGGTCGGCGACATCCCAGAATGACCAGGGGTAACGGTCATTGCCCTGGTCGTCTTTTTGCGGGTCAACGCGGTCGAACCAGCTCTCCAGCAGGGTAATATCGAATACCGCGCCGTTACCCCAGGGCACGCGAGGTTTAGCGCAGTGGTGGCGATAAAAGTCCGCAAGGCGCGCGCCACAACGTCGGGGCGCGCTTTACCGCCAAAAGCCTCGTGACGTGCCTCATCACTCTGTTTTTGCCACCATTGCAGAGTCTTGTCCTCTGGCTCACCGTATTTGAGTGCGGCCTGATAATCGATACGCGCATAAAACGTCGGTCCAACCCGCTCCATTGCTGGCTCAAACATCACCGCCGCCACCGACAATATAGGGCAACCAGCTTTTTTACCCAGCGTTTCGATATCGAGCATCACATTATTCATGGGTCTGTTCATTACTTGTACTCAATGCTGTTTTTTATAGCGCATTACCGCCTATTTCATTTGCTGGCGAATAGCGTCTGAATAAATCATGCGTTGCCGGGCATCATAAAAACGCAGGCTGAAGGGCACCGGGACGAGGCGTGACTCCTGCACCAGACTGCGGTCATTAAAATAATAAAGACAGCAATTGCCGTTATCCCCATATTCACATTTAATCACGCGATATAACATATTTACGTCCCCCCGGGCGGGTTGAGAAAAACAAACATGACGTTTATTTGGCACAAGCCAGCACCGGCGGATTGACGCCATTCTAAAATAGAGTATTAATACATCATTTATTCAGCATTTCGACGTCAGCCACAGAATTTTCGCAAAATAAGGCGCTACATTAATTTCAACCTCCGTGCAGGTGATTAAATCCGTTGCCCTGTTCAGTGTTCTTATTAATGTGCCCTCTTTTAAAATCCGGTTAGGTTGATAAATAAAGTACGCGCCGGCTGGATAGCATTGATTAAACTGTTCTGCCTTCATGATTCATACCTCGACGATATCCAGCGACAGCGCCGATATTGCCCGGTCTTGTCGATGCGCTTATAAAGGCGGATATAGCTCTTGCTGCTGACCACCTGCACCGCTTCCGCCAGCGCATCTATCGCCCGCAACCAGCGCGGGTCGGTAATATCATGGCGACGTAACTGCAGAATACGGGCCGGATTAATATCACCGTTCTTATCGGTGGAAAACGCTTGGTCAATAATGGCCAGCAGCGCCGGTCGCGCATTCTGTGTCCATTCCGCCATGCAATCATCAATTAACGCCTTGGCGGCCTGGATACGCTCATCAAAGGTAATGCGGTCTTGCAGCGCGCGAATGACCTTGTAGCGGCTATCAAAGGAATACAACGTCACATTGCCTTTCTGCTGCCACGTTTCACCCCGTATTGCTCAACCGACAGCTCAATTAATGCCTGGATATCGGCAAACACGCGGTGTTTAAAATCTCTCAATGCCTCATGCAGCGGCCGAGCGCGTGCCATAATAGCTTTGATCAGCGCGTCGCGATTCTTATCAATGGGCTTTACCATGGCGTCAGGTATCAATGTACCCTTGGCATCCTGCCAGTAACCGGCGGGCACCGTATTGTCATGTAAGTTAGTGGACATGATGAGCTCTCCTGTTAAATTTATTGGCAATAAAGCCTTTATTGATGGCCTCGAAATCAGCCCGGCACGATAATACGGTGGCAAGTGCATCGTGAATAAACTGGGCTTCTTTCTTTTCAACTTCACTGCCTGTACCGCTGGCACTGATATTTACATCAATGCCGATGGGGGTTTGCTGAACAATAATGTTCATTTCAATTGTCATGGTGACCTCAATATAATGATGCTGACCAAATAACCTTGCATCCACCTTTCATGAATACCCCTTGCTTAAAACCACCCCGTGCGTTTTTGC
>NZ_JBPESN010000003.1:79072-103456 GCF_051710625.1 Sodalis sp. (in: enterobacteria) | reverse complement strand
GTATTTCGATTTGTTCCGGGGTTATGGGAGAGGCTTTTGGCGTTTTCCCCTGTCGCTTATCACGCAGTTGTTTTACCCATTTCGTCATCGTAGAAAAACCGACGTCCATGGCTTTTGCTGCTTGCGCAGCGGTGTAATTTTGGTCGACAACTAGTTGAGCGGATTTGCGTTTGAATTCAGGACTAAAATTTCTTCTTTTCATTGGTGCACCCGTGTTGTTCTGAGGTGAGCATATCACCTCTGTTTAGGTGGCCAAATTCAGTGTGCCACTACACAATTCTGAACTGTCTAAAATAACCATTTTTTATTTTAAGGGAGTCTAGAATTGTCTACAAATTAGTCCAGAATATTTTGCATCGCTACAGTAGCGCTCAGAGCAAGCCGCTATGCCATTACCCTGCACGTAGGTAACACCAGCAAAGAAGTTGCCTGTAACCCCTCATCAAGTAAATTGCCGCAGGCTTTTTCACAGCGTTGCCGCCAACCTCAAGCCAAAACACAGTCTCTTCTTTGCGCCCTGATTCAAGACGTCCGGCGGGTCATTACCGGCTGAGGTAGAAGTATTTCCAGTAGCTAATAAAAATCGTTACATTATTGCCGTCGGCACGATGCCTCGTTCAGTAAAGAAACGAGCATCAAACTGATAGAGAGTTAAACAAATAAGCAACTCAGTAGTAGATTAATGTCAATAACACGGACGCGCTTTTATAAGGTGTTATATTTACATCGGGAATGCATTCGACAATAACCGCTACGGTTACCGACAAAATATTTACGTAATTTTAGGAATGTTTTAAGCAGCAGTATAAAAAAGAGGTATTCTTGCCTTTCAGCCTAACTTCTGGCAGAATATTTCCCCGCTATACCCGGAAAGGAATAGCATACATGCTTTCACTACTTTATAGAAATGATAATGGATTAAGCACTTTGCACGCCTGGCTTCCCGGCTCGATGCTAGCGGCTATGCGTCGTCGGCATTGGAGGGCTAACGCCAGCAAGGGCGGTATTTTTTATTAAACGGACGCCGCACATTTTTTTCTTTCGCTAAACGTTATTCCTCTGATAATATCGAATTCTTTCATTTACAGCGATCCTCAATTGGGTTCGCCAATATTAATCCACAAAGGACACCCCCTCATGAAAAAATCTTTATTATTTATTTCGTCGCTATTGCTGGCCGGTTTGAGCCTTCCGACTTTTTCCGCAGAGCCGATTAGCCGCTAGAAAGCCGTAAATAAACAGGCGCGCGGCACTATTAGCGTCACTGGTGACGCCACTTTAGATCACCTTGAGCATAATATTGCCCAGAAAGCAGACCAGGGCGGCGCGAAATATCATGTGATTATCGCGACGACCGGAAAGAACCGGCGGCATGGCGATGCCTTGATATACCAATGATGAACGCATGACGTCATGTTTGGAATTACTGTTGCAGCCTGGAAAGAGAACTGTTGCGGCACTCGCCCATGCCGCGTCTTTCAAGGTATGATCCCAAACAACACATTGATCATACCTGGAGGCGAAAATGACGGCGTGGGACCCGGCGCTGCCGCGCTGTACTTGGGCACGCAATGATGCGCTCATGCGCGATTATCACGACACCGAATGGGGCGTGCCGCAGCATGACGATCGTCTGCTATGGGAAATGCTGATGCTTGAAGGGTTCCAAGCCGGCCTGTCCTGGATTACCGTGCTGCGTAAACGTGCCGCTTTTCGCGAAGCGTTTCGCGGCTTTGATCCGCACCAGGTTGCCGCGTTTACCGAACATGACGTGCAACGTCTTCTGGGCAATCCGGGCATTATCCGCGCCCGCGCGAAGATTGAGGCCACGATCACCGGCGCCCGCATCTATTGCCAGATGGCAGCTCAAGGGGAATCATTCCGCGACTTTTGCCGGCATTTCACCAATGGTCGGGTGCTGGAGGGCGACGGGGTGACGCAGGTCGCCTCCACGCCGCTTTCAGCGCAGATCTCGGTGGCGCTGAAAAAAAGGGGCTTCAAATTCGTCGGGCCAACAACCGTCTACGCCTGGATGCAGGCCGTCGGGATAGTAAACGACCACAGCGCTGAATGTTTTTGCCGGCGGCGACAAGACGCCGGTTACTGAGCGTTGCCGGACCCTAGCGTGGGGGCGTTGCCTAAGGAGGCGTTGTGTGCCCGTTCGGTTTGCGGGCGAACCTCCCCCAGTCGGGGCACAATCGCCAACAGCGCCGGTGATATTGCACGCCAGCATTACGGCCCGGCGCTAATGCTGCACGCCGGCAATAATGCAAGCCGGCATTACTGCCCGGCGCGATAAGTGTGAGCTGCCGTCAGGCGCGCTCTCGCCGGGCGCGTTGCAATGCAAGCTATCTGCCAAGCCCCGTCCAGCGCGCCCACCAGCCAGTCGATATCCCCCGGCTGGAACGCCAGCGGCGGACGCCAATACAAAGCGTTCGCGCAAGGCCTCAATGACTTCCAGCGCCAACGCTTTATCCGGCGTTTTACGCTCTCGATCGCTCACCAGCTTAAAACCAATGAACCACCCCGCGCCGCGCATGTCGCCCACGCAGGAATATTTCTGCCGCCAGCACCTCGCTTTTGGCCAGCAGGGCGGAGACGGGCATACCATTGCCCATCGGTTTGCCGATGGTCACGATATCCGGCACGATACCGTGCCGGCTAAAGCCCCAGAAGGCTTCGCCGGTACGGGCGAAACCAGGCTAAACCGAAAATCCCGCCGTTGTTATGCACCACCTCCAGCGCCTGCTGCAGGAAGCCGCGCGGGCCAACCATGACGCCGTCTGACGAGAAGATGGAATCCACCAGCAGACCGGCAAATTTAATACCGTGCGCCGTCATATCATCAATTTGCCGCTGAATCTCGTTTGCGAACCAATGGCCCAAATCCGGCGCATCAACGCGATAACGGTCCGCTGGCGCCACCAGCCGTGTCATCGACGCCAGCGGCTGGCCGCTACCCACCGCCGGAGAGGCGCCGGAGATCAGATCGCTGGTGCCGTGATAGGTTTCACAGCTGACAATGATCCCCATTCCGCCGCTCCAGGCACGAGCGACCCGTATGGCCAAATCGTTTGCTTCAGAACCGATATACATGTACATGGCGCGATCGATTTCTGCTGGCAGGGTAGCCAAAAGCTGTTCGCTGTAATCCAATATAGTTTCATGACAGATAGCGGATTTGGGTATTTAACTGGCGCATCTGCTGACAGACGGCGTCAATCACCGCCGGGTGGCAATGGCCGATACTGGCACATTATTATAGACGTCCAGATATTGCCGACCCGCAGCATCCCACAAATACTGCCCGCTGCCGCGCACCAGATGCACCGGTTTGCGATAAAACAGCCGGTAGGATTCACCCAGCAGTTTGCTACGTCACTCGGTCAATCGCCGGGCGTTGGGATCCAATTTTGCCACGTACTCCGCGCGATAGCTGTTGGTATTCATAATCGTTGAACGTGACGCCATAATGCTTTCCTTTAAAGGCCGTAAACCTGTTGCCGGCATCGCCCGGGGGGGGGCCTCCCTTCCAGGCGCCAGACAGACATTGCGCCTCTCATGATGAACGCCTTAGCGGAAAATGCAATAAAATCCACAAATGCAACAAAATACACATTGACGCTTTGCCCATTGAGGCAACTTTGCCATAATGAGCGCTGTTCCGTACCTAGGAATATCTCCTTTACTTTACGCGCATTATTGGCGCAATTTGCCATCGGTTGAGGTTGACAATGCTTCAAGAAACCCGTCTTTATCGGATTAGCGCGCTGCTGGCAACGCTTGATCGCATCACGACAGGTCGTATCAGCGAGGCGGGGGGGATTTCCCGCGAAACCGCGCGGCGGGACATCATTGCACTGGAAGCGCAGGGGATACTGCGGCGGGTTCACGGTGGCGCAGTGGCGGTCAGACCGGCGTCGGAGCCGCCGCTTGCCGTCAGGACAGGCTCTGTTTCTCGACGCCGGCAGTACTACTACGATGCTGGCGGAGAAATTGAACGCCATGGCCGATTTGACCATATTGACCAATAGTCTTGACGCCGTGCGCAGACTGACGACGGCCGGTGAACGCGCGCCCTGCCCGCATCAGGTAACGCTTATCGGCGGTGAACTGGCGCCCGGCGGACATGCGATCATCGGTGCTACCGCAATCGCCAGTATCTATCGCTATCGGGCGGATTTTGCCATGCTGTCGCCGGTCGGTATTGATGCGCGCGAAGGCGCCAGCAGCTATGGCCTTCAGGAGGCCGAAGTGGCGCGAGCAATGGATGGCGCAGCGGGCGGGCCCGACTGGTTATTCTGGCTGGCGGACCCATGGCAAGCTTGGCGTCACCAGCCGCGCGGTTTACGCCACCCGGACGGTATTGCGTTGCTGATAACGGATAAGGCCGCGGCGGACAAACCGACGCTCCAGGCGTTAAACCGGGTATTGACCGAGGTCATCGTCGCCGGATAAATGATCTATACTTATCAGTTCATAAAAGGTAGCGTCGTGCGACGCCGACTGCGGTTGATATCGGCAGCGCGGTTAATCGCTGGAAAGGGCTGCAGATGCCACCGCCTTCGCGTAAGATGCGACGCGGCCTCGCCGTCCCGACAGGCAAGCCGCGAAGTAGAACATCCCCACCCGAGCCGGAGAGACTATCGATAAACAGCCGCAAACGGGATTTCCTAACGGAAAAAGCGCGTCAATATCTGAAACCGGGTCCTATCGTGCTGCTCTCCTCGCATTGCCGCGAGGCAGGACAATATTATGACGCTGGGATGGCATACGATGCTGGAATTTTCCCCTTCGCTGCTGGGCTGTGTTATTGCCGCCGGTAATCACAGTTTCTCTCTGGTGCGGGACAGCGGCGAATGCGTTATCAATCTGCCCACCACCGACCTGACCGATAAGGTGGTGAAGATAGGTAACAGCCACGGCGCCGAGGTGGATAAATTCCAGGAAAATGATCTGACACAGCTGAAGGCAGAACGGGTCAGCGCGCCGCTCATCGCTGAATATCACGCCTGCTTCGAGTGCCGCCTGTTTGATGATCAACTGGTGGACCGCTACAATTTTTTTATCTTCAAGATAGTGAAAGCCCATGTCGCCGCGCGGCCGCAACACCTGCAGACGCTGCATTATACCGGCGAAAGTGTGTTTATGGTGGCGGGGAATATCATCAACCGGTGCGGTCAGTTCAAACCCGGAATGCTGTAACACTCGTCTCGCCGCCCCCGCCTCTTTATCGGCTTGGAGCGGCGCGGTGCTATTACCGGTAGCCCGCCTGCGCTGGATCCTGGCGCGGAGCGCAATGCTTGCGCACCAGAACCTGCCTTGGAGACTCTCTAGGTCAGCGGCCTGTCCTTTAGCGCGCTGCCGCTTTCGTCACGGGAGCTGAGCTACCCCCGCTGCCGCTTTCGTCACGGGAGTTGGTCTGCCCATGCCGCCGCTCTGCGTTGCCGCCGGGGACGTGGGCCATGTGCGACGGCAGAATATCTTGTCGTGGCGGAGAATATGATCGACGTTAAGCGTTACCGGCGATATGATATGACCGCTCCGGCATGTCAGTCACCCGCCGCCGCCACCCCGGCCAGGCCGGGGCGCTTGCCCTGATTTGGTGCTTCGCCACCAGCAGGGTGACACTGCCGCACCGCATTATCGCCTCCGCGCTGAGCGTTAATGCCTGCGGGACTTTCATGCCCGTTGAGAACCTGATTAATCACCCTTAATCGGGTTTTTTTCTGTCCTGCGCCGGTGTCAGAAGAGTGGCATAACGATTGCTTGGGCAGTGCAGACATCTTCTCAGAGATTAAAACACATGTTGGAAAAATTATTTAAATTAACGGGCCACCTCACCACGGTACGCACCGAGATTGTCGCGGGCCTGACGACCTTTTTGGCAATGGCTTATATTTTGTTCGTTAATCCGACGATCCTCAGCGCCACCGGCATGGATAAGGGATCGGTGTTTGTCGCCACCTGCCTTGCGGCAGCGATTGGCTCCATGCTGATGGGATTCATCGCCAACTACCCGATTGCGCTGGCGCCCGGAATGGGGCTGAACGCCTTTTTTACCTATACCGTGGTCCTGCACATGGGTTACACTTGGCAAATCGCGTTGGGTGCGGTGTTCTTGTCGGCGTTAATTTTCTTTGCGCTGTCAATTTTCAAAATCCGCGAATGGATCATCACCAGCATTCCTTTGCCGCTGCGTTCGGGGATCGCAGCGGGCATTGGGCTATTCCTGGCTATCATCGCGCTGCCGGGGGCCGGCATCGTAGTGGATAATCCGCCGACGCTGGTCGGCCTGGGTGATCTCACCCAGCCTGGCCCGCTGTTGGCTATGCTGGGCTTCATTGTTATCGTGGTACTGGAAGCCCAGCGGGTCCCGGGCGCGGTATTAATCGGTATCCTGGCGATCACTTTTCTGTCCATCGCGGTGGACCTTGTCCCTTTGCCGGCGTGGTCTCCATGCCGCCGTCAATCGCGCCGACCTTCCTGCAATTGGATATCCGCGGCGCCTTAGACATTTCGCTGGTGAGCGTGATCTTCGCCTTCCTGTTCGTGGACGTCTTTGACAACTCCGTCACGCTTATCGGGGTGACCAAACGCGCCGGCCTGGCGGATGAACAGGGCAATATCTCTAAAATGGGCAAAGCGCTGGTGGCCGACATCGCCGCGGCCTTATTTGGCTCTCTCCTGGGCACCTCCACCACCACCAGCTATGTTGAATCCGCCGCAGGCGTCAGCGCTGGCGGCCGTACGGGTTTGACGGCGGTTGTGGTCGGTATCCTGTCCCTGCTCAGCCTGTTTTTCGCTCCGCTGGCCTCAAGCGTGCCCGCTTTCGCCACCGCGCTGGCGCTGCTGTTTGTCGCGGTGCTGATGACCTCCGGCCTGGCGGAAATTAACTAGAAAGATATCACCGTGTCGACCCCGGTCACCGTAACAGCCCTGACAATGCCCCTGACGTACTCGATTGCCAACGGCATCGCCTTCGGTTTTATCACCTGGTGGACGCTGGTGAAATTGCTGACCGGTCGCTATCGCGATCTGAACGTGGCACTGATTGTGCTGTCGGTTCTGTTTGTTATCAAGCTGGGCTGGCTTAGCGCCTGACCCGTCAGCGGACCACCCGGTGCACACCGGTGCGGTCCGCACCGCCCCACTGTGGCGCAGCCCTCTCTCTCTTGCCGACCTTGCGTCGATCCTACCAGACCAGAATAGACCCGCCTCCATGCCGTTAGTTCCCCGCTGCGGTGCCGCGTCGGCATGATGAGCGCGAATTCCTCTGCAACCTAGTCTCACGTCAGCTCTTGCCGCTGGCCATAGGCCGCGCCGCCCTTTTTCAAAGCACCGCAGATTTCCTTGCCGCACACCCTGCAGCATAGTCCGGCGTCGACATCGCCCACAAATAAAACGACGCTACTTGTAGGGCGTGTAGCGGCGGCGATATCGCTCGAATCGTTCCCGCGGCAGCGTTTTGTGGCGGTAGAAATGCATGATGCCGCGGCGAATGGCCAAATCTCCCCAGCTCAGCACATTCGGCCGGCCCAGGGAGAAAATCATCAGCATTTTCGCCGTCCAGATCCCGATGCCCGGTAAGCAGGACAAGGTGGCGATCACCTCCTGATCGGACGCCTGCGCAATCGTGCCAAAGTCAAGCTCACCGCTCATGGCGGCGCTGGCCTCCCCTTTGATGTACAATGCTTTTTTCATCGACATGACGCAGCCATGAATCGCCTACGCCGGCAGCGCCTCAAGCCGCTGCGGGGTTAAGACGCCTGCCAGCGCCAGGAGTCGAGCGTTAACCGTTGAGCCTGCTTTCGTGGATATTTGCTGATCGACGATGTTTCTGACCAGGGTGGCAAACAAATCTGGCACCATCCCGCGCTGGAGCACCCCGAAATGCGCAATGGCCTCCGCCATGCGCTTATCCCGCCTGGCTGGCCAGTCGGTTTCTTTGCTGCCGTACTCGAAAAACATTGCCGTTATGCTCCCCTCACGCTCATGCTATGGCGTAGCTGCCGCGTTAAGAATAGCATTTTGTTCAGAGTGATAGTGTTCATTTACGTCGGGAGACGTCGCCAGCGCGGGGTTTACCTGGTCAGCGCAATTATTAATACGAGGATGTTGTATGAACCCACGCAAGGTCATGATCATCGGCACCGGTAATGTCGGCGCCTCGGCCACCTATGCATTGCTCAACCAGCAAATTGGCGAAGAGCTGATACTAGTGGATATTAATCCATCGCAACTGGACGGTCAGCGCAAAGATCTGGCCGACGCCGCGGCCTATATGCCGAGCCGCGTGACCGTCAGCAGCCGCAGGGCGGCCGATTGCGCCGATGTGGATATCGCCGTTATTACCGTGTCCGGCGGCAATCTGAAACCGGGCCAGACCAGGCAGGATGAGCTTGACGCCACCGCCGGCATCGTCGGGCAAATTGTGTCGCAAATGATGGCGGGTGGCTTTAGCGGCATTTTCCTTATCGCCACTAACCCCTGCGATATTATTACCTATCAGGTATGGAAATTGTCGGGGCTGCCGTGCCATCGCGTGCTGGGCACCGGGGTCTGGCTGAATAGCACCCGGCTTCGCCGTCTCTTGGCAGAGGAATTGGATATCGCGCCGCAAAGCATCGATACATTTATCGTGGGAGAACATGGCGACAGCCATTTTCCGGTGTGGTCCCACTGCGCGGTACACGGTATATGCCCTTGGAAGAATTCAGCCGCGGCAAAAACGGGCACTCGCTGGATTTTGCCGCATTGGCCGAACGCATCCGCAAAACCGGCTTTGATATTTACGCTCAGAAAGGTTGCACGGAGTATGGCGTCGCCGGCACCATCGCCGAAATTTGCCGCAATCTTCTGACCGGCAGCCACCGCGGCTGCCGGTTTCCTGCGTGCTGGATGGCGAATACGATCAGCGCGAATTGATCATCGGGGTACCGGAGCTGATGTCGCAAGACGGCGTGGCGCAAATTATCAAGCTGGAGTTTACGCCATAGGAGCGGCGGCAATTTGACGCGTCCGCCGCGGTTATTGCGCAAACCATCCGGCGGCTAGCCGTGTTGCAGCCTTAATCTCCGGCCGGCGACGCCCCCCGCTTGTCGCGTGCCCCGGGGGCGTGGCTTTTGCAGCGCAACGCCGCCACCTGCAAACACAATGTTCCCACGTTAGCCGGCATCGTCGCTCCTCTTTGACGCGAATCGCCAAACTAACGCCGTAAAAATGACCTGCACCGGTAAACGGTGTCAATTTAGCAGAATATTTTAAAATTAATTCGGTACGTTGTTTTAATTTTCTTTATCTGGCCGCTTAGATTTTAGCATCTGCCTGATTTCGCGCTTCAGAATTTTTTTCATATGGTTAAAAAAAATTATCTTCTTATGCTTTAGTCGGCAATACATCTTCTGACAGCATACGCCGACAGGGGTAATCTCCGCCCAGCGCCAATGGGCTAATTGCCCATTTCCCTGCGAATAATTCGGTATATGGGAATAGGCCGGACCTGCGCCAGACGCAATAACCAGCGCCTCCTCCCCCCCTTGCTCAAATGCGCGCTCCGCCGCGGGGGGGGGCCGTTTCGACCATATTACGGCTTGCCTCCTCTTTTTTTCCGCAGGTGATAATGTACCAGGCAATTTGCCTAGCCAATAAAGTATTGTCACCAATAAAAATATTAATACAACCGTACGTAATATTATACCGGGATTATATTTATATACGGTCATGAGAGAACTTATCCGCCTTGAACCAAGGCCGCCGCTGCCGCCCTTTTTTACTGGTAAAAATCCTGTCAGGCTCAGAAACTTCCATTTGCCCCGGTCATCGATACAAAAAATAGTAATGAGATTCATAATAAATCAATAAGTTAAGTCAGTGACTTAGCCCCATTATTCTCTGTCCTCACTCCTTGGTAGTGATTGAACTAACAGGCAAGGTGATAATGCTATCATCATTTTCGTCGCGGCGTTATTTTATTTATCTGCATCAGCTATATATATTTAGTGATTAGCAATTAATTACCTCAATATGTCATTGGCTATATTTATCGATAAAAAAGGCCGGGGAGCGCCTGGACTGCTGAAGCTATCTCTACAGGCAATGCGGCTTGGGCCGCGATTAAGGCTGTTTATCAATCACGCTATTGAGCGCCTTGACTTCACCAATCGCCTTCAGTTTTTTTGACAACTCGCGTCGCTCTTTCGACAGCTCGGCGTTTTTAATGATGTAGTCATCAACGCGGTCTTCGTAATCGGTGCGCATATTGCTAATAATCGCCTGGATTTCCTCAATGGACATGCCCGATTCGGTGTAGTCGCTCAGGTTGTCCAGTAGCAGCACACGCTTTTAGTTATCGCGGATTTTCTTCTCATTATCGGCAATTTCGCGCTGCAGCTTGTTTTTGCAGCGAAACATGCGCACGAATTCCAGGACATCGTGGAATGAAGGCTTAATGTGATCCATTTCAGTTTCCTTGCTTAGTTGATAGTTAAATTCTTTGCAATGCTGCGTGCTTACAGAGTAGCGGCTATGTACCATTTTGGTATGCCCCCTATTCTACCCGCTTTTTGGCGACGGCAAAAATCTGTGCGCACGGACGGGGACGCCTTATTACTCCTCGTGCCCCTACCGGGGCGCGGCGCCGCTTATGGTATCGGCCGGCGAAGCGCGATACACAGTAATTGCGCCAACTGCTCCAGCTGTTGAGCTAATTTCAGACTCAGCCACACATAGCCATAAATCGGTGCTTCAATCTGATGACGCTGATTTATCTGATCCCGCATTTGGTGTAGCTCCGCCGCGATGGAGGCCAGTTCCTCGCTATTGGCAACGATTGGCTTGGGGTTCCCCTCGCGCAACGCTTTCCGCCAGCGTGGCCAGCGTCCGCAGGGTTCTGATTTACGTGCTGCGCAACGGCGTCGCGTTTAACAACAAAAAATGGCTCTCGCGCGAGGCCCACCACGCTTCTATCTGCATTTCCAGCACGCAGACTATATTGCGGCTCAGTGTTTGGATCGATTCCATGACCGGTTTTGGCAGGCCGGTTTCTTTGCTTGCCGGCGTCAGCAGCGCGCGGATTTTGACGGCATCATTCAGTACGGTCTTTAGACGCCCTCCAGCCGAGGCCGCTCGATGACATTGGGCGAGATGTACGCCGCATAAATTTTACTGATGGCCAGCAGGCTAAAGCGCATCTACATGCGCCAATGGATAAACGCCCGCTGCGGGTAAATACTAATGAATAACAGCGCCAGCAACGACCCTATCACCACATCCCCGCTGCGCCACAGAGCGGTGCGCATGTCCCCGGCGCCTGCGCCCCGTTGGGGTCAGCGCTTAGCCCGTTATAGGTCTGAAAGCGCAGGGCCAAGCCTGCGTGGTAGCACGCCGTTCAACCGCTCGATAAATGCCCCGCGCCTACGGGTTACCGGGGATACCGGTAATATGCTCAATACCTAGCCGGGGAAAAATCCCGGTGATATCCGCACCCAGCATCTTGTTGGTCTCGCCGTCGCCGTTATCAAAGTAGGCAAACAGCGGCCTGCCATGGTGCTGGATGGCATAACGCCACGCATCCGCTACCGCGATGGCGTTTTCTGCCAGTGACAGGCTCCATCCCACCAGATAGCGGGTACGCCCGTCGAGCACCAAAGTCAGTTCCGGGGTAAAGGGCTGCCCGTGTATCGGATGCACCACTTTTATGTTCAGCGACTTGCCGTCGGCTATCCAGCAGCCATTTACCGGCATCTGCGCCCAATCCCGCTGCTGGTACACCTGATACGCCTTGCGCGCCGAGCCGGTGACCTGGCCCTTGACCTTTCGGTTGGGCGCAATCCGCTTGACCATGCGATTGACCTTGTCGTAGGTCGGCAGGGCCGCCAGCATGACAGGCTGGTCATGGTATTTACTCTGCCAGTCCGCCTGAAATGCGCGGTAGGCTTCCAGTACCGTCGGGCCACAGGGGCGGGGATGATGCGGCCAGAACAGGGCGTAGAACCACGTCATATCCTCGAGGCGCTGTGCTTCTTCAGCTTCCCGGGAGCCAGTATCGCCAGACGCTCCTGGGGCCGCTCAGCGCTGAGATAGAGACTTACCCATTTCTGTATAGGCTGCTTTTGCCCACCCCTTGCCGGGTGCGGCCCTTTTTGGAGTTAGCCAGCGTGGCGGCGTGCTGCAGGGCCTCGGGCAATGTGCCGGCCTTTGACTCATCGACGATAAAGGTCACCGCCGCAATGCGGGTCATGCCGGCCTGCTGTAACCGGACTACTTCCTGTGCCAACATCATGCGCGCATCGGCAATCTGCTTCTGCTGATCGTTCAGAGCCTGCACCTTGCGCTCGAGCAGGGCCGGACATTGACGCATGATCGCCAGCGCATCGCGCGACTTAATGGTGGTACTGCGCTTGACCGACTCATCACCTGGCTGGGCCGGGGATTGGCGCAATCAGGGATTTATAGTGCCGTTGTTTGATAATCTCACGTGTTTGTTCCGGCAAACAATCGATGTGGTACTTGAAAGTCTTGGTGCCTGAACGCTTACGGACTAAATCGGGTGAATTTGCAGTCCGCTTATTCAATGACCAGCGAAGTCCCTGCAAGGTGCCAGGCAATCCGAGTAAGCCGACTCACTCACCGTAACAAATATAATTACAACGCCTTGCTCATATAACGACTCGGCCAAATGCTGGCCGGATCCACATTGAGTGTATTAGCGATAATGCGTTCACCTTTGGGATAGGGACGATACAGCGCGTTTTTTAACGTGCTGGCCGCCAGCCCCGCGCCGCGGGAAAGATCTTGCATGGTGATCCCCTTCTTGTGCAGGGAGGCCAGGATATCAATCCGGTGCCAGTCACGATGATTCACTTCATTTCTATCTATCATTCGATTAGTCTAAAAGGTTAATTATGCGGGTAAGTCATGGGGCTTACCCATACAGCAATGACATCTCAAACTTAAGAGAAGTAAAGCAAATAATGAATTTTCTTTTCTGATCGCTCCATATGAGAGATATTTTTGTATTTTATTAATTATAATCAATAAATTATAGAGAAAAGAAAATGAGAAAGAAGAAAACAATTAATTTTCTTTTGATATGGATGGAAAAGAAAATTTTGTCGCACGCCTTAAACGACCTATAGGTAATAGAAGCGCCAGAGCTGATGCAACTGAATGAGGGTTATCCTTCTCAACATTGCACAACTATTTAACTAGAGGTGCAGAACCATCTTTTACAGTGGTGCAGGGCATTGCATATAAGAAACACGTCAGCCTGGACTGGCTTGCATTTGGTTGATCATGCACTCAAAACGAAGTGGCCTCAACTAGCGAAATTCAGTCGATTAACGAGGAAAGCCTAATAGAAAATCCTTTAGAAGCTACTTGGCATATAATTTATAAGTCGCTGAATAAAAAATATTCAGAGGCATTAATAAGCCTGCTTTTGCAAGAAGGGGCAAAGGGTGTATTGGCGTTATCAGGACGTAAAGATGACTTAGATAGTCTGTTACTCCAACTTCCAAAAGAAGGAAAAGAACGTCTGATAGCTTTACACGAAGCTAAAAAGGGGGCAGTATCTGAAAAGTGTGCAGTAGAAGATGTGGCAAACTTAAACTGTAAGAAAAGTGGATCGGCCTAAATAAAGATTAGTCCATTATCTATCTCATTTCATTATTTTTATGATTTACTAATATTTTTTAACCTAATTTACATATATCTAATGGATGCTCAAAAGGCGTTTAAACTACCTTTAAATTTGCTCAAACCACAGTCATTCGAGTCTAAAATTTAGTGCAAAAAAATCATTTTTTGCCCATTTTTTTTGCGACGAGTCCAGAATCTATAAAATCTCTGTAAGCCGCGCCATTAAAGGGCTTCCGGCTAACCCATCGTTTAACTTAAGAGTCCAGAAATGATTGCCACCCCACACTACGGCAAAACCCGCACCGTCGTCCTTACCGCGGCATCAGGCCGGTGGTGCCTGGTTGCTGAGCAGCCACCAGCGCACCGTTTCACGCATCAACCGCTGATGGTAACGCCCTAGCGCCAGGGGGCTTAATAGCCATCGCCGCCTGCGCCAGCTGCGCGTGGCGTTGCCGCCAATCTCCCCGCCAATAGGCCTTTGCCATCGCGAGATTATCCGCCGGTCGCTGGGCCCGCGCCTGCGTTAACGATACCTTGAGCGTCGACAGCGCGACGGAGGACAGCGTAGCCAAGGTGGAGGAACATCATGTCCGCCAAAAAGGCCTGGAGATGGGCGTACAGCGCCGGCGCGTCATACCGCGGCGATTGCAGCAGAAATAAAATGCCGTTGTGATCGGCGGCGTGATGGAAACGGCAACTGACAATACAGCCAATTTGCTTAACGACGCGCAGGTGCTGGAAGAAGCGCGGCTGATACAGCAGCGCCAGTAGCCGCCTGGCGGCTTCTGCGGACGGCGGACGCGCCGGCTGTGGGCAAAACAGTAGCAGCGGTGCCGCGGCCGGGCGTGCTGGGGGGAACTACGTTGCCGGGAAAGGAGGAAAGCAGGCGCGCCAGTGGAGTTGACTCGCCACCATAAAGCAGCGCCTGCAGCAGCGCGCGCGCCGGTATATTGGCCTCCCTCTGTAACCGATCTGCCTGCCGACGCGAGAGGCCCTGTTGATACTCGGCAGCCGTCCACGATCGCAGGCGCTCAATAGCGCCCGCCAGTGCGCCCATCATCGGCGCCGGCGCGGCGCCGGCCGACGCCGCAGCCTGACCTGTCGGGCGGGTAATGGCGGTAAACCCAGCGTGCCGGGAAAAGGGTAAAAGTGAAAAGCGGGTTCGGGCTGCTCGGGAAACCCTGCAGGGAGGGGAGTCACCACAGTGTCCGCAGCGGCGGCGTGCGCGGGCGGGGTCTGGGCGGCGAGCCCTGGTTCAGCGCCATCACCATAGCCGAGCCGCAGTGCGAATCCCTGGCTGACCACGTTCTTGCCCGGTAGATCGGCGGCGATAGTCAGCTGCAACATAACCCGCGCGTCAAGCAGGCCCAGCCCACGCGCCTAGTGCACGCAGGGAAAAGACGACTGTGTTGTCGGCGCAGGGCGGCCAGCCATTGCCGCAGCAACGCGGCAATGTCCTGACCTCGCGTCAATCCCCCCGGCAGCAGGGAAAAAACCAGCGCCACGATCCCCTGATTGACGGTTTGGTCGCAGGGTAATAGCTGCACTCTGTCGCACAACCCGCTTGCGCGCAGTTGATCCAACAGGCCACCGGCGGCCTTATCCTGTAATAATTGCCGAAACAACGGCGCCGGCACGGTCGTCCCTTCGGAGGCATTGGTCAGGAAAAAGGCCAGGACCAGCCGTGGTATCGCGGGGCAGCAGAGCGTTAACGGGCAGGGCAAGCGCCAGACCAATGGCGGCAGGCTGGCACGAGATGGGCAAGGGGGCCGCCGGGGCAGTCCTTTAGCGCACGCGTCGGCAATAGCGCGCAGTGCTTTCTCGCTCTGCGGTCCCTGCAGCCATAACGTCATATTGGCGGCGTGAAGAAAACGTTGATGGTAGAAGCGCAGGGCGTGCAGCAATTCCACCGGATCGCCGCCCAGTGAAGCCAAGTTACCGGCGCAAAAACGGTGCAGCGGGTGACCGTCGGCGACAGTCCACGTCAGCGCCGCCTCGACAAGCGTGTCGCTGTCGTGGCGGCGGGCACGGTATTCCGCATCAATAACCGCCACTTCCCGCATGCCGCCTGCGCTGACCATAACGGCCATGTCAGCATTGACATCAGTCGCCGGACACCGTCCGCCAACAGGGGGGCGCCCCCTCGAAAAAAAAGTGGGTGCTGGCGTTAACCGCGCCCCCGACGGCTTCCACCTAGGGCATCAGCCGCGCGTCGCCGCGGTGATGCTGGTTGTCGCTGAACAGCAAATGTTCCAGCAGATAGGCCAGACCCGGCTAGTCTTGCAGCTCGTCATGGCTACCGGCCGCCACGGTCAACAGGGCGGCGGCTCGCGGTGGGCTCGGCGTACTGACCACCCGCACCGTCAGGCCATTGGGTAATCGACAGAGGGCGTGAGCCGCGCTCATGATTCTGCGCTCACGGCTTGGCGTACGACGCAGAGTTGGTCCAGTTGCGGAAATGCAGTTCGCCGATACGAATCGTGGTGGTGTAGGCTTCTTCGCGTGCGGCCACAATTTTGTCGTGGTGCGGCAATTTGGCGCAGCCCGGATCGGCATTAACGGCATCGCCCGTCAGCAGAAAAGCCTGGCAGCGACAGCCGCCGAAATCTTTCTCTTTTTCATTGCAGAAGCGGCACGGCTCGGGCATCTAGTCCTGGCCGCGAAATCGATTGAAGCCGAAGGAGTGATACCAGATATGGCGTAACGGATGTTCGCGCATTGAGGGGAACTGCACCGACAGTTGTCTGGCGCTGTGGCATGGCAGCGCGGTGCCATCGGGCGTGACGTGACGCACATAAAGAGCGCGCCCCAGCCGCCCATGCAGCCTTTGGGGCGCTCTTCGTAATAATCGGGAGTGATAAACAGCAGCCGCGTCAAATTGCCCTCGGCCTTAATGCGCGTCCGGTAACGATAAACCACCTGCTCTGCGCGTGCGATCTGTTTGCGGGTTGGCAGCAGTCCAGCGCGATTGAGTTTTGCCCAGCCGTAAAATTGACAGGTCGCCAGCTCCACGTCATCGGCCTCCAACTGCAAGCACAGTTCGATGATGCGATCGATGTCATCGATATTGTGTCGATGCAGCACGAAATTGAGCACCATCGGATTGGCGCGCGCGGTCAAGCCGACGCCGGATGTCAACAAATTGGTGTAAAACCCCATCTGCGATGCCGCGCCAATATGGCTGTCCAAATCCTGACGCATCAGTGGTTCGCCGCCCGAGAAGCCGAGCTGAACGCTGCCCAGCTCCCGCGCCTGGTGAAAAACATCGATCCACTGCGCGGTCGACAATTCCTCTTGATGCTGGGCAAAGTCGAGCGGATTAGAACAGTAGGGACACTGCAACGGGCAGCGAAAAGTCAGTTCCGCCAGTAACCACAGCGGCGGGTTGACCTGTGTGGCCGCCTCAGTCGCTAGAGAGGATCTATTTTTGTTCATACGCCCTCTGCATGAATTCGTCGATGTCGGTGTCGATAGCCTGCGCCACGGGAAAACGGACGGGCAGCTGGTCGATGATGTCGCTAATCCGCCGTTCGCCATCAACCAGCAGAAGAACGGCGGTCGCGCTGTCGTTAAGCTTCACCATCTCCTCCGGGTACAGCACCACATGGCAATTCCGCACGGCTTCCCACTGCAGGCGGAAGCCGCGGTGAAACGAAGGGATGGCGCGCCGGGCAAAATTGATGTAGGCGGCCACCGCGAAACGTACACCGGGGGCAGCACCCGCCGTTGCGATAGCAGTTCCTCCGGCGCCAGATCGATCGCCTCGCCCAACCGCAGCCAGGTGTCCATGCCGCCTTCGTGACCGTCTTGGCCATCCTGTTCCAAAATGCGTTGTATCCATTGCCGACGCACCGCAGGGTCGGGGCAGTTGGCCATGATGGCGGCGTCTTTAAGCGGAATCGACACCTGATAGTAAAATCGGTTCGCCACCCAGCCCTGAATCTGCGGCTAGGTGGCCTGACCGTTATGCATGGCGATACGGTAAGGATGGTGGATATGGTAATACCCGCCTTTATCCCTTAACGCCTGTTCAAACTCTGCGGGGGAAAGCGGGGCGGTTTGGGTTTTAACCATAAGCAATTTTTATAGTTCGATATGCATACCCTCCCAGCTCACTTCGATGCCCTGCTACGTCAGGCGCTGGCGCTCTGGCGAAGCATCGTCAAGGATGGGATTGGTATTATTAATGTGGACAACAATCTTGCGCGCGACGGGCATCTCGCTGAACACCGCCAGCAAGCTATGTTCACCGCCAAGCGCCAAGCGCCCCATTTCCTGACCGCTATGGCGGCCTACGCCGGCGGGCTGCATTTCATTGTCCGACCACAGCGTGCCGTCCAGCAGCAGGCAGTCGACGCTGCGCATCCAGGCAAGCAACTCGGGGGTCGGTTCGCCCAGACCGGGGGCGTAAAACAGCCGTTTACCGCTGCGGCTATCTTCCACCAGCAAGGCGATATTGTGCCCTGGCAGCGGTCGGTCGCGATAGCGCGAGTAGGGTGGCGTGTTACTCATGAGCGCAATTTCGGTGAAACGCAGCGCCGGGCACACCGTAACCGCGAACGGCTGCTCTAGCGCGATGGGGTAACGTTGCAGACCGCCGTTCCAGTGCTTAAGCAAGGTGAAAATGGGAAAATCGTCGCACAAATCATCGTACACCTCCTGTGTACACCGGACATCGTGCGGGCAACCTTCGCGCAGGCTGAGGAGCCCGGCGCAATGATCGATCTGGCTGTCGGTGAGAATAATGGCGGCGACGGCAGGGTAGCGCAGAACGTTTTCATTGCGTAAGGCCGGGGTCGCGGCAATTTGCTGGGCGATATCCAGCTATACGTTACACACCACCCAGTTCTGGCCGTCGTCGCTTATTGCAATAGCAGATTGTGTGCGGGACGGGACGTTCAATTCACCGCTGCGCTGGCGCCGGCAATTGCGGCAGTTGCAGTTCCACTGGGGAAAACCACCGCCGGCCGCGGTGCTCAGCATGCGAATCTGCATGGCAGACTCCTGTGAGAGGAAAAAAAGCCCACAGGGGTGCTGTGGACCGGGGAGATTAGCGGTTGGACATGTACAGCGTCACTTCCAGGCCAATGCGTAAGTCGATAAAATCAGGTTTAGTCCACTTCATCGTTTCTCCTCCTGTCGGTAGTGGATGACGTCAGCCACACGGGCAAAAAGAAGTATAACCATAATACTTTTGATGATCATTAATGGTGTTTTTACAAAATATTCCTTTCGTTAACATTTCCAGACGCGCTCCAGCACACGCAACCAATTGCCAAAGGCGATTTTTTCCCGCAGCGCACGATCATAGCGCCGACGCGCCAACGCCTCGGCCAGTAACGGTAGCCCCGCCACATCCGCCATGTTCCCCCGCCGGCACGTTGACGCCGTCAAAGTCCGAGCCCAGCCCGATCCCGTCCTCGCCGAGTTTTTCCAGCAAGTAATCAATATGGCGTACGATTTCATCCACCCGGGTGTCTGGGGTCTGTTTGCCGTCTGCGCGTAAAAAGGCGGTGCCAAAATTAACGCCACCGAAACCGCCGCCCTGGCGGATGACCGCCAACTGCGCATCCGTCAGATTGCGTGGCTGCCGGCACAGAACATAAGCATTGGAATAGGTGGTGATAAGCGGCGCATCGCCCAACGCGGCAGTTTGCCAGAAATCGGTTTCATCCATATGGGAGACATCCACGACGATATGCAGCGCATGGCATCGCTGTATCAGGCGTTTGCCGGCAGCGGTCAAACCGGCGCCGGCCGCGGGGCGCTCGGAAAAACCGCCCTGAATGCCGGTGCCGAAGGCGTTGCGTCGGTTCTAGACCGGACCGAGGCGGCGTAACCAGGCGTCATGTAACACCTCCAATAGCAGCAGGGAAGGATCCAGCGCATCTGCACCTTCCAGGTGCATGACCAGCGCGATCGTGCCCTGCGCCATACACCGGCGAATATCCGCTACGCCGCGGCAAAGACGGGCGCGGCCGCCGGAAGCCGTTTCAATGCGACGCAAAATGGCAACTGGGCAAAGGTTATCGCGCGGGATTCCTCCTCGGTGGGCGCAGGTCTTCGTCCCGTTCGGGCAGCGCACGGGCCGGGGCATGGCGGGCAATGTAGCTGGGGAGCGGCACGAATGCGGCGAAAAGCCCGCCGGCAAAACCGCCGCGCAGACAGCGCGGTAAATCCAGATAACCCTCGGCCGTGCTGTGCACGAAAGCGGCGGCAGGATCGCTGTTGTCGCTAAGCCATAAGCGCAGCAGCGCGTCGTTGTGGCCATCGAATATCGGTAGGGAAGAGGTTATCGGGATTGTCATGGTTATGCTCAATGTCCTGGAGCGCGTGACCGGAGCCCGTCGAAACATCGTCGCTCGCCAGTTCAACAGTGCCTGTAGCGTTTTAAGGCCCTCATGCCGGGCGGCGGCTATAGTGGGCAACGAAAGCGTTTACTTATCAAAGCCTATGATGCTCTTTTTTTCAAGGAAAGCATAACTTCCCCCTGATGCGTATAGGGCCTGAACCGGGCGCTACGCCGATTTTGGCGGCTTGGTACTTTCTCAATTAAATCGCGCCAGGCCTCTACAGGTGAGCCTGGGGATGGCCTGACAACGGTACTGACATTGTGGCCGTGTGGCCGACTACGTCAAAATGAAAAGATATAATAATTCATTATAAAAGATACTTCTTTCAAACTGTGACGAATTTTTAATAAAGAACAATTTAGACGGGATGTATTCACTTCCGGTTCAATAGTGTTTTGCTAGGTAGAGCTTCCACACACCCGTACAGAAAGGAGTAAGCAATGATTGACGTGATTACCCACGGAACCGAGTGGTTCATCGGCCTCTTTCATAAAGGCGGGGCGGTGTTTGTCGGCATGGTGACCGGCATTTTGCCGCTGCTCATCAGTTTATTGGTCATCATAAACGCCCTGATTGTGTTCGTCGGTCAAGCGCGTATTGAGCGACTGGCGCAGCGCTGTGCGAGCAATCCGCTGTCGCGTTATTTGTTGTTACCGCTTATCGGCACCATCGTTTTTTGTACCCCGATGACGCTGAGTCTGGGACGCTTCCATGCCGGAAAAATATAAGCCCAGTTACTATGCGGCGGCGTCTTACAGCTGCCACTCGATGAATGGACTGTTTCCCCACATCAATCCCGGCGAACTGTGCGTTTATCTCGGGATCGCCAACGGCCTGACAATGCTTGGGTTGCCGCTGGGGGCGCTGGCCGTCAGCTATCTGCTGGTGGGTTTGTGCAGTAATTTTTTCCGCGGTTGGATAACTGATCTGACCACGTCCATTTTTGAACGCAAAATGGGTATTCAGCTTGACCGTCAGGTCCGGCTTTGATTTCAGGAGAGCACCATAAGCACCATGATACGCATTGTCAGAGGAGAGGGTGGCTGGGGCGGCCCGCTGCTCCTTGAGGCCACGCCGGGAAAGAAGATCGTTTACATTACCGCCGGCACACGGCTGGCGATTGTCGACCGACTAAGCGAATTGACCGGCTGGCAAGCGGTCGATGGTTTTAAAGAAGGCGAACCGCCGGCGGAGGAAATTGGCGCGGCGGTGATTGATTGCGGCGGGACGCGGCGCTGTGGCATCTATCTAAAACGCCGCATCCCCACCATCAATATCCACGGCACCGGCCAATCCGGCCGCTGGTGAAATACATCCTTGCCGACATTTATGTCTCGGGCGTGCGGGTAAAAGACATCCAGCCGGACCAGCAGAGCGGCAACGGTTGCCTTCGCCGCCGGAACAACAGAGGCTCTGCCGATGTTGACCCGAGCCGTCGGCTCGCAACCGGTCTCACGCACTGCCGCGCCGGGGGGACGCGCGGGCCGCCGATGCCACCGTGGTTCGCGCGGACAGCGCGGCAGAGGGACCGCGGTCAGGCGACGGGGTTTCTTCTTCCGGCCGCGATTATGACAGCAGCCGCAGAATTACCGAACAAAGCGACGGACTGCTGGCGAAAATCGGCATGGGGATGGGGTCGGTGGTGGCCGTTTTCTTCCAGTCGGGGCGCGATACCATCGATACCGTGCTGAAAACAATCTTGCCGTTTATGGCCTTCGTCTCCGCCCTTATCGGCATCATCATGGCGTCGGGGCTGGGGGATTTCATCGCCCACGGATTAACGCACCTGGCCAACAGCGCAATTGGACTGGTGACGCTGGCGTTGATTTGCTCTTTCCCGCTGCTTTCTCCCTTCCTCGGCCCGGGGGCGGTGATAGTCCGGGTTATTGGTGTGCTGGTGGGAGTGCAAATCGGATTAGGGCATATCCCTCCGCATCTAGCCCTGCCAGCGCTGTTTGCCATCAATGCGCAGGCCGCCTGTGATTTTATCCCGGTGGGGCTATCGCTGGCGGAGGCGAAGCAGGATACCGTCCGGGTCGGCGTACCGTCCATACTGGTGGGACGTTTTCTCACCGACGCGCCCACGGTACTGCTAACCTGGGCTGCCTCAAGTTTTATTTACTGATTAAGGCGTGAAAAAAGGAGTAGGCATGAAAACGGTTTGTCGCACCACCTTTACCTGCGTCGGGGAGAACGCCTGAGGGTCGCTGGCGGAGAACATGGTGATTTTATTCCGGGAAGGCGCGCCGGAGGATGAGGATATCGAGGCGTTTTGCTTCATCCACCGTCACGGCGAAACGCTGGGCGAGCTGCGGCTCGACGGCGCGATGATTTTAGGCGATCGGACGTTTCCCATCACCGCTGTGGGGGGCGGTGGCGACGCAAAATTTACGCGAGCTGGGGCATATCACGGTTCGTTTTGATGGCGCTGGGCAGGCGGAATTTCCCGGCTCGGTGCATGTTGCCGGCGCCATACCGGCAGATATTACGGGGGGGCAGTGAACTGACGATTCAGGCATAAAAGTGTTAATACGGGAGGTAGGAATGAGACAGGTAGCGGTAGTGGTAGGCGGTGGGCAAACTCTGGGCGCCTTTTTATGCCGGGGGTTGGCCCAGGCCGGATATCGCGTTGCGGTCGGCGATTTGCATGCGGAGCATGCGCAGCAGGTCGCGCAAGAACTGAATGAACAAGGGACGGGGGAGATTACCCGCGGTTGGCAGGTGGATGCTACCCATGAGCAGAGCGTTATTTCACTGGCGCAACAGGTGGATCAGGCGTGAGGACGGGTCGATTTGCTGGTTTACAGTGCAGGCGTGGCAAAAGCGGCACCGATTACTCAGTTCAGGCTGAACGATTTTGATTTGTCGCTACAGGTAAATCTGGTGGGGTATTTTCTGTGCGCCCGCGAGTTTTCCCGGCTGATGAACCGCGATAAAACCGCCGGACGTATTATCCAGATTAATTCGAAATCGGGTAAGGCAAGGTCGGCAGTAAGGACAATGCCGGCTATAGCGCCGCCAAGTTCGGCGGCGTGGGGCTGACGCAATCGCTGGCGCTGGATTTGGCGGAGCACGGGATTACGGTGCATTCGTTGATGCTCGGCAATTTACTCAAATCGCCCATGTTCCAGTCGCTGCTGCCGCAGTACGCCGAAAAGCTGGGGATCCCTGTCGAGAAAGTAGAGCAGTACTACATCGACAAGGTACCGCTAAAACGGTGCTGCGACTATCAGGATGTTCTGAATACCCTGCTGTTTTACGCTAGCGACAAAGCGTCTTACTGCACCGGTCAATTGATCAATATTACCGGCGGACAGGTGATGTTTTGATGTCCGCCCTCCCCGACGTCCGTCGGGGAAAGGGTTTACAAGGAGAGACGGCATGAGTCCGACTTCGGTGTTAATTACGTTGGCCCTGCTCGCCTGCTCCGGTCAGATTGCGCCCGGCTGGCGGCAAGTGCAATGCTTTAATCAGGCGTTGGCGCAATTGTAACGGCTGGGATACGTCGGCATCGGCCGCTCATCGGGACGTTTTCGCTCGCGGGTGGTGATGGCGCTGGCGTTTGACGGTCAGGGCAAAGTCCGCGGCGGGTTCATTTTGCGCGGGATGACGGTTTTCGCACGGCCGAAACCGTTAACGTCTCTGATAGATCTGTACCGCGAGTAGCTTGACCCGATTGTGATCTATCCTCAGGAACCGGTATGTCAAACGGCCCTGGCATTAGCGATTGAACCGAAATCATGATATTTTCATTTTAAAACATTCTTGCTTTTATTAGTTCACCGCCGCCGGTGGCGGACCTTTGGCAAGGGATCACTCCATTTGGAATGATGTCATGATGAAACCCAGGCAGCGCCAGGCCGCGATAATCGACCATCTCCAGCTTCACGGCAAGACCTCCGTTGAGGATCTCGCCGGTCATTTCGCCCTCACCGGCACCACGATTCGCAAAGATCTCACCCAACTGGAAGAGGGAAACGTCGTTATCCGCACCTACGGCGGCGTCGTGCTCAGCCGTGAAGAGGGCGATCAACCCATCGATCGCAAAACCCATATCAATATCGCCAAAAAACGGCAGATAGCCCGGCGCACGGCGTTGCTTATCGACGATGGCGAATCACTGATTTTTGACACCGGCAGCACGGTGTTGCAAATGGTGCCCTGGCTGGCGCAGTTCAACAATATTACCGTCATGACCAATAGCCTGAGCATCGTCAACGATGTTGGTAGAGCTGGATAACGATCAGGTGATCCTGATGCCGGGGGGGGGGGGGGGGGGGCCCCACCAAAAAAAAAAAACTTATTTCCAAGCCAGGCTGGCGCCCCCCGCCTTTTCCACAAACAATTTCGAAAAAAATGACAATGGCGCCCAAACCGGGGATATATCCCC
>NZ_JBPESN010000003.1:0-79062 GCF_051710625.1 Sodalis sp. (in: enterobacteria) | reverse complement strand
CCCCCCCCCCCCCCCCCCCCCCCCCCCCCCCCCCCCCCCCCCCCCCCCCCCCCCCCCCCCCCCCCCCCCCCCCCCCCCCCCCCCCCCCCCCCCCCCCCCCCCCCCCCCCCCCCCCCCCCGATCGCAAAAATTCCGCTTCTTTCCACGGCAGGCTGGCGGCAGCGGCGTTTTCCCATTTCAATTTCGATAAACTGTTCATTGGCGCCGACGGCGTCGATTTGACCGCCGGCGTGACCACTTTCAATGAACTGCACGCGGTGAGCCAGGCGATGTGCCGGGCGGCCCGAGAGCGTATTTTGCTGGTGGACTCGTCGAAATTCGGCCGTAAAAGCCCCAATGTTGGTCTGTGCGCTTGACGCGGTGGACAATCCCGATAACCGACAGCGGGTATCCCGCCGGACACGCTACAGGCGCTGCACGACAGCGGCATCGAGGTCATCGTGGTGGATAATCAAAATGAGTGATGAAGCCTTATTGTCCTTTGCGCGTGAGACGCTGGACATTGAAATCAGGGAGGCGCAGCGGATGCGCGATCGCCTTGACGGCAGTATTGTCACCGCCTGCCGCTTGCTGCTGGCTTGCGAAGGGAAAGTCATTGTCGCCGGCATGGGCAAATCAGGGCATATCGGTAAAAAAATTGCCGCGTCGCTGGCCAGTACCGGTACGCCGGCTTTTTTTGTCCACCCGGCCGAGGCACTACACGGGGATTTGGGCATGATTGACGCCCGCGATGTGGTGGTGTTTATTTCCTATTCCGGCCGCGCGCGCGAGCTGGATACGCTCTTACCGGTGCTGGCAGAGAGCCAAATCCCGGTGATTGCGCTGACCGGCAATCTGTCCTCGCCGCTGGTCCAGGCCGCCGCCTGTGTGCTTAACATTCGCGTCGGGCGCGAAGCCTGTCCAATGGGGCTGGCGCCGACGTCCAGTACGGTGAATACGCTGATGATGGGCGATGCGCTGGCGATGGCGCTAATGCGCCAGCGGGGTTTCGGGCCCGAACAGTTCGCCCGTTCCCATCCCGGCGGCAGCCTGGGCGCCAAATTGCTCAACCGCGTGCATCATGTGATGCGCCGCGGCGACCGGGTCCCCCGCATTACCACCCAGGGGACGGTGATGGATGCGATATTTGAGCTTAGCCGGACCGGACTCGGGCTTACCGCTATCTGTGGACCGGCGGACCGCGTAGTCGGCGTGTTTACCGACGGCGATCTCCGGCGCTGGCTAGTGAAAGGACGGGCGTTAACTGCACCGATCGCTGAAGCGATGACTACCCCCGGCTATCGGCTGCCGCCCGATTGGCGCGCCGGCGCTGCGCTGGAGGTGATGCATCAGCAGCAAATCACCGCCGCGCCGGTGATCGATGCCGAAGGTAATTTGGTGGGCGCCACCAATATGCACGATTTACATCAGGCGGGCGTCGGCTGACCACTCGCGCGGCCGTGCGGCGTAACGCCGCTGCGGCCATCCGAGGCGCTGGGCGCCCTTGTCGATGGCGGCGCCGTTCTCGGACATGCCGCAATGGACAAAAGGCGCGTTTGCCACCATACGTTTAGCCAATAACCCGGCGCGCGGACATCAGCCTTTACATAGTAGCGGCAGTAGGGCGCTAGTGTTGCGGCCCGAACACCATCTGCCGGCCGAAGGCCTGTGCCCATTCCCGTCTGAATTGTGCGAGCGCGGCCTCAACAGACGGGCTTTGCAGTAATTGCTCGGCGAGGTTGACCGCGACCGTCACGTGCCCGCAACCAGCCAGCATACAATCCAATACCTGCTGCGGTGATTTGAAACTGGCTGCCAACGCCTGACAGTCGGCGCATGTTGACTCAGCAACGATTGCAGTTCGCGGATACATTGCAGGCCGCTGCCGCCCTGGGCATCTATCCGGTTGACATACGGGGCGACATAGGCCGCTCCCGCCAGTGCCGCCAGCAGACCTTGCATCGGCGCATAGACGGCGGTACCCAACGTCGGGATACCGCTACCGCGCAGCATGCCAATGGCCGCGACACCTTCGCGGGTAACCGGTATTTTGACCACCGTAGCGCGATCCCGGTCATACAGCGCGCGCGCTTCCAGAACGATGTCATCCGCCGTTTGCGGCAGCACCTGGGCAAAAAGGGGTTTAACCGGACCGATAACCGAACGCAACTGCGCCAGGGGGGACTGTTTACCGCTGGCGATAATAGTGGGATTAATGGTGACGCCGGCGATAGGCAGACTACGTGATACGTGTTCAACGGCGGCACTGTCGCCGCTGTCGAGATAAATATTCATATCGGTTCCTTTTTAACATTGTCGACTTCACGACTCAGCCAAGATCAATAAAACTATTCTGGACCGCAGGGGCCAAACACATTATGAAGCGGCACGGTGCCGTTTTGCCGGAAAGGGCAAATCCTCCCGAGGCGCACCTTGGCGCCCGGGCGTCGTGGCGCTTAAGGTCTGGTGACGCTCGCGATGAACACTCCAAGCGTTACTTTACCCGTAACCCATTAGCGTTAACTTCAGTAAGCGCACAATAAAAATTTCAATAAATAAAATTGAAATTTATTTATTTATTTATTTTTGATTACTTTTACATTCGCAATGATGCCGGAGCTGCAACGGGACAATGGGGTAATATGGCAACGAAATAATGTAATAAAGGTTGTTGAGACAACGAAAATAAGGAAATAAAAAAATGGATGAAAAGGGAAATGAAGCAAAAGGCGATGAAAGAGCCACAGGGTAGAGGGAACAGCAATCAATCATGACGCGACGTTTTAACCAAGAGTTTTGACCCTGACGAACGGCGGCCTGCCCCAATGAGGGAGGCGGTCTTGCTGCGGCTATGGCACAAACTCTGAACTGTAGTGGTCAACTAAAACTGGCCATTGCGTTAGTGTTTTTCCAGTATCTTATTTTCTGATTTGTTTGGTGGCAACCCACCGTTATATTCATGCAGCCTGAGTGCGCTGTAATATCCCACGATATAGTCGGTAATTTCATGAGCTGCTTCGCTGAAGCTTATGTAGCCCGTTACCGGTATCCACTCGTTCTTCAGACTTCTGAAGAAGTGCTCCATCGGACTGTTATCCCAACAGTTACCACGCCGACTCATGCTTTATTTGATCCGGTAACGCCACAGCAACTGTCGGAACTGCCTGCTCGTATAGTGGCTACCCTGATCGCTGTGGAACATCACTCCGGCTGGTTTACCACGCGGTTCCCATGCCATTTCCAGTGCTTTGATGGTCAGTCTGCTGTCCGGGGAGAACGACATAGGCCCAGCCCAGCGGTTTCCTCGCGAACAGATTCAAGAACAACCGCAAGGTATGCCCAGCGTTTCCCGGTCCAGAGATACGTCACATCGCCGCACCATACCTGGTTTGGCTCCGTTACAGCGAACTGGCGCTCAAGATAATTCGGGATCGCAACATGCTCCTGACCGCCACGCTTATACCTGTGCGTCGGCTGCTGACAACTGACCAGCCCCAGCTCTTTCATGAGCCTGCCTGCGAGCCAGCGCCCCATGCGGAAGCCTCTCTGGGTTGCCATGGTGGCGATACTTCTCGCGCCAGCTACACCATGGCTGATACTGTGCAGTTCATGAACCTGACTGCGCAATACCGTTCGCCTGCCGTCTGGCCTGTCAGGACGACTTTTCCAGTATTTGTAACTGCCTGCGATGAACCCTGAACACGTGGCAGAGTGTGGCCACAGGATAATGCGCTCTGAGTTTCCCGATTAACGAGAACTGTTCAGGGAGTCTGACATCAAGAGCGCTGTAACCTTTTTTAATATTTCGTTTTCCATTTCAATGCGTTGTACCTTCTTCTTGAGCTTACGTATTTCGATTTGTTCCGGGGTTATGGGAGAGGCTTTTGGCGTTTTCCCCTGTCGCTCATCACGTAGTTCTTTTATCTATTTCGTCATCGTAGAAAGGCCGACGTCCATGGCTTTTGCTGCTGGCGCGGCGGTGTAATTTTGGTCGACAACCAGTTGAGCGGATTCGCGTTTGAATTCAGGACTAAAATTTTTTCTTTTCATTGGTGCACCCGTGTTGTTTTGAGGTGAGCATATCACCTCTGTTCAGGTGGCCAAATTCAGTGTGCCACTACACTTTTACAGTGGTGCAGGGCATTGCATATAAGGAACACGTCAGCCTGGACTGGCTTGCATTTGCTTCATCATGCACTCAAAACGAAGTGGCCTCAACTAGCGAGATTCAGTCGATTAACGAGGAAAGCCTAATGGAGGATCCTTTAGAAGCTACTTGACATATAATTTATAACTCCCTGAATAAAAAAGATTTAGAGACATTAATAAGCCTGCTTTTGCAAGAAGGGGCAAAGGGTGTATTGGCGTTGTCAGGACGTAAAGATGAATTAGATAGTCTGTTACTCCAACTTCCAAAAGAAGGAAAAGAACGTCTGATAGCCCTACGCGAAGCTAAAAAAGGGGCGGTATCTGAAAAGTGTGCAGTAGAAGATGTGGCAAGCTTAAACTGTAAGAAAAGTGGATCGCCCTAAATAAAGATTAGGCCATTATCTATCTCATTTCATTATTTTTATAATGTACTAAAATTTTTTAACTTAATTTACATATATCTAATGGATGCCCAAAAGGCGTTTAAACTACCTTTAAATCTGCTCAAACCACAGTCATTCGAGTCCAGAATTTAGTGCAAAAAAATCATTTTTTGTCCATTTTTTTGCGACGAGTCCAGAATCTGTAGAATCTCTGTAAGGCGCGCCGTTAAAGCGCTTCCGACTAACCCATCGTTTAACTTAAGAGTCCAGAAATGATTGCCACCCCACATGCAGGACGTGATTGGCCAAGCGGTGGAGTATGCTTGCAGCAGGGACAGTTGAAGACCGATACGCCGCGGCAGGACCTGGTGTTCCTGCTGACCAATCTGGTGGACAGCTCATCGGTATTTGCTCAGGATGCGGGAAGTTTTGCTCGCCTGGGGCAATTCTTCGCCGCCTTCTCCTGGGTGGTGCTGTCGGTCTATACCCTTGAGCCGCACGGCAGCGACACCAAACGTCCAGAATGAGGCCCGCGCGCCGCCCGCGTTTGCGAGTTATTTACCGAACATTTCCCGAATCCAATTCGCCACACCGTTACTGTCTTTTTGTTCATCCTGCGACGGCAGGTTTTGCTGCGGCTGTCCCGCCAGCGCGGCGGCGTCAGGCTGCTGTTGCACCTGCGTCTGGGCCGGCTGGCACAGCGACTGAGGGTCGTCGGTCCATACCGGCAATGTGCTCATCGCGCTGCCGCCGTTGCAGACAAAATTCCCCGCGTAGTCGATGGACATCTGACTAATACCCTCCGGCGGCGTCAAGTTCAGCGTCAACGGCGCCTGGTTTTCCAGATAACGGCGATACAGGGTCAATGCGCCGTTGGCGCCGGTCAACTTGGCGGGACCGTTATTATCGCGCCCGACCCAGGCGATGGAGACCTCTTTGCCGTCAATACCGGCGAACCAGCTATCGCGCAAATCATTGGTGGTCCCGGTTTTCGCCGCCAGATGTGAAGACGGGAATTTCACCGACAGCGAGCGCGATGTGCCGCGCACCACAACCTGCTGCATCGCATACAGCGTAAGATACGCCGCCTGTGCGGGTACGACCCGCTCTGCCTGGGGGAAGCTTTGGTACAGCACGGCACCGTCCTCCCCTATCACCGATCGCACCGCTGACAGTGTGGCGTGGTTGCCGCCGCTGGCGATGGTCTGAAATTCCTGCGCCACTTCCATTGGCGTCAGGCTTATGGCGCCAAGCAGCATTGACGGCACCGGGTTTAATACCGAAGAGGGGATGCCCAGCTTGACCAGGGTGGAGGTAATACGATCAAGCCCCACCGACAGACCGAGATTGACCGTCGGCACGTTAAGCGAATTGGTCAAGGCATCCACCAACATGACCTTGCCGCGGAATTGCCGATCGTAGTTTTTGGGCGACCACAGGCTGCCGTTTGGCTGCTTCAGGGTAATTGGTTCATCGGCTATCCAGGTGTTGAGCCGATATTTATCCGGCTCGCTCAGGGCGGTCAGATAGGTGGTTGGTTTCGCCAGCGATCCCACCGACCGCCGCGCCTGCATCGCGCGATTGAAACCGGCAAACTGCGCCTCCGCGCCGCCTACCATGGCGCGCACTTCACCGCTGAACCGGTCGACCACCACCATGGCGGCCTCCAGATCTTTCACGCCATGGCCGGCGCGCAGGGCGGGGACGCTGACTTCAACCGCTTTTTCCGCCGCATCCTGCGACAGCGGATCCAGCGTGGTGAAAATCTTGACGCCGGACAGATCGTTAATTTTATCGCCCATCTTGCTTTGCAGCTCTTCGCGCACCATTTGCATGAAGGCCGGCTGGGGCGTCAATACCCCGCCGCGCGGCTGTACCCCCAGCGGGCGGGCGCTCAGCATATTGTACAGCTCGTCGTCGATAACCTGTTGTTTCTCCAGCAGTTTCAGCACCAGATTGCGCCGTTCCAGCGCCAGTTTAGGATTGCGCCAGGGATTATACAGCGACGCCCCTTTCACCGTCCCTACCAGCATCGCCTGCTGATCGAGACTGAGCTCATCCACCGGCCGGCCGAAATAATACAGGCTGGCCAACGGGAAACCGCGGATTTGATCGCTACCGCTCTGGCTGAGATACACCTCGTTCAGATACAGCTCCAGGATGCGGTCCTTGCTGTAGCGATAGTCGACGATCAGCGCCATATAGGCTTCATTGGCCTTGCGCCATAGCGAGCGTTCATTGGTCAAAAACAGGTTTTTTACCAACTGCTGCGTCAGCGTGCTTCCGCCCTGCACCGCGCGTCCGGCGGTGATATTGGCCAGGAAGGCGCGGCCGATGGAGGAGAGGCTGATACCATCATGTTGGTAGAAATGCCGGTCCTCGGTGGCAATCAGAGTATCCACCAGCAGGTCCGGAAAACCGGCGCGCGGCACGAACAGCCGCTGCTCACCCTTCGACGATTGCAACATGGTAATCAACCGCGGATCGAGGCGGAAGAAACCAAAATTGCGCCCGGTGTCCTGGTTCTTGATTTCCAGCAGCTGGTTTTTGGCAAAGGTCATGCGGGCGTGGATCTGGCCCTCCTTGCCGTCCGGGAAATCGAAAGGCCGGCGCAGCAGATTGATGCTGTTGCCGCGTACGGTAAATTCGCCCGGCCGGGTAATACGCGACACTTCGCGGTACTGCATGCCTTCCAGCAACGTCGCCATGTCGCTGCGGCTGTAGGACATGCCCGGCTCCAGGCTCACCATGCGACCATAGACCGCCGCCGGGAGTTGCCAGACTTTGCCATCAATGCGGTGACGGACCTGCGCATCCAAATAGACGCCATAGATCGCGATAACGACTACCAGCAACAGCAGGATGCGAATAAGCCAGCCCAGCAGCCGGCGTTTTTTCCGCGGCGAGCCTTCCCTTCCCTTACGTGGCGGCATCAGGCACTCCTCTTCGTCTTCGTCATCATCCTGCCAGCGGTCATAATCATCATCCCGCCGGCCGCGTGGTGCGGCCTTACGCGGAGCCTTGCAGCCTGACGGTCGTCCATGACGTCCGATAGGTTTACGGTCGCCCCCAGACCATCGTCTATTACTCTCCCAACTGCCGACGGCTAAACCGTCTACTCTGTTTCCGCTCCGGCCGGGCCGGGAGCGGAAACCTCTAAATTTCCCGTTATTGCGGCCTACGGGTGCGCCGGGTGGGCAACGCCTGCGCCGGATCGTCCAGCCAGGGGTGTTTTGGATAGCGGCCTTTTATCTCTTTTTGCACTTCGCGATAGGCGCCGCGCCAAAGAGCCGCCAAATCACGGGTTATCTGCAGCGGCTGGTGGGCGCAGTGTAGTAGCTGGGCAGCTGACTATCCAGCCGTTGTCGCAATGGCCAGTCAAGTAGCCGTAGCAGCGCTTCGGCGAGATTGATGCGCGCAAGGCCTCGCGCTCTCAGGTCAGCACGCCCAGCCCCAGCTCTTCAATCCAGTCGAGCATTGCCTGCGCCATTACCGCATCCGATGGCCGGGCCTGCGGTTGTTCACGCAACACCAGGCGTCCCAAGCGTTCGCGCTGTACGACCCGCAGGCTGCCTTTGTCCTGATCCCATTGCATGGCGGTGGTGCGGCTGAACCAGGCGTCCCAGGCAGCGGCCAGCCTGATGATATCCAGTGGCAGCGCCAGACGGATACGGGCGTCCGGACTCTGCCTGAGCTGTGCTATCAGCTACTCCTGTGCGCTCAACGCGTCGTCCGGCGCCAGCGCTGCCCCGGCACTGCTGGCAAGCTGGTAGCGTCCATCGGCGTCGCGGCGGCGGGCGATGCGATCGCGAAAGCCCCTGGCCAGTAGCAAAGAGGCCAGATCGAGGGACGGCCGGACCTCGCCGCCTCCACGTCGACTACGCAATTGACGCGCGCGCGCCGTCCAGTGCGGCAACGGGCGGTGGAAGTGGTCACGGATATCCGGCGAGCCGCTCTTGGGCGGCTCCTCGATCATGGCCGCCAGCAGCGCGGTGGTGGCGACGGCATCGGCCTCTTCGCCGGCGTGGTACAGCATCGCCCCCAGGCGCGGATCGCAGCCGGAGCCTGCCATGACGCGGCCGGCAGGCGTCAGGTTCTGGCGGGCGTCGACAGCCCCCAACCGGGTCAGCGTATCAACCGCCGCCACCAGCGCCGGGGCGGGGCGTCCAGCCAGGTCAGCTGCCCGCTCTCTCACACGCCCCATTGCAGCAGTTCCAGCCAGAATGGGGCCAAATCGGCGTAGGTGATTTCCGGCGCGTGATGCTCCGGCGCCCCCCCTGCTCCTGGCTGAACAGGTGCAGGCACACGCCCGCAGACAGCCGCCCGCCCCGCGCGCTGCGCCATCGACGCCTGACTGATGCGCCGGGTAATCAAACGCGACAGCCCGCTGTGCGGGTCGAACTCCGCCACCCGCTCCAGACCGCTGTCCACTACCAGGCGGATGCCCTCAATGGTCAGGCTGGTTTCGGCGATTGGTAGCCAGCACCACTTTGCGATGGTCCGCAGGGGCGGGATGGATGGCGCGCTGTTGGGCCTCCAGAGGCAGCGTGCCGTAGAGCGGGCACAGCATGACGTCCGCCACCACATGCTCGCCGAGCAGCCCCTGCACCCGGTTGATTTCCGCCACGCCGGGCAGAAACAGCTGCAGCGAACCGGGCTGTTGCCGCAGGAGTTGCTGCACCGCACCGGCGATCGCCTCCTCCGGTCGCGTCTGGGCCGGCAGCGCCTGATAGCGCCGCTCAACCGGATAGCTGCTCTTCGAAGCGAATCACCGGCGCCTCAGGCAACAGTTGGCTCAGCCGGCGGTCATCCAGGGTCGCGGACATGATCAGCACCACCAGATCGTCACGCAGGCCGCGCTGCACATCCAGCAATAATGCCAGCGCCAGATCCGCCTGCAGGCTGCGCTCGTGAAATTCATCCAGGATCACCAGCGAGACGCCGTCGAGCGTCGGGTCCTGCTGCAGTTGACGGGTCAAAATGCCCTCGGTGACCACCTCCAGCCGGGTCGCCGGACCGCAGCGGCTCTCATTGCGCATCCGATAGCCGACCGTCTGACCCGGGCGCTCGCTCAACTGCTCCGCCAGCCGGAGCGCGACGTTTTTAGTCGCCAGCCGCCGAGGCTCCAGCATCACCACTTTCCCCGGCAGGCCACCGCGGCGCAGAATCTCCAGCGGCAGCCAGGTAGATTTGCCGGCGTTGGTTGGAGCATGCAGCATAACCTGCGCGGCGCTTTGCAAGACGGCGAGCACTTCATCAACTACGGCACTGACCGGCAATAACGCCACAACGTCTCCGCGAATAGGTTAACATTCCAGGGCAGGCATTGTAGCATCGCTGCATCCTGGAACAATGATCGGTTTCGCCCCTGACGCCGTCAGGGGCGCCGCCGCTTGATGAAGAACCCGTTTATGCCTGCACCGCACATCCTCCGATCCGTCGAAGCCTCCAGCGCGCCGCGCCGGTTGTCTTTCGCCCTGACGCTGCCGCCCGCGGCTGCTGCGCCATCAGATGGTGGACTGGCGCGCCGCGCAATTTTCCGCTGAAACCGGCCGGCCCGTCGCGCAGGACAATCTGCATCTGACGCTGGCCTTTTTAGGCAACGTCGGCGCCGCGCAGGAGCGGGCGCTCGTCGCAGCAGCGGGTCCTCTGCGGCAGCCGCCCTTCACACTGCGTCTGGATGATTGCGGCTATTGGCTCGGGCGCAGGCGTCGTGTGGCTCAGCTGCCGTCGCCCGCCGCGCAAGTTGCTACAACTGGCGGGATGGCTGCGTGACCGGGCGGCACGTAACGGCTGCCATCAAAGTTCGCTGCCTTTTCACCCGCATATCACCCTCTGGCGGCAGGCGACCAAACCGGTAGCGCTTCCGCCGGATACGCCGGGCTGGACAACCCACGTAAGCCGATTCGGTCTCTGGCTATCGGCGTTTGACAACGGTCGCGTGCGCTATACGCTGGTGCAGGACTGGCCCCTCCACCGCGATGGTTTACAATAAGGAAGGCAGGCTTTATGCTATTCGAGCCTGCTCTCAAACCCGCCCGGCTGATACAACGTTATAAACGTTTTCTTGCCGATGTCGTCACCCCTGACGGCGAAGCGTTAACCCTTCATTGCCCCAATACCGGCGCCATGACCGGTTGTGCTACCCCTGGCGATACCATGTGGTATTCCACCTCGGATAACCGCAAACGACGTTATCCTTATAGTTGGGAACTAACTGAGACCGCCAGCGGTCAATGGATAGGTGTTAATACGCTGCGCGCCAATACCCTGGTAAGGGAGGCGCTACGCGCTGGAACGATTCCAGCGCTGGCCGAATATGCGCATCTTCGCGGCGAAGTGCGATATGGCACAGAGAAACAGCAGGATAGATTGGTTATTATCGGCAGAAGGTCGCGCGGACTGCTATATCGAGGTGAAATCCGTGACGTTATTGCAACACCAGTCGGGTTATTTCCCGGATGCGTTCACGGTGCGCGGACAAAAACATTTACGAGAATTACAGGCAATGGCGAAAATGGGGTATCGTGCGGTGCTGTTTTTCGCCGTGCTGCATTCAGGTATCGACCGGGTGTCGCCGGCCCGCCACATTGACCCCCACTATGTCGATCTGGTATTACAGGCTCAGCAGTATGGCGTAGAAGTTCTGTGCTATGGTTGTCAGTTATCTCGGCACGGCATGTGGATCCACACTCCGCTGCCGATAATTATTTCATAGGGCGGTTATCGGCAAGATGGCGTAAAATGCGTCAGTTTTCCAAAGTTTACCGTCGCGCCAAATACGCCTTTCCGGACACCCTTGTCAAGTAGGCGTTATGAATAATTGCCAACCTTAACGCCATTTGCTATTTATAGCGGCCTGTTTTTCCCCCACGTTGGGGATCGCTAGTGCGTGTTAGAAGGAGAAGCACCATGCAAGAAGGGCAAAACCGTAAGACATCCTCCTTGAGCATTCTCGCCATCGCCGGGGTGGAACCATACCAGCAAAAGCCTGGTGAAGAGTACATGAATGAAGCCCAGGTTCTGCATTTCAAGCGCATTCTGGAAGCGTGGCGTAATCAGCTCAGAGATGAAGCCGGGCGTACTGTCTCACATATGCAGGACGAGGCCGCCAACTTCCCCGACCCGGTAGACCGTGCCGCACAGGAAGAAGAGTTCAGCCTTGAGCTGCGCAACCGTGACCGGGAGCGTAAACTTATCAAGAAAATTGAGAAAACCCTCAAGAAAGTAGAAGAGAATGATTTTGGCTTCTGCGAATCCTGTGGCGTGGAAATCGGTATTCGCCGCCTGGAAGCGCGGCCGACCGCCGATTTGTGTATTGACTGCAAAACCCTAGCTGAAATTCGCGAAAAGCAGATGGCAGGGTAAGAGTGAGCCCGGTTTACTGCGGTGTTGGTGACGGAAAATCATGACATCGCGGTAGCTGCGCGGTTACACCTTCATCACCATCATGCCAGCCTCAGTTCCCTACACCGGGCGCTTCGCTCCGTCGCCGGCCAGCGCGCTTCATTTCGGTTCTCTTGTCGCCGTCCTCGGCAGCTATTTGCAGGCGCGCGCCTGTTGCGGCCCGTGGCGGGTGCGTATCGAAGATATCGGCCCGCCACGGGCAGTCCTCGGCGCCGCCGATACCCTGCTGCGCCAGTTACGCCATTATGGCCTGCACTGGGACGGGCAGGTCATGTATCAGTCGCAGCGGCATGAGGCATATTTGACCGCGGTGGCGACACTGTGCCGGCGCGGCCTCAGTTATTATTGCGATTGCACCTGCAGCCGTATTCAGCGCCTAGGCGGTCTCTACGACGGCCATTGCCGTGATCGACACCTTAGCGCCGCAGGTGCGGCTATCCGCCTGCGGTAAAGAGCGCCGGTGTTTCATTTTCACGATAAATTGCGTGGCCGAATCGAGGCCAGCCCGGCGCTGGCGCAGGAAGATTTTATCATCCGCCGCCGCGACGGGCTGTTCGCCTATAATCTGGCAATGGTGGTGGATGATGCCCCAACGGTGCGTCTAATTGGCGCTCTATCGTCAATTAGGTTATAAAGAACCTTACTATATTCATCTGCCTCTGGCGCTGTCGCCGTCAGGGCTAAAATTATCAAAACAAAATCACGCGCCGGCGCTGCCGATGAGCGCCCCCGGCCGCTGCTGGGGCAGGCGCTACAGTTGTTAAATCAGCCGCTACCGCCGCAGTGGCGCGCTATGCGCCTTGAGTGCATGTTAAAACTGGGCAGTAGGACCACTGGCAGCTTGATGCCGTGCCGGCCACGCCCGCCCCGTAAGAGACAACGCACCCGCCCATTCTCAAACTTAGCGGGGTGGGCTATTATTAGCCGCGGTTTTAGGTTGTTCCTGTTTATTTGTTACTATTGAGGTGTACTATTTTTACCCGAGTAGCCAACTTCTGCCGTAAGGTGCTCAATCGTGAAAGCGTGGAAACGGCACCCGAGGATAGACGCCCTTTGACGATTATCCCGCGCGACCAGCACACCATCTCCCGTAAAGAGATCAGTGAAAACGCATTAAAAGTCCTTTACCGCCTGAACAAAGCGGGATACGAAGCCTACCTGGTCGGCGGCGGCGTGCGCGATCTGCTGCTGGGTAAAAAGCCTAAGGACTTCGACATCACCACCAGCGCGACCCCAAAGCAGATGCGTAAATTGTTCCGCAACTGCCGGCTGGTCGGCCGCCGTTTCCGGCTGGCTCACGTCACGTTCGGGCCTGAAATTATCGAAGTCGCCACCTTCCGCGGCCATCATCAGGTGGTGGAACCGGAAAAAAGCGCGACGAGGGCGGGGGTGGCCCTGACCGGGCAAAACGGCATGCTGCTGCGCGACAACATTTTCGGTTCCATTGAAGAAGACGCCCAGCGCCGCGACTTTTCCGTGAACAGTCTTTATTACAGCGTAGCCGATTTCACCCTGCGCGACTATACCGGCGGGCTCAAAGATTTACAGGAAGGCACCATTCGCCTGATTGGCGATCCGGAAACCCGCTACCGGGAAGATCCGGTACGCATGCTGCGCGCGGTGCGCTTTGCCGCCAAGCTGGACATGACCATCAGTCGCGAAACCGCCGAACCGATTCCCCGTTTGGCGGCGTTGCTGCACGACATTCCGCCCGCGCGGTTATTTGAAGAAGCGCTCAAGCTGCTGCAGGCGGGTTATAGTGAGGTTACTTACCGCCTGCTGTGTGAATACCAGCTGTTTCAGCCGCTGTTTCCGCTGATGAGCCGTAACATTATTGAGCACGGCGATAGCCATATGGAGCAGATGATCATCCGCGTTCTGGTCAACACCGATCAGCGTTTGCGCAGCGATATGCGGGTTAATCCGGCCTTCTTGTTCGCCGCCATCTTGTGGTATCCGCTGCTGGAGCAGGCGCAGAAACTGACCCAAGAGAGCGGCCTGTCCTATTTCGACGCGTTTTCTCTGGCGATGAACGACATCCTCGACGAACAATGTCGAACGCTGGCCATCCCGAAACGTTTAACCGCCCTGATGCGGGATATGTGGCAACTGCAGCTGCGGCTATCGCGCCGCCAGGGCAAGCGCGCTCATAAGCTGATGGAACATCCCAAGTTCCGCGCCGCCTATGATTTGCTGACGCTGCGCGCCGAAGTCGAAAAGAACGCTGAATTACAGCGACTTAGCCGCTGGTGGGGTGAGTTCCAGGTCGCCGCGCCGCCGCGGCAAAAGAATATGCTTACCACCCTGGGCGATGAGGGTCCGACCCGCTCTCGCCCGCGCCGTCCACGCCGACGGGCGCCCAATCGCGACAGCGCCTGATGGAGCGCGTCTGGCTGGCTCTTGGCAGCAATCTAACGGAACCGCTACAGCAGATAAGCGCCGCCCTCGTGGCGCTGGCAAGTCTGCCGCAAACCCGGTTGGTCGCCTGCTCATCTTATTATCGCAGTCACCCGCTGGGCCCGCAGGATCAACCGGATTTCCTTAACGCCGTAGTGGCGCTGGACACCACCCTGGCACCGGAAACGCTGCTCAATCACACCCAGGCGATCGAATTCCGCCAGGGACGTACGCGCAAGGCCCATCGCTTTGGGCCACGCACGCTGGATCTGGACATTTTGCTGTTCGGCGAGCGCATTATCGCTACCCCGCGCCTGACGGTACCTCATTACGACATGCACAACCGCGAGTTTATGCTCTATCCCCTCGCGGAGCTCGCCCCGGGTCTTCAGTTTCCCAACGGCGTCCCGCTGGTTGAACATCTGCGTCAGGTGCCACGCAACGGCCTCACCTATTGGGATGAGGAGCATCGTTACCACCAGGACTGATGCGCTGCCGCACGCACGCTTACGCCATAGCACGATGACGCCTGTGCGGCGGTCTCTGCCTTCTCTCGCCTCATGCCAGAGGTCACGTCGCGGCCCGACCTTACTAGCCAGCCATCGGAATGCAGACCAAGGGTTGCAGGTTTTCGCCGGCCATCGGGGTGGATGCCAAGGACGCATGTTCGGGCCTCCCCCACTTTCTCTCTCCGGCCGACAGGGTAATAGCGCCCGCGACGGGGTCCGGTCAATGTCCCCCTTGTTTTGTGCGATAAACGCTATACCCCCGGCAAAGCTTCCATTAAAATAAGCCGCCATTCTTTAAGCTGACAGCGGACGCTCCCGCGGCACAGAGGTTGCATAGCATGACCACGATTTATCATTTGCGCAAATGGAAACAGCAACAGCGCAAATTCGTCTCCATTACCGCTTACGACGCCTCATTTGCCCGCCTGTTCGCCGAACAGGGGATTAAGGTGATGCTGGTGGGCGATTCCCTGGGCATGACCATGCAGGGCCATGACTCGACGCTGCCGGTCACCCTGGAGGATATGGTTTATCATACCCGCTGCGTGCGGCGCGGTGCGCCCTCGTGCCTGCTGCTGGCCGATCTACCGTTCATGAGCTACGCGACGCCGGCACAGGCCTTTGACAATGCGGCAGCGCTGATGCGCGCGGGCGCCAATATGGTCAAGCTTGAGGGCGGCGCATGGCTGGCCGATACCGTTAGCGGTCTGACCGCGCGGGCGGTACCCGTCTGCGGCCATCTTGGCCTGACCCCGCAATCGGTGAATATCTTCGGCGGCTATAAAATTCAAGGGCGCGATGCGGCCGGCGCAGAACAGCTACTGGCCGACGCGCAGGCGCTGGAACAGGCCGGCGCCCAGTTGCTGGTGCTGGAATGCGTACCGGTCGCGCTGGCGGAACGCGTAACGCATGAGCTGAGCATTCCGGTTATCGGCATTGGTGCCGGCGGCGTGACCGACGGCCAGATCCTGGTCATGCAAGATGCGCTCGGCATCACCGGCGATAGCGTACCCTCCTTCGCCAAAGATTTTCTGGCGGCAGGCGGGGATATTGCCGCCGCCGTACGCCGCTACGTGCAAGAGGTGGAAACCGGCCGGTTTCCCGCGGCCGAACATAGCTTTCAATAATGAAGGAGACTCCCGTGCTGATTATCGAAACGCCGCCGACGCTGCGTCAGACGGTTAAACAGTGGCGTCAGGAGCATAAGCGTATCGCCCTGATCCCGACCATGGGCAATTTACACGAAGGCCATATGGCGCTGATTGACGCCGGGCGCGCCCGCGCGGATAAAGTCGTGGTCAGCGTGTTCGTCAACCCGATGCAGTTCGACCGGCCGGAAGATCTGGCGGCCTACCCGCGCACGCTGCAGGAGGACTGCGAACAGCTAACAAGGCGCGGCGTGGAGATGGTATTCGCGCCGGCGACGGCGGTAATCTACCCCGACGGTCTCGCCAGTCAGACCTTTATCGATGTGCCCCGTTTCGCCAATATCCTGGAAGGTGAAAGCCGGCCGGGCCATTTCCGCGGCGTCGCCACCATTGTCAGCAAGCTGTTTAATCTGGTTCAGCCGGACGTGGCCTGCTTCGGCAAAAAGGACTTCCAGCAACTGGCGCTTATCCGTCAACTGGTGCGCGACATGAGCTATGATATCGAGATTATCGGCGTACCGACGGTGCGCGCCGCCGATGGGCTGGCGCTCAGTTCGCGCAACGGTTATCTGAGCGCCGAGGAGCGCCGTCTGGCGCCGCAGCTCAATCAGGTGCTCATGCGGCTGGTGGCGCAGTTGCGCGAAGGCGAACGTCACATCGATGGGTTGCTGACCTCAGCAACGGAACAACTGCTTCAGGCCGGCCTCAGGCCGGACACGCTGCTCATTCGCGACGCGCAGACCTTGCAGCCGTTGGCGGTCGACAGTCGGCGCGCGGTGGTGTTATTCACCGCCTGGCTGGGTAAGGCCCGGCTAATTGATAATGCGCAAGTGGATCTCATTTCATAACGGTTAAAAGGCTTAAGCTCATGCAACGCACGATGTTACGAGGCAAGCTACACCGGGTGCACAATCACCCGGGCGGATCTCCATTACGAAGGTTCCTGCGCTATCGATCGGGACTTTCTGGATGCGGCGGGGATTCTGGAGTATGAAGCGATTAATATTTATAACGTCGACAACGGTCAGCGTTTCTCCACCTACGCAATTGCCGCCGAGCGCGGCTCGCGCATCATCTCAGTTAACGGCGCAGCCGCACGCTGCGCCTGCGTCGGCGATTTATTGATTATTTGCGCCTATGTGCAAATACCGGACGAAGAGGCGCAACATCACGCACCGCGGGTGGCCTATTTCGACGAACACAATCAGCTGCAGCGCACCGCCAAAGCGCTGCCGGTACAGATGGCCTGAGTCTCCCGTACCAATGGCCGTGGGTGAATTTACGCCAGCGCCCGTTCGCTGTTGTGGCGGGCCAGCCGGTCGGCATGTGCTGAAACAGGCTTAAGCCGCAACACGCCACCTCGTCGCGGCACTCGCGCCGCCCCGTCAGGTTAGGTGCGCAAGCCGCGTCCGCGCTGGATAAGCGTCCAGCGCAGCAGATAAAGCACCACGACAAAAGCCACCAGCACCGCAAGGGTAAGCGGCACGTCGCTGATGCCCAAGAAGCCATAGCGGAAACCGCTAACCATATACACCACCGGGTTCAAGCGTGTAGTGGTCAACTAAAACTGGCCACCGCGTTAGCGTTTTCCAAATATCTATTTTCTGATTCGTTTGGTGGCAACCCACCGTTATATTCATGCGGCCTGAGTGCGCTGTAATATCCCACGATATAGTCGGTAATTTTATGAGCTGCTTCGCTGAAGCTTATGTAGCCCGTTACCGGTATCCACTCATTTTTCAGACTTCTGAAGAAGCGCTCCATCAGACTGTTATCCCAACAGTTACCACGCCGACTCATGCTTTGTTTGATCCGGTAACGCCACAGCAACTGTCGGAACTGCCTGCTCGTATATGGCTACCCTGATCGCTGTGGAACATCACTCCGGCTGGTTTACCACGCGTTTCCCATGCCATTTCCAGTGCTTTGATGGTCAGTCTGCTGTCCGGGGAGAACGACATAGCCCAGCCCACCGGTTTCCTCGCGAACGGATCAAGAACAACCGCAAGGTATGCCCAGCGTTTCCCGGTCCAGATATACGTCACATCGCCGCACCATACCTGGTTTGGCTCCGTTACAGCGAACTGGCGCTCAAGATAATTCGGTATTTCAACGTGTTCATTGCCGCCACGCTTATACCTGTGCGTCGGCTGCTGACAACTGACCAGCCCCAGCTCTTTCATGAGCCTGCCTGCGAGCCAGCGCCCCATCCAGAAGCCTCTCTGGGTTGCCATGGTGGCGATACTTCTCGCGCCAGCTGCACCATGGCTGATACTGTGCAGTTCATGAACCTGACTGCGCAATACTGTTCGCCTGCCGTCCGGCTTGTCAGGACGACTTTTCCAGTATTTGTAACTGCCTGCGATGAACCCTGAACACCTGGCAGAGTGTGGCCACAGGATAATGCGCTCTGAGTTTCCCGATTAACGAGAACTGTTCAGGGAGTCTGACATCAAAAGCGCTGTAGCATTTTTTAATATTTCGTTTTTCATTTCAATGCGTTGTACCTTCTTCTTGAGCTTACGTATTTCGATTTGTTCCGGGGTTATGGGAGAGGCTTTTGGCGTTTTCCCCTGTCGCTTATCACGCAGTTGTTTTATCCATTTCGTCATCGTAGAAAGGCCGACGTCCATGGCTTCTGCTGCTGGCGCGGCGGTGTAATTTTGCTCGACAACCAGTTGAGCGGATTCGCGTTTGAATTCAGGACTAAAATTTTTTCTTTTCATTGGTGCACCCGGGTTGTTCTGAGGTGAGCATATCACCTCTGTTCAGGTGGCCAAATTCAGTGTGCCACTACAATCCGCCGGTTCGGATAAATTGGCGATACCGGCTTTTAGCATCAGCAGAAAATCGTCGCTGCTGCACAGACAGCGACAGGCTTTCTTCATCGTAATAACTCAGTCCCTCCTCCAGCGCGTCAAAGGCCACCGACATGCCGTTGGCGCGGACCATCACCTCTTCGGCGTCAAGCAGCAGGGTAAATTCATAGCCGATGTGCTGCCACTGACGCAGGGAGTTGGACAGGCAATGTAACTGTCGCTCAACGTCGGCTACGAAAGCCAAATCGCCGTTCACCTCGTCATTTAACCAGTGGCCGATGGCTTCATGGCCCATGGAGAATTTGACAATCACCTGGCCGGTAACATCGCGGAGGAATTCGTAATTTATTGTAGCCGTCCACCCCGCAAGGGGCGCGATGCCGCATCCGTTCAAAACACGGCGGTGGAAGATAAGGGGAGTTTGCGCGCTTTTTCCTCGTCAGACAAAACCTGATAGCGGGAACAATCCACCGTTGGCGCCGCAGCACATCGCGGGCCACGTCCCTCCACAAAAAAACGCCCGTCAGCAACGACGGGCGGTGGAGGGTTAGCCGAAGTGCTCGGCAGAGATTGCCGCCGACAACTGACGCGCCAGACCGCGGTTTGGAAAATGACCTGATCGGCTTTGTCAGTATATTCACCGAGGCGGTCGAAATTCAGGTAACGGTAGTATCTACCGCCGTCGGATCCACCATCGCCATCGCCTGCAGATACTCCTCTACCGTCGGCAAGCGGCTCAGCAGCGAGGTGACCGCCGCCAACTCTGCGGAAGCAAGATATACGTCGGCGCCGTTGCCCAGACGGTTGGGGAAGTTACGGGTCGAGGTAGACACCAACGTGGCACCATCCGTTACCCGCGCCTGGTTACCCATGCACAGCGAGCAGCACGGGATTTCCATGCGAGCGCCGTTCTTGCCAAATACGCTATAGTAACCTTCCTCGGTGAGCTGAGCGGCGTCCATTTTGGTCGGCGGCGCGACCCACAGTCGGGTCGGCAGCTGGCCCTTGTGGCTGTCCAGCAGTTTGCCCGCGGCACGGAAGTGGCCGATATTCGTCATGCAGGAGCCGATGAAGACCTCATCGATTTTGCTGGCGGCGACATCCGACAGCAGACGTGCATCGTCCGGATCTTTCGGCGCGCATAAAATAGGCTCGTTGATCTCGGCCAGATCGATCTCGATGACCGCGGCGTATTCGGCATCCGCATCCGCCGCCAGAAGAGAGGGGTTGGCCAGGCAGCTTTCCATGCCTTTAACGCGCCGTTCCAGCGTGCGGCGATCGCTGTAACCTTCCAAAATCATCCATTTCAACAGCACGATATTGGAATTCAGATATTCGGTAATCGGCGCCTGATCAAGCTTATGGTACAACCCGCGCCAGAGCGCTCCGCCGAGGCGTCGCCCAATTCAAACGCCTGTTCCACTTTCAGCTCCGGCAGCCCTTCGATCTCCAGAATGCGGCCGGAGAAGATGTTCATCTTACCCTTTTTCTCGACCGTTAGCAGCTCCTGCTTGATGGCGTAATACGGAATCGCATGCACCAAATCGCGCAGGGTGATGCCCGGCTGCATGGTATCTTTGAAACGCACAAGCACCGATTCGGGCATGTCCAGCGGCATCAGGCCGGTGGCGGCGGCGAAGGCGACCAGACCGGACCCTGCCGGGAACGAGATGCCGATCGGGAAGCGAGTGTGGGAGTCCCCGCCGGTGCCTACGGTATCGGGCAGCAGCATGCGGTTTAGCCAGAGTGAATTATCCCGCCGCCCGGGCGCAGAGAGACGCCGCCGCGATTCATGATGAAGTCCGGCAGGGTATGATGGGTCTGCACGTCAACCGGCTTCGGATAGGCAGCAGTATGGCAGAACGACTGCATAATCAGGTCAGCGGAAAAGCTCAGGCACGCCAGATCTTTCAATTCATCGCGGGTCATGGGGCCAGTAGTGTCCTGGGATCCCACCGAGGTCATTTTCGGCTCGCAATATTGTCCCGGACGCACGCCCGCTACGCCGCAGGCGCAGCCGACCATTTTCTGCGCCAGCGTGTAGCCTTTGTCGCTGGCGGCAACATCTCGCGCGTGGCGGAAAATGGTACTGGGGGGAAGCCCCAGTGATTCGCGCGCGCGGTCTGACCGCGACCGATAATCAGCGGAATACGGCCGCCGGCACGTACTTCGTCCACCAGCACGTTCGTTTTCAGGGTTCAGGGCAAAATTGGCCCGCAGCAGCGCGCCGGTGTTATGATGACCTATTTCCCCCGCGAAGGGATAGATATCGATGACGTCACCCGTATTCAAATCGGAAACATCGACTTCGATCGGCAGAGCGCCGGCATCTTCCATGGTGTTGAAGAAAATCGGCGCAATTTTGCTGCCCAGCACTATCCCACCGCCGCGTTTGTTAGGCACAAAGGGAATACCCCCCCCATGAACCACAGCACCGAGTTAGTGGCGGATTTACGCGAGGAACCGGTCCCCACCACATCGCCAACGTAGGCCAGCGGGAAACCCTTGCCGTTTAGCGCTTCGATCTGCTGAATGGGGCCAAGGTTACCGGGCTGATCGGGGATAATGCCGGCACGGGCGTTCTTCAGCATCGCCAGGGCATGCAGCGGAATATCCGGCCGCGACCAGGCGCCGGCGACAGGTCATCGGTATTGGTTTCGCCGGTGACCTTGAATACGGTCACGGTCATTTTTTCCGCCAGCACCGGTCGTGATAAGAACCATTTCGCTTCGGTCCAGGACGTCATGACCTCTTGGGCATGCGCATTGCCGGCCCGGGCTTTTTCTTCCACGTCGTAGAAATTGTCGAACATCAGCAGCATGGACTTCAGCGCGCGCGCGGCGAGCGGCGCCAGCGCGGCATTATCCAGCACGTCCACCAGCGGCGAAATGTTGTAGCTGCCTTGCATGGTGCCCAGCAGTTCAATGGCTTTTTCCGCCGTCAGCAGCGGTGAATGCACCTCGCCCTTGGCAACGGCCGCGAAGAAACCTGCTTTAACGTAAGCCGCTTCGTCCACACCTGGCGGGACACGATTGGTCAACAGATCCAGCAAATAGGCTTCTTCACCCGCCGGCGGGGTTTTCAACAGTTCAACCAGCGCCGCCATTTGTACGGCATCGAGAGGCTTAGGGGCAATGCCCTGTGCAGCACGCTCGGCAACGTGCTTACGATAATCTTCTAGCACGATGTTCTCCTCGCTTTCATTGTCATAGGTAGTGCCTGGCTTTCCATTCCTCACCGGCGATACATTTATTAGAAAAGGTTTGTTGTTATCCAGCTGGGCAAGCGCCAGTTTATCGGTATTTAACCGCCTTGTTAATTTGTTTACATAAAAGCAACATGATATTTGGCTGAAACGATAAGGCTTTAACGACTCATGACAAGGCGGACAGCCGCACGGCGGGAGCCGCTAGCCGCCAGCCGAAACACTTTATCCCGGTCTTTCCGAGAAAACGCGCTTCGCGAAAATCGGCATGACGCCCATGATAGGCCGCAATGACGATGGCACCATATTTACTCTGGACAATGCCTTCAACGTTGGCGCCTTTGCCGCCCAGCATGGATTGTCTTCGCTCTCGTTCTGGTCGCTGAACCGGGATAATCCCTCCAATCTCGATTATGTGGGCAGCAAGAGCAGCAGCAACCCTGAACAGCGTGTGACCGGAGAATATACCCGCAGCTTCCTGGCGGGTGCGTTGAATGTGCTATTGCCTACGTTGCCAGATGTCGTACAATTGGTTGACGCGCAGATGAAAACGCAGCCGCTCGATATTGCCTCTTCGCCGCATTGGCGGGCGAAAAAGATTGGAGCCGCTGTCGCCAGCGCATTGCCCCCTCCACTCCCGCCGTGGAGGAACCGGCATGCAGCATCGAAGCCTCAACCGAGCCGTCCGCTGACGAGACTGACGCCGCGGATACCGCTGCCTCTGCCGAACAGAACGATATTCGCGACGCAAGCTGCTGCCGTTGGCAGCGCCGCCGCACAGGGCGGCCAGCCAGGGGCTCTGCCGACGGTATCCCCCAAAGCGTTCGCGCCGCTGCAACCAATACAATGGTCAATGGCGAAGTCGAAGCTGAAGCTGACATCGTCGCCGCAGCAGACGTTAACACCGTTGCTGACGCTGAAACTCTCACCGCTGCGGACGCCAACGTCGTGGTTGAAGCTAACACCGCCGCGCTGCCGTCGCAGCGGCAACAAAAGCCGAAACCGGAGCCGAAGCGATGGCGTCCTAACGCGCTACGCCGCTGCACAAGGCTCAACGCCCGCTCGATCCTAACCGACACGCCGGCGCGGCTCGGGGGGGCGTTATTTCGACCTGGCAAAGCACGCTCCACCTCATCCCCTTTGCATGCACCGTCTTATCATCACCAACCGCTCATTCTTATCTTTTTCAATCACCTAACTGAGAACCGCCCTGTTTTGGGGTCCGCAAACCGCCTATGCCAGGCCACACCGTTCGAATTGCAAAAAGCGCCCAGTCACGGCAATAACGGTTTGCCAATCGCAGGTGGTTAGCATTAGCTGGTTACCCTTTACGACGGAGGCATCATAATATGGATATCATCTCTTCTCTCCCCGGCAACGATGGTTGCCCGCTTTATGCAGTTACGCGCCTTTGCCGACGGCGAGTATCGCGGCGTATTTCAGCTAGCGCTCCTCTACGAACCGCGAAAACAGGTATCGTGGTTTTATCTGCTGCAAATCGATGATCATCGGATCTATCAATCGCCGCCGCTAGATTACCGTCTGGAACATCAGTTTGCTGAAGTTTGCACGATGAAAGTCTGTCAGTCGCTGGACGATGCGCTGGCGGAAATCCGTGAACAGCTGACGCCGGAACGGTACATCCAATCGCAAATCGAAAGCATGGCCGCCGCGCCGGCGATGTGACAAAAACTCCATACCGTGCTTGACGATCCCGCCTACGGCCGCGCGAACCTTCTGCGCATTACCGATAGCGACGATAGCGCCTGTTTTCCGGCACATTTTCGCCATGATGTGCTGGCGCTTGCCAATCGCTGCGCCACCCACGATGAATTTTGCGGCAGTCGGTTGAAAACGGCGCTTCGGGAAACTGACTATAGAGATTTAAGGGCGCTTTGCCTCACGGGCTACATGACCCGAGAGGATGCGCTGCTAAAATACCTGGCCAGGTCTCATTTATTATAGTTAATTGACTACATCGGCGCCGCGATTTATCGCCCGGAGGTGAGACAACTTTTAACCCGTTTTACGGTGGGGGACACAACCGCCTGTGAACTGTTTAATCTGGCGCAGCCCGATAACGACGATGGGCGACGGGCGGCAAGCGCACATGACGCAATAAAAAAGGCGCCTGCGGGCGCTTTTTTTGCGGATGACCGCAGAAACTTTATTTCTTTTTCTTCGCTTTGGCGTTGGGCAGATCGGTAATGGTACCTTCGTACACTTCCGCCGCCAGACCCACCGATTCATGCAGCGTGGGGTGCGCATGGATGGTCAGCGCGATATCTTCCGCGTCGCAGCCCATTTCGATTGCTAAACCGATTTCGCCCAGCAGCTCGCCGCCGTTGACGCCGACCACGGCGCCGCCGATGACCCGATGGCTTTCTTTATTGAAAATCAGCTTGGTCATGCCGTCCTGGCAGTCGGAAGCAATGGCGCGCCCGGAGGCTGCCCACGGGAAAGTGGCGACTTCATAGCTGATGCCTTTCTCTTTCGCTTCTTTTTCCGTCAGGCCGACCCATGCCACTTCCGGCTCAGTATAGGCAATAGACGGAATGACTTTAGGATCGAAATAGTGTTTCTTGCCGGCGATGACTTCCGCCACCACGTGGCCCTCGTGGGTGCCTTTGTGTGCCAGCATCGGCTGGCCGACGATATCGCCGATAGCGTAAATGTGCGGCACATTGGTGCGCATCTGTTTGTCGACGCGGATAAAACCGCGATCGTCCACCTCTACCCCAGCCTGACCGGCATTCAGCAGCTTGCCGTTTGGCACGCGGCCAATGGCGACCAGCACGGCGTCATAGCGCTGGGCTTCCGACGGCGCTTTTTTCCCTTTTATGCTGACATATACGCCGTCTTCCTGCCCTTCCGCCGCGGTAACTTTGGTTTCCAGCATCAGGTTAAATTGGGAACTGATGCGCTTGGTGAACACTTTCACCACGTCTTTATCGGCAGCCGGGATGACCTGATCAAACATTTCCACCACGTCAATTTCCGAACCCAGCGCGTGGTAAACGGTGGCCGTTTCCAGACCGATGATCCCGCCACCCATCACCAGCAGACGCTCTGGCACCGACGTCAGGGCGAGCGCATCGGTAGAGTCCCATACGCGGGGATCATCATGGGGGATAAACGGCAGCTGGATCGGGCGTGAGCCCGCAGCGATAATGGCATTGTCGAAGGTGACGGTAGTGGTACCGTTTTCGCCTTCCACCTGCAGCGTGTTGGCACCGGTAAATTTACCGTAACCGTTCACCACCTTCACCTTACGCGCTTTGGCCATACCGCTTAGACCGCCGGTCAGCTGATTGACCACCTTTTCCTTCCAGGTGCGCACTTTGTCGATATCGGTTTGCGGCTCGCCAAAGACGATACCGTTTTTGCTCAGCGCCTTGGCCTCTTTGATAACCTTAGCGACGTGCAATAATGCTTTGGAGGGGATACAGCCTACGTTAAGGCAAACCCCGCCAAGGGTGGAATAACGTTCCACCAGGACGGTCTCCAGACCTAAATCCGCACAGCGGAATGCCGCGGAATACCCGCTCGGGCCCGCCCCAAGTACCACGATCTGAGTTTTTATTTCAGTACTCATCATGACCTCTTAGTTGATTGTCCGGCGGGTTAGACGTTTATTTTATCGCGTGTATTTGAATAACGCGCTGTGTCCACCGGGACGTCTCCATCTTGCATAGTTTACAAAAATGTTAATAGACTGCAAAGTATGTTACGACGGCGCTTGTTGAGTTGGTAACGCCGAGGGCAGCCCTTTGCCACCGGCAGCGACGCAGAAAACAGGCAGGCCGGCCCGCGGGCTGGCTTGGAGGTTACATCACCAAGCGGCGAATATCAGACATCACGTTATTGATGAAGCTGATGAATCGCGCACCGTCGGCGCCGTCGATGACCCGGTGGTCATAGGATAGCGACAGCGGCAGCATCAGCCGCGGTGCAAACTCTTTACCATCCCATACCGGTTTCGTCGACGATTTTGATACACCGAGAATCGCCACTTCTGGCGCATTGACGATAGGCGTGAACGCCGTGCCGCCAATGCCGCCCAGGCTGGAGATGGTGAAGCAGCCGCCCTGCATATCCGACGAAGTCAGTTTGCCGGCGCGGGCCTTTTTCGAGATCTTCGCCAGCTCGCGCGACAGCTCAACGATGCCTTTCTTGTTCACATCGCGGAACACCGGCACGACCAGGCCGTTCGGGGTATCAACCGCCACGCCGATATTGATGTATTTCTTCAGCGTCAGTTTCTGGGCGTCCGCCGACAGCGAGCTGTTAAAACGCGGCAGCTCTTCCAGCGCCTTGGCGACCGCTTTCATGATAAACACCAGCGGGGTGATTTTCACATCCGGCTTCTTCTCGGCTTCGGTGTTCTGCTGTTTGCGGAAGGCTTCCACTTCGGTGATATCGGCTTCGTCAAACTGGGTCACATGGGGGATCATAACCCAGTTACGGTGCAGGTTAGTGCCGGAGATTTTCTGAATCCGGCCCAGCCCCACCTCTTCGGTGTCGCCGAACTTGCTGAAGTCCACCTTCGGCCACGGCAGCAGCACCGGCAGCGAACCGCCGCCAGCAGCGGCAGGCGCGGCCTCGGCGCGTTTAACCGCCTCTTTGACGTAAGCCTGAATATCTTCAAGCAGGATACGGCCTTTGCGCCCGGTGCCTTTTACCTTCGCCAGGTTGACGCCGAACTCGCGCGCCAGACGGCGAATCACCGGAGTAGCGTGCGCATAGGCGTCGTTCTCGGCAAATTTATTTTTGCCTTCGGACGATGACGGGGCGGCAGCCGCGCTTTTGTTGGCGTTTGATGCCAGCGCGGGAGCCACAGCCGCGGCGCTTTCCTTGGCGGCGGCCGGCGCGGGGGCGGCGCCTTCCACCTCGAACACCATAATCTGCGAACCGGTGCTGACTTTATCACCGACGTTAATCTTGATCTCTTTGACGATACCCTCGAACGGCGCCGGCACCTCCATCGATGCTTTATCGCCTTCCACGGTAATCAGCGACTGCTCGGCCTCGACCTTATCGCCCACGCTGACCAGGACCTCGGTGACTTCCACTTCATCTGCACCGATATCCGGTACGTTGATTTTAATAGCCATTGATTTACTCTACCTCTTACGCCAGACGCGGGTTGACTTTGTCAGCATCAATGCCGAATTTGCTGATGGCCTGCGCCACCACATCAGCGCCGATATTGCCGCGTTTGGCCAATTCACCCAGCGCCGCCACCACCACATAGCTGGCGTCCACTTCAAAGTAATGACGCAGGTTCTCGCGGCTGTCCGAACGGCCAAAACCGTCGGTGCCCAGAACGCGGAACTCGCTGGCAGGAATAAAGTTGCGGATCTGTTCGGCGAACAGTTTCATATAGTCGGTGGACGCCACCGCTGGCGCATCGTTCAGCACGGTGGCCACATAAGGCACGCGCGGGGTTTTGGTCGGGTGCAGCATGTTCCAGCGCTCGCAATCCTGGCCGTCGCGCGCCAGTTCGGTGAACGAGGTTACGCTGTACACATCGGAGCCGACACCATAGTCTTTCGACAGGATCTGCGCTGCTTCGCGCACGTGGCGCAGAATGGCGCCGGAGCCCATCAGTTGCACTTTGCCTTTGCTGCCATCCAGCGTTTCCAGCTTGTAGATCCCCTTTCGAATACCCTCTTCCGCGCCTTTCGACATGGCGGGCATGGCGTAGTTTTCGTTCAGCGTGGTCAGATAGTAGTAGACGTTTTCCGGCTTATCACCGTACATCCGGGTCAAACCGTCATGCATGATGACCGCGACTTCATAGGCATAGGCCGGATCGTAGGAGATGCAGTTCGGAATGGTCAGCGACTGGATATGGCTGTGGCCGTCTTCGTGCTGCAAGCCTTCACCGTTCAGCGTCGTGCGCCCCGAGGTGCCGCCGATAAGGAAGCCACGCGCCTGCTGGTCGCCCGCCGCCCAGCACAGATCGCCGATACGCTGGAAACCAAACATCGAATAGTAGATGTAGAACGGAATCATCGGCAAATCGTTGGTGCTGTAGGAGGTCGCAGCCGCCAGCCAGGAGGAGGCCGCGCCCAGCTCATTGATCCCTTCTTGCAGGATCTGCCCTTTTTCATCTTCGCGATAATAGGAGACCTGCTCGCGGTCCTGCGGCGTGTACTGCTGACCGTTAGGGCTGTAGATGCCTATCTGGCGGAAAAGACCTTCCATCCCGAAGGTACGGGCTTCGTCGGCAATGATCGGGACCAGACGATCTTTGATCGACTTGTTCTTCAGCATCACGTTCAGCACGCGGGCAAAAGCGATGGTGGTGGAGATCTCTTTCTTCTGTTCTTCCAACAGCGGCGCAAAGTTTTCAAGCGTCGGCAGCTCCAGCGGCTTGGTGAAATCCTTCAGACGGCTCGGCAGATAGCCGTGCAGCGCTTTACGGCGCTCGTGCAAATAGGTGTGCTCTTCGGACCCTTCGTCAAAAGTGATGTAGGGCAGCGCTTCAATCTTTTCGTCGGTAATGGTGTTCAGGTTGAAACGATCGCGAAAGTAATGCACCCCTTCCATGTCCATTTTCTTCACCTGATGGGCAATATTCATGCCTTCCGCGGTCACACCCATGCCGTAGCCTTTGATGGTGTGCGCCAGGATCACCACGGGCTTGCCGGTAATTTTCTTGGCCCTTTGCAGAGCAGCATAAATTTTCTTCGGATCGTGGCCGCCGCGGTTGAGCGCCCAAATCCCATCGTCGCTCATGTCTTTCACCAGCGCGGCGGTTTCCGGGTATTTACCAAAGAAGTGCTCGCGTACATAGGCGCCGTTTTTCGATTTAAAGGTCTGATAGTCGCCGTCGACGGTTTCGTTCATCAGCTGAATCAGCTTGCCGGAGGTGTCTTTGCGCAGCAGCTCATCCCAGCGACTGCCCCAGACCACCTTGATCACTTCCCAGCCGGCGCCGCCGAACACGCCTTCCAGCTCGTTGATGATCTTGCCGTTACCGGTGACGGGACCGTCCAGACGCTGCAGGTTACAGTTAATGATGAATACCAGGTTGTCCAGCTTCTCGCGGGTCGCGATGGTGATGGCGCCCTTCGATTCCGGCTCGTCCATCTCGCCGTCGCCCAAGAAGGCGTACACGGTCTGATTGCTGGTGTCCTTCAGCGCGCGGTGATCCAGATATTTAAGGAATTTTGCCTGATAGATGGCGCTTATCGGGCCGAGGCCCATCGACACCGTCGGGAACTGCCAGAACTCCGGCATCAGCTTCGGATGCGGATAGGATGACAACCCTTTACCGTGCACTTCCTGGCGGAAGTTGTTCATCTGATCTTCGCTCAGACGACCTTCAAGGAAGGCGCGGGCGTACACGCCGGGGGAGATGTGCCCCTGGAAGTAGACCAGGTCGCCGCCGTCTTTGTCGTTGCGCGCGCGGAAGAAATGGTTGAAGCACACTTCATAAATGGTGGCGGACGACTGGAATGACGCCATGTGGCCGCCCAGTTCCAAATCTTTCTTCGACGCGTGCAGCACGGTCATCACGGCATTCCAGCGAATGGCGGAACGGATGCGGCGCTCCAGTTCCAGGTTGCCGGGATACTCAGGCTCCTCTTCGACCGAAATTGTGTTGATGTAGTTGCGTCCGGTGGCACCTTGCGCAATGCTGACCCCACCTTTGCGCGCTTCATCCAGCACCTGATCAATCAGGAATTGCGCGCGTTCAATACCTTCTTCACGGATAACCGATTCGATCGCCTGGAGCCAGTCGCGTGTTTCGATCGGATCCACGTCATTGTACAAACATTCTGACATGGTGGTGTTCCTTATCTATCTTTAATATTGGTTTAGTTGGAGCCTGTCTTCCTATGCTCTGGCCATCAGAACATAGGAAGACAGGCCCATAGCTTCTGCTGCCGCGTGGGCTGCCGTTTCCGGAAGCTTAATCTTTGCGTTGCTGGAGACGTCGAAGCGATCGTTCCCGCCGGCTATGTTCCCGGCCAAGGTCCAGCAAAATTTCCTCAATAAACGCCAGATGGCGATGTGACGCCTTGCGCGCCTTTTCCGGCTCGCGCGCAACTATCGCCGCGAAAATTCCGGCGCGGTGGCTGCTCACCTGCGCCAGCATTTCCCGGCGCGAGTAGAGCAATTCAAAATTTTGACGCACGTTGTTTTCCAGCATCGGCCCCATGCAGCGCACCAGGTGCAATAAAACTGCATTATGCGCGGCTTCGGTGACGGCAATTTGATAATTCATGACGGCATCGGCTTCCGCGTCAAGATCGCCGCTGTCCCGCGCCGCCTGAATCGCCTGATGGCATTCACGGATATGCTCGAAATCCTGCTCGGTACCGCGCAGCGCCGCATAATAGGCGGCAATCCCTTCAAGGGCGTGGCGGGTCTCCAACAGGTCGTATTGCGATTCAGGATGCTCCGCCAACAGTTCAGTCAGCGGATCGCTGAAGCTTTGCCATAAATTACTTTGCACAAACGTCCCTCCACCCTGCCGACGTAGCAGCAGGCCTTTGGCTTCCAATCGCTGGATGGCTTCCCGCAGTGAGGGGCGGGATACGTCAAACTGCTTGGCCAGTTCACGCTCGGGGGGCAGTTTTTCGCCGGGTCGCAGCGTCCCTTCCAGAATCAAATATTCCAACTGTTGTTCTATGACATCCGATAACTTGGGTTGGCGGATCTTACTATAGGCCATTTCTTGTTTTCTCAGCGGATGGCGCGGAGTCAATTGGTAATACCAATTACATTTACACGGTGCTAAAAGTAACAAGGTATTCACCTTCTGTCCATCGTGGCTTTGACCTAAATCATCAAATCGCGCACATTCTCACAAAAGCCTTACATCTGTGCTGCATCAGGCCCGCTCTCCAGCATAATCTGTTTTACGCTATAAAAGGTTATTAACCTCTGTGAAACGTTCCCTGCGCCCGACAAGGAGGCGTCAGGTGTGTTTTGTCGAGAAAACCGCTGCAAAATGCATAGTCATGCATCCCCTTAAGGCCCCCAGTTTTCCTGGAAAGAAGGGTTTCTTTAGTCCGTCTATCGACGTCACCGATTTATTCCTCATTAAGCGTCATAAATCCCGTGCAAACCTGCCGACACATCACTATTCTGTTGCCCGCCGCGACAGCCCGAACGCGAAAATACCGCGCCAGGCCGCGTAAATTAAAACGTACAACAACCGTAACCGTGGACAAACACAGCGCAGGCCGGCATCCAGGTACTTGCCCGCCTTAACGACAGAGGATTCGATAATGGAAGGTCAACAGTACGACGAGACGCTGAAACGCGAACTAACAAACCGCCATATACAGCTCATTGCTTTGGGCGGCGCGATTGGTACCGGCCTGTTTCTGGGGATTGCACAAACCATACAAATGGCCGGCCTTTCGGTTATTCTGGGCTATGCCATCGGCGGTTTTATCGCTTTCCTTATCATGCGCCAGCTGGGCGAGATGGTGGTGGATGAGCCGGTAGCGGGCTCGTTTAGTCACTTCGCCTATAAATACTGGGGTAATTTCGCCGGTTTTGCCTCTGGCTGGAACTATTGGATGCTCTATGTCCTGGTGGCGATGGCGGAATTGTCTGCGGTCGGCATCTATATGCAATATTGGTCGCCCGGGCTGCCGACCTGGGTATCAGCGGCGGTGTTTTTCCTGCTGATTAATGCCATCAATCTGGCCAACGTGAAGCTTTATGGTGAAATAGAATTCTGGTTCGCCATTATCAAGGTGATCGCCATCGTCGCGATGATCGTTTTCGGCGCCTGGCTCCTGCTCAGCGGTCGTGGCGGTCCGGAGGGCAGCGTCACCAACTTATGGGCGCAGGGTGGCTTCTTTCCCGCACGGCGGCAAAGGTTTGCTGATGGCCATGGCGGTTATCATGTTTTCCTTCGGTGGTCTGGAGCTGGTGGGGTATTACCGCCGCCGAGGCCGACGACCCGACGCGCAGTATTCCTAAAGCCACCAATCAGGTCATTTACCGCATCCTGATATTCTATATCGGTGCGCTGGCGATCCTGCTTTCGCTCTACCCCTGGGCCAAAGGGGTAGAGGGCGGCAGCCCGGTTGTCCTGATTTTCTAATCCCTTAACAGCTACTGGGTAGCCCATATACTCAATCTGGTGGTCCTGACCGACCGCCGCGTTGTCGGTCTACAACAGCTGCGTTTGCAGTAATAGCCGCATGCTGTACGGTCTGGCCCGCCAAGGCAATGGCACACAATCGCTGGCGAAAGTCGACCAGCGCGGCGTGCCGGTGGCCGCACACGGCGTTTCGTGTGCTGCGCAACTACCTGATGCCCGGTCAGGCTTTTGGTCTGCTGATGGCGCTGGTGGTGTCAGCGCTGGTAATCAATTGGAGCATGATCAGTCTAGCGCATTGGAAATTTCGCCGCAAAAAAGCGCAACAGGGCGTCATTCCGCGCTTTCCGGCGCTGTGGTGCCCGGTGGGCAACTGTTTTTACCTGCTCTTCATGGCAAGTATTCTGGTGATTATGCTGCTCACCCCGAGCATGGCGATTACGGTATATTTGATTCCGGATTCCCTGGTGGTGCTGGGTGTCGGCTTCGCGCTGAAAACCTCCGGCCCGTGCGCAGCCGCACGCTGATTCCCGGTTCCCGCGCCGGCCGGTGTTACCGGGCCGGCGACGGGTGGGCAGCCTAGAGCAGCGCGCCGTAAATAATCAACAGCGCCACCACCACCACCACAATCACCAAAGTGACCTTTTTCGCCAGCGACACCGCGGCGCGGGGCGTTTGCACCGCATCCGGATGCGGCTCGCGCGCCAGCGAAAACTGCGCCAGCCGCGTGAGAACCTGATACTGGCTGCTATGGATATCCCATAGCGAAGCGAACCAGGCCGGCAGCGCCTTCTCGCCATGCCCCAGCAGGGCATAGGCCGCACCCGCCAGCCGCACCGGCAGCCAATCCAGCCAGTGCAGCAGCAAATCGATGCCGGAGCGCGCGCGTTTCAACGGTGTTGAGCGGCGCGCCAGCCAGGTTTGCCAGGCGCGCAAAAAGGCATAGCCTGCCATTGGCACGGGGCCCCAGAGGCCGCCGATGACCAGCCAAAACAGCGGCGCCAGATAAAACCGGAAGTTGCTCCACAGCAGCGCGTTTTGCAGTTCGCGCAACCGTTCCGCCGGAGCACCTTCCACCGGCATGCCGTGTATTAACGCCAGCTCTTCGCTCATCGCCGCGCTGGCATCGATATCGCCGCGGGCGGCGGCAATCAGATAGTCACGATAATGGCGCCGGATCCCGCCCGCACCGATGCACAATAGTGCCAGGCTGACCCACAGCAGCAGCAACGGGGTTTGGTAAAACCACCCTGAGGCCAGCCGCAGGCAGACCGCGACCAGCAACATCCAGCACAGCGCCAGAATCAGCGTCTGCGCCAGCGACGTCTCGCGCAGACGGCTGAACGGCCGCTCAAGCCAGTGGTCCAGTTGCCAATGTTCGCCGTGTTTGAATAACCGCTCCCAGGCCAGCACCAATAGTAATGTAAACAGCGTCATAACCCGCGTCTCCCTGTTAAATGTCGTCAGCCTGTGGTGATAATAATTGCTGAAAATAGTGCCAGTTGAAGGACGGTCCTGGATCGGTTTTCCGCTCGGGCGCGATGCGATATAGCTATGGCCGGTAATGTGCGCCGGCGTAATGGGATAATGGCGCATCAACAAGCGGGTCACGTCGTCAAGCTGGTGATACTGGGGTCGGTATAGGCTAGCGTATCGGTCCCTTCCAGCTCGATGCCGATGGAAAAATCATTGCAGCCCTCACGCCCCTGATAGCAGGACATTCCCGCGTGCCAGGCGCGTCGATGAAAGGGAACATACTGCACCACCTCCCCATCCCGCCGGATGAGACAATGCGCGGACACGCGCAGTTGCCAAATAGTGGCAAAATAGGGATCGTCCGCAGGATCCAGCGTACCGGTAAACAGCCGATCTATCCAGGGACCGCCAGTTTGGCCCGGCGGCAAACTGATATTGTGCACCACCAGCAACGTAGGAAATACGTTCGCCGGTCGATCGTCGCAATGGGGAGAAGGCACGCGCTTCACATCTGCAATCCAACCGCATGCTGACCTTATTTTACCGAGTATGGTACTTCGCCCGGCTTCAGGGTAGCATGAATCGTCGCTTCCCTTTATCCGCAGATACGGAGATTTTTATGTTTACCCACCGTTACAACGTTGAGCGCCGCCGGGCGGAATTGCTTGCTCGAATTCAACAGGATATCCCGCTGTCGGTCAGCGCCGCATTGAAAGAAGATCTGGGCGGCGGCACCGACGCGCAGACCGATATCACCGCGCTGCTGCTGGTGGACAGTCAGGCCAGCGCCGTGATTATCACTCGCGAAAATGGCGTTTTTTGCGGCCAACGCTGGCTTGAAGAGGTATTCAACCAGTTGGGCGGCGGCGTGGCGATTGAGTGGTTGGTTGCGGATGGCGATGACATTCTAGCCAATCAACCCCTGTGCCGGCTGAGCGGGTCGGCGCGCCTGCTGCTTACCGGTGAACGGACCGCGCTCAATTTCGTCCAGACGCTGTGCGGCGTGGCCAGCGAAGTGAAACGGTATGTCGCTGCGCTGGCGGGTACCGGTACCACGCTGCTTGATACGCGCAAAACCGTGCCGGGCCTTCGGACCGCCCTGAAATACGCGGTGCTGTGCGGCGGCGGCAGCAATCACCGGCTTGGACTGGCGGACGCGTTCCTCATCAAGGAAAATCATATCATCGCCGCCGGCTCCATCGCCAATGCCGTCGTCAACGCCGTGGCGCTACGCGCCGATGTGCCGGTGGAAGTCGAAGTGGAATCTCTGGACGAGCTGCATCAAGCGCTGGATGCCGGCGCCGATATCATTATGCTCGACAACTTCAGCCGTGAAGATATGGGGCAAGCGGTAGCGGTGACCCGCCAACGAGCGGTGCTGGAGGTGTCCGGTGATGTTACGCTCGCTACGCTGCGCGATTGCGCGCTGACCGGCGTCGATTATATCTCCGTCGGCGCACTGACTAAACATCTACGGGCGCTAGATCTCTCCATGCGTTTTCATTAACGATCACTATTGCGCGCGGCCACGCAATTTACTTGTCACAACCTGCAGCCGCGCGGGGTAGAGCCGAATCCGTCTGCCACTTTTTCTTTCCGCCGCTATCCGGGCGTCTGCCGAGCCGCTAGGGTGAAGGGGTTTTCGTTCACCCAAGGGGCCAGATATGCATCGTCAGCGTGGATTTACTCTCATGGAGCTGATGGTGGCGATCGCCATCATCGCTATACTTAGCGTAATTGCGCCGCCCGGCTATCAACGTTATCTGAATCGCGCGGCGCTGACCGATATGCTGCGCAGCTCCAGCCACTACCATCTAGCGGTGGAGCTGTGCGCCATGCAGCAGGGCGACATCGATAGCTGCAATGCCGTCGGCTGGGTATTCCGGCCAGCCGTCGTTCCCGTTATGTCAGCAGCGTCAGCATGCGCCAGGGCGTGATAAGTCTGACCGGCCGCCGAACCCTGGCGGGGCTGACGCTGGTGATGACGCCCGAAACACAGGGCGACGGTCTGCTCTGGCAGCACCGCTGCGACACCGCGGCCGACGGCCATCTTGCCGCGCCGTGCGAGGCGTTATTTCAAAGCACTGAACACGAGGATGCGTAATGTTCAACCGTACGCATGCCGAGGCGCGCTGGCCGGTGACAGGTACTCCGCTGCGCGACGATATGCCGGTAACCGGCACGCTGGATTTGCTGCTGCAGCGCGCGCTCTGTCGCGAGGCGTCGGATATCCACATCGAACCCTCCTGTTCGCCCACGGGCTACCGGCGTTCGGCGATGGCCTGCTGTGTTCACTGCGGCTTTCCACACGGCCCACGCTATATGGAGAAAAAGCGGTACTATGTTTGTTACGCTGCTCGCCACAGCGCCTGACGCCTAAAAAATTAGGTATGCCGGCGCCTCCCTCTCAGGCGGCGCGTGCGCGACGCGCTGCGGCAACTCCACGGGCTGATATTGATTACCAGCCCTACCCGGTAGCGGTAAGACGCTGACGCTCTACGCCATGCTGAATATGCTGCGCTGGCGTCCGCTCAATATTTGCAGCGTGGAGGACCCGGTTGAGGTGCCGTTGACCGGTATTAACCAATGTCAGGTCAATCCCCGGGTGCGGCTGGATTTTCCGCCGCTGCTGCGGGGCGCTGCTGCATCAAGACCCGGACGTGCTGATGGCTGGCGGGATCCGCGATCCGGAAACCGCTGCCGTAGCGCTGAACGCTGCCCGCGCCGGCCATCTGGTCCTTTCAACGCTACACACGCTGTGCGCTGACGACGCCGTCTGCCGGCGTGCGCCTCGGCCTGAGGCGCCCGTGGAGGTCGCGGCAGGCGGCTGGCAGGCAGCAGGACACAACCTCGTCCGCCGAACTCAGGCGCGTTTTGGGTAATTCGCCATGAGCGGCCGCTGGCTCTGGCGTTGGCAGGGTCTGTGCGCCGAAGGACGATTCTGCCGGGGAGAGATGATAGGCCGTAGCCGCCGCGACTGCGGCCTGCGTTTAGTAGCGCAGGGCTACCAGCCCTTTCGCCTGCGCATTCACGGCTGGCTGCCGGCGCGCTATTGGCAACGCTGAACGCTGATTGCCCTTACCGACCGGCTCGCCTCGCTGCTGCATGCCGGCCTTCCGCTGCGGGAAAGCCTAACGCTGCTGGCCGCCGAATACCCCGTGCAGGCGGGCGCTGTCTGCTGGCGCAGATCGGCGCCGCGGCAAGGCGCTGCATCAGGCGCTGGCGCCGATGTCGCTGTTTCCGGTGCATTGCCGCTGGTTGATTCGCAGCGGCAAGCTCACCGGCACGCTGGACGAGGTTTCGTCGCAGCTGGCGCGGGGTTACACGGCGAGCAGGCGCGGCAGAAGGCCGAACAGCTGGCGCAGCTAGCTGAACCTGCTCTGCTGTTGCTGACGGGCACCATGGTATGCGGATTGGTGGTCATGCTTTATTTACCGCTACTGCAGTTAGGAGAGGTCTTTAGCCAGTTTTGATCGCGACTACGGCACACCCGCCGCGCACGGTTGCAGGCCGAAGGACGGAGCGGTCGGGGGCGCCGCCGTCACATCTATTTGCAGGGCCGAGAGACGCTCATCGAAACGGCAGGCTGACAGCAACGCTGAACCACGCAACCGGGGACAGGTTAAGGCGGCGACGTCCCGTTCGCCGCCTGACGCTGTTTACAACTGGGTGAAGATCCTGTTTTCCTGCTCGGCAACGCGAATAAACGTGGTGCGTTTGGTCAACTCCTTCAATCGTGATGCGCCAACGTAGGTGCAGGCGGAGCGCAGACCGCCGAGGATATCGCGGATGGCATATTCCACCGGCCCGCGCAGCGGCAGTTTGACGGTTTTACCCTCCGCAGCGCGGTAATCAGCCACACCGCCGACATGCCGTTTCATGGCCGATTCAGAACTCATGCCGTAGAACAGCATAAAGCGTTCGCCGTTTTCCTCGACGATGGTGCCTTCGCATTCATCGTGGCCGGCCAGCATCCCCCCTAGCATCACTAAATCCGCGCCGCCGCCGAACGCTTTAGCGACGTCGCCCGGCACCGCGCAGCCGCCGTCGCTGACAATCTGACCGCTCAGACCGTGGGCGGCATCGGCACACTCGATCACCGCCGACAGCTGGGGATAGCCGACGCCGGTTTTTACCCGCGTGGTGCATACCGAGCCGGGACCAATACCCACTTTGACGATATCGGCGCCGGAGAGGATAAGCTCCTCCACCATTTCGCCCGTGACCACATTGCCGGCGCAAATCACTTTATCCGGGCAGGCTTCGCGAGCTTTCTGGACGAAGGTCACAAAATGCTCCGAATAGCCGTTGGCGACATCAATGCAGATAAAATTTAGCTGCGGTGACAGCGCCAGGATCTGCTTCAGTTTCTCGAAGTCGGCGGCGGAGGTCCCGGTAGACACCATCACATGACGCAGTAGCGATTCCGGCGCCCGCGCCACAAATTCACGCCACTGATCCACGTTATAATGTTTATGCACCGCGGTGAGCACGGCGAATGCGGCCAGCGCCTCGGCCATATGAAATGTGCCGACGGTATCCATGTTCGCGGCGATAACCGGCACGCCGGACCAGCGAATGCCGGGGTGTTTGAAGGTGAAGTCGCGCTGCAGTTCAACATCGGCGCGGCTTTTCAGCGTAGAGCGCTTAGGCCGGATAAGGACATCTTTGAAACCTAACTTCACGTCTTCTTCAATACGCATAGGGTTTTCCTGGTAAAAGGCGACGAGTCGCTAATCAATATTGAATACAATTTGCCTATTCCAGTAGCGGTATCATACGCGGGATTAAAGTTAGGGCAAGACTGCGAAATCTGCCCATTTTACGCTACAATCGTACCAATTTACCTTATGCCGAGAGATTCTCTTTCAGGGTGAGGCAGTTAACGTGACCCAATATATTGTGGCGCTGACCGGCGGTATCGGCAGCGGTAAAAGCACGGTGGCCAACGCCTTTGCCGCGCTTGGCGTGCCCTTGGTGGATGCCGACGTCATCGCCCGGGAAGTGGTGCAGCCGGAAAGTCCAGCTCTGCGCGCCATCGTACAACGTTTTGGCCCGGCGATGTTAAGCGCGGACGGCTCGCTAGCTCGCGCCGCGCTGCGAGCGCGTATTTTTAGCGACCCGGCAGAAAAAACCTGGCTTAATGGCCTGCTTCATTCGCTTATTCAACGACAAACCGAGCAGCAATTGCGCTCCGCCCGCGCGCCGTACGTGCTATGGGTGGTGCCGCTGCTGATCGAAAATAACCTGCAGCAGCGCGCCAATTGGGTGCTGGTGGTGGATGTGGACCGCGAGCGCCAGATCGCGCGCACCGTCAGCCGGGACGGCGTCAGCCGCGAGCAGGTGGAAAACATTCTGGCGGCGCAGGTGTCGCGTCAGCGGCGTCTGGCCTGCGCGGACGATATTATTGATAATAGCAGGCGCCCCGAGGAGATAACGGATAGCGTTGCTACTTTGCATCAACGCTATCTTGCGCTTGCGGCATCAGCAATCCGACAGGATAAATCACCATGAGTGACGTTTACTCGACAACGGTGCTGTTTGAACACCCGTTAAATGAAAAAATGCGTACCTGGCTGCGGTTGGAGTTTCTACTACAGCAGCTTTACCGACATCCGGCATTAAGCGAGACGACTAACGCACTGACGTTTTTTCATACCTTGGCCGATTTGCTGGACGTTCTGGAGCGCAGCGATATCCGCAGTGAAATGCTGAAAGAGCTCGATCATCAGCAGCAAAAGTTATTGCAATGGGAGGGCCTGCCCGGCGTCGACAGCGAACGCGTCAGCGCCCTACGCACCGAGTTCAAACGCTGCGCTACGACGCTGATGGCGGCCCCGCGCCTGGGGCAATTGCTGCGCGAGGATCGCCTGATCGGCGCTGTACGCCAGCGGCTTTCCATACCCAGCGGGTGCTGTAGCTTCGACCTGCCGGCGCTGCATATCTGGCTCCATCTGCCGCAGCCGCAGCGGGATACGCAGGTAAACGGCTGGCTGCAAACGCTGGATCCGCTTAACGCCGCGCTGATCCGCATACTGGATATCGTGCGCCATTCAGGGCCGTTCAAGAACCAGATCAGTTTAAACGGCTTTTTCCAGGATAACGTCGATGATAGCGATTTGCTGCGGCTGCGCATCCCAGTCGAGCATCAACTCTATCCGCAAGTATCCGGCCATAAAACCCGTTATGCTATCCGTTTTTTATCCCTGGACAGCGATAACGGCGTGGTGCCGAACCGTCTGCCGTTTGAACTGGCCTGTTGTTAGGAGAACGCTATTATGAGCGACGATATCGTTAACGTCACCTGCCCCACCTGCCCCACCTGCGGCAAAGCGGTAGAATGGAGCCCGACAAGCCCGTTCCGGCCGTTTTGTAGCAAACGCTGCCAGTTGATTGATTTGGGCGAATGGGCGGAAGAGGAAAAACGCATTCCAAGCGATGTGCAAATTACCGATAGCGATGAGTGGAGCGATGAAACCCGCCATTGAGAGGACCGCACCGGCGGCGCTGTATCTGCCGCCGCAGGCGACACGCTTCCCCCGGATGCCGCGCCCAGACTCCCACCTTACCTTGGTTATCCCCGTCAGCCGTTAGCGGTACGATGCGCTTGCCGCCGGCTAGCATGAGCGGCCGACAACCCGGCACGCCGAAGAGTGCACCCTCCTTGCCCCTCGCGCGACTGGGTGCGCTATGCGTTGCGCCACTGACTGTGCGGCACCGCGGCGCTATCCCGCTGGCCCCACGCGCTCTTCTAGTCCGCCGTCAGTTGGCGGATGATGGCCGCGTTGGCCGGTGGAAACTCATCCGCACGCAGCGCCTGCTGCGGGCACCAGCGTGCCGGCTGTCCTTCGTTGCCGCAGGGCGTGCCGCGCCACTGCTCCACCAGATAGAAATAAAACGCCAACTGCCGCTCGGCGAAAGCATGCTGGGTGGTCGCCAGCAGTTGGGCACGCTCGACGTCAATGTCGGTCTCTTCGCGCAATTCGCGATACAGCGCCTGCTCGGGGGTCTCTCCCGGCTCCACCTTACCGCCTGGAAACTCCCAAAATTCCCCCATGTGCACGTCCGCCGGGCGGCGGGCGATAAAGATCTCCCGCCGGGCGTTACGAATGATGCCCACCGCAATGGTTCGTATCGTCATAGCTGTCAGCGCTCCTTCACGTTGTCCTGTACAGCCAGGCCGCGCGCCCTAGAAAAAGTGTAAACCGGTTTCACAAAAACGCCCGGGGTACCGGGCGTGATGTGCGACTATTGACCGCGAGATGCCGACATTATTGCAGTTTGCCGTGGCAATGCTTGAACTTCTTGCCCGAACCGCACGGGCAGGGATCGTTGCGCCCGACTTTGCGACCTTCCTGCGCTGCTGCCGCGCTCCCCTGGGTGAGTTCCTCCACCGGCGTCTGATGGCTCAACTGCTGCTGTATGGCGAGACGTTTGGCCTCTTCGCGCCGCTGCTGCTCCATCGCCTCTACCTCTTCCGGCATGCGTACCTGCACTTTGCTAAGCGTACTGATCACTTCATATTTCAGCGACTCCAGCATGGCGGCAAACATGGCAAAAGATTCGCGCTTGTACTCTTGTTTCGGATCTTTTTGCGCATAACCGCGCAGATGGATGCCCTGACGGAGATAGTCCATCGCCGCCAGATGCTCTTTCCACAGAGAATCCAGCGTTTGCAGCATGACGCCTTTCTCAAAATTGCGCATCATATCGCTGCCGACGATCTCTTCCTTACGCTGGTATTGAACCAGCGTCTGTTCTAGCACTCGCTCGCGCAGGGTTTCTTCGTGCAGGGCCGGTTCGTCGTCCAGCCATTGGGCGACGGGCATATCCAGATCGAAGTCATCCTTGAGGCGCTGCTCCAGCCCCGGTACATTCCACATTTCCTCCAGGGACTGCGGCGGAATGTAGCTATCGAGAATGGTTTTCAGCACATCTTCGCGGATGCTCTTGACGGTCTTGCTAATGTCCGCCACGTCGAGCAGTTCGTTCCGCTGGGTGTAGATCGCACGGCGCTGGGCGTTGGCGACATCATCATATTCTAGCAATTGCTTACGAATATCGAAGTTGCGGCTTTCCACCTTGCGCTGGGCGTTGGCAATCGCCTTGGTGACCCAGGGGTGTTCAATAGCTTCGCCGGGCTTCATGCCCAGCTTGCGCATCATGCCGGAGACGCGATCGGAGGCGAAAATACGTATCAGGGCATCTTCCATCGACAGATAAAAACGGGAAGAGCCGGCGTCGCCTTGGCGGCTGGAGCGGCCGCGCAGCTGATTGTCGATACGGCGCGATTCATGGCGCTCGGTGCCGATAATATGCAGGCCGCCAGCGGCCTGCACCGCCTCATGGCGCGGCTGCCAGGCATCCTTGATGGCGGCGATCTGCTGCTCGTCCGGGGACTCCAGGGCCGCGACTTCCGCCTGCCAGCTGCCGCCCAGCACGATGTCGGTACCGCGCCCGGCCATGTTAGTGGCGATGGTGACCGCCCCCGGTTGGCCTGCCTGGGCGACGATGTCGGCCTCCATGGCATGGAATTTGGCGTTCAGCACCTTATGCGCAATGCCAGCTTTTTCCAGCTCGCCGGAAACCAGCTCCGATTTTTCAATGGAAATCGTCCCCACCAGGACCGGCTGACCGCGTTCTGTACAGGTTTTAATATCCTCGATGATGGCGTCGATTTTTTCCTTTTCCGTTATATAGACCAGATCAGCCAAATCCTTACGGATCATGGGACGGTTGGTCGGCAGCACGATGGTATCGAGTTTATAAATGGAGCTGAACTCAAATGCTTCGGTGTCGGCGGTACCGGTCATACCGGCCAGCTTCTCATACAGGCGGAAGTAGTTCTGGAAGGTAATCGACGCCAGCGTCTGGTTTTCATTCTGGATCGCGACATTTTCCTTGGCCTCCACCGCTTGGTGCAGCCCGTCGGACCAGCGGCGTCCCGGCATGGTGCGGCCGGTGTGCTCGTCGACAATGATCACTTCACCGTCTTTGACGATATAGTCCACGTCGCGGGCGAACAGCACGTGGGCGCGCAAAGCGGCGGTCACATGATGCATCAGCATAATGTTGGCCGGCGAGTAGAGCGATTCGCCCTCCTCCATGGTGCCGGCTTTCACCAGCAGCTCTTCAATCAGCACCAGTCCGCGTTCGGTCAGGTTCACCTGGCGGGACTTCTCATCCACCGAGAAGTGCCCCTCGCCCTGAAAACTCTCGGAGTCTTCTTTGTCCTGACGAATCAGATGGGGGATAAGCTTATCGATGCGGCGATACATATCCGAGCTGTCCTCCGTCGGGCCGGAGATAATCAGCGGGGTACGCGCCTCATCGATAAGGATGGAGTCCACCTCGTCCACCAGCGCGTAATGCAGTTTGCGTTGCACCCGCTCTTCCGGGCTAAACGCCATATTGTCACGCAGATAGTCAAAGCCGTACTCATTGTTGGTACCGTAGGTGATATCGGCGGCGTAAGCGGCGCGTTTGGCCGGTGCCGGCAGCCCCGGTAGGTTGATGCCGACGCTCAGCCCCAGAAACTCGAACAGCGGGCGGTTGTTTTCCGCATCGCGCAGCGCCAGGTAATCGTTCACCGTGACCACGTGCACACCTTTTCCGCTCAGGGCGTTCAGGTAGGCCGGCAGCGTAGCGGTCAGGGTTTTCCCTTCACCGGTGCGCATCTCGGCGATGCAGCGGTCGTTAAGAACCATACCGCCCATCAATTGCACATCGAAATGGCGCATCCCGAACACCCGCTTGCTGGCCTCGCGCACCACGGCAAAAGCTTCCGGCAACAGGCTGTCAACGGTCGCCCCCTGAGCGATACGGTCGCGGAATTCAACGGTTTTGGCCGCGACCTGTTCATCGCTCAGCTGTTCCATCGCCGGTTCCATCTAGTTGATAGCGTCCACCGCCTTGCTCATACGGCGCAAGGTACGATCGTTACGGCTGCCAAAAATTTTGGTAAGTAATTTTGCTAGCATAGTCAGTCACATCTCATCACGGCACCGTCCATCGACGGCCAAAAAGTCGTTTGCGGAAAAGTTACGGTCCTTCAGCGTCAGACGGCGGCGCGCGGGCCGGCGCGTATTCCCTGCTGCTGCGTTAGACGGATGCCGCTACGGTTATCGATGAAAGCGATGTGGCCCGTTGACCGCAGCCGGCGGACCAGCACCGGCTGCCGCGCTTCGCGGTTGAGCAACAGACCCAGCGTGGTCAGCAGTACCTGATGCTGCACGCACAGCGGCGCGACGGCCTCGGGCAACGGCACGAGCGCCCAGGCAGTGGAGAGGTGACGGATGACGGTACGTATGGCATGCTGATGCCAGTAGTCAACAGCGTAGGTGGGGCGACGCGGGACATCTTTCAGCCGCGCCAGCTGGCTGAAGCCGGCCTGAAAAACACTTTGCCGGCTGAGACTGGGGCGATTGTCGGCCTGGTGCGGCATTTCCTGACCGCCGCCTGGCAACAAAGACACGCCAAAGCCGGCCGCGACCATCCCCAACAGGAGATGCGGCCAGAAATAACGTCTGCCAATTTGTCGCCAACGATTTAGAATACCCATTATCCGATAATGTCTTCCGCCGGAGTGTTGTTATGCGCGATAGTCGTCCACATCCCATCAACAGCCTACTTGGCGACGCCGCCGACACGGGCCGCGTGTCCCTGTCAAAGATTCAGCAGCGCGCCATCCTGCTGCTGAAGCTCAACCGCGCGGTCAACGCGCTGTTGCCGACACTGCTGCGCCCCTGGTGCCGTGTCGCCAACGTCCGCCAGGGAGTGCTGGTACTGGAAACCGCTAATGCCAGCTGGCTGATGCGGTTACGCTATGAACAACCTCAATTATTGTCTGCGTTAGGAACGCAGATTCTACCATCGTTGTCGTCTATCGACATCAGGATTAACCCTGGCCTGGCGAGAAAACAGGAATTGAATGCGCAAAATAACGACAGCGGCCGGGCAAGTTGCCGGCCGCTGGGGGAAAAGCCACGGCGTTTGAGCGTACAGAGCGCGGCCTCTATTCGCCATGTGGCGGCGCGCAGCGAAGGAAAATTAAAGAACGCGCTGGAACGACTGGCGGAGCTGGCCGGAGAGAGTGCCAACCCCGCCAGTCGCGGGAAATAGACGCCAGACAGTTAACCCTGCCGGCGACAAGCCGGAATGCCGCAATAACACTGCATCACCGCGACCTCGTTCAGGCCATAACGAAGGAAGGGGTTTTGAACGTCAGCGGCAGTTCAGCCTCATCCTCGAAGGTTACCAGTTCCCAGGCTTCCTGACGCGCCAGTACCGCTTGCAGCAGCTTGTTATTCATGGCGTGGCCAGATTTGAAGGCGCTAAACGCGCCGATGATGTTGTGACCGCACATGAACAGGTCGCCGATGGCGTCGAGCGTTTTGTGACGGGCGAACTCATCTTCAAAGCGCAGGCCGTCTTCGTTCAGCACCCGGTAGTCATCGACCACGATAGCGCAGTCGAAACTGCCGCCAAGCGCCAGGCCGCGAGATTGCAGGTATTCAATATCGCGCATGAAGCCAAAGGTACGCGCACGGCTTATCTGGCGAACGAACGACTCCGCGGAGAAGTTCAGGAAATAACGTTGCGAGCTGGCATCAATCGCAGGATGTTTGAAGTCGATGGTGAAATCGAGCGTAAAGCCGTTATACGGCGCCAGTTCGGTCCATTTATCCCCATCCTCGACGCGCACCGCCTGTTTCAGACGCAGGAATTTTTTGGCGCTGTTAAGCGCCTCAATACCGGCATCCAGCAGCAGGTAGACGAAGGGGCTGGCGCTGCCGTCCATGATCGGGATTTCAGGCGCATCCACTTCAACGATGATGTTGTCGATTCCCAACCCCGCCAGCGCCGCGTTCAGGTGCTCTACGGTGGAAATACGCACATCGTGCTCGTTCACCAGACAGGTGCAAAGCATGGTGTCGCGCACCGACTTGGCGTCCGCGGGAAAATCCACCGGCGGGTTTAAATCGGTTCGACGATAGATGACACCGGTGTTTGCCGGTGCAGGGCGTAGTGTCAGTGTGACCTTTTTGCCGGTATGTAACCCCACACCGGTGGCCTGCACGATACGTTTTAATGTACGCTGTTTGATTATCTGTTTCTCTCGCAATGTTTAACCATGCCGCCTACTCCACACAGTATAGGGAAGAGTGGGCGGGCCAGTTTAGCACAAAGAGCGGTGTTTCCCAAAACTGCACGGTTTAATCCGCCTGTTTACGCAAGAATGCCGGAATATCCAGGTAGTCGGGTTCCTTACTCCCCTGGGCGTTTTGCTCATTGACCGCCTTGGCCGCCGTTTTCTGCTCCTGATTGAGCGAAGACATGCCCGCGGCATGATCGCGGTAGCGGTTATCCGTCACCGGCTGGCTGCTCTGCTTATTGGTCACTAGCGTGATTTCCGGTCGTTTGTCCATACCGATGCCGGTCGCGACCACCGTAACGCGCAGTTCGTCGTTCATATCCGGATCCAGCGAGGTACCGATAACCACCGTGGCGTTGTCGGAGGCAAAAGCGCGGATGGTGTTACCCACGGTTTCAAACTCGTCCAGACGCAGGTCGAAGCCCGCGGTAATGTTGACCAGAACCCCGCGGGCGCCGGACAGATCAATATCTTCCAACAGCGGGCTGGAAATGGCCATTTCCGCCGCTTCTTCCGCGCGATCTTCGCCGCAGGCGACGCCGGAGCCCATCATGGCATAGCCCATTTCCGACATCACGGTGCGCACGTCGGCAAAGTCGACGTTCATCAGCCCCGGGCGGGTGATAAGCTCGGCGATACCCTGCACCGCGCCTTTCAATACATCGTTAGCGGCGCCGAACGCGTCCAGCAGCGAAATACCGCGCCCCAGGACTTTCAGCAGCTTGTCGTTAGGGATGGTAATAAGCGAGTCGACATGCTTGGAGAGTTCAGCAATGCCCTGCTCGGCGAACGCCATCCGTTTTTTGCCTTCAAAATTAAAGGGCTTGGTGACCACAGCCACGGTCAGAATACCCAGATCCTTGGCGACTTCCGCGACAACCGGCGCGGCGCCGGTACCGGTACCACCGCCCATACCGGCGGCGATGAACACCATATCGGCCCCTTCAAGCGCGGCCCGCAGCGCTTCGCGGTCCTCTTCGGCGGAGTTGCGGCCCACTTCGGGATTGGCGCCGGCCCCCAGCCCTTTGGTAATGCCGCTGCCGATTTGAATGGTCTGGCCCACCGCCGTCTTACGCAATGCCTGAGCATCGGTATTCACCGCGAAGAAGTCCACGCCTTCGATGCGCTCACGCACCATATGCTCGACGGCGTTGCCGCCACCGCCGCCAACGCCGATGACTTTAATCACCGCGTCGTTGCTTAATTCCATAGGTTCAAACATAACTTCTCTCCGTTTTGTGCCTGTCGCTTCGGAATCGGCCGCCTGCACAGCCGGGTTCCGTCTTGAAAATCGTTAAAATTCTTTTCGCAGCCAGCCGCTGAACCGCTTGAACCATGTGCTGACCGACGTTCTTTTTTCCACGTCTACTTCGCCGCTTAAATGTGACTCTTTACCGTAATGCAGCAGCCCCACGGCGGTAGAATAATAGGGCGCCTGCGCATAGTCCGTCAGGCCGGTGATATTCAGCGGCTGGCCGATGCGCACCTGGGTATGAAATACCCGCTGGGCGCACGCCGCCAAACCGTCGATTTGCGCCGCGCCGCCGGTCAGGACGATGCCGGCGGCCAGATGGTGTTTCACTCCCTGCGCCCGCAGTTGCTCCTGCAGTTGCAAAATCTCGTCGTTGACCAGATTCAGCAGCTCGGTGTAACGCGGCTCGATCACCTCGGCCAGGGTCTGGCGCTGCAGGCTGCGCGGCGGCCGGCCGCCGACGCTTGGTACCTCCACGCTCTCGTCCTTGCTGACCACCGCGCCCAACGCGCAGCCGTGGCGGACTTTGATCGCCTCGGCGTCGGTGGGTGGCGTGCCGAAGGCGTAGGCAATGTCGCTGGTGACTACATTGCCGGCGTAAGGAATCACCTTGGTATGGCGCAGTGCGCCGGCGGTATACACCGCCATGTCCATGGTGCCGCCGCCGATGTCGACCACGCATACGCCCAGTTCGCGTTCGTCTTCGGTTAGAACCGCGTAACTTGACGCCAAACCGGCGAAAATAAGTTGGTCAACTTTCAGCCCGCAACGTTCAACTGCTTTGACAATGTTCTTCGCCATATCATTATGGCAGGTAATCAGGTGGACCTTGGCCTGCATGCGTACGCCGGACAGGCCAACCGGGTTTTTTATTCCTTCCTGATAGTCAATCGCATAATCCTGCGGAATGACGTGCAAAATACGGTGCTCATCGCGTACCCGCACCGATTTGGCGGTATGCACCACATTCTCCACGTCTTCCTGGGTCACTTCTTCTTCGGAAATCGGCACCATGCCGATTTCGTTCTGGCAGCTGATATGTTTGCCGGACAGGGCAAGATACACCGACGAGATCTGGCAGTCCGCCATCAGCTCCGCCTGATCAATAGCGCGCTGGCCGCATTTCACAACCGATTCCAGATCGTTAACGCCACCCTTGTCCATGCCGCGCGACGGGCAACTGCCGACACCGATGATATTTACCATACCATCGGGCAGCACCTCCCCTACCAGCGCGGCCACCTTGGCCGTGCCGATCTCCAGTCCTACTACCAGTTTTCTGGCCGGCGCCTTGATCATTGTTGTTCTGCCTGTGCCCGTGCCTGTGCCTGAGTCTGTTGCTGATTACTGTTTTCCGGTTCGATATAGGCCGCGGCCCAACCGACGGCCAAGCCCAAGTCATAGCGCAGGTCCACATAGCTGATGCGCTTATTATCGTTCCAGGCCTGCTGGAGAAGAACCGGATAAATCCCGATAAAGCGCTGCAGGCGCCTGGCTCTGTCGTCCCGGCCCAGCTCCAGCCGGGTATCGTCCCGTAACGTCAACTGCCACGAATGGCGGGCGCTCATGCTGACCGCCTTGAGCTGAAATTTGGCCGCCGTTAGCACCGCGTTCATGGTGCGATAGCCGCTCAGCACGTCTTGCTCGCTGCCCTCCGGGCCATAAAGCATCGGCATGGGCTGATTGCCGATACGCTCCGCCGGCGCGCTGAATACCTTGCCGCTGCCGTCAAGCAGATGTTGATCGTTCCAGCGCGCCACCGGCACATATTCCACCAGGTGGATTTTCAATTCGTCCGGCCACTGTTTACGCACGCTGACCTGCTTTATCCACGGCATGCGTTCAATTTGCTGCTGAATAACGTTAACATCCTGCATCATAAAGGTGCCGGGCGCCCCCAGCGCCAGAATTGCCTGGCGGATATTGTCATTGGTGGTGTAATGACGTTCTCCGGTCACCGCCAGCCGGGACAGCGGTAAACGATGGGCATCTTTCATCCAGCCCCCGACCACCCAGCCTCCCCAGACGATGGTGCCGAGCACCATCAGCAGGAAGATCAGACCCGCGAGCTGGCCGCCGTTGCTGCGTCCCGCCGCGGCGACCGTCGGCGCATGCCGGTGAAAATCAAGCCGTTTAACCATGACGTACCTCGCCCGGCTGCGGCCTGCTGTCAGCCAGTTTACGGGCGATTTTGCCCACCGTACCGGCGCCCTGCATCAGCACCAAATCGTTGTCTTGCAGCGTCTGCGCCAGCGTCGCGGGCAGCGCCTCCATATCCGGCACCAGAATCGGATTTACCTTGCCGCGGCCGCGAATAGTGCGGCACAAAGAGCGGCTGTCGGCGCCGGGGATCGGCGCTTCGCCGGCGGGATAAACGTCCAGCATCAGCAGGACATCCACGCCGGAGAGGACGTTGGCGAAATCGTCGTACAGGTCCCGCGTACGCGTATAGCGGTGCGGCTGAAACACCATCACCAGCCGCTTATCCGGCCAGCCGGCACGCGCCGCTTTAATCGTGGCGTCCACCTCGGTCGGGTGATGGCCGTAATCGTCCACCAGCATGACTTCGCCCGTTTTGCCGTTGACGTTGGCCAAATCATAATGGCCCAAATCATCGAAGCGGCGGCCAGTGCCCTGAAATTGCAGCATCGCCTGCAAAATGCTCTCATCGCTGATGCCTTCTTCGGTTGCCACCGCAATCGCCGCCACCCCATTCAGCGCGTTGTGGCGACCCGGTGCGTTGAGTTCCACACGTAAATCGGCCTTTTCCTGCCGGGTGAGGGTAAAGCTGCCGCGCGCACCGTCCTGGCGGTAATCGGTGATACGTAAATCGGCATCGTCGCTGAAGCCATAAGTGGTGATTTGCCGCCCGACGCGGGGCAGCAGTTCGCGGATCACCGGATCGTCGATACACATCACCGCACGGCCGTAAAACGGCAAATTGTGCAGAAAGTTGATAAACGTCTGCTTAAGATTTTCAAAGTCGCCCTGATAGGTATCCATATGGTCGGCTTCGATGTTGGTGATAATCGCCACCATCGGCTGCAAATGCAGGAAGGAGGCGTCGCTTTCGTCGGCCTCGGCAATCAGGTAGCGACTGCAGCCCAGACGGGCGTGCACGCCGGCGGCTTTCACCAGTCCGCCGTTCACAAAGGTCGGATCCAGGCCGGCCTCGGCATAAATACTGGCCACCATCGCGGTGGTGGTGGTTTTACCGTGCGTACCGGCAATAGCGATGCCGTGACGAAAACGCATCAGCTCCGCCAGCATTTCCGCGCGCTGAATGACGGGAATACGCGCCTCTTTGGCCGCCACAATTTCTGGGTTATCAGCCGCGATGGCGCTCGACACCACCACCACGCTGGCATCGCTGATATTCTTCGGGCGGTGGTTGAAATAAATTTGCGCACCCAGGTCCGTCAGTTGCTGCGTGACCGCGTTCGGCGCCAGATCGGAGCCGCTGATTTGATAGCCCTCGTTCGCCAGCACTTCCGCGATACCGCCCATGCCGGCACCGCCGATGCCGACAAAATGGATTTGCCTGACGCGGCGCATCTCGGGGACAAAAGTTCGCAGTTTAGCCAGTTGTTGTGTATTCACAGTGTCATCGCTTAAATCAAAAAAACGCTCAAGACGGCACACCCGGCCCGTCTGGTGTTGTCGGCGCACGCTCAGGCGCGCACCGCGGCCGCCACTTCCCGCGCCACGCGCTCCGTTGCATCGGGTATAGCCGCCGCCCGGGCGCGTTGCGCCATAATCAGCAATGTCGGCCGATCCCAGCCGGTCAGTACGTCGCTGACCCGCTCAACGCTAAAGGCCGGCTGCTCAATAATTTTCGCCGCGCCAGCCTGCTCCAGCGGCCGCGCGTTCCAGTACTGCTGACGATCTTTGTGCATAAAAGGCACAAACAGGGCCGGCAGACCGGTGGCGGCGATTTCGCTCACCGTCAGCGCCCCGGCGCGGCAGACCACGACATCTGCCCAGGCGTAGGCGGCGGCCATATCGTCGATAAATTCCACCACCTTGTGCTGCGTCTCGCCGTTCGCCGCGTAGGCCCGATTAACCTCCTCCAGCGCCCCTTTCCCTACCTGATGCCACAGCGTCAAGGTGCCCGCCAACCGGGCGGCGACCGCCGGCATGGTCTGATTGAGAACCCGCGCGCCCTGGCTGCCGCCGATAATCAGTACCCGAATCGGGCCTGTGCGATCGCGAAAGCGCGCGTCGGGCGCCGGTAGTGCCAGCACCGCATCGCGTACCGGATTCCCCACCACATCGGCATGGGGGATGGCGCCGGGAAACGCCTGCAGCACTTTGCGGGCAATTTTCGCCAGGCCGCGGTTGCTCACGCCGGCGATACCGTTCTGCTCGTGCAGGACCACCGGAATGCCGCAGCTCCAGGCCGCCAGGCCGCCGGGTCCGGAGACATAACCGCCCATGCCCAGTACCACATCCGGCCGCCACGCGCGCATAATTCGCCGCGCCTGCAGCAGCGCGCGCCAAATGCGCACCGGCGCCAGCAGTTGCGCTTTCAATCCCTTGCCGCGCAGGCCGCTAATGCGGATAAAATCGATATCAATGCCGTGCTGCGGCACGAGATCGGCCTCCATACGATCGGCGGTGCCGAGCCAGCGAACCTGCCAGCCCTGCGCCATCAGGTGATGCGCGACCGCCAGCCCCGGAAACACATGTCCGCCGGTACCGCCCGCGGTCACCATCAACCGCCTTGTCTTTGCCGTCACCGCGGTCCCCTCGCAAACGCCTGCGCTTTAGCCAGACGCGTCTCAAAATCGATCCTCAGCAGCAGGACTATCGCCGTCGACATGATAAGCAGGCTAGAACCACCGTAACTGATTAACGGCAGGGTCAAGCCTTTGGTCGGCAGCATGCCGGCGGCGGCGCCCACGTTAACCAGTGCCTGGAAGCTGAACCAAATACCGATGGAACAGGCCAAAAAACCGGGAAAGCGCTGGTCGATTTCCAGCGCTTTGCGGCCGATGGACATGGCGCGGAACGCAACCAAAAACACCATCAGTAGCGCCAGAACCACGCCGAAGTAACCCAGCTCCTCGCCCAAAATGGCGAAGATGAAGTCGGTATGGGCTTCCGGCAAATACTCCAGTTTCTGTACCGAGTTGCCCAGTCCCTGTCCCCAGAACTCGCCGCGGCCAAACGCCATGAGCGACTGGGTAAGCTGGTAGCCGCTGCCGAAGGGATCATCCCACGGGTTCCAAAACGACGTCACGCGCCGCATACGGTAGGGCTCAGCGATGATGAGCAACATTACTGCGAAAATGCCCGAACTGATAATCGATAAAAATTGCCATAGTTTGGCGCCGGCCAAAAACAACATCGCCAGGGTGGTGACGAACACCACCACCACGGTCCCGAGATCGGGCTGCGCCAGCAGCAGTATCGCCAGCAGCACCATCACGCCCATCGGTTTGCAAAAACCCCAGAAGTTAGTACGTACTTCCTCTACCTTGCGCACCAGATAACTGGCTAGATAGCAAAACAGCGCCAGCTTGGATAATTCCGCCGGTTGGATGCGCAGCGGCCCGACCGCTATCCAGCGCGCCGCGCCGTTAACCGAGCTACCGACCACCAGCACCACCAGTAGCATCACCAGCGTGATAAGCAGCATCACCGAGCTGTAGCGCTGCCAGACCGCCATCGGGATCCTGAGCGTTGCCAGCGACAGCACAAACGCCAGACCGAGATAAAACGCATCACGTTTGGCAAAATAGAACGGGTCGTCTGACAGGCGCTCCCCGATCGGCATCGACGCCGTGGTCACCATCACGAAACCGATACCGGCCAGCCCCAGCGTCAGCCACAGCAGCGTACGATCGTAGAGCAGATGGGTCGGCGCCTCAGGCTCGCGCGCCCCCATCACCCACGCCTTCAGGCAGGGAATCAATCCTAAACCGGGAAAGCGTATCAACCCACCTCCCGTGCCAGGCGGGTAAATACGTCACCGCGCACTTCAAAATTGCTGAACTGATCCAGGCTGGCGCAGGCCGGCGACAGCAGCACCAGATCCTCTGCCCTCACCCGGGAACCGATGATGCGCATCGCCTGCTCCAGCGTCTCGGTGAGCGTCGCGGCGTCGGGACGCAGGGACGCCAACTGCGCGCCATCCTGGCCGAAACAATACAGCTGCACCCGGTCGCCCTGCAGCCACGGCGAGAGCGGCGTGAAATCGGCGGACTTACCATCGCCGCCCAATAGCAAATGGAGCGTACCCGCCACTTCCAGTTCGTTTAGCGCCGCCTCGGTACTGCCCGCATTGGTCGCTTTGGAGTCATTAATCCAGCGTACGCCGCGGCGTTCATGCACTAATTCAAAACGGTGCGCCAGACCGCGGAACTGACGCAGCGCCGCCAGGCTTGCCGTACGCGGAATGCCCAGCGCATCCGCCAGCGCCAGCGCCGCCAGGGCATTGGTATAATTATGGCGGCCGCCGACGCGCAGTTCCGCGGCTTCCAGCAGCGGCTCGCCGTGGGCCATCAGCCAGGTCTGCCCCGCATGCCAGCGGAGGCAGTAATCGCCGCGTTCCGCGCCGAAGCTGATGCAGCGTGCGTCATGTCCACGCACCGGCAGGCTGAGCGCATCCTCTGCGTTGACCACGCAGACCGCAGCATCGTGGTAAATTTTCAGCTTGGCCGCCCGGTACTGTTGCAGGCCAAGCGGATAGCGGTTTATGTGATCTTCACTGATATTGAGAACCGTCGCCGCCGCCGCTTTTAGGCTATGGGTGGTTTCCAGCTGGAAACTCGACAGCTCCAGAACATACAGCTGGCACGGCGATTCCAAAAGCGTCAGCGCCGGCAGACCGATATTGCCGCCAACGCCCACCTGCCAGCCGGTGGCGGCCATTTCGCCTACCATACGGGTGACGGTGCTTTTGCCGTTGGAGCCGGTTATCGCCACCACCGGCGCCGATGCCTCACGCGCGAAGAGCTCTATATCGCCGATAACGGCAACGCCGGCCGCCGCAGCCGCGGCCAGCGCGGAATGCGACAGGGGAACGCCGGGGCTGGTGACGATGAGCGTAGCGTCGAGCAGCCACTGTTCATGCAACGACCCCAGGTGGCGCGGCACATCGGCCGGCAGTTTCTCCAGACCCGGCGGCGTAAAACGGGTGTCCATCACCCGCGGTGTGACGCCGCGGCGGCGGAAGAAGTCAACGCAGGAAAGCCCGGTAAGCCCCAGGCCGATGATGACCACTTGTTCGCCCCGATAGTCCGTCGTCATTACCGTACCTTCAGCGTTGCCAGTCCTATGAGGACCAGCATCAGGGAAATAATCCAGAAACGCACGATAACGCGCGGCTCCGGCCAGCCCTTCAATTCATAATGGTGATGGATGGGCGCCATACGGAAAATGCGCTGACCGCGCAATTTGAACGAACCCACCTGTAAAATCACCGACAGGGTTTCCACCACGAACACCCCACCCATAATCAGCAGTAAAAATTCCTGGCGCAGCAGCACGGCGGTGGTGCCGAGCGCGCCGCCCAGCGCTAGCGAACCGACGTCACCCATGAACACCTGCGCGGGGTAGGTATTAAACCACAAAAAGCCCAGCCCGGCGCCGACGATGGCCGTACACACCACCACCAGTTCACCCGCGAAACGCACATAAGGAATGTGCAGATAGCCCGCAAAATTCATGTTGCCGGTCGCCCACGCCACCAGCGCCAGACCGACGGCGACAAACACCGTCGGCATAATCGCCAGACCGTCCAGACCGTCGGTCAGGTTGACCGCATTACTGGTTCCGACGATGATAAAGTAGGCCAAAAGCACATACCACAGCTTCAGCTGCGGCATGATGTCCTTGAAAAAGGGCACCACTAGCTGGGTCGCCGGCGTATCTTTGCCCACCGCGAACATGGTGAAGGCAACCGCCAGCGCTATTACCGACTGCCAGAAATATTTCCAGCGGGCGATAAGCCCCTTGGTGTCTTTGCGCACCACCTTGCGATAATCGTCGATAAAGCCCAGGATGCCGTAGCCCACCAGGACAAACAGCACACACCAGACATACGGGTTGGACGGATAGGCCCACATCAATACCGAAATCGTGATCGACGTGAGGATCATCAACCCCCCCATGGTCGGCGTGCCGCGTTTGCTGAAATGCGATTCCGGGCCATCATTGCGCACCACCTGTCCGATCTGCAGTTTTTGCAGCCAGGCGATAAGGCGCGGTCCCATCCACAGCGATAGAAACAGCGCGGTCAGCAGGCTGACGATGGCGCGAAACGTCAAGTAAGAGAAGACGTTAAATCCTGAGTAAAATTGGACCAGATGTTCGGCCAGCCAGACTAACATGGTGCTTTCTCCTGTAACGCGCGCACCACCTGCTCCATCGCGGCACTACGTGAACCCTTCACTAATACGGTTATTATTGCCTGTTCGGACAGCAGCTGCGCCAGTCGGGCGGTCAGCGCGGTGTTGTCCTGAAAATGTTCGCCCCGGCCGCTGGCCTCACCAATAAGGTGGCTCAGGCTGCCGACGCTTAAGACTTTGTCGATACCGGCCAGGGCGACGGCTTCGCCGACCTGTCGATGGCATTCCGCCGCTTCCTCCCCCAGCTCGGCCATATCGCCGACCACCATCACCCGGTAACCCTGCATTTCCGCCAGTACCTGCGCGGCGGCGGTCATGGAGCCGACATTGGCGTTATAGCTATCGTCCAGCAGCAGATGGCCGGCGCCGAGCACAATAGGGAACAGCCGTCCCGGCACGGCCTGCAACTGCGCCAGACCGGCGGCAACCGCCGGCAGCCTGGCCCCTACCGATAGCGCCAGTACGCAGGCGGCCAAGGCATTGGCGACATTATGCTTGCCCGGCAGCGGCAACCGCACCGGGCATTTACCCAGCGGACTGTGCAGGGTGAAACGCACGCCCTGCTGGCCGCTTTCGATGTCGCTGGCAAAAAAATCCATGTCGTCAGCGGCCTGTACGGCGAAACGCCAGACCGCCTTGTGGCCCAATACCTGTTGCCAGTGCGGCCAATCATGGCTGTCGGCATTAAGAATGCCGCGTCCATTGGCCGGCAGGCCGGCGAAAATTTCGCCCTTGGCCTGCGCCACGCCCGACAGCGAGCCGAACCCGACCAGATGGGCCGCGGAAAGATTGTTCACCAGCGCGGTTTCCGGGCGCACCAAATCGGTGGTCCAGGCGATTTCGCCAAGATGATTGGCCCCCAGCTCGATAACCGCAAAATCATGGGCCGGCGTCAAACGCAGCAGCGTCAGCGGTACGCCAATATTGTTGTTGAAATTACCTTCGGTCGCCAGCACCCGCCCGCACTGACGTAGGATGGCGGCGGTCATTTCCTTGACCGACGTTTTGCCGGAGGACCCCGTCAGGGCCACTACCCGCGCCGGGACCTGCTGGCGCACCCAGGCGCCCAATTGGCCCAAAGCGCGCCGGGTATCGGCGACAACCAACTGCGGCACGTCCAGCGGTAGCCGGCGGTTGACCAGCAGCGCGGCGGCGCCGCCGGCGACCGCCTGCTCGGCGAAATCATGGGCGTCGAATTGCTCGCCCTTCAGCGCGACAAATAAACACCGCTGCGCCGCCGCTGGCGCCCGCGAGTCGGTGACGATGGTCTCAATGGTGCCATCAATGCCCACCCGTTCGGCGTTAAGCACCGGCGCGATTGCGCTGAGCATAAAGGGGATCATGCCACCACCCCCAACAACCGCGCCACGGTAGTACGGTCTGAATAGTCCAGCCGCTGCTGGCCGATTATCTGGTAATCCTCATGGCCTTTACCGGCCACCAGCACCAGATCCGTTGGGGCTGCCTGCATAATGGCGCTGGTAACCGCTTTGGCGCGGCTAAAAATCGCCTGGACCCGGCCCGCATCCAGCAGGCCGCTCTTAATGTCGTTGATGATATCCTGCGCTGCTTCGCCGCGCGGATTATCGTCGGTGATGATCACCTGGTCGGCGTACTGCTCGGCGATAGCGCCCATCAGCGGCCGCTTACCCTTATCGCGATCGCCGCCGCAGCCGAACACGCACCATAGTTTGCCGTAGCAATGCAGTCTGGCCGCCGCCAGCGTCTTTTCCAGCGCGGCGGGGGTGTGGGCATAATCCACTAGCACCGTAGGGCGGCCTTTGGTATGAAATACCTCCATGCGACCGCAGACTGGGTGCAGGCGGCTGGCGCACTCAAGCAACGCCGGCAGTGGATAGCCGAGCGCCAGCAGCGTCGTGATCGCCAGCAACAGATTGCTAACGTTGAATTCCCCCACCAGTGGGCTGTTGAGCGTCCCTTCGCCCCAACTGGAGCGAAAAGGAATCTCCGCGCCGCGCGCATGATAACGTACCTCGCCGGCGCACAGCCAGTCGCCCTGGCGTTCCGGCGGCAGCGCCTCGCTGACCGCGACCGCAATCGCCTGCGGCAACATCTTGAGCCAGCGCCGGCCGGTGGCGTCATCGGCGTTAATAATGCGCTGACCGACGTCCAACTCGCTGAACAGTCGCCATTTGGCCGCTTCATACTGCGCCATGTCACTGTGATAATCGAGATGGTCGCGACTTAAATTGGTAAACACCGCAGCGGCAAAATGCACATCGCTGACCCGGTGCTGCACCAGGCCGTGAGAGGAGACTTCCATCGCCGCGAAGCGCGCGCCCTGCCGCTCCAGCAGTGAAAGCAGTTGCTGAACTTCAATCGGTGAGCCGGTGGTATTGTCGGCCGGATGAATATGGCCCAGCACGCCGTTGCCGACGGTGCCCATCACGGCGCTGGTCTCACCCAATAGCTGCGCCCACTGCGCCAGAAGATGGGTGGTGGTGGTTTTGCCGTTGGTGCCGGTGACGCCCACCAAACACAGCGCGCGCGACGGCTGCTGATAAAAGCGCCCCGCCAGCGCTGATAAGCGCGCGTGGAGATAGTGGAGATAGATGACCGGTACGCCATGCAGCTCACGGATTTCACCCTCTTCAGCCGCACCTTCCGCTTGTGCCACGACGGCGGCAACGCCTTGCGCAATCGCCTGGGGAATATAGCGACGCCCGTCCGTCTGATGGCCGTCGCCGGCCACAAACAGATCGCCCGCAGCCGCGGTGCGGCTGTCCAGCGTCATTTCCCTCAGCACGCGTTCCGGGGCATCAGGTACCCAGGGCGCGAGCAGCTCACGCAAATTACGATCGGTCACCGGATGCCTCTTTCCGATTATTGACCACCATGTCGGATTTTTCACCGGACTGCGCCACCGCGTCCGGCTCTATGTTCATTGTACGCAGTACACCGCCCATGATGGCGCCAAATACCGGCGCGGAAACCGCCCCGCCGTAGTATTTGCCGCCCTGCGGATCGTTAATCACCACCACCAGCGCAAAGCGCGGATTGCTGGCCGGCGCGACCCCGGCGGTATAGGCGATATATTTATTGATATAATTGCCGTCCGGCCCGACCTTTTTGGCGGTGCCGGTTTTAATAGCGATGCGGTAGCCCTTAATGGCGGCTTTGGTGCCGCCGCCGCCCGGCAGCGCCACACTTTCCATCATGTGAACCACGGTGCGTACCAGCGATTCGGGAAACACCCGCTCTCCCGCCACGGGCGGATCGACCCGGGTGATGGAAAGCGGGCGCATCACGCCCATACCGCCGATTGTGGCGTAGACCCGCGCTAATTGTAACGGCGTTACCATTAGCCCGTAGCCGTAAGAGAAGGCGGCCCTCTCCATGTCGGACCACCGTTGTTTATGGGGATATAAGCCACTGCTTTCTCCGACCAGCCCCAAATTGGTCGCCTTACCCAATCCAAAGCGCGAGTAAGTTTCTACCAGCGCCGAGGATGGCATCGCTAACGCCAACTTAGACACACCGACGTTGCTCGATTTCTGCAAAATTCCGGTCACGGTCAATTCGGCATAGCGCGCCACGTCCTTGATCTGGTGGCCGCTAATCGTGTAGGGCAGCGTATTCAGTACGCTGTTTTCCCGCACCACCCCTCGCTGCAGCGCGGTCATCACCACCATCGGCTTGACCGTCGAGCCAGGCTCGAAAATATCGGTGATGGCGCGGTTACGCATCACGTCCATCGTGGTACCGGTCAGGTTGTTGGGGTTGTAGGAGGGGCTGTTGGCCATGGCCAGTACTTCGCCAGTATTGACATCCACCAGCACCGCGGTGCCAAACTCGGCCTTATTGAACGCCACCGCATTGTTCAACTCGCGATAAACCAGCGCCTGTAGACGCTCATTAATGCTCAGCGCCAGATTGTGAGCCGCCTGGCTGTCCACCGAGGAAATATCCTCAATAACCCGGCCAAACCGGTCTTTGCGCACCGTACGCTCGCCGGGCTGGCCGGTCAGCCAGCGGTCAAAACTCTTCTCGATGCCCTCAATGCCCTGGCTGTCGATATTGGTCACGCCGATGAGATGCGCGGTCACCTGACCCGCGGGATAATAGCGCCGTGACTCTTGGCGCAGGTAAATACCCGGAAGTTTAAGTTTATGGATGTAATCGCCAATAGCAGGATTAACCTGGCGCGCCAGATAGACAAAACGCCCTTTGGGATTGGCGTTGATGCGCGAGGAGAGCTGATCGAGAGGGATGGAAAGTGCATCGGACAGCGCCTTCCAGCGGCTGTCGGCGCTGATGCCGCTGTGATCGTTGAGTTCTTTCGGATCGGCCCAGATAGCGTTAACCGGCACGCTCACCGCCAGCGGGCGGCCGGCGCGGTCGCTTATCATACCGCGCGCGGTGGGAACCTGCTGTACGCGCAGCGAACGCATATCCCCTTCGCGCACCAGTTTGTCGGGATTGATTACCTGCAAATAGGCCACCCGCAACATCAGCCCTAACAGCGCTAGCAGGATGCAACCGCACAACAAGGCGAAACGCCAGCTGACAAAGCTGGTCTGATTCTCCTGGCGTTTCAGTTTCATCGTGCGTGTTGCGGCTTTCATGTATCGTTAGCGATCCCTGTGTAGATTACGGGTGAACCACAATATTTTCTTGCGACGGATCCACATGCTGCATTTGCAGCTTCTCGGTGGCAATACGCTCCACGCGGCTGTGATCCCCCAGCGCGTTCTCTTCCAGGATCAGGTTGCGCCATTCGATATCCAGCGCGTTCTTCTCCAGTACCATCTGTTCACGTTCCGCGGTCAGCCGCCGGGTCTGATGGGTGGTGGTGACCACCAGGAACGCCGAGATCAGGACGGCAATCAGCAGCAACAACGGCAGCTTGCCGTGGCGCAGCAAATCGCTGCCGATAATCCCGATAAGGCCGTGCCGTTCGTTGCCGATCATGGCGCCAGCTTCTCGGCGAAGCGCAGTACCGAACTGCGCGCACGCGGGTTATCCCTTATCTCCCGCGCCGAAGGCTGCATTTTGCCCGCTGCTTTCAGTTGGCGCTGGTCCTGGTAGTGCGCGGCGATCTGCGCCTCCGTGAGGGGCAGCCCCGCCGGTACCTGCGGTCCGCGGCTGTGCTGACGAATAAATTGTTTCACCAATCGATCCTCCAGCGAGTGAAAGCTGATAACCGACAACCTGCCGCCGGGGGCCAATACCGTCAGCGCGCCGTCCAGCGCCCGTTCGATCTCTTCCAGCTCGCTGTTGGTGTAAATGCGGATCGCCTGGAAGCTGCGCGTCGCCGGATGCTTATGCTTATCGCGAAACGGGCTGGCGTCAGCAATCAGCGCCGCCAGTTCGCGGGTTCGGGTTATCGGCTGCTGACGATTGTGCGCGACGATGGCCTGAGCGATGCGCTTGGCGAAGCGCTCCTCGCCGAAGGTCTTCAAGACCCAGGCGATGTCCTCCGCCGACGCCTGCGCCAGCCACTGCGCGGCGGATTGGCCGCGCGTGGTATCCATACGCATATCCAGCGGTCCGTCACGCATAAACGAAAAGCCGCGTTCCGGATCGTCGAGCTGTGGCGACGAGACGCCAAGATCCAGCAATATGCCGCCAACCTTGCCCAGCAGGTTCCGTTGCGCCATGTACTCCGCCATGGCGGAAAACGGGCCGTGAATAATGGCAAAGCGCGCATCCTCAATAACCCGCGCCGCCTCAATGACCGCCGGATCGCGGTCGATGGCGAACAGCCGTCCCTGCGCACCAAGCTTTGATAAAATAAGACGTGAATGCCCGCCGCGCCCGAAGGTCCCGTCCAGATAGACGCCATCTGGCCGAAGATTCAGGCCCTTCACCGCTTCATCCAGCAACACGGTGGTATGTAAATAATTTTTTGACATGGCTATAGCGATAAGTCTTGCAGCCGGTCGCTAAGCGCTAGCTCCGCCGACAGCTCAGCGTCGATGTCATCCTTGACTTGTTGATACCAGGTCTGTTCGTCCCACAACTCGAACTTATTGAATTGCCCAACCAGCATCACTTCTTTTGACAGCCCGGCGTGCTGCCTGAGCGTCGGCGCCAGCAGTATTCTGCCTGCGCCATCCATCTGGCACTCGCTCGCATGTCCCAGCAACAAACGCTGTACCCGGCGTTCCGCGGGGTTCATGCTTGACAATCGCGACAGCTTTTGTTCGATGATTTCCCAGGCCGGCAAGGGGTAAAGCAGCAGACATGGCTGATGGAGGTCAATGGTACACACCATTAAACCTGCCGATTCCTCATTCAGCTTTTCCCGGTGACGGGTAGGCACGGCGAGCCGGCCTTTGCTGTCAAGGTTAACCAAGGTTGCGCCACGAAACATGCGTCTATTTACCCCTTAAAAACCTTGATCACCACTTTACCCCACAAATTCCCACGCAAAAGAGTGTACGAATGGTGTCAAAACATTGTCAAGCGACTAAATGACTCAGAAGGGATTATTTACGTCGGTAATTACCCTTCTAGAGGAGAATGCGTAATACATCACGAAAAAAAACTAAAAATAACATCACTCTATTCATCGTCATTCTGTTTGGATTAAAAATATAAATATTCGCGCCTGCAAAACCACCGCCGGCCAAAAAACCGGCCTGACGGACTTCATGGCTGCGGGACAACGCGAGGCGACACGAGGGCGGATGAAGTAAGGGGGGGGAGTAACAGAAGGGTTTACCATTCCTCTTTTTTCATACTGCGCAGATATTTTAACGCCTTTATTGATCCGGTGAAAGCGTTCTGTTCGACGGCCTAAAATACACCTCTAGTTTTATATGCCCTAAATCTTTGTTGATTTTATAATCAGATGTTTATTGGTATCCCTCCGCTTTATTTTATCGCCAGACTAATCCTAAAAATGGCGCAATTCTTTTTTCTCACCGCTGCGGTAGTTAAAACCCATCAGGATCGCCCCTGAAAATCATTGAGTTCAACCATCTGATTCTCATTATCTTTCATTATCCGACGGAGAGAAATCGCCTAAACGGCGGCCCCGGATATTTTATCGGTACAAATCACGAGATTAACCCTTTAAATAAAATTATTAACTAGTTAACTTAGTATAGGCAGTGATGTACTCTACACTACATAAATTAAGCCTTGCAAATCACTTTGTCCCCTGCATCTTTGGCCGGTTTACTTCTCTTTTTTTGCGCTGGAGCTGTCACCCCATGTCTGCTGTTACATCGCGTCTGCGCAGTGCCACGGCGGATACCTTCGCGCGGGGGGTGTATTGTTTCTTTACTGGGATGGCAATTAAAATCCTGTTGTCCGGTATGAGTCTGCAGCAATCACTGTCGTCGCGTGTGCTGGCGATCCCGGTTAATGTGATTATCGCCTGGCCGTTTGGGCAGTATCGCGACGCGGTAGTGCGTCTGGCGTGGCGTCACCGGCCCAAACAATTTTGGACCCGGAATCTGGTGGATTTGTTGGCGTATGTCAGTTTTCAATCACCGGTCTATGCGGCGATTCTTCTTGCGCTGGGTGTGGAGTGGAGGCAGTTGCTCACGGCGGTGGTCAGCAATGCGGTGGCTTCTATGGTGCTCAGTGTGGTGTACGGCTACTTCCTGGATTACTGCCGCCGGTTATTTCCGGGTGACCGGGCCGCTACCGGTCGCCTCAGCGCCGTCCCGGCAGTAACCCGGGCTCACGGCCCGGCGGCGCAGGGTTAATTACGGCTAAGCTGACCGCGCCGGAACAGGCTGCGGCGAATACGCGTCAGACCCGGCTTGGGCCGGTGGGGCTCGTCGAGGCTGGTAAGCACCAGCTCCAGCACTCGCTCCGCCACTTCCCGATGGCGCTGTGCGACCGCCAGTACCGAATATTCCAGAAAATCCAGCAGTTCATTATCGCCAAAGGTGGCGATAGCCAGATGGGGGGGCAGCCGGCCGCTGCGTTTCAGCGTCACATCCATTACCCCCTGCAACAGTGAAAACGACGTGGTGAACAACGCCTGCGGCATTGGATTACTCTCCAGATAGCGGCCGAAAAGTCCTGCCGCCGCCGAACGCTCATAGCTGTTGGCATAGAGAAAGTCCTGCTTGCGCCGATCCTGCCCCCAGCCGCGCCGAAAGCCCTGTTCGCGCAGAAAGCTCACTGACAGCTCCGACAGTGCGCCAAGATACAGCACGTGCTCCCCCAAAACTGGCTCAGCTCCTGGGACAACATTTCCGCATCTTCCTCATCCGCGCCGACAACGCTGATAAAGTGCTCGCGATCCAGCGCATGGTCGAGGGCAATGATGGGGAACGCGTCATTGGCCCAGCGCTGGTAGAACAGATGCTCCGGCGGCAAGGCGGTTGAGACGATAATCGCGTCAACCTGCCGCTGGAGTAGATGCTCCACGCAGCGCATCTCGTTGTCCGCCTGGTCTTCCGAACAGGCGATCAACAGCTGATAGCCGCGCTGACGCGCCTGGCGTTCAAGATAGTTGGCGATGCGGGTATAACTGGTATTTTCCAGATCGGGGATAACCAGGCCGATGGAGCGGGTGCGCCCGTCGCCCATTCCGGCAGAACGCGCTAAATTCGGTCTGACCGCCCGTCATGCCGGTCCGGGAGGCGCCGGGCACACGCTTTCAGCCCGGCGTCAACACATCATTCGCCGCAGGACGCCAACCTGTCGCCCGGCGTAAAGCAGGACGTTCAGCCGATACTGCAGGGCTTCAACCCTGTGTGAAAGACGCGTTCAGCGCATGACTTTATCGCCGCGCGACAGGCTGACGATACCCGAGCGGGCGACTTCCACTATCTCCGCCACCTCACGCACCGTAGCGAGAAAAGCGTCCAGTTTTTCGCTGGTGCCCGCCAGCTGTACGGTATAGATAGCCGGCGTGACATCGACAATCTGACCGCGGAAGATTTCGGCGCAGCGTTTCACCTCTTCGCGACCGAAACTGCTGGCCTGCACTTTCACCAGCATAATTTCCCGTTCAACGTGGTTAGCGCCCCCTGCCCCAGTTCGCTGACGCGCAGCACGTCCACCAGCTTATGCAGTTGCTTTTCAATCTGCCCCAGCACCCTTTCGTCACCTACGGTCTGAATAATCATGCGTGAGAGGGACGGATCGTCGGTGGGGGCCACGGTCAGACTTTCGATATTGTAGCCACGCTGGGAAAACAGCCCGATAACCCGGGACAATGCGCCGGATTCGTTTTCCAGTAACACTGATAAAATACGGCGCATGATTGGGTCCTCTCCGTTTTGCTTAACCACATTTCATCCATGCCGCCGCCGCGGATTTGCATGGGGTAAACGTGTTCCGTGCCATCTACCATCACATCCACGAACACCAGGCGGTTTTTCACCGCCAGCGCCTGTGCCAGCTTGGATTCCAGCTCATCGTGCCGCTCAATGGCGATACCGACATGCCCATAGGCCTCCGCCAACTTCACGAAGTCCAACAGGGACGCCATATAGGAATTGGGAGTGGCGATCGAAATAAATCATGTCCTGCCACTGTTTCACCATACCGAGATAGCGGTTGTTCAAACTGACCACCACCGGCAAATCGTATTGCAGTGCGGTGGACAGCTCCTGAATATTCATCTGGATACTACTGTCGCCGGTAATGCACAGCACGGTTTCCTGCGGAAAGGCCATCTTCACGCCGAGCGCCGCCGGTAGGCCAAAGACCATGGTGCCCAGGCCGCCGGAGTTGATCCGGCGTCGCGGTTCATCGAACGGATAGTACAGCGCGGCAAACATTTGATGCTGGCCCGCGTCGGAGGTCACGTAAGCGTTACCCTGCGTCAGCCGGTACAGCGTCTCGATCACCGCCTGGGGTTTGATTTTATCGCTGCTGTTGTCGTATTTAAGGCAGGCGCGGGCGCGCCATTGCTCGATATCCCGCCACCAGTCTCGCAGCGCGTCGAACGGCTGACGGCTTTCTCCCGCCGTCAGCAGCTCCAGCATCTGTTCAAGGACATGGCGGGCGTCGCCAACAATCGGTACGTCGGCGGTGACGGTTTTGGAAATCGACGCCGGATCGATATCGATATGCAGCACCGTGGCATCCGGACAGTATTTCGTTAGATTGTTGGTGGTGCGATCGTCAAAACGGACCCCGACGGCGAAAATCACGTTAGTGCGATGCATCGCCATATTCGCCTCGAAGGTGCCGTGCATCCCCAGCATACTGAGGCTTTGCCGATGGCTGCCGGGGAAACTGCCCAGCCCCCACTAGCGAGCTTACTATCGGCAGATTCAGCTGTTCGGCCAGTTGACGCGGCGCGTGATGGCAGGCGGAAGTAATCGCACCGCCGCCGGTATAGACCACCGGCCGCTCGGCGGCGAGCAGCGTCGTGAGCGCGCGCCGGATTTGCCCTTTGTGGCCCTGCACGGTCAGGTTGTACGAGCGCATCGACACCGAGTCGGGGTAATAGAGGTAGGGCAGCTTGAGCGCCGCGCTTAAAATGTCTTTCGGCAGATCGATTACCACCGGCCCCGGCCAGCCGCTGGCGGCCAGATAGAACGCTTTCTTCAGCACCAGCGGGATATCTTCGGTTTTTTTCACCAGAAAGCTGTGTTTCACCACCGGGCGCGAGATGCCTATCACGCACTCCTGAAAGGCGTCGTAGCCAATCAGTGAGCTGGCTACCTGGCCGGACAGCACCACCAGGGGAATCGAGTCCATATAGGCGGTGGCGATACCGGTGACCGCATTGGTGGCGCCGGGACCGGAAGTCACCAGTACCACACCGACCTCGCCGGTGGCGCGGGCGTAGCCGTCGGCCATGTGTACCGCGCCCTGTTCGTGACGCACCAGCACATGATCGATCCCGCCGACCGTGTGCAACGCATCATAAATATCCAGCACGGCACCGCCGGGATAACCGAATACCTGTTTAACGCCCTGATCAATCAATGATCGGACGACCATCTCGGCTCCTGACAACATCTCCATGATTTGCCTCCAGGCTTACAGTGTTACGCCGACAGTGGAACGTCTTTTCGGTTGTCGTGAGGGACAGGGAAATAAGCACCCTGAATACTGTGTACTTATATTTTATGGCCGATTACGGTAGCGCTTGTTAATGATGCCGGCAAACAGCAAAAAAACCCTGCACTCTTAACGGGTATATTTAATACGCTACCCCAACGCAACCTGGCAAGATAATACACTGGATAAGACCCTTCTTTATGGCGGCTTATTTTTGTCGGTGAGTCAATTTTAGCAGAGGTACGTAAAAGCGCGCGCCAGATGCTGTACCAATAACCTTACTAACCGAATTTATTAATGGAAAGCACAGAATTTATGTTCACGTCTATCCGTCTACTAAGCCTACTACTACACGCAGAATTAATGCGCGGCAGGCTGGTGCACGGTATTCAGAACTGAATTCGGGTCACTCCAGATAAAAACCTGCGCACTGCGCGGGTTTTTTATGCCGGCGTGTGCGGAAACCAACAGAATAAAGATCGACCATGAGCCAATAAGTTATTATTTTCGATACGACGCTGCGTGATGGTGAACAGGCACTGCAGGCAAGCCTGAGAGTAAAAGAGAAACTGCAGGTTGCGCAGGCGCTGGAAAGAATGGACGTTGACGTCATGGAGGTGGGTTTTCCGGTCTTTTCCCCCGGCGATTTCGAGTCGGTGCAGACCATTGCCCGCCAGATCAAAAACAGCCGGGTTTGCGGCCTGGCGCGCTGCGTCGATCGCGATATTGATGTCGCGGCCGAGGCGCTGCGCGTGGCGGAAGCGTTCCGTATCCATGTTTTCCTGGCCACCTTGACACTGCATGTGGAATCCAAGCTGAAAAAGAGCTTTGACCAAGTGGTCGAGATGGCGCTGCACTCTGTAAAACACGCGCGCAACTATACCGATGAGGTCGAATTTTCCTGCGAGGATGTAGGGTGGCAATCATTTCTGGACTCTTAAGTTAAACGATAGGTTAGCAGGAAGCTCTTTAATGGCGCGGCTTACAGAGATTTTGCAGATTCTAAACTCGTCGCAAAAAAATGGGCAAAAAATGATTTTTTTGCACTAAATTTTAGACTCGAATGACTGTAGTTTGAGCAGATTTAAAGGTAGTTTAAACGCCTTTTGGGCATCACATTAGATATATGTAAATTAGGTTAAAAAATATTAGTAAATCATAAAAATAATGAAATGAGATAGATAATGGCCTAATCTTTATTTAGGCCGCTCCACTTTTCTTACAGTTTAAGCTTGCCACATCTTCTACTGCACACTCTTCAGATACCGCCCCCTTTTTAGCTTCGTGTAGGGCTATCAGACGTTCTTTTTCTTCTTTTGGAAGTTGGAGTAACAGGCTATCTAAGTCATCTTTACGTCCTGATAACGCCAATACACCCTTTGCCCCTTCTTGCAAAAGCAGGCTTATTAATACCTCTAAATCTTTTTTATGCAGCGACTTATAAATTATATGCCAAGTAGCTTCTAAAGGATTTTTTATTAGGCTTTTCTCGTTAATCGACTGAATCTCGCTAGTTGAGGCCACTTCTTTTTGAGTGCATGATGAACCAAATGCAAGCCAGCCCAGGCTGACGTGTTTTTTATATGCAATGCTCTGCACCACTGTAAAAGATGGTTCTGTACCTCTAGTTAAATAGTTGTGCAATGTTGAGAAGGATAACTCCCATTCAGTTGCAGCAGCTCTGGCGCTTCTATTGCCCATAAGTTGTTTAAGGCGTGCGACAAAATTTTCTTTTCCATCCATATCAAAAGCAAAATTACTTGTTTTCTTCTTCCTCATTTTCTTTTCTCTATAACTTATTGATTATATTTAATAAAATACAAAAAATATCTCTTATATGAGGCGATCAGAAAAGAAAATTCATTATTTGCTTTACTTGTCTTAAGTTTGAGATGTCATTGCTGTATGGGTGAGCCCCATGACTTACCCGCATGGTTAACTCTTTAGGGTAATCGAATGATAAATAGAAATGAAGTGAATCATCGTGACTGGCACCAGATTGATATCGGGGCTTCCCTGCACAAGAAGGGGATCACCATGCAAGATCTCTCCCGCGGCTCGGGGCTGGCGTCCAGCACGTTAAAAAACGCGCTGTATCGTCCCTATCCCAAAGGTGAACGCATTATCGCTAATGCGCTCAATGTGGATCCGGCCAGCATTTGGCCGAGTCGTTATATGAGCAAGGTGTCGTAATTATGTTTGTTACGGTGAGTGAGTCGGTTTACCCGGATTGCCTGACACCTTGCAGGGACTTTGCTGATCATTGAATAAGAGGACTGCAAATTCACCCGATTTAGTCCGTAAGCGTTCAGGCACCAAGGCTTTCGAGTACCACATCGATTATTTGCCGGAACAAACCCGCGAGATCATCAAACAACGGCACTATAAATCCCTGATTGCGCAATCCCCGGCCCAGCCGGTTGATGAGTCGGTCAAGCGCAGTACCGCCATCAAGTCGCGCGATGAGCCGGCGATCATGCGTCAATGTCCGGCCCTGCTCGAGCGCAAAGTGCAGGCTCTAAACGATCAGCAGAAGCAGATTGCCGATACGCGCATGATGCTGGCACAGGAAGTGGTTCGGTTACAGCAGGCCGGCATGACCCGCATTGCGGCGGTGACCTTTATCGTTGCGTCGATGAGTCAAAGGCCGGCACATTGCCCGAAGCCCTGCAGCGCGCCGGCACGCTGACTAACGCCAAAAAGGGCCGCACCCGGCAAGGGGTGTGGGCAAAAGCAGCCTACAGGAATGGATGAGTCTCTATCTCAGCGCTGAGCAGCGCCAGGAGCGTCTGGCGATACTGACTCCCGGGAAGCTGAAGAAGTAGCGCCCCGAGGATATGACGTGGTTCTACGCCCTGTTCTAGCCGCATTATGCCTGACCCCGTTGCCCGACGGTGCTGGAAGCCTACCGCGCATTTCAGGCGGACTGGCAGAGTAAATACCATGACCAGCCTACCATGCTGGCGGCCCTGCCGACCTACGAGACAAGGTCAATCGCATGGTCAAGCGGGTTGCGCCCAACCGAAGGGTCAAAGGGCCGGGTCACCGGCTCGGCGCTCAAGGCGTATCAGGTGTACCAGCAGCGGGATTGGGCGCAGATGCCGGTAAATGGCTGCTGGATAGCCGACGGCAAGTCGCTGAACATGAAAGTGGCGCATCCGATACACGGGCGGCCCTTTACCCCGGAGCTGACTTTGGTGCTCGACGGGCGTACCCGCTATCTGGTGGGCTGAAGCCTGTCACTGGCAGAAAACGCCATCGCGGTAGCGGATGCGTGGTTGTTATGCCATCCAGCACCACGGCAAGCTGCTGTTTGCCTACTCCGATAACGGCGGCGGCGAGATCAACAAGATGCTGGATGCGGAGATCACCGGGATTTTTCCCCGGCTGGGTATTGAGCATATTACCGGTATCCCCGGTAACCCGCAGGCGCGGGGCATTATCGAGCGGCCGAACGGCGTGCTGCCACGCAGGCTGGCCCTGCGCTTTCAGACCTATAACGGATTGAGCGCCGACGCCAACGGAGCGCGGGTGCAGGGGCAAAAACTGCTGAGTCTGTCGAATGGCCTGCGTCAGGGGAAGGAGCTGAACGCCACGCAGCAAAAAACGCTGGCAATATTGCCCAGCTGGCGGCAGCTGATAGACGCCATTGAGGAGGAGGTGCAGCGCTATAACCACAGCCACGAGCACACGCCCTGCCCAAGGTCAACGGTAAATCAATGACGCCGGCCGCCTACCGTAAGGCCCTGTTGGCTGAGGAAGGGGACGATATTAAATACCTGACGCCAGGCGAGTTGCGCGAGATGTTTATGCCAGAAGAAAAACGCGGGGCCCGGCGCGGTTGGGTTAAATTACTGAATAACGCGTATTTTGCCAGGGAGCTGATTGAGGTAGACCGCCAGACGGTGTGTGGGTGGCTTACGATATCCATAATCCTAATGAAGTGATTATTCGCCAGATGGACGGTGCCTATTTCTGTACTGCGCTGTGGAATGGCAATACTGCCTCGCCGGTGCCGGTCTCCAGAGTGGAAAAAGCGCTGGAAGCGCGCGCCAAGCGTCGCATTAAACTGGCCGAAAGCAAAATTCAGGATGCGAAAGACGAATTACGCCCGGTGATTGATGCACCTAGGGAGAGCGATTACAGCCTGCTGATACCCCAGGTATCGGCACCCGAAAAAGACAAGGTGTATTTGTTTGAATCCGAATATGAGCACGATATCAAGCAGGTCGATAATAACCGGTAAGGCTATATTGTATGACAACGCGAGAACGTATTTTCCAGCTGATGGCGCGGTCAGGCTACACCCAGCGCAAGGTGGCCGATAAAACCGGATTAAGCGGCGCGACCATTTCACAATATTTAAAGAGGCCCTACAACGGCAATATTGATAACGTCGAGGGCACACTGCGAGATCTTCTTGACCGTGAGACAGAGCGCGCCCACCGGCGGGACATCAAGGTGAATTTTGTGCCGACCCATCTGGCCAGGGTGGCGCTCGACCCGATTAGTGCCACGCATGACTTCGGCGATATCGGTGTGATATACGGGGCCCGGCCGGCATGGGGAAAAGCATGGTACTGAAAGAGTATGTGCGCGCCAACAGCGCCAATCAAAGACGTTATTCTGATTGAAGCCGACCCCGGCTATACCGCCAAGGTGTTATTGCAGGCGCTGTGCGCCCGGCTGGGTCTGTTAAAAACCGGCAATATCCACGAACTGGTCGAGGAGTGTGTGCAAGGGGCTACGCTACAAAAACTGGCTGGTCCTGGTTGACGAGGCCGAGCTGCTGCCCTACAGGGCGCTTGAGGTCCTACGCCGCATTCACGAGCGTTCCGGGGTGGCCATTGTCCTGGCGGGCATGTCGCGCCTGCTGCTCAATCTGAAAGGCTCACGCGGGGAATACGCCCAGCTTTATAGCCGGGCGGGCATGGCGTTAGCCCTGGCGTTCCGCAGGAAAGAGAGCGAAGCCGAGGATTTCAGCGCCATTCTCGGTAGCCTGCTATCGCACGGCGAGGTCTCGGATAAACCGCTTGTGCCCGAGATTGCCGCTGCCTTTCGCAAGCATTCACGGGGCAATTATCGCCGCCTGTTTAAACTGGTGCGCGGGGTGGCCCGGACAAGCGCTATCGACAATCAGGGGATGTCCGTGACGTTAATCAACCGCTATGCAGAAATGCTGATTCATTGAATGAGAAAAGTATGTCAGTCCATCATAAAGATGGTATCGACCAACAATTATCTTATCGCTGCGATGACGCAGGCAGAAGCCGTTATACAGTATTTAACGATAAAAGGCGTGATATTGCATGACTGTAAGCCGGTTATCCGCATTGAACACCATACACTCTGTGAGTAATTATTAAAAAAGGGTCAGGCGGATTATATCACCGTTGGCAAAAACGCACGGGTGGTTTTAAGCAAGGGGTATTCATGAAAGGTGAATGCAAGGTTATTTGGTCAGCATCATTATATTGAGGTCACCATGACAATTGAAATTAACATTATTGTTCAGCAAACCCCCATCGGCATTGATGTAAATATCAATGCCAGCGGTACGGGCAGTGAGGTTGAAAAGAAGGAAGCCCAGTTTATTCACGATGCACTTGCTAGCGTATTATCGTGCCGGGCTGATTTTGGGGCCATCAATAAAGGCTCTATTGCCAATACATTTAGCAGGAGAGGTCATCATGTCCACTAACTTACATGACAATACGGTGCCCGCCGGTTACTGGCAGGATGCCAAGGGCGCATTGATACCCGACGCCATGGTAAAGCCCATTGATAAGGAGCGCGACGCGCTGGTCAAAGCTATTGTGGCACGCGCCCGGCCGCTGCATGAGGCATTGAGAAATTTTAAACACCGCGCGTTTGTCGATATCCAGGCATTGATTGATTTGTCGGTTGAGCAATACGGGGTGAAGCGTAGCGGCAGAAAAAGCAATGTGACGCTGTATTCCTTTGATGGCCGCTACAAGGTCATTCGCGCGCTGCAAGACCGCATTACCTTTGATGAGCGCATCCAGGCCCCGCCAAGGCGTTAATTGATGATTGCATGGCGGAATGGACGCAGAATGCGCGACCGGAGCTGCTGGCCATTATTGACCACGCGTTTTCCACCGATAAGAACGGTGATATTAATCCGGCCCGTATTCTACAGCTGCGTCGCCATAATATTACCGACCCGCGCTGGTTGCGGGCGATGGATGCGCTGGCGGAAGCGGTGCAGATGGTCAGCAGCAAGAGCTATATCCGCCTTTATGAGCGCATCGACAAGACCGGGCAATATCAGCCGCTGTCGCTGGATATCGCCGGGGTATGAATCATGAAGACAGAACAGTTTAATCAATGCTATCCGGTCGGCGCGCACTTTATTTATCTAACCGGATTTTAAAAGAGGGCACATTAATAAGAACACTGAACAGTGTAACGGATTTAATTACCTGCACGGAGGTTGAAATTAATGTAGCGCCTTATTTTGCGAACATTCTGTAGCTGACACCGAATGCTGAATAAACGATGTATTAATACTCTGTTTTAGAATGGCGTCAATCCGCCGGTGCTGGCTTGCGCCAAATAAACGTCATACCTGTTTTTCTCAACCCACCCGGGAGGACATAAATATGTTATATCGCGTGATTAAATGTGAATATGGGGATAACGGCAATCGCTGTCTTTATTATCTTAATGACCGCAGTCTGGTGCAGGAGTCACGCCTCGTCCCGGCGCCCTTCAGCCTGCGTTTTTATGATGCCCGACAACGCATGATTTATTCAGACGCTATTCGCCAGCAAATGAAACAGGCGGTAATGCGCTATAAAAAACAGCATTGAGGACAAGTGATGAACAGACCCATGAATAATGTGATGCTCGATATGGAAACGCGGGGTAAAAAAGCCGGTTACCCGATATTGTCGGTGGCGGCGGTGATGTTTGAACCAGCAACGGGGCAGGTTGGACCGATATTTTATGCGCGTATCGATTATCAGGCCGCACTCAAATACGGTGAGCCAGAGGACGAGACCCTGCAATGGTGGCAAAAACAGAGTGATGAGGCACGTCACGAGGCTTTTGGCGGTAAAGCGCGCCCCGACGTTGTGGCGCGCGCCTTGCGGACTTTTATCGCCACCCACTGCGCTAAACCTCGCGTGCCCTGGGGTAACGGCGCGGTATTCGATATTCCCCTGCTGCAAAGCTGGTTCGACCGCGTTGACCCGCAAAAAGACGACCAGGGCAATGACCGTTACCCCTGGTCATTTTGGGATGTCGCCGACCTGCGCACACTGGTGCGGCTGTCGGGGATAGATGTGCGCACCATCCCGTTTGATGGTGAAAAGCATCAGGCACTGGCGGATGCCCTGCACCAGGTCAAGATAGCGCAGGCCGCCTGGCAACGATTATTTCCTGATGAGAGCCAGTCTTATGCGTCAGTAACCGAATACCCGCTTGCCGAGTGCAAGCGAGCCTTGACCGCACTGGGGTTATTGCCTCCAGTGTCTCTCTTCGATGAGAAAAAGATGCCTTCGCCGGGACGACACTCTCATGCGGTGACCCTTCGGGGTGATGCTCATGAAAAATCTGATTAAAGTGGCGCATACGGGTAAAAATAAACTCGACTGGGATGAGGAGATCTACCGGGGCCTCCTGCTGCGCAAGACCGGTAAAAATAGCGCCAAGGACTGCACTGCCACCGAGCAGACGCGCGTGCTGCGCTATATGTGCAATGTGCAGCCAGGGTTTTACCACGTTACCCCAAACAGGGCCACAAGCCCCGTGTGGCAGCGGGACGTCAGAGGATGCTCAGCAAGATTGAGGCACTGCTCGCCAGCGCCGGGCGGCCCTGGGGCTACCTCAATGGCATGATTGCGCGTATGCTGGGCGAAAAAAGCCCGTAGAATAAATGGCTCGATGATGCGCAGGTGCGCCAGCTGATGCAGATGCTGATTATGGACGCCAAACGGCACGGGAGGTCGTGATGCAAGCGTCGCTGCAGCCCGATTACGCCGAGGTGCAGACGCTGTTGCCGGAGTCAGTGCAGCAGATTACCGGCCTGATAGGCTTTCCGGCCACCGAGGCGCTTATTCGCCATTTCGGCGGGGTGCCGTTTCGCATCTGCAAGGAATTGCGCGGCGCGGGGGCGGCGCATTACCCTGCTGCAGGAAGTCCTGACGCCCTCACAGGGGGCGCTGCTGCTGCGCCATTTTGGTGGCGAGGAGCTGTATATCCCCCGCTGTGACGAGGCGGGGCGTGCCTGGCGCAACCGCTGCTTTCTGGCCGAGCTGGATCAGCTGCTGGCTGAAGGGGAGTCCACCACCATGGCCCTGACGCTATTGTGCCCGCGCTATGGCATCGCCGCGATCCGTGTCCGCGAACTGGTGCGCCAGCGTCAGGCGGGGTCACCGCCCGAGCAACCCACCCTGTTCTGAGTATTATCCTCTACGCCCCCGTCATCGGCACCGCCGGTCGCCTTGCGCCACAATAGCCTCATGTTCTGCATGAGGTTTTTTATGTCCCGCGCCATTCATCGCATCATTATTCACTGTGCCGCCACACTTAATAAGTGCGTCCTGGGCCGGGACGGCGAAAACGCCGCCCAGGTGATTGACCGCTGGCACCGGGCGCGCGGTTTTCACCGTGACGCCCCGGCCAATGATAACGGCCTGACCAGTATTGGCCACCATGGGGTGATTGAGGCTGACGGTCAGTGGCTGATCGGGCGCGATGTGGAAGAAGTGGTGGGTGCCCATGTGCGCGGCCATAACGCCGATTTGCTGGGTCTCTGCCTGGTGAACGCCGACCAGTTTACGTCGGCGCAGTGGGCCGTGCTGCGCACCTAGGTATTGACGCTGCGTGTGCGCTGGCTCGAGACCACTCTGCACGGCCATAATGAATTTTCCAGCAAGCTGTGCCCAGGATTTTCAGTACTGGCCTGGGCGTCGGGGAACTTCGCGCCGCTGCGCGACTATCTGTGTGAGCGTATCCCCATGATGGCGATGGCTTATGGGACCTGATGGACTGCAGCGCTACCGCGCCGCCCTCGGCTACCCCCCCCCGTCGACGATAATACTGCCCTGTCTGCGCCCGCCGGCCAACCTTCTGGTGTTGCCGCCCATGCCGCCGCCCCCCCTAAAGGGGCTTGGCCCGGCGGCGTTGCTGCACCACGCCAGCGACTACGAGGCCTGGTGTCTGACCCCTGCGAGCCCAGCTGCAGGCGATAAGCGCTTTCTATAGCGCACAGGAGAGACCTCGCGATGAGCCTTGATCTGGCCTTCAATGTTGCCCTGAGCCTGCTATTGGCGCTCGGCGGCCTGTGGCTTAAAAGCGTCAGTGAAGAACTTCGCCGCCTGCAACTGATGACCGGCATGATGCAGGACGTCAAGGACAGTATTCAACGTATTGATAACAAGCTCGACCGCAAAGCCGACAAATAACGAGGAGCCTGATTCATGAAACCACAGGATGTGATGTCGCCGGTGCTGGCAGAGCTGCGCACCATTCCGTACCTAGCTCGACGGTATCGACCGCCGCCTTGACCGCCTGCAGGTGAAGGGCGCACGGCACCGGCGGCGTGGTCGCCACCCCGGGCGGGCGCTCATACGGGCGCGACTGGGGGTGTAATGGCGCACTCCAGGACCACCCGCGAGGGGCTGCGCCGGGCTTATGTGTTCGGCAACCTGTCTCTGGAGCTGGCGGCAATCCAGTGCGGCGTCAGTGTGCATTCCGCCGGGCGCTGAAAAAAAAGAGGCGCTGAACAATGGCGATGACTAAGAGGTAATACGCAGCGCTCATCTGCTGGCCAATGGCGCGCCAGAAGATATCGCGCGCGCCATCCTGACCAGCCTGATGGCGCAGTTTCAGGAGACACTGGAAAAGTCAATCTGGCTGACACATTAAGTGCCCCAGAGCGGGGTGAGCTGCTGGCACGCTTAACGGATACGTGGAGCAAGTCCATTGCCGCCAGCAAAAAAAGCCTGCCCGAGACCCAGCCAGCTGGCCACCGCCATGGAGACTCTGAAACTGTTCTCGGCGTTTGTTGACATTCTTGAGGCTTTCGGACCGATACTGGAAAAACATTATGGCTAATCAATTCGTTGAAATCCGGGATGAGGTGGCCGTTATCGCGGCAGACATCACCAAGGTTTGGGTCAGCAACGGCGGCGAGGTGTTTGTCAAGCTGCGCGACGGCGCGGTGCATGCCGTGGATATCGTGGATGTCGTGGATGTCGTGGATGTCGTGGATGTCGTGGATGTCGTGGATGTCGTGGATGTCGTGGATGTCGTGGATGTCGCCTATGGCGAAATACCCTTTCAGGCGTCAACCCGCATCAAAAACCAAATAGAGGCGGCGCTGGCATGAAGCAGCTGGTCAAGCTGTTGCCGGGCGTGTACCTCGACCCGGCCGAGGTCAGCGTGGTCAGGGTCGCCGGCGAGAATGTGTCTGTCACTCTGGACGGCGGTGCGCACTTTTTATGTTTGGCGAGTGTCGCCGGCAGCGTTGACACGGTGGCAGAGACCCTGGTGTCGCGCATCAATGCGGTACTGGCTGTAAACGTGATTTAAAAGGGGGACATCATGACTAAAGACACAACATTTTATACGCAGGAGCGCATCGACACCGCCAATAAACTGGTGTCGTTAGTGCGCGACAATTTTTCAGATAGCGAGACGAACCGTGCTGTTTTTGCCGAATCGATGTGGATAGCCCTGCAAATACTGAGTGGCCCGATGGAGGCCGCCATGCTTATCAGACAGAGTCAGATTGCTGAGGGGTAAGCGACGTGTGCCGATTGTGGTAAAAAGCCTGTATGGCGACAAAATTTTCTATCCGTAAATTCCAGCACTCGCTGGCTGCGCTGGCCTCCAGTCTGCGCCGCACCATCGAGGCCGAATGCCTGGATTTTGATACCGGGTCCGAGGCCATAACGGCGCGGCGTTTACAGGTGGCTGATCCGGTGAACGACTATCGCTATTTTGTGCAGACCTATTTCCCGCACTATATCCGTCATGCCGATTCCAGTGAGCTGCATGGCTATCTGTTTCAGCGGCTGCCACAGATAGTCGCCAGCCCGAAAGGCGAGCAGGGCGCCATCGCCGCGCCTCGCGGGGAAGCCAAGTCAACGCTGGTTAGTCAGCTGTTTGTGCTGTGGTGTCTGGTACGTGGCATCAAGCACTATGCCCTGATGGTGATGGACTCCATCGACCAGACGTACCCGATGCTCGAAGCCATCAAAGCCGAGCTGGAATTTTAGCCCCCGATTGCGGGCGGACTTCCCCGAAGCTTGCGGTGTCGGTCGCGTCTGGCAGATGGGCACCATCCTGACGCGCAATGATATCAAGGTGCAGGTGGCCGGCAGCGGCAAAAAGCTGCGTGGCTTGCGCCACGGGCCGTACCGACCTGACCTGGTGATACTGGACGATATTGAGAACGACGAGCAGGTGCGCAACCCGGACCAGCGCGACAAGCTGGAAAGCTGGCTGAGAAAAACCGTGCTGCCGCTGGGCGGCGCGGGCGCAAAACTCGGTGTGGTGTATATCGGCACCATCCTACATTACGAACTCGGTGTTGTCCCGCACCCTGAATAACCCATTGTGGCGGCAGGCACGGTTTAAGGCCCTGCGCCAGTGGCCTGTGAACCTGTCGCTGTGGGAGACCTGGGAGCAGGTATTGCGTAACCAGGGGGAGGCCGCGGCGCAGGATTTTTATAACGCCACACCGTACCGAGATGGAGGAAGGCGCGGAAGTCTCCTGGTCCATCCGTCCGCTGCTGGCCGGCGGTTTTAATCGCACCACCGGCGTGCTGGATGTGGTGGGAGCGCAGATACGCCAGCGGCTGCTGGACGCCATTATCAGCAACATCATCGCCCTGCAAAAGGAATACCACTGCCTGGTCTGGAGTATTGAGGCGGTGCAGTTCCAGGAGTTCCTGCGCACCAAGCTGATTAAACGCGCGGCACAGCTGGGTCACCCGGTGCCGGCGCGGGCCATTATCCCCCATGCCGACAAGCTGTTGCGTATCAAGACCCTGCAGCCCCATATGGAAAACGGGCTTATCCGGCTGCACGCCAGCTATACCACTCTGATACAGCAGCTGCGCTACTTTCCCCGCGCCGACCATGACGACGGCCCGGATGTGCTGCACAGGCTCTGGACGCTGGCCGTAACCCACGGCCCGAAAACCGAATACCGCTCATTGTCCGGTGACCGTCACCCCGGACGGCTGGGCTTTTCCCGTGGAGGCTGGTAATGGGCATGCTCACCGATATTTACGGCCCGGTTGTTGCGCCGCCGCACCCTGACGCAGCCACAGACTGCCGATGACCGCCACCTGCGTTATCAACAACTGACCGAGCACCCCTGGCTGGGCATCAATATCCGCCGGGTGTATGGCATCCTGAGCGAGGCCGAACAGGGGCATCCGGTGCGTCAGGCTGACCTGTTTTTTGATATGGAGGAGCGCGATGGCCACCTGTTTGTCGAGATGAGCAAGCACCGCCGTTCGGTGATGCCGATCACCTGGCGCATTGTGCCGCCGCGTCATCCCAGCGCACAGGAAAAGGCCATGGCAAACGCCGCGACGAAATGGTTTTCGGACCTGCCGGAGTTTGAAATGCTGCTGTTCGACTTGCTGGACGCCATTGGTCACGGCTTTGCCGTCGTGGAAATCGGCTGGAAACAGGCGGAAAACATTTGGCTGCCCTGCGCCTTCTACAAGCGCCCGCAACGCTGGTTCCAGACCGCGACCCATAACCGTAACGCCATCCGCCTGATTGACGGCAGCCTCGACGGCGCTGAGCTTAACCCCTT
>NZ_JBPESN010000002.1:0-107136 GCF_051710625.1 Sodalis sp. (in: enterobacteria) | reverse complement strand
GCTACATCACGAGGTATTACAGCGCTATCCGGCCTCACTGGTGTAACGGCGGCTTAACTCCAAACGAATCTGAGCGACTGTTCTACATACAGTCTAACGCGGTGGCTAGTTTTAGTTGACCACTACATGCCGCTGTTCGTTTACGGTGAGCGGGCCGCGCCCGCCGCCGGCGAATTGTTGTTAAGCTGGCGGGTGATCGAGGAGGGCGGCAAGGCGTTTTTAGAGGTCACCATCCGCGGACCAGTGCATGCGCGGCTCAGCCAGGCGCAATTCGACCATCATCGTTTAAGCGACGAACTCTTCGGCTATGTCCTGTCCCACGCGAGCTATCGTTGGCCGCTGAAGGGAAACCTGGCTCGCGGCCAGCAGTTGGAATTCCGGCTGGACAACCGCGATCGCCTCTGGCGTAGCGGCGCACAGCAAGCGCAGTGAAGATGCGGTGCTGCCGGTCCGGCCTGTTCCCGCTATTGATCCTGCCGTCGGGCATTGGCGCCGCGGGCGCCGACACGCTGCCCCTGGACGTTCTGCCGCCGTCCTCCAGCGCGGCCGAGGCCAGCCGGCGTCAGCAATACCCCTTAGGACTTATTGTCAATCAGGCGGACAACGGATTCATCGTCCCGATCACTTTTTCGCATGGGCATTATCTGCTGCGCGCTCAGGATCTGCGCCAGGCCGGTTTGCCGGCGGAGAAGTTGACGGGCGACTGGGTCGATGTCTCGGCCATGCCGGACGTGCAGACGCACTTGGACACACAACGACAGCAGTTGCAGCTGAGGGTACCGGCGGGCTGGCTGCCGGCGCAGGCGTTTTCCCACAAGCAGCCTGCGCCGCACTATCCCGCCAGAACCAGCACCGGCACGGTGCTGAATTACGATGTCTATACCACCCGTTTTTATAACGGTGCGTTACGCACGTTCGCCTGGAACGAATGGCGCGTATTTGGCGACTTCGGATAATCAGCCATGACGGCGTCGTGCAGCGCAGCCTGAGCGGCACCAGCAGCACCCGCAACGGCTATATCCGTTACGACACCGCCTGGTCCAATGAGAATGAAGATGACGCCTTGAGCTGGACCGTGGGGGATCTGATCACCGGGTCGGTCTCCTGGAGCAGCAGCATCAGGGGCGGCGGCGTGCAGATCGCCCGGGATTTTGCCTTGCAACCGTACCTGGTCACTTACTCGCTGCCGTCATTTAGCGGGTCGGCGGTGATGCCGACCTCCCTCGATATGTTCGTTAACGGTTTTAAAACCAATAGCGAGTCGGTACAACCCGGACCCTGGTCGCTGAATAATCTGCCGTTCGTCAACGGCGCCGGCGATGCGGTAATCGTCACCACCGACGCGCTCGGGCGGCAGGTGGTGACCACACTGCCGTTTTACGTTTCCAGCATGGTGCTGGAAACGGGACTGGCGGATTTTTCCTTTTCCGCCGGTGCGCTACGCAAAGGATATGGCACGCTGAGTGCCTATTACGGTGAGGTGGTCGCCAGCGGCAGCTATCGCCGGGGCATTACCGACTGGCTTACGCTGGAAACCTAGGCGGAAGGCGCGGACAGCCTAGCGCTGGGCGGCGTGGGCACCCAACTGCGTCTCAGCGCGCTGGGGGGGTGAATCACTCCTGGAACCATAGTCTGTGGCAGGGGGAGCAGGGGGAGCAGGGGGATCAATACGGCTTCGGCTATCGCTATAACAATCGCATGTTTAGCATTGGTACGTAGCATATCCTGCGTAGCGCCCGGTTTGGCAATCTGGCGATTTACGATAACGGCGATAACGCTTTGCTTCGCGATACGCGCTAGAGTTCTCAACTGCCGCAGCGAACAATACAACGCCACGTTGTCGCTGGCCCGCTACGGCAGCCTGGACGCGGCCTATGTTGCCATTCGCGGCGCCCAGGGGGAGCGGACGCAACTGTGGAATCTGTCGTGGAGTAAATCGTTATGGGGTGACGCCAGCCTGTTTGTCTCCGGAAGCTATACGCCGTACAGGCGGGGGATGGAGCGGGGCGCTGGCTGTTATCGTGCCGTTTAGTGCGCTGTCCAATGCAAGCGTTAGGGTAGAGCGATCCCCTGGCGGCGGCATGGCGCAGCGGCTCACCCTCTCCAGCGCCATGCCGTCCGATGGCGGTATCAGTTGGGATTTCGCCTACGCCCGTCAACGGCGCGCCGCGGATTATCGGCAGGGGATGATCGGCTGGCGCAATCCGCTGATGGAAATTGATGGCGGTATTTACGGCTACGGTGAAGAAAATACCGTCTGGAACGATCTCAGCGGTGCGCTGGTGCTGATGGATGAGCAATGGTTGGCCGCAAATCAGTTAAATAATAGCGCTTCGCGCTGGTGAAAACCGGTTACCTCAACGTAGAAGTGAGTTATGAAAATCAGTCGGCGGGGGTCACCAATGCCCAAGGCTATCTGCTGGTGCCGGGCGTTAGCGCTTATTATCCGGCGAAATATGCAATCAATACGCTCGATTTACCGCTGGAAATCACCACCTCCCGGGTGGAATAGCGTCTGACCATTCGCCGACAAAGTGGTTATACCGTTAATTTTGGCGTGCAGAAGCTTCGCGCCGCCTTGGTTATTCTGCACGACGGTCAGGGCCAGTCACTGCCCGTCGCCACGCAATTGACCCGACGGGGCCAGCCGACGGAAGTTGTCGGCTGGGATGGCCAGGCCTGGCTGGATAATCTTAGCGACGAAAACCTCATCACGGCGCAAACGCCGGATGGAGGGCGCTGTCAGGCGCGGCTGCCGCTGCCGTGCGGCGTGGTGTATGCGTTGAAAACCTACGGGCCCGTGCGCTGCCCTCTGATTGAACCTGCATCAGGAGCGCCCCATGACTCGACCTGCGACTCTGGTTGCTTTTGCCATTGATGATGGGGGCGCGGCGAACGCTGCCTGCTCGCTGCCCGCCAGCAGCGCCAATCTCGGCAGCGTGACGTCGTTTGTGCTTAACAATCAGGCCAGCACCACGACCGGCGAGGTGCACGTTAACTGTGGCGCCGGCAGTATCGCCTCGATGCTCTCGTCCAACTAGATCCGTTTGCAATTGACCGGCGCCAGTCAGGTCACCGGCGGAAGCGCGGTGCTGCAAAACAGCGGCGACGGCGTGCCGGTACAGCTTTGTACCTCGGAGAATTGCGCAACCGAGCTGAGCGTGGGCGGCAGGGGCGGTTACCTACGGATCGCAGGAGTTGATCAATCTGGTGGGCATCATGAGCAATCTCAACTTTACTTTGCCGCTGTATCTGCGCACGTTGCCGGGCGTCGCGGTCAGGGCGGGCACCTATAGCGGGACATTGAACGTGCTGACGCAATATAATATCTGCACCAGCATCGGTGTCGGCGGGACGTGTTTGCCTGCCAGCATGCAGGCCGGCACGGTAGTGGTGCCGACAAGCGTTACGCTTATCGGCACCAACGATTGCATCGCCATTACCGCGCCGAACCTCAATTTCATCAGTGCGCCGCTGGTCGCCAGTTTTAACGATGTCACCAAGGCAGCAGCGTCACCTCGTCACCTGTACCAAAGGCAGCAGCTACACGGTAGGTGGGCTTTAGCAACGGCGCTCATGCGGTAGGCAATGTACGGAACATGGCCAACGGCCGCCAACGGCTGAGTTATGAAATCTACCAGGCCAATGGCAACACGCGCTGGGGTAGCAGCGGCGCAGAGCGCGTGGCCAGCGCCGCCGCCGTCAGCGTGACCGGCGATGGGTTTGACGCGGATGTTCAACTACGTGGCGAAAATCGTCAAAACGCAAACGACACCGCCGACGGGAATTTACACCGATAGCGTGGTGATCGACCTGGCTTTTTAACCAGAGCGGTGGGGCGGTAACACCCGGAAACGACGGCTTTACAGAACTTGAAAAATTTATCTTTATGGCGCTAAATCAGACAGTTGATGGCCCAGGAATCCGATGGGCCGGCGTGTATCGCCTGAGGATTGCATGCTGCGCCGGCGAACGCCTTGCCGCTCACGCCGGACATGTTCTAAGCTTAAGGGCTTTCGCTTCCGCTAGAGATTGTTATGCCCGATTTCGTTTACCTCTCCCTGTGTGCCATCCCGTTTCTCACCTCTATGTTGCTCTACCCGCTGGTCTGTAAACCCTTCGCCACTGAAATGGCCGATGATGGCAAATTCGTCATCATCAATGGCCTGCGCGACCTGGCGGCGACCACCGTGATTATTCATCACGGAATTTTAATGACCAACTTATTTATGCACTCGGATTGGCGCATCAACGCCGGCGCGGACTGGTCGCGCTCGGGGCGGTCGTCATCCTGTTGCATTGCTGCATTGGGCGCAGGCGATCACGGCGGTGCAGTACAGTATTCTGTACGCCTTCGTGGGCGGCATGCTGACCGCCACATTACACACCTGCCCGGGGGTTTTAACGCCGAGACGGCAGCGCTGCATTAGAAGGCCAGTCTGGAAACAGGGGCTCTCGGCGGTGGCGCAGGCGAGCGTCGGTCTGAGTTTTTACCTGTTTGACTTTGCCTACACGGGCCTGTCGGTATTGCTGATTGCGGTCTTTTCCCTTATCACCGCCAGCAGTAATGACCTGTTTGGTCTGCTGCGCAGCCCGTCGTTGCTCTTCGCCGGCGTCATAAGCTACAGCAGCTATTTGTTACACGGGCTAATGTTGACCATCAGTTTCCGCTGGTTATATCCCCATTGGGGGCCGGTTATCGCCTTGGCTGCGGTCTTTGTGGAGGTTTTCATCGTCAGCGCCCTGACGTTCGTCAAAATCGAGGCGCCGTTTATGCAGTTGGCACATAACCGACCCCGTGCCCGCGCAAGTCGGGACGGGAAGGCGGTAGCGCTAAGCGCCGCCGGCGGGGTCAACGGCCGTGGCACCAATAGCCCATCAGGCTAAGGGTTTCCCGCTGCAGGCCGCAGAATGCCCTGCGCCGCTTCATCCTGAGTACGCGGCGCATCGTCGGGGATCTAAAGCCGGGTCTCTAGCGCCATCAGCAACGACTGGCCATAGGGGGGCTGGTGGAGCTGCTTTTCACGCGGCAGCCGATGGATTTTGGCGAAGGTATAATGATTGAGCGCTTGGACATCGGCGCAGAGCGGCACTTCAAAAAAAGCCTGAACCTGCGGCGGCGATGCCTGCGCCGACAAGAATTCCAAAATGCCCAGCGCCGCGGGTAGCGCGGTTTCATCCGCCACCAGCAGTACCTGGCGCACCCCGTCCGGAGGCAACCATTCAAACCCGCCGCCATTGCCGTCGAAGGCGGCATTGGGCGCGATAAGTTGCAAGCGATCGCCGATGCAGGCGTGGTTGACCCAGCGCGAAGCCGGACCGTTATCACCGTGCCGAACAAAGTCAATATCCAGCTCGCCCTGGGCGGGACGCACATTGCGTAGGGTGGGGTGTAGGTGCGCCGCTGCGGGCGACGTTCGGCAAGCCAGGCGGGATACCATTCGCCGTTATTTACCAGACAGGGCGGTTCGCCACCGGCCAGCGGCAGCACCACCTTGATGCGTTGATCGGGCGCATGGCGGGCCATGTTTGCGACGTCTTCGCCGTAAAAAACACAACGTTGCAGTGACGGGGTGATCGCAACACTTTCTTTTAGCGTCACGTCAAAAATCTTATAGCTGGATGGCCCTGATGACACCTGTCGCTCCTTTCATTCGCCTGGCGTGTACTCCTGCAGATTGCGCGCAACTGTATCATCTCTTAAAGTTAATAGGAATAATTCGCGATTTCATTCAACACTCACGCCCGGCGCAGCGGCGGCCGGTGTTCGCACGGTGCGACAGAGGAAAATGCACGAGCTTGGCCAGGCCAGACGCTAAGTGTATTTTTGCTTACTTTAGCGAAAAATTTAATTTCACACCCCTAAACACCCGCACTATGATACCAGTGAATCACTGTCGCCGCGGCCCGAAGCCGGGGCCGGCGGCAGGGAAATCGCGGCCACGCCGCTGCTGTGATCCGGGCCCGGCGGCGCTGGCAAAGACGCCGGATATAACATGTATGCCCGCGCTCAGGCGCGCGACAGGACACCGTGGTAAGTAAAAAACAACATGGCAATTATCCCACTCGACACCGCAAAAAACACGCCGGTCAGCCACGTCGCGCCAAACCCGGACGCTTCGTGCACGCTCTAGCGCCCTGGGCGCTGCCGGTCTTCCTGATCCTTATCTGGCAGGGGGCGGCTCAGGCCGGCTGATTATCCAGCCAGATCTTGCCGGCACCGGTAGATATCGCCAAAACCTTCTGGCGTTTGACCTCCAGTGGTGAGCTGGCGGCCAACCTGGCCATCAGCAGCTCCCGCGCTTTTACCGGTTTTGCCATCGGCGGCGGTATCGGGTTGGCGCTAGGTTTCATTACCGGTCTGTCGCGCACCGGCGAGCAGCTTTTGGATACCTCGGTACAAATGCTGCGCAATGTACCCCATCTGGCGCTGATCCCGCTGGTGATCCTGTGGTTCGGAATCGATGAAACCGCCAAAATATTTCTGGTGGCTCTCGGTACGTTGTTCCCTCTGTACCTGAATACCTACCACGGCATACACAATATCGACCGCGGCCTGCTGGAGATGGCGCGCAGTTATGGGTTGTCCGGCTTCTCTTTGTTCCGTCAGGTCATTTTGCCCGGCGCGCTGCCGTCGATCATGGTCGGGATGCGGTTCTCCCTGGGGCTGATGTGTCTGACGCTTATCGTCGTGGAAACCATCTCCGCCAGTTCGGGTATTAACTATCTGCCCATGAACGCCCGGGAGTTTTTGCAAACTGATGTGGTGGTGGCGATTATCCTCTATGCCCTGCTGGGCATAGTTGGCCGATGTTTGCACCTTGTTGTTGGAGCGCGTATGGCTGCGTTGGCACCCGGCCCTATCAGGAGAAGGAGACAAAGCAATGATCTCTGCGGCAAACATGACCGGCGGTACGCTACTACAAATCAATCAGTTGGAAAAGCATTACGGCCAGCGCCAGGTGCTTAGGCAGATCGACCTCGCCATTTCCGACGGCCAATTTGTGGCGGTCGTGGGCCGCAGCCGCTGCGGCAAGAGTACGCTGCTGCGCCTGCTGGCCGGATTGGAACAGCCGGATGGTGGCACGCTGCGGGCCGGTAATGCCAACCTCGACGTTCTGCGGGACTCGACCCGTCTGATGTTCCAGGATGCGCGCCCGCTGCTGCCCTGGAAAACGGTGCGCGATAACGTGGGATTGTGGGGCTTAAGGGCGACTGGCGCCGGGAGGCTGATAAGGCGCTGGCGGCGGTCGGGCTAAATCGCCGCGGTTCCGAGTGGCCGGCGGCGCTCGCTGTCCGGCGGTCAAAAGCAGCGGGTGGCGTTAGCACGGGCGTTGATTCACAGGCCGTCGCTACTGCTGCTGGATGAGCCCTTAGGTGCGTTGGATGCGCTCACGCGCATCGAGATGCAGGCGTTAATCAAATCGCTATGGCGTCAGCACAATTTTACCGTCTTGCTGGTGACCCACGATGTCAGCGAGGCGGTAGCGTTGGCGGATCGCGTGGTGTTGATTGAAGAGGGGCGCATTGCGCTGGATTTCATGGTGGACGTCCCGCGTCCGCGGCGGCGCGGTAATGCCCGGTTGGCGGAGCTGGAGGCGGAAGTCCTCGGGCCGATATTGCACCCCGCCGGCCAGCCGCCCGTCGTGCGGTACGCCCAGGGCGTGTAGAGGCCCTGCCGCCCCAGGCGGCGGCCGGTAGCGGTTATTTGGCGTTGACCGGTAGCGTGACGGGACGGTGCCGGCTCAGATGCCAGGCCACCAGACTGGCCGCCAGCGACAGCGCCACCAGCGGCGCCAGCACGTAGGTAAAACTGCCGGTCGCGGTGCGAATCGTGCCAATAAGCCAGGTGCCGGCAAAGACCCCCAGATTATTTAAAGCGTTAATTTGGCTTATCGCCACGGCCGCGCTATGGGCCGGTAACTGCTCGGTGGCCATGGCCCAAAACGGCCCTTTGATCATTGAGGCGGCGATGATCGCCACGCACAACACCGCTATGGTCGGACCAAGGGTGGTCACCCACATCGTGCCCGCCAGACGGCGGCGCCCAACAGCAGCGCCAGGCAGGTATGCCAGGTCCGTTCACGATGCTTATCCGAATGGGCGTTCCACCAATACATCGCAACACTTGCGATGGCGAACGGGATAGCGTTAAGCAAGCCCGATTTGCATGGTGGACATATGAAAGCTCTTAATCATTTGCGGCTGCCGCAGCGACAGGCCGTTGGCCACCGCGGTTCCCCCCATATACACCAGCGTCAACAGCAACACGTGCTTATTGAACAGCTGACGCCATAGCGGCACCTGAGGTACATCTGCCACCGCCAGCGCGCCGGGCTTAGTCAGTTCCCGGGTCAGCCAGTCGCGTTGCGCCGCCGTCAGCTAGCGGGCGGATTGCATATCGCGCTGCAAAATCAGCAGTGCCAGCAGGCCGAGCGCCACCGCCGGCAACCCTTCGATAATAAACAGCCAGTGCCAGCCGCGCAGGTGCAGAATGCCATTGGTTAACAGCAGGGCGGCGGAGACGGGCGAGCCGAGTACACTGCTCAGCGGCAGCGCCGTCATCAGGACAGCGACCATCCGTCCGCGCACGGTCTTGGGAAACCACAGGGTAAAAAAGTAAATAACGCCGGGAAGGAACTCCGCTTCAGCGATCCCCAGTAAAAAACGCAGAATGTAGAACGACCAGGGCCCCTGCACCAGCGCCATCCCGCTGGAAATCACGCCCCAGGCTACCATCACCAGCGATAACCAGCGACGGGCGCCCCCTTAACCATCATCACGTTGCAGGGCACGGCGAGAAAGCAGTAGGCAACAAAAAAGAGTCCGGCGCCGAGACCGAAGGCCGCCGCGGACAGACCGACATCGTCGTTCATTTGCATGCAGGGCGGGCAAAGCCCACATTTACGCGATCCAGCGACGCCAGAAAATGACCCAGGGTCAATAAGGGCATTAGCCGCAGCGCGGCTTTTCGCAGGGTAGCAGTTTCAAGTTCGTTCACATTTTCCATCGTCATTGTTTCCATCATCGGGGCGGCTTGCGCCGGGAATGTCCATCAGCCAACGCCTCCTCACCACGCCACCCTGCGCGGGTTCGATGGCGACAATGGCCTTGACCCTGTCCGGGGGGCCGGCGGGCTGCGGCGCGCAGCACGAATACGGCGCCCTGGGAATGGGCGATGATGATCTGGGGACCTATCCGGTCCAGCAGCCGGCAATAGGCGGCGAGGATCAGATCATTTGTCGTGGCCCAGCGCGGCACCACTTGGCACATAGAGAGTGCTCGAAAGCGGCGAGCAGGAATTAGCAATGGGGATCGGCGGCGGCCTGGAGGGCATCGGGCGTCACGCCCTGTACGCGGGAACCGATGCGAAACTGGTAGAAGATGTCCTCGGCGGTGCGCAAAATCGCCGACGAGGCGAAATGCGGATCGCGCGGCTCCCAACCGGCCCGGCCGCGCTCGACGGCGTCGACGTTATACACTGCCCAGCCGTGGCGCAGAAAATAATGCAGCCAGCCTTCGCGGCCGTCCGGAGTGGTTTCTCACATCGCGTCGGTGAGTGATCTGCCCTGCCAAAAGCTTAACGGCAGGCTGCGTTCCGCCGCGGCCGGCAGGAAATACTGCAGCCAGGCCTGGCCCACGTTTGTGGTACCGTTAGGGTCGATACTGACCGGTACGCCGCCGGGCGCCAGCACACAGTCGCTGACATCGGCGCCCGCGACGGTGTGCGGCGGTGCGCCAAGATAAAACGATTTCATTTCCCGCAGGGTATAGGCGGCCGATAACGTCATCTTGTCTGTCATATCATCCATTGAGAGTGTGCCAGCCCGCGGCAATGGCGCGGCGGGCGGTAAGTAGGTGGGGAAGGTATGACGTTGTCACGTCTTCCGGCAGGCGGTCGGTCGGGCCACCGAGCGTCAATGAGGCAAAGACCTCTCCCCCGGCGTTAAACGGCGGGACGCTCAGACCGGTTACGTTTTCCAGGCGTTCGCCGCGCGACAGCCACCACCCCTCGCGTCGAATAAAGTCCAGGGCGCCACGCCGCCGCGGTTGGGCGGCGGACGGCGTGGACTGTTCAACCAAGCGCGCACGCTGCGCCTGCGCCAAGAAAGCCAGCATGATTTTACTGCGCGAACCGAGCGACAGCGGGGTGCTGCGTTCACCGCTGCGGATGGCAATAATCACGGCGCGGGCGCTCTGTGCCACCTGCACGCGCAGCGCCTGTTCATTATCCAGTACAGTAAACTAGGCGATTTCGCCGCTGACACGTCCGCCAACGCACGGAGTTCGCGGGCGATAATATCGTCCAGGCGCCGCCGTGAGCGGAAAATCTGGCCGTATTCCCAAAACCGTGCCCCCGGCTCGTAACGCTTGCTATGCGGACATTGTTGCAAAAAACCGCCGTCGCGGAAGGTTGTTAGCGCCCGCTGCACCACGGAAGGAGACAGCCCGCTGTACTGACTCAGTTCGCGTACTCCCCAGACCGGCCGCTCAAGACTGAACGCGTCGAGTATACGTAACGCATTGCGCAATGATTTCATGTGTTTCCCCACTGTCCCGCCATAAGGAACGCTGTTTCTATTTTACTGTCCATGTGACGTTTGTAACTGTTGTGTTGCGTGAAAGTCATTATAATGTAATTATTTGCATTCAAATTTATGATGTTTGCCGCATTGCGCCGGGACGGTAAAGCGAGCGGCGGTACGGGACATCCGCCGCGACGCAAAAGGGAATGTGACGCAGGCGATGAAGCATCGGATAAGGTTGAAGGAGAGCCAGAAAAGAGGTTAAGGGAAATTCGCCGCGCAGGAGAGCGAGTTCGCGGCGGTGATTTAGGGCGTTGGCTGCGGCACGCTTGCGGTGCGGCGAAACATCTTTCCCGCCGCTACAGGTGCGTCGGCGCGCCGCCGGTCTTGAGCAACGCGACGCCCCGGGCGCTTATCCCGCAGGCCGCTAGTCGCCGGTTGGCCGTAGCGCCGTCAGCGCTGACGAGCGCTATGGCCGACGGCGGTCTACTCACCGCACCAGCACGATCTTGCCGCGGGTGGCGCCCTGTTCCAGCAGCGTATGCGCCCGGCGCAGGTTATCCAGATTGACACCGTCAAAGCGGCGGGTCAGGGTGGTGCGTATCACGCCCTGATCCACCAGCTCGGCTACCCGTCGCAGCAGAGTATGTTGCCGTTCCTGCGTCGCAGTATATGATACAGGGAACGGGTAAACATCAGGTCCCAGTGCACGCTAAGGAATTTGCTTTTGGACGGGACAATATCAAATTGCTGCGGATCGTCAATCAGGGCCAGCTGCCCCTCCGGCGCCAGCGCCTCGATAATCTGCGGAATATAGCTTGCGGTGTGATTCAGACCAATGACATTGCTGACATGGGTGATGCCCTGTTGCGTAAGCTGCGGTGCTTAGGGTTGGCTATAATCAATGACCGCATGCCCTCCTTGATCCCGTACCCAAGCGGCGCATTTCGGCCCGTGAGGCGGTGGCAACCAGGGTAAGCCCCGTGAGAGCGCGGGCCAGTTGCAGCAAGATAGAGCCGGCGCCGCCGGCGGCGCCGATTACGATCCCGGCCGCATCCCAAGCCGGGAACGCGCGTCACGCCTTGTGGCGGCGTACTGCCGTCGCGAACTTTCACATCCACCGAATTAACGGCAATCGCTTTCACCTCCACCAGCAGGTCATGGTCGCCCAGTGTGGGTTTGGGCAGGTCCAGCTCAACCAGCGCGTCAGGGGCGGTTATCGGCAGCGGTTAATAAAAATCAAAGGAGTGCATAAGGCATTTCTCCTAAGACGGGGGTTCATCCGCCGCGTCTAAGGGGCGGCATTAACGATAACTCAACCTAGACTGCCCGATAGCAATAGGAAAAAACAGGGGTATATTGCCAAAGACTTTCCCAAAAATGACGAAAATCATGTGTCTTGATGATCTGCGCGTTTTTGTGCAAACCGCCGCTGCCGGCAGTTTCTCACTGGCCGCGCGCCAGCTGGATATCACCCCGGCCTACGCCAGCGGTGCCGTGATGCGTCTTGAGCGGGCGATCGGGACGCGGTTGTTTGTGCGTAACGCCCGGCACCTACGGCTATCGGAAGCGGGCGAGCGCTATTTGCCGCACGCGCGTGCGGCGCTGGATGCCATGGCCCAGGGCCAGCAGGCGCTGGCCCTAAGACAGGATGAGATTGCAGGGCCGCTGCGCCTTTCGGCCCCGTCAGATTTTAGCCGCCGGATGTTGCTGCTCTGGCTAGATGAATTTCAGCAACGCTATCCGCGGGTGAGCGTGTAGTTGAGCATTAGCGATCGGGCCGCGGAGCTGGTGTGTGAGCCGCTGGATGCGGCCATCCGCTACGGCGCGCTGATGGATTCTTCGCTGCTGGCTCTGCCGCTGGTGGCGGACCTGCGGCGTCTCAGGCGCTCAGTCAACATAATTTAATTGCCCGCGCTATTTTTGGGGCGATATTACTTACGAACGCTGGCAGTTTCATTTACCACACGGGATTCAGACCGTGGTCGTCAAGGGCGATCGCACCAGCGACGATGCCGATCTGGTCCGGCGCTGGGCGGTGGCGGGGCAGGGCATAGTCTATAAATCCCGCCTTGACCTGCTGGCGGACATCCGCGCCGGGCGGCTGCGCGAAATCTTTCCTGCCGCCTGCGAGCCTGCACCTCTGCAGCTGGTGTGCGCGCATCGCTCGCTGTTGACGCCGACGGTACAACACTTACTGGTTTTTCTGCGTTAGCGGTCGGCGGCGCTGCTGGCCGACTGACGGCAAGGACGGGGCTATCAGCGGAACGGCGGCTCGTTAAAGGTGCGCAACTTGCGTGAATGCAGTTTGTCACCCTCTTCGCGCAGCTGGCCGATGGCGCAAATGCCTATCTGCAAATGCTCAGAAATGGCGCCTTCGTAAAACCGATTAGCCTGTCCGGGTAATTTGATTTCCCCGTGCAGCGGCTTATCGGAAACGCACAACAGCGTGCCGTAGGGCACGCGGAAACGATAACCCTGTGCCGCAATTGTGGCGCTTTCCATATCTACCGCCACCGCGCGGCTGAGATTGAAACGCAGTGCTGAGGCGGAGTAGCGCAGTTCCCAATTGCGATCGTCGGTGGTGACCACGGTGCCGGTACGCAGCCGTAGCTTCACCTCTTCGCCGGCCATGCCGCTGACCGTTTTGGTGGCGTCAAACAACGCACGCTGGACTTCGGCAATACTAGGAATCGGGATATCCGGCGGCAACACGGCATCCAGCACATGATCATCGCGCAGGTAGGCGTGCGCCAGCACGTAGTCGCCGATGGTCTGACTTTCGCGCAGCCCGCCGCAATGCCCGATCATCAGCCAGGCATGCGGGCGCAGTACCGCGAGATGATCGCAAATCGTTTTGGCGTTGGAGGGGCCGACGCCAATATTGACCATCGTAATGCCCTGACCGTGGCGGTCGATCAGATGATAAGCGGGCATTTGATGGTTTTTCCAGGCCAGATCCGACACTTCATCTTCCACCGGCCCGGCGTCGCCGGTTAACAGATTGCCGCCGGCGCACGACAGGGCGACATACGGGCTGTCCGGGTCGTCTATCTGCTGGCGGGCCCAGCGGACAAATTCGTCCACATAGCGGGTGTAATTGGTGAACAGGACGTAGGGCTGAAAATGTTCTGCCGGCGTGCCAGTATAATGCCGCAGCCGCACCAGCGAAAAATCGGTGCGCAGCGCATCGAAGTGGGATAGCGGGAAACGGTTGCCGGTTTGAAACAGTCCATCGGCGGTTTCATCGCCAATTTTCGCCAATTCGGTGGTCGGAAAATACTGCGCGATGCCGGCGCTCATAGAACGGTCGAGGGCCAGATTGGCGCCGTCGATGACATAGGGGAAAGGAATTTCCTGTCGTGACGCTGTCACTTCTATCGTGGCGTCATATTCGCCTTCCAGCATCGCCAATTGCTCAGCCAGATAGGCGCGGAACAGCTGAGGCCGTGTGATGGTGGTGAGATAACTGCCGGGGCGGGTAAAGCGGCCGTAGGCGCGGGTTTTGGCCTGCGCGTGCGCCACGCCGTCCCAATGCACGCGCAGTTGGGGGTAGACGAATAGGCCACGGGCGCGCGCTTCCCGGTCAGGCAGCGTACCGTCCTCGATAAAGCGCTGGATGGCGGTGCGCAGGGCGCTGACCGCCTCCAGGTGCAGCCGTTCCAGTTTGTCCAGCGCCTGGTTGGCGGTGAGATGAATTCCGGGAGTGACAGACATCACGCCTCCTAGGGCAGCAAAAAAAAGAGGCGGGTACCGTAAGCCGTGCCGGACCTCGGGTTATGCATGCGGTGCCCGCATGCGCCGCAAAAGCGGCATCTTGCGATGGATTATTCCTGCAAATACCGCTCCGTCAGCCGCGACCAATATGCGGCGCCGACCACCAGATTCTCATCGTTAAAATCATAGGCGGCCTGGTGCAGCATTGCACTGTCGCCGTTGCCGATACGCAGAAAACAGCCGGGACATTGTTGCAGGAAATAGGCAAAATCTTCGCTACCGGCAATGGCAGGTAACGGCGTGATGACCTGGGCGTCTCCCAGCAGGTCACGCGCCACCTGACAGGCGAATTTGGTTTGCTCAGGCTGGTTAATCAGCACCGGGTATCCCGGGATGTACTCGATTTCCGCGAGTGCGCCGAATCCCGCCACATGCTGTTCCACCAGGCTGAGAATGCGCGCTTCGAGCGCGCGACGCACATCGGCGTCGAACGTACGTACGCTGAGCGCTAGCCGGGCGCTATGCGGGATGACGTTCGGCGCCTGGCCTGCGTTGAATGCGCCGATGGTGACCACCGCGGCGGCAAAGGGATCGGTATTGCGCGCCACCAGCGTTTGCAGCGCCATGACCAGACTGCTGGCCGCCACAATCGGATCCACCGCCATCTGCGGGCGTGCCGCATGACCCCCTTTCCCGTGTACGGTGATGTACGCCGTATCGCAGGCGGCCATAAAAGGACCGTCGCGGAACATCAGAGTGCCGCTGGGATAACCGGGATGATTGTGCATGCCGAAGACCGCATCGCAGGGAAAACGCGCGAACAGGCCGTCCTCAATCATGCGCTCGGCGCCGCTGTTGAAACCGATTTCCTCGGCGGGTTGGAAGATAAGATTCAAGGTGCCCGAGAAGTTGCGCGTTTGCGCCAGATGGCAAGCGGCTCCCAACAGCATCGCGGTATGACCATCGTGGCCGCAGGCGTGCATTTTGCCCGGCGTCTGACTGGCGTAGGGCACGCCGCTGGTTTCTTCAATCGGCAGTGCATCCATGTCGGCGCGTAGACCGATCGCGCGTTGACCGCTGCCCACGCGCAGCGTGCCCACCACGCTGTGGCCGCCGATGCCGGTGGTCACCTGATAACCCCAGACATGAAGTTTTTCCGCCACCAGCGCCGCAGTGGCTTGCTCTTCATTGGACAGCTCCGGATGTTGGTGCAAATGACGGCGCAGCGTGGTCATGGTTTCATGCAGCGGGGCCAGCTCGGCGACTTCAGTTAATTTCAACTTGTTATTCATTACGATAGGTGTTTGGCAGGCGATAAGGTGTTCTGAGTTTACCATTTTCCTTCGGGGGAACACATCACTAAGTGCAGGCAAGCGCGTGACTTTCCCGCCACCGGCGCCATGCCCACTCCGATACGCCCCCGCCAGCGTTCGCTGCGGCGCTGCACCTGAGCCGGTCCGGGAGAAAGGGGGCCGACCCTTTGCCAGCCCGGGCGCTTGCCTGCCTTTGAAGGGTTATCGGGCAACGCCCGGGCGATAACGCCTTCGTCGCGATGAAGGGGTATCAGGTAACACCCTCGTCGCGATCAAGGATTATCGGGCAACGCATAGGCGATGACGTAATCACCACGATCCGGCGACTGACGCGCACCGCCGGCGGAAATGACGATATATTGCCTGCCGGTCGTCGGCGACACATAGGTTATCGGGCCGGCCTGGCTGCCCACCGGCAAACGGGCGCGCCACACCACCTTGCCGGTCGTGGTATCAAACGCGCGCAGATAATAATCCTGCGTACCGGCAAAGAACAGCAGGCCGGACTGGGTGACCAGGTTGGGGCCTAGCGTCGGCAATCCCACCGCCATCGGCAGGTGCATTTTGATACCGAGCAACGACAGAAAACGCTCACGCACCGCGCCATAGGGCGTGCCCGCCTGCGGCACCAGCCCCATTTCGATCACGCTAGTCCCCTGGGGTACCTTGTCGCGTTCGACCAGGGCGTTCGCCAGCCCCAGGCGCATATCGTTGACGAAGGTGAGCGCATTATGCGGATCCAGCGCGACTCTGCCCCAGTTCATGCCGCCCAGCGAGCCGGGGAACTGCAACGCGCGATCGCGTCCTGGCGGGGTGTACACGCCCTGATGGCGCATGCCTCTAAAGGCGATGTGGTACAGCAGCTGGTCGAGGGGCGTGGCGCCCCACATGTCCGCTTCAGTCAAGGTCTGGTTACCAGTATTCGCCATGCCGACGGAAAAGGGTTGCGTGGGGGCGTAACGCTCGTCCGGCGTGTTGCCCACCGGGCACGGCGCGCTCTTCCACCTTCGCCACCCGATCGCCCACCTCCAGCGGAGCGGAGGTTTGCTGGTAATAGCCGGGTTTAATTTCGCCCATGCCGATGGTCAGATCCACGATGCTGTCGTTGCCAAAGTCGGCGCAGGGCCGGCCGGTTTCGGCATCCAGCGCGATAAGACGTGCGTCATTAGTCGGCAGAAACAAACGGCGCGCGCAGACCGCTGACGCTGCGCCGGGCGTTGGCGGCCCGCCGTAGCCGCGGGCGTCGGGGCCACGACGGGGCATTGCGGCGGTGGCTGTAGCGTCGGGTGCCGCCTGCGCAGCCGCCGCGTCGTTGGCGTAATAACCAAGACCACGGCTGCGCTGCCAATTGGGCGCGCTGGCCAACGGATCGAAACGCCAACGCGTTTTACCGCTGTCAGCCGCCAGGACCAGTACCTTACCGTAGGCGGTGCAGACATACAGCGTATCACCCACCTGCAGCGGGGTGTTCTGGTCTTCCGCGCCGGCGCCATTGCTAAGGGGGGATGTCGCCGGGTATGCGCTACCCACGCCACGTGCAGGTGTTTCACGTTGGCTTTGGTAATCTGGTCCAGCGCGGCGAAACGATCGCCGGCGCTGGTGTTGCCCCAATGCAGGCAATTTTTCTGCTCGGCGCTCGGTGGCACGGAGTAGACCGGTACCGCCTGCCGCAGGCTGACTATCGGTGTCGGTACCAGGGTACCCCAGACTGGCAGTTAGGCAGAGCGCCAGCAGCGCCCCCAGACCATAACAGGCGCGATGGGAACCGGTGTCGCCCTGGCGGGCTTTGAGTGGCGGGTAAGCCAGTGTTACCGGCAGAGCCAATACGCCGAACATATAAAGCCGCGAGAACAGCGGCCAAAAACTTAGACCCGCCTCCCAGACGGCCCAGCACAGCGTCAGCAGGAACGCCAGCGCATAGACCCAGGCACCCGCCGGCTGCAAACCGATTAGGAGATCCGCGGCCACCGTCAGCATCAGCCCCATAAACAGAAAAAATACCGACTGCCACCCTGCGTGGCTAGATAGCCTCCCGCCGCCGTCAGGGTGAGACCGATTAACGCTATCAGTCTTCCCAGAGGCCGCACGAAATAGACGGCGCCCGGCCGTTTGCCCGTTATCTTTGTCATAGACTGTTCCTGCTTATCAATGTCGATGCCCGCCAGAAAAGCGGGGCCAACGGCAGGGAAAAGGATCGTTAACGCAATACCGCCGTCAACGGTGCGCCCAGTTCAGGTGTCGCAAAGATAAACAGTCACAGGCGCCGGGGAAGGCGTTCCGGACGTGCCCCGTGGTTCAGACCAATGGCGGGGCACGCCCGATGGGTATTATTGGAATGTATAAGCGAGCGCGAAACGCCGCCGCCCCAGTTTCTGCCCGCCCCCGGTTCAAAATAGCGGCCATTGCTTTCATTGACGATGACTGACCCCGCATAGCGGCGGTCAAACAGGTTATCCACCCGGCCGTACACGTTCATCAGCCAGTTGCCCAATACGTAACGGTAACCGGTATCCAGCGTGGTGACGGTATAGGCTTTTGCTGCTGGCTATTTTCATCATCGACTTCAATATCGCTCATGTAACGCATACCAGCCTTCGGGAGGGGACCAGGCCAGCGAGGCGTAACCCATGTTGCGGGCGATGCCGGGCAGGCGATTACCGGCGACGATTACATGGCCCTCGCTGCAGTCGCTGCTGCTGCAGGCGCGGGTGCGGTAGGTCGCATCCAGCAACGTCCACGTTAGACGCAGTTGGATATCGTCGGCAAACTGCTGATCCAGCGAGAGTTCCAGACCACGCCGGCGGGTTTTGCCGGCATTGGTATAGCTGGTGCGGCCGTTGCTGCTATCCGCGACCACAATTTCATTCTCGGTGTCGGTCTGGAATAACGCGACGGCTGCCAGCCCACTGCCGATGCGCGCTTTACTGCCGACCTCTATGGTATTGCTGGTGGAGGGTTTTAGCGCGTAGTTCAGGCCCGGCTGGCCGTCGGGCCGGTAGGAGAGTTCGTTTATGGTGTGGGGGTTTCAAACCCCCCGGCCGGCGGACAGATACGCATTCTAGCCATCGGTGACGGCGTAACTTAATGATCCTACCGGCAGCCAGCGATGATAGCGGGCGTTACCGCTATCATCGCCGTTGGCGGCGGTAATGTTAGCAATCGTCGGAGTCGAACTGGACGTGGCTGAAACGCACCCCGGCATTCAGCGTCAGCCGCGAGGTCAGCGACCAGGCGCTCTGCAAATAGGGGTCGAGATTCCACATCAGGTTACGTTCATTGCGCCGCAGATTGCCCTGGGTACCGAGCTCGGTGACGCCATTGTTCAGGGTATAGTTTTCATAGCCTTTTCGCTGCTCGGTCATCGTTTCCGTAATCCAGGCCGCCGGTCAGCGTGAGCGGCACGGCGCCGAGCGCCCCGCGGTGCGTCCAGCGGGTTGGCCTGAGTTGCGGCCGGTATCGCCTGATATTGGGTGGTGTCGCGTTCGCCGGCATACATCATTACGCTCAGGTCGTCATCATCGCTCATCTGCCGCTGATAATGCAGGCCGGCCTGCGTCTGGGTCAGGGTTTTGCGGGTATTGAACTGTTCGGCGCGGGTGGCCTGACGGGGATTGTCATGCCACTGATCCTCGGTCAAACCGCCGGGATCGTTGGCGGTAATATACACGGCGTTAAACAAGAGGGTCAGGGTGCTGACATCGTCAATACGTACCCCGAGCTGGGCGTTGCAAGGTTTTTGCGCGCATCGCTGAGATCGCGATAGCCGTGGGTGATAAAGCGGGTGGTCGAGACAGCGTAGTTGACATCGCCGGCCTGTGAGCCATCGCCGACGGCACCGGTGGCCTTCACGCCATAGCGCCAACTGCCGTAGCTGTCGGTATACAGGCCCGCTTCTATTTTGTCCGGCTGGCTGCCGGTGACGGTCTCCACGTTAACGACGCCGCTAAGATCGATATTCGACGTCTGGCCCTGGCCATCCGGCATGGTCACCGGAATGCCGTCGACGTAGATACGCACGCCGCGCACGCCATACATCGAGCGGGCACCAAACCCGCGCACCGACAGTTGCAGGTCCTGGGCATAATTTTGCCGGTTCTGAATTTTCAGGCCCGGTACGCTGCACATACTTTTCGATAAATTGACTTGCAGCTTGGCCTGGCGGAAATCCTCGCCCGTAAGCACGCTAAGGGCGGCGTGCGTGGTCAGCTCGGCTAAGCCAGTCCGCGGGGTGGCGGTGACGATCAGCGTCTGCGAGGGTGCGTCGTGGGTCTTTCCCGGCGGTGTCGTCGCCGGCGTCGCGGCGGCCCCGGTAAGGTTAAGGAAAAGCAGACCAACGTAGAAGATGACCAGAAACGGGGTGAGGCGTTTATTACTTGGTTTGTCATTATGATTCGGCCGGCAGGCCAGGTACCTGTTAAATCCATTTTAACGAATAGTAATACGCCCACCACATTATTGAAAAGCATAAATGACATTAACCTTCTTCTGGGGCGGCTATTAACCACCGATCAGGGGCGGCGCGCTGACGTTTTTCCGGCCGCTCGGGAGGGCCTGATGTTGTCCGACAATGCGCCCGCCGTCGTTATTGCAGGCGGCGCGGGCGGCGATGCGGAGCCCGACCGGTAGCTTATTCTTTGCCGCCCGCCTCGCCATAGTCTTTACACTTCGACATCTGACCGATGCCGGGATTAAAACCATTACACGGATCGAGCTGTTGATAGAAGCGCCGCAGCGGCGGCGGCGCGGGGTAAAGATGACCGACGTTGTGCTCGACGGGATACTGTGCGCCACGTGCGTCCAGCCGTTGCTATAGACGGTGCTCCAGTGCCAGGCAATCCTGGCCTTTTTTGATGATGTAATCCTGATGAAAAACATGCCATAGGAAATGACCATAATATAGTTTATGCACCATCTGCTGGTCCAGCGCCGGCGGTAAATGCTCAAACCAGTCTTCATCATTGCGCCGCAAAGCGATGTCCAATGCGACGATATCTTCCACCGCGCGGGAGTGGAAGGCGCGGTAGCGGACCGCCGAGCCAGCCGCGGCAAAGCGATGAAGAAACGCTTTTTTGCCTTTCTCCTCGGTGCAGGCGAAGAACGCGCCCTCATGCCCGGCGAAATAGTTGCTGAGGAAAGCCTGCGCCTCCGCCACTCCCTCCGCGCTGACTTTGAGCAACAAATGATGTTCATAACGGTCCCGATACGCCTGCATGCGCGCCGGCAGGGGGGATTAGGCAGCAGGCGGCTGAAGAACTGCAACAGACGATTACCGCAATGCGGCGGTAAAAGAGGCAGCCGTTCCGCCAGTAAATCGAAGCGGTTTTTCAGCGCAAACAACGCCGGCAGGCGCGCCGTACCCAACCAGTGGATCAGCAAAAAGGTATCTTTGCCGTAGCGAGCGGCAATATCATAAGCGTCGCGGTGCAGATACTCGCCGGAGAGGGGCAGATGGGTAAACCGGCTTAAGATATGGCGCCGGATAGCGGTCAGTACCGAGGTCTGGTTGGTGCCGATATAAAACACCCGCGCACCGCGGGCCATGGGAAAGGTATCCAGCCGTACGGCAAAGACCATCACTTTGCCGGTAGACCCCGAAGCCTCAAACAGCCTGCCGGGATCGGCATTGAAACGGGCGGGGGTAGGCTCATCAATCTGGCGGACATGGTCGGCATAACCTTTGTCGGAGCCGTCGTCGGTATCATAGCGAATGTCCTGCTCGCCGTAATCGTCCCGATCCAGGCGGGCCAGCAGAGTTTCTTCGTCCCCCGCCAGGGCGACGCCCAAGTGATTTATCAGCGCCAGCTTGCCCTCGGCATCGACGCGGGCAAACACGGATAATTGCGTATAGGCCAGCCAGCGGTGCACCAAGGTGCCGCCGGAATTACTGGAGCCTATAACCGAATGCGGCTCGCGGCCCAGCGGGGCAAGCTGGCGCTCCAACTGGTCGAGTGTCGCGCCAGGCAGGCAAATCACCTGCTTGCCGTCGTTGGTAAGCCTGATTTTGTTCATCCGGGTAGTGCTGAGGATGACAATATCGCGATCATAAGCATCGCCATCCGGGGTCGAACCGCCGGTCAGGGCGGTATTGGCGGCCTTGGGGGATAACGATCGCGCCGGCATCGACGCAGGCGCGCAGTACGCGTCATTGTTCCACCAGTGAGCCGGCTCTGACCAGCGCCAGCGCTTTGCTGCTGCCGAAACGAAAGCCGGTACGGTAGCGTCGCGTTTCCCACTCGCCGGTAAGAACGTGGCCAGCGCCGACCAGGGCAATCAACCGGCGGATAGGGCCGGCGCGCGCGGTTGCCGTCAGGGGGGTGTCCGATGCGGTTTCTTCTTTGGCTGACTCTGACATCGTTCGCTCCTTGGTTTAACGGCGCGCCGGGGGGCGGTCAGGCCGCGGTCAGCCGTGGTTACGCGCGTCGGCGCCGTTTGGCCGCTTGTGCGTCTTGCGCCGCTGCCATTGGCAGCCGGCGGCCAGGGCCATAAACCAGAGTGGGGTCACCAACAGCGCATCGCGAGTATCATTTTGCAACGCCAGTAGCACCAGCACAAACAGGAAAAACCCCAGACAGGTCCCAGCTTATCCCCCTACCAAGCGGCATTTTGAAGGGGGAATGCCGGTGACGCGTTGGATGTTTGCGGCGATAGACCAGATAAGAACGCAGAATAATCGACCACACAAACATAAACAGGATGGCGGCGACGGTAGTGACCAGCGTAAACACGGTCATGACGTTGGGAATAAGGTAGATTAACGCCACACCCACCAGGCAGACACAGACATGAAAACAGCAGGCCGTTCAATGGCACCGCGCGCCGCGAGAGCAGGGCAAATCGCCGGGTGGGCCACGCCTTGCTCCGCCAGCCCGAACAGAATCCGGTTGGTAGAAAAAATACCGCTATTGGCGGAAGACGCCGCCGAGGTCAGCACCACGAAATTGACGATGCCGGCCGCCGCCGGCAATCCGGTCAGGGTGAACATGGCGACAAACGGGCTGCGGTCCGCCGACACTACATTCCAGGGTGTCACGACCATAATCGCCAGCAGCGCCAGTACATAAAACATAATTACCCACAGCGGAATGGCGTTGATGGCCCCGGGCAGTACCTGCTCTGGATCCGCGGTTTCGGCGGCCGCGGTGCTGACCAGTTCGATACCAACAAAGGCGAAAATGGCAATTTGAAAGCCGGCGAAGAAACCGCTCATGCCATGGGGAAACAACCCACCGCACCGCCAGATATTGTCAAGCCCCGCATGATCGGTGGCAGAACTGGGACAGTGCATCGCCGCAAGCGCCGCGCCAGCGATAATGAGCGCCACAATGGCGACAATTTTGATAATAGCGAACCGAAATTCCATTTCGCCAAACGTTTTCACCGTGGCAATGTTTAAGGTGACAAAAACCGTCACACAGAGCATGGCGCTCATCCAGATGAAAAACCCGGGAAACCAGAATTGAAAATAAACGCTGATGGCGACCATATCGGCGATACCGGTGACGACCCAGCAAAACCAATAGGTCCAGCCGGTAAAATACCCGGCCCAGGGCCCAAGCAGCTCGGTGGCAAAATTGCTGAAGGATTTGTAACTGAGGTCGGAAAGCAGCAGCTCTCCCATTGCACGCATGACGAAGAACAGCATAAAGCCGATGATCATATAGACAAAGGCGATTGACGGCCCCGCCAGACTGAGCGTTTTTCCCGAGTCCATAAACAGGCCGGTACCGATGGTGCCGCCAATTGCCATGAGCTGAATATATCGGTTGGTGAGCGTGCGCCGCAGCTTTTCGGGCGGCCGGGCGGGGAGGGGTGCATGTTTTGTTTCAACAGCCATCGTGACTAGTTCCTGTCGGTGATGTTGTGTCGGCGTTAAAACTGAATTCCTGTGTACGTGCGGCCCGCGGGAGCGCGCGCAGACCGCGCCGGCGGCCGGCCGGGCATGGGGCGTGTCGCCAGGCCCTCAGGGGACAAACCGCATAAGCGGCCATAAGATGGTGTATTAATACTCAAGAGCGTTAATGTTTTTTTATTATGCCAAAAGCCAGTATGTACTGAATAATGATGACCAGGCTTGCTGATTAATTTCATTCTCTCCTTGACACAATCCCTCCTTCTAGCGTTGCGGCGGTGATAACCCGTACCGCCTGCGCGAGTTGGGGCTTAGCCGGGCAGCGCGTGGGGGGCTTGTGGCCGGCGCCAGACTTTCTTTCGCCAGCGAATCACGGGAGATATCGCCGATGGTTTTGGCGCCGGTCAGCGTCATCGCCACCCGCATCTCTTTTTCAATCAGCGCCAGCAGATGCGCCACGCCGGCCTGACCCGCCGTCGCCAGGGCGTAAATATAGGCGCGGCCCAGCAGCAGCGTATCGGCGCCGAGAGCCAACATCCGCACCACATCAAGCCCGTTGCGTACACCGCCATCGGCCAGAATGGCAATGTCGCCATTCACCGCATCGGCGGTGGCGGGCAGCGCCCGGGCAGAAGAGAGCACGCCGTCAAGCTGCCGTCCGCCGTGGTTGGACACGACAATGCCGTCCGCGCCGAAACGTACCGCATCCCGCGCATCCTCCGCATCGAGAATGCCCTTGTGATAACCATGGGACCCTGCCAGAAATCGCGGATCCACTCGAGATCCCGCCAGGAAATCGACGGATCGAAATTGTTGCCCAGCCAGCCGATATAATCTTCAAGCCCGGTAGGCGTTCCCAAATAGGCGAAAATATTGCCCAAATCGTGCGGCCAGCCGCGTACGCTGACATCCCAGACCCAGCCGGGGTGGGTTATCGCCTGCCAATAGCGGCGCAGGGCGGCGTTCGGCCCGCTCATGCCGGAATGGACGTCCCGGTAGCGGGCGCCGTACACCGGCATATCAACGGTAAACACCAGCGTCGCGCAGCCGGCTGCCTTGGCGCGCTCCAGGACGTTGCGCATAAATCCCCGATCCTTGAGGACATACAACTGGAACCACATGGGACGGTTTATCGCCAAGGAGATCTCCTCAATCGTGCCGACCGAGACGGTCGATAGCGTGAAGGGAATGCCTTTATCATCGGCGGCGCGTGCCGCCTGTACCTCACCGCGGCGGGCGTACATACCGCACAGCCCTACCGGCGCCAGCGCTAGCGTTTGCTTGAACAGCTGCGTTTCGAGACTGAGCTCGGCTATATTGCAAAGTACCCGCTGGCGCAGCGCAATGCTCGAAAGATATTCCACATTGCGACGCAGGGTGTATTCCGCGTAAGCGCCGCCGTCCAGCTAATGGAGCAAAAAAGGCGGCAGTTTACGTTCGGCCGCGGTGCGATAGTCGTTCGCTGCTGAAATGATCATAACTGTCTCATTATGTTTCGCTGGAGGAGGAGGAGGGGGAAAAACGGCCAAGACGGGCCAGGCGCGCGTCGTCTTCCTGTAAAGACTTTAGCGTCTGATGCACGCTGTCCAAATGGACTACTGCCGCCTGACGCGCTGCGGGAGCATCGCCGGCGAAGATGGCGTCCAATAGCGCCTAGTGCTGCTCCGTCAGACGGGTGAAATGAACCGGGCGTGTATACATCCGCTGGCGGCTTTGCTGCACCGAGGTTTGCAGCAAGGCAAATAAGCCGCGCATCGTTTGCAGCAGCATCAGATTATGCAACGCTTCGGCAATGGCCAGGTGAAACCGGACATCGGCCTGCGCCGCCTGCTCGGGGTTATCCTGGTCGCGTACGCGGCGTGTCGCGTCAAAACAGGCCTGGAGCCGCGCTTTATCTTCCTCTGTCGCGCGCAATACGATCCGCCAGGCGCAATGGCGTGTCAGTGGTCAAGGTTTTTCCTCTCCATCACTTTCCTTTTATGGCACCGGCGCCTGCTTAAGGCGCTGACGCCGTCGCGCCGTGGTAAGCGTAATGGTCGCGCGGCGGTTGCCGCGTTTTGCTCCAGATTTCTAGCGCCGTTTGGCTGAGGCAGCGACAGCATGCCATCGGCGATCGCGGCATTTGCTTCACCCCTGCACCGTCCGGGCGGCCTTTCCGTGTGACCGCAGGATTCTGTAGGGCGGGCTCTCGCTCCGCAACGTGGTCAAAACCGGCAGAAGGCCATTGATGTAGTCGGACCAAATGGTGTAATTGCCATATCGGTTACATAAAAATAATCTTTATTTAACAAAAGGCGACGTCACAGGAGACAAAATGCGTTTGTTCACGATGCAAATCACATTTTTTCTGTTTTTGGTCGGACCAAACCCCAAACCCCAAACCCCAAGCCAGCGTGACGCCAGCCGGTATTGAGCACCTTTTGCCGGTGGATGACTTTAGTAAGCTGTTTTTGTCCTTTGACAGCGCAAAGCAACTGCCGGAGCTTAATATCACCTCACTTTTCAGGGAATCACTATGTTTCACGTTACCTTTGGCCGTCACGGCGCGCTGCTATTTATGTTGGGAATGGGAATACATGCCGCCACGCGGGCGGAAATCACGCTCCGTATCGACCATCAAAAATCTTCCACCTTAATGTCAATACTGAAACTGCAGGGCACCCTGGAACAGCGCCTGGCGCAGCAGGGCGTCAAAATCAGCTGGTATGAATTCCCAAGCAGTTTGCCGTTACTGGAAGCGCTGAATATTGGCCATGTGGATATTTCCGCCGATGTGGCCGACACCATTCCGGTCTTCGCCCAGGCGGCGGAGGCGGACCTGACCTATTTCGCCCGCGAGGAGTCTTCGCCGGACGCACAGGCCATTCTGGTCGCCCAGGATTCGCCGCTTAAGACGTTGGCGGACTTGAAAGGGAAACGCATCGCGGTGACCAAGGCGGACGGCAGCCATTATCTCCTTAGCACCGCGCTGGAAAAGGCGCATTTGACCTTTAAAGCCATTACGCCGGCCTATCTGACCCCGGCGGATGGGCTGGCGGCGTTCCAGACCGGCAAGGTGGATGCCTGGGTGACCTGGGAACCCTTTGTTTCCAGCGCCGAACGCCGGCAAAACACCCGCGTGCTGGCCGGCGGTCAGGGACTCGCCAGCTACCAGCGTTATTATCTGTCCTCCAGCGCCTTTGCCAAACAACATCCCGAGGTGCTGGCGTTGATTTACCGCCAACTGACGCAGGCCTGCGCCTGGGTAACCGCCCATCCCGCTGAGGCGGCGCAGCTGCTTAGCCCGCTGTGGGGCAATCTTGACGCTGCCACGGTAGAGCAGGCGAACGCGCATCGCAGCTACCGCGTGGTGCCGGTAACCCGCGACAGTCTTGCGGAGCAGCAGCGTATTGCCGATGCCTTCACGCAGGCGGAGTTGTTGCCCAAACGCATTGATGCGCAGGCGGTGTCCGTCTGGCAACCGCCGGCGTCCTAAAGCGTCAGGCGGACCGCTGTGCGCGCCGACTTTTAGCACCGTGGCATGCCAGACGAATTGCGCACGCAAGCGGCGGCCCTGCCGGCTGAGGTGGTCGGCAACGCAGATTGGACAATGGCGCGCAAAAGGCTAAACTGAGTACTGGGTATTTGTACAGGGTTTGGCCATGACATTAGATCTTTTTGAAGACGCGCTACCGCCACCGCCCTGGCGGGAAACGGTCGCGCCGGGGGGGCGGTTGTGCTGCACGGTTTCGTGCGCGAACACGGCGCCGCTCTGCTGGCGGCTGTGCAGTCTGTCGTGGCCGAGGTGCCATAGCGACATATGAGCACGCCGGGGGCTACACCATGTCGCTGGCGATGAGCTGGTGCGGCCACGGCTGGAACAGCGACAATCATGGTTATCGCTATACGGAGCGTAATCCGCGCAACGGCCAGGCATGGCCGCCGATCCCGGCCATTCTGATGGCGCTGGCGGAGGAGGCTGCTCTGCAGGTGGGTTTTGCCCGCTTTGTACCCGATGCCTGCTTGATGAGCCGTTACGATGTCGGCGGTAAACTCTCTTTGCACCAGGATAAAGACGAGCATGACTTTGGCGCGCCGATCGTATCGGTATCTCTGGGTCTGCCTGCGGTGTTTCAGTTTGGCGGTCTGCAGCGAGGCGATCCCGCGCAACGGATACCGCTGGCTTATGGCGACGTGGTGGTATAAGGCGGTTTTGCGCGGCTTCGTTTCCACGGTATTTTGCCGATTAAAAAAACTACCATTACCTCGTCGGGCCGCATCGTATTAATATCACGCTACGTAAAGCGCTGTAAGGGCCAGTTGGCGTATCCAGGCGCCGTGCTGGTGCCGCAAGGGTCGGGCATCGTCAATCTCAGTCTGGCATACCCAAACGCGCGCGCGTTTGGCGACGCCAGGGAGGACGTGTATCGCCATTTGTGCGGTATCTTGCGCGACGCGTTGACGCAATGGGGAATTGCTACCCATTAGCAGGCGGTGGAAGGCTCTTTCTGAGACGGGCGGTTTAACCTTGCCTGCGGCGACAGGGCGCTGGCGCGCAAAATTGCCGGTACCGCCCACAGTATTGGCGTACTGTGCCGGGTCCCGATGCCCGGGAAGGGCGGCGCCATGTCGTGCTGTCCCACCACGCGCTGTTACTGGTCGACTGTGACTTGATAGTCGCCCACCGCCACGCCAATGAACTCGAAAGGCGTCTTGGCACCGGCCGCCCTGATTAAAGCGGATTGCAGGCAGCACAATGCCGGTGTAGTTGCCCCCAGGCATGGCGATGTGTCTCGGGTCGTTATGCTGTCCTTGACGTGGGCGACCTGGGGGAGTTTGTCGGGCGACAGAGTTTGGAGCATCCGCCATATGTGCGCCTCGCCGCGGTCATGACACCCTCATGCGCGCTTTCGCCTCGCCGTAACCGTCGCAGGTAAAACAAGGTGGTTGGCGCGCTGCCGCTGCCGGTAATATCATTGCCGGGGTACGGCCAATTTAGTGCTTGACGCCGCAAAAGATGCCCCCCTCTCCCAAGAGGGTCAATGTCAATAGATAGCGAATGTGGCATCGGGAAGGGGCCGCTTTGGCGTGCGCCGCCGTGGGGCATGATACGCCTGCGCCCTCAAACGCGCGCAGCAAGGCGGACGGCGACCTACATAACGCGACCGACAGCGCCCCGGGAGGCATCTGCTGCGCCGGCGGCAAAAATTCGCTAACATTACAGCTGACCCCCACCGCGTAGAGGAGAGTAATCATGGCTTATTTGACGGCGAAAGATCTTCATCCCAACCTGCTTGAGCTGTATGGCTATTACGCCTACGATAAGATAACCAAACGCGAATTTCTGTCCAAGGCGGCAAAATACGCCGTGGGTGGCCTGACGGCGGCGTCTATTCTGTCGCTGATGAGTCCGAATTACGCCCTCGCCGAGCAGGTGGAATTTACCGACCCGGCAATTGTGGCGCGGATTATCACACCTATCCTTCGCCGCAAGGCCATGGGCAGGTACGCGGCTATTATGTCCGCCCGGCAAAGGCAGCCGGTCCGACCGGCGCGGTGGTCGTAGTTCACGAGAACCGCGGACTAAACCCTTATATCGAGGACGTCGCGCGACGTCTGGCCAAAGCGGGGTTTATCGCGCTGACCCCCCAGACGGTCTAAGTTCTGTGAGCGGCTATCCAGGCAACGATGAGAAAGGACGGGAATTGCAGGCCCAGGTGGATCTGGTGAAGCTGATGAATGATTTTTTCGCCGCGATAGACTTTTTAAAGGCGCATCCGGCCGGCAGCGGCAAGGTGGGTATTACCGGGTTTTGCTATGGCGCGGCGGCGGAGCTCGCCTGGCAGCGGACGCTGGATTGGTTACAGCGCCGTTTCGCGCCAGGCGGTATACAGTAGGGAATCTTCAAGCGCCAGGGCCGATAGCAGAATGAGTTCTCCCGCCGGGAGATCCTGTGTCAGGGTTTTGTTGGCCAGCAGGTAAAAGGGCGCAATGCCCTGGGCGTCGGCTTTCGCCAGCAGCCGTGCGCTTACGTGGTCGATAATATGGTGGTGACCTCCCATCGCCAGCGTTTCCCCTTTGGGCAGCGGGCGCTCCGCGAAGCCAACCATAACCGCATGCACCTGCTGATCGTGGGCGCCGGAGGGATGATGGTGCAGCACGGCGGAGAAAAGACTGATGGGCGATTCCAGCCCCATGATGTGGTAAGGCAGATACAGCGCGGCATAGCGCCGGTTGCAGCTGACCACGTGGCCTTTTTCCGCCAGCATCTTCCAGGTTTCTTCGTCGTCGCAGTGCACCACGATAAATACGTCGCCGCCGAAGCTGGCTTCGTCGTGGCGAAGCAGACAGTTAAACACATCCACTACGCCGGTTTGGGTCAGAATGCCGCCGTCCTCGCGCGGGATAAAGACGTTTGCCAGCTCATGGATATGGCAAAGCGGGTAATTCAGCATCGGGGTGGCCAAAACAAAGCCGAGAGAGTTGGCCACCACATTCATTTCACAATAATCGGGCGTGGCGCTTTGCGGTAGCATCGCCAGCGCTTCGCTGCGCAGACGGAGCGAATACGCCACATCCTGCGCCGGCAGGGACCACAACGCGGACAGTTGCGGCACCTCGACGATTTTATCGGTATAGTCCAGCCGGCCGTTGTCCTGATGATGGTAGATATAGTCATATTAGCTGGATTTACCGGCGGCGATGACCTCCAGGCCCAACACTTTCGCCCAGGTGTACAGGCCAATCAAATTGCTGGGCTGATCGCCGTCTACCGTGGTGTAAATGGCATTATGCTGTGCCGCAAGACGATTCAGCCAAGGGCCGGCCACCGAGTCGGTTTCTTTGCTGACCATGCCGACATGGATACCGCCCTTAAGCGCCGTCACGGCGATGTCGATGCTTACCTCGGGCTTGCCGGTGGCCTCACCACCATATCGAATTCCAGCGCCAACAACAGGCGATAGTCGCTGATGATGGCCAGCTCACCGTCCTGCTGGCAGCGGCGCACGTCCTGCTCCGCGGCGCAGACGCAGTTATCCTGGTCGCGGTAGCGCAGGGCGCTTAATAACGCACGGGCACCGTCGGTATTCAGGTCGCACAGCGCGACAATATCTATCGCCGGGATAGCGCGACATTGCGCCAGCAGTGAGCGGGCGAATCCGCCGCTGGCGCCGGTCACGGCGATGCGGATCCGGCGGGTACGCAGCGCCTCAAACAATAAATGGTAATTCATGGTAATACCTCGTTATTAGGCAATCAGTAAATTCAGTAGCAACACCAGCAGCAGACCCAGCAGCGACTGGAAGAACACCAGCAGCGTACAGCTTTTTAGCGTCTGGCTTACGGTAAGGCGGAAATATTTTTTGAACAGGCAGAAGCCGAAATCGTTAACGTGCGACAGCATCAAGCCGCCGGTGCTGGTGACTAACACCAATAATTCCAGATTCACGCCGCTATTCGCAGCCAGCGGCGCGACGATACCGGCGGTGGTGACGACCGCAACCGTGGCTGCGCCGATGGCGATACGGATAAGGGCCGCGACCAACCAGGCCAGAAGCAGGATCACCGCCGCTGCCTGCCCCCAGGCTTTTACCGAGAATTTTCTGCAACTACTGCATACCTGTAGCCGGAGCGTACGCCGAGGGCGTACAGGGAGAACAGCACCGCCACCAGCAAAGAGACAATCCGATCGCCAACGGCATTAATCAGCTGTGCCAACGGATTTTCCGGCGCGATAGCGTGGCCCAGCAGCGTACGGGTCATCATCAACAGCGGCGGCAGCAGGATGGTAAACATCGACAGGGCGAACGACGGCTCGCGTTTGCCTTCGGTGTGGGCGGTCGGCGGCGCGATAGGCTGTTCGTCGGTGCCTGTATGGCTGAGCTCAGGGAAATATTTCATCGCCAGATGGGTAAAGACCGGCCCGGACAGAATGGCCATCGATATCGCGACAATCAGGCCGTAAAACATCGCCATGCCCACGTCGGCATGATAAGTGGTCATCGCCAGCGTCGGTGCCGGGTGCGGCAGCAGCAGACCGTGGGCGACATACAGCCCGGCCGCCATCGGGATACCGACGCGCATCAGCGGGGTTTTAGTGCACCGGGCGATGGCATATACCAGCGGAACCAACATCACGAAACTCACATCGAACAGATGTGAGCAGGCCGATTATCAGCGCCGCCACGCAAATGGTGGCAGGGATCGTCCGGGTCGGCCCCAGACGGATGAACGTATTGGCTATTTTATCAGCGTCGCCGGTTTCCAGCAGCACGTCGCCGAGCATGCTGCCTAGGTCGATTACCAGACCCGTCGAGGCCAACACGCCGCCAAACCCTTTTTCAAAGCTTTTAATCGTGGTAACCGGGGACAGACCGGCAGCGATGCACAGAAATCCCGCCGCGATAATTAACGCCAGAAACGGATGAAACTTAAAGCGGGTTATCAGGATGATTAATACCGCTATAGAGCATATTAACCACAGAAATTGTGTATAAGCAAAATGCATATGTCCTCCTGACCCGCAGGGTACAGGCCATGATAATGAATGAATTTATTCGGCGCCGTCGCGTGCGCTTGTTATTAGGATTCCACTGTGTTGTGGTTCAGCTCTTTACCACATGCAGGTTAATAGCAAGTTGTTTGATTTTTTCCTGTATATCCTCTGACAATAAATTATCGTGAATAATGTCGTCAAACACCTGCATCGGACAAAGTATGAAACATGCCGTATTTGCTGCTGTCGGACACCAGCACGCTACGGCATGAATTGGCCAACGCCGCCTGTTTCACCAGCGATTTCCCCTCATCGGGGGTAGACAAACTGTGTTCGATATCCCATGAACTGCTGCTGATAAACGCAATATCCAGATTTAGCCCGCGGATAAAGTCTGCCGCGCTGTTACCGATACACGATTGGTTGCGGCGATCCACCTGTCCACCGGTATGAAAGAACGTGATATGCTGACGCTCCATCAGATAGTCGCCAATCGTGAAATCGTTGGTCACTGTCGTCACTTTTTTTAATTGATCTGCGATACTGCGTGTGATTTCATAGGTAATGGTGCCGGCATCCAAATAAATAACATGACCGGATTCCACCAGTTTTTCCGCCACTCGCGCGATATTACGCTTGTTCTGATGATGTAATTGCGCTTTTTCTTGCCAAGGTAATTCTTGCTTGAGCACCTCGTTTAATTTTGCGCCACTGCTAATAATGGTGGCTTTGCCGTCTTTTTCCAGCATTTGAATATTGCGACGAATGGCCATATGCGAGACATTCAATAATTGTGCCAGCGCTGAAAAGGTCACATAAACGTGCTGATAAAGATAGCTGTAAATAAAACTCTATCGCTCTTCTGGCAGCATGTCGATTTCTCTTGCGCAGGGCGTTTAAACGTCACCGCCAACTCGTGGATCTGCTCCGGCGTCAGCGTCACCATACCGTGGGGTAGCAGGGTAAAATATAATCGCGCGGTATCTTCCAACTCCTCAGCATTGAACACCGCTTCCCGCAGGCTGCCGCCGCTGACCACCGGGCCGTGATTGGCCAGCAGCATGGCGTTATGGCGGGGCGCCAGCGCGCCGATGCCCTCAGTCAGCGCAGGGTCTCCCGGGCGGAAGTAGGGCACCATCGCCACCGCCCCGACGTGCTTTACGTAGTAAGGCGTGATCGGCGGCAGACAATTGGCGGCATCTAGCCCCGGCAAGCAAGACAGCGCGGTCACCGAGGGCGAATACAGATGCACTACGCCGCCGGTTTGCGGGCGCTGTTTGTAGAACGCCCGGGGCATGATTGCTTCCTTGGACGGTTTATCGCCCGCGACCCACTCTCCCTGTTCATCCAATTTACTCAGGCGTTGTGCGTCGAGCGCGCCGAAACTGGAGTTGGTCGGTGTAACCAGAAAGCCCCCGTCGGGCAGATGACAACTGATATTTCCGCCGCCACCGCTGCTATAACCGCGGATAAACAGCGAATGGGCCAGGGAGGCCATCTGCTCACGTAATTCGGCTTCAGTCATGATAAAGTCCCTGTGCTTTACTGAAAAAAATCGGGATCGCCAAAATTGCCTGATTTCAGCGCCAGCCACAGCGGTCGATATCCAGCGCCTGCGCCGGGGCCCGTCGCCGGTAGCGGACCACCTGCTGATTGATCATCTGCGAGCAGCTGCCGGACAGGACGACGCCACGGCCCGCGCGGGGCGGTGTCTCCCGGGTTTGCGCCGCGGCGCGCTGGCTGGTGGCGTGGGCGGCAATGGCGCCTCCCAGCCCTGAGCCGCCGGTCAGCAGTACCGACGCAAGCAGCGCGGCGGCGAGCGCCGCCAAATCTTGGCAGTCGAGCGTGTCGGCCAGCACATAGCGGCACCCTTGCTGTTGCAGTGTTTCCAGATGCTGGCGAATGGCCGCTTGCCCCTGACGGATACAGGCGAGCGGCAACAGGCCAAGGCGCCCCGCAGATTGGGCATCCATCAGCCGCAGCAAATTGGCGTCGGTCATCGGCGTAACGCGATGATGGCGCAGGCTGGATTCACTCAGCAACTGGTCAAAAACGAAGAGATAGCCGTGCACTACCATCCGGCCATTGACCGGCAGCGCAGGGCACAGGGCGGCCAAGGGTTGGCCGGTTTCCGCCAACTGCGCATCCGTCACCGGAGCAATGTTGCCGTGCGCAGTAGAATCAAAGGTAGAACAATATTTAAAATAAAGCTGGTCACAGCCCTCTTCGTGCAGCCAACGCGCGCTTTGCAGCGACAGTGAAACCGCCTCCGGCGCCGGACAAGAGCGGGTTTTCAGCGAGATGACGACCGCATCGGCCGAGGTCGACAACGGCGGCGTCGGCATGCCATTCAATTGAACAACCCGCCAGCCGGCTGCGGCGATGAAACTGGCGATATCCGTCGCCCCGGTAAAATCGTCGGCGATAACGCCTAGCCTGATGGGCATGTTTGCTGTTTCCTTGCTGATGTAAAAATACGTTAAATTATGTGAGATGTACTTTCACATTGCCATGATGCTTATTCACGAAAAATCACTCGCCTTATACAGCCTTTTTGCTAGCCACTTATTGATTGTGATGGATTTTAAAAAAGGATTATTTTCACATCCGCGTGTGAAAATATGATATTGCCATCAGAAAGGGATGATTGACTTGACGCAATCGCGTGCGCTCAGCGCCGGCGCCCGTCGGCAGGCAGGTGCCAAAATGCAAAAGACGGTGCGCAAAAGAGGGAAACTCCGCAGAGCAAACGAGAAAAAGGGCGGACAGAGAAACATCATTTCGCTCCGGCGACGAAAGATGTGCAGGGCTCAGCAGCAGGGCAGCGGTTACACATGCTACCCCGCTCTACACGGTCAGCAGCAGGGCAGCGGTTACGCATAACCCCGTTGTTTCCTTTACCATCTTATTTCTCCGCGCTGGGGCAGAATCTGGCAGTCTGGCGCTGGCCTTAAAATCCGAATTAAGGCCTTTAGGGGCCGGTCTGACGGAGAGCAGCCTATGCGACAGCCATGCGGGAGAAAAAACTGCTAAGCGTGGCCGCGGCCTTACCGGCATAGCGCTGCGGCGCTAGTGACCCGTTCAACGAAGTTGCGCCAAAAGCTGTTCGGCGCCCTTGTCGATGCCGGGTTTGCACCGCGCTCAACGATCCGAAGGTGGCGCCGATGTTCATGGCGTTGGGATACTGTTCAGCGACGTAGGCGAGCAGCAGTTCGTGGGTGCCGGCATCCTCCACCTCCACGGCATATAACGTGACCGCTCATCAGGCCGCGTCCGCCTCGTAGGGACTGGACAATATTGTAAGGGCCGCCCGCCAGGTCGAATTTCGTAAAGGTCCCTATCACCTGGGGCGTGGTATCTGCGTCGGTCAAGGTCAGTTTCAGCCGGAGTGCGGGCGTGGCGTCGGCAGGGGCGGTGACAGCAAAACGTTGCGCCAGCGTCGCGCTAAATGTTTTTTGCATGTAGTCCGCCAGCTTACGGCGCTCATCCGGCGTCAAATCGTTGAATTGCGCGTCGCTGCCGCCGTATATCGTCACCGGCTCCACCTCGATGCTGCGATATTTACTTCAGTTAACGGGGGCTGCGTAGTTTGAAGAGAATTCGGTCGCTGTCCGCGGCGGTATTAGGCGTCAGACGCGATGAGGATTCAATGCCGGCATATTTCAGCGGCGAGGTCGAGGAGCAGCCCGCCGCGGCGACAACGGCGATAAACAGGGAGGTACGGCCTAAAGCACGGCATGAATGATACATTTCCTTTTTCTCCAATGCGTGTTAAACATGTAATAACCGTACTGTACGGTTTAGTTAGCAAACGTTCTGCTCTTGGTGTTAAGCAGAGGATTCAGGGGCCAGCGGCGGTGATTATTCCCCTCGCCCAAAGCGGGAAACAACGGGCGCATCACAAAGAAGTCCCCTTTGCGCCACGGCCCGCCTGACGGCGGGCGGACGTCTGTTAGAGGTGGCTGCCAACGGAAAGGCAGCCGGTTAGCATGAGGAGCGTACTGCCTGTGCACAGGCTAAACAATAAGCGCACGATTTCTCCTCAAAATAACGATACGCATCCGCTAAGCAGATGCGAACCTAACAAAACCCCTGTCAGCCACAAAGACAGGTACAGCATGACGCTCTCCTCGCTTATAAATGTGCTGTACGGCTCGGTACATTTATTGCTTGCGATCTGTCAATAGGGTCAGAGAGATTAACGGCGCAAGCAAGGGGCTTGCGGCAGGGGCGGGGCCTAGCGGGCCCCCTTTATAAACAGGGGGACGGCCCTTTCCACCATTGCAGCAACCTGCTTTGCGGAATAAACCGGTAGGTCACGTTTAAGGAACAGCTCATCGGCTTCCGCCTTGACCAGCGCGGAGAACTGTTTCGCCCGCAAAACAGGACTGCCCGGCGCGAGATCGCCGCAGTCCATATGCCGTTGCATTAAATCCCTCAAGCGCGCTCATGCTTTCGCGTACGCCGGATTCATAGAATAGCTCGCCGATATCGGAATAAGCGGCTTAGCATGCGACCATGCGATAAAGCTGCATGGCCTTCCAGTCGGACGTCATCTCCCCCAGCATATTCTCGCCGAAGCGCTGCAGCTTTTCCACGAGCGTCAGCTTTTCCTGTTCGGCGCTGCTCAGCTCCTTTGCGGCACGGATAAGAAAAAGGGTACCGTAGGCCCGAACGACCGCATCGAACAGGCTTTCTTTGGAGTCATAATAGTTATACAACGTGGCTTTTGGGCCTCCCGCCCGCTTTGCCACCTCATTCATCGACGCCCGTTGATAACCGTGTTCGAGAAAAACGGCTGAAGCGGCGTTAAGAATGTCCGTGCGTTTTTGTTCTGTGAGCGTGCTCATATCTCATCTCCCTTGGTCGACGCAGGTACATTAACAAAACCGTCTGGTTCATTAAAGACAATGAGTGCGGGCGTGGCCTCATCGCCGACACCCTCAACGGCTCTACAGCATCGGGCGGAAGGGGGCCTACAGGTGCCACGAAACGCGGCGGCAGTGCGGGGAAACAAAAAAAGGCGACCGTGGGGGTCGCCTGTTTATCCGCCGGGTGGGGTTACACCACGGGGGTGTTGTGGGTCAAATAATCGAAAGCGCTAAGGGAGGCTTTGGCGCTTTCACCCGCCGCGATGATGAACTGCTTGTAAGGCACGCTGGTACAGTCGCCGGCGGCGTAGATCCCTTTCAAGCTGGTTTCACATTTCGCGTCAATGAGGATTTCGCCCGTCTGATTGCGCTCCACCGTCCCTTCCAGCCACTGGGTGTTGGGCAGCAGGCCGATTTGCACAAAAATACCCGCGACCGACAGCGGATGTTCAGCGGCGCCGCCGCGATCTTTATAGCGTAAGCCGGTGAGCTTGCTGCCATCGCCCACCACTTCCAGGGTCTGGGCATTGAGCAAAATATCCACGTTGCGCAAGCTGCGCAATTTCGTCTGCAATACGGCATCGGCGCGCATCGCCGACGCAAATTCCAGCAGAGTGACATGCTTGACCAGGCCGGCCAAATCAATGGCCGCTTCCACGCCGGAATTGCCGCCGCCGATAACGGCCACCCATTTGCCCTTGAACAGAGGGGTCGTCACAGCGTGGACAGTAGGTGACGCCACGGGTGCGATACAGCTCCTTCGCCAGGCACGTTCATATTCCGCCAGCGCGCGCCGGTGGCGATGATGAGACTGCGCGTTTTCAGCCGGGCCCCGGAGGCGGTTTCCACCTGGTGCGGCTCGCCTGGCGCGGCAGCGGGAATAAGCCTGCTGGCGCTTTGCACTTTAATGACATCGACATCATACTCATCCGCATGGGCTTTGAGTGAGGTGGTTAGTCTGGCGCCTTCGGTTTTCGGCACCGAAATATAGTTTTCGATGTCGACAATATCCAGCACTTGACCGCCAAAGCGCTCGCCCAACAGAACGGTGCGGGTCCCTTTCCGGGCCGAGCAAACCGCCGCCGCGCCCGCCGGGCCGCTGCCGATGATCAGTACATCATACAGCTCGCGTTGGTTAAGCGTCTGCGCCGCGCGCTGTTCCGCGTCGGTGTCGATCTTATTGACGATTTAGCTCAGCGTCATCCGCCTCTGGCCAAACGCTGCGTCGTTCATGAACACGGCTGGAACGCCCATAATGTTGCGTTCCTGAATCTCGTTTTGAAAAGCGCTGCCGTCAATCGCGGTGTGATGGATGCGCGGATTCAAAATCGCCATCAGGTTGAGGGCCTGAACCACGTCCGGACAATTGTGGCAGGTCAGCGAGTAATAGGTTTCAAAATAAAATTCGCCGTCGAGCTGGCAGATTTGATCCAGCAGTGACTGCGCTTCCCGTGAAGGGTGGCCGCCGGTCTGTAGCAGCGCCAGCACTAGCGAGGTAAATTCATGGCCCAGCGGTGAACCGGCGAAGCGAGGTTTATGCTCACTAGCGGGATTGGCGACGCGGAAAGACGGCTTGTGCACCGGTAGGTGATTGTCTTCGCGCCAAGTTACCTTGTCCGACAATTCGGCGATATCCGTTAGCAGCCCGCGGATTTCAGAGGATTTGGCGCCGTCGTCCAGCGTGGCAACCAACTCAACCGGCTTGGTCAATTTCTCAAGATAGGCCTTGAGTTGGGTTTTCATCGTCGTGTCAAGCATGGGTCTCTCCCGGGCAGTCTAAAACGGGCGCGGCGCACCCACTAAGGCAAATAACGTCAAAAAGTCAAAAGGGGCGAAGTTAGATTTTGCCAACCAGATCCAGCGAAGGGGCAAGCGTTGCGCCGCCTTCTTGCCATTTGGCCGGGCAGACTTCGCCGGGATGGCTGGCAACGTATTGCGCGGCTTTAACTTTACGCAGCAGATCGCGGGCGTCGCGGCCGATACCTTCCGCCGTCACTTCAATGGCCTGAATGATGCCCTGCGGATTGATAATGGAGGTGCCGCGATCAGCCAAACCTTCGTCTTCACGCAGGTTGTCGAAATTGCGGGTCAATGTCCCGGTCGGGTTGCCGATCATTGCATATTTGATTTTGGCAATGCTTTCAGAGCTGCTGTGCCAGGCTTTATGGGTGAAATGGGTGTTTGTCGAGACCGAGTAAATGTCGACGCCCAATTTCTGGAATTCATCATAATAATCGGCAACATCACCCAGTTCAGTCGGGCAAACAAAAGTAAAATCGGCCGGATAAAAGAAAAAGACGCTCCATTTCCCTTCTACATCTTTGTCGGTGACCTGTACAAAGTTACCGTTTTTGAACGCTTGGTTGCTAAAAGGTTTGATCTTGGTGTTAATTAAAGACATTTCCTACCTCCGTTTGATTGATGGGCAAAAATTAACAAATCATGCTCTGCCAATCCAATATGTAGATGTTATCGATTCAATCAGTGATTCCTTTGTTCGGCGCTGCGGCAACTATCCCGGGGCGCCGGCGTGGGGATAAGGACTGACGATTAACTTTTTGCACTAATTAACAGCGCCAATTTACGCCCGCAGGGCGTCAATTCCAGCGCCAATTTGACCGCCAGGGTGAGCGGCACCGCCAGCAGCGCGCCGGTAAGCCCCAGCAGGCTTTGCCAGACCAGCAGCGCCAAAAAGACGGTGCACAGCGACGGATCCAGACAGCGGCTCATCAAAACAGGCTCCCACAGAAAGCTGAAAACCAGATTTATTAATAACAGCGCCGCCAGTAACCACAGTCCAGTGGCAAGCCCATTAAAAAGAAAAGCCATCAGCAGGGGCGGGATGGCGGCGACGAGCGATCCCACCAGCGGTATAAAATTCAGTACGAAAGCCAATACGCCCCAGATAAAGGCGAATTTGATTTTTAGCAGCATCAGCGCGCCCCAACACCGCCAGACCGATAAACAGGCTGATGACCGTCTTCAGCGCCAGATAACGCGTCACGCAATCCAGGCTTTGTTGTAACGCCGTCCACTGTGGCGATGGCTCCTGGAGCAGGATTCGGCATTTGACCGACAGCGCCGGCGCTTCCAGCAACATAAACACCACCAGCATAAAGACCATCGCAATGGCCGTGAGCATCCCTGTTATCCGGCCGACGGTGCGGGTCGCAATCGTAACCAGTTGCGCGGGATCGATAGTCGCCCACAACGACTCGACCGTTAATGTCATTCCGGCGCTTTGCACAAAAGCGGGGACCGCCTGCAATTTATCGGTCAAGAGCAGCGGAATGTAGGCGCTCATCTGTCGCAGTTCCGGCAACGCCGCCATGATAATGCCCAGCGTGACCAGCAGCGCCAGGAGAATACTGCCGGTGACGGCGATGACAGCCAATCTCCGCGGTACCCTGAGGCGTGCCAGCCGGTTGATAGGACGCATCAGCACCAGCGCCAAACACAGCGCCACCAGCAAGGGGATCAACACCGGCGAGGCGAGGTAGATGCCGAGGGTTAACAGAGTGGCACAGGCAAGGTGGGTGAAAGCGTGATAGGGCGAGAGGGCTGATTTTTCCATGGAACACCGTGAAAGCCTGACGGCGCCTCGCAACGGCACGGTGCGCAAAGCGTGCAGGGCGTAGCGCAGGGTGAGCGGCAGATAACGATGCGCCGGTGCGGCGCATCGCGAAAGGGGAATACACCACGCTTAGAAATCCAGTTGGGCGCCCACGTAGGGCCCCATCCACCAAGCGTTCGTTCGGGTGGTTGTTTTTCCCGTCCATGCTGATATAACGATAACCGGCTTTCAAGGTCATAAGCTCGACCGGCGTCCAGCTAAGCCCGCCATCCACATCAAGATAATTCTTGGCGCTATTGCTTAACTGACGTGAGGCGCTATAGGCGCTGGCGTAGATGCCCACACCGTGGCCGAGGGGCAACTTGACGCCGCCGCCGATCGGGAAGACCACACCTTCACCGGCGCCGGTGGCGCCCTTGATATAATTGGCCTGAACGCCAAGATTGACCATGGCCGGTCCGACGGCGAGGTTGATACCGGTTTCGGCGTCGGCCACTTCGCGGCCGTTGTTATTATTTTTGACCCAACCGCTATTGATATAAAGTCCGGTGGATTGCTGACCCATGCCGATGTTGACATCGGTGAAATCGGTACCGGCGCTCACCATGCCGTCCATTGCCTGAACGGCGGGAATGCTTCCTGCCATCATGGCTCCGCCGATGATGGCAGGAAGCATTTTCGTTGTTACACGCATTGTTCATTACCTCTGTAATATGCAAATCATGGGCAGGTCGCGACAATCGCGGCGGCTTGCCTGATAATTAGGAAATCCCAGATAAGAAACATGGGCAATTAAATTATGTAAATTCAAAATATATAGTTTTTAGTTCTGTATTTTTTTAATTATTCATCATTATCCTTTTGATAAAACTGACCACTTTTTCGGCGCAGCCGGGGAGGTACTCGGCTGACGTTATGTGATCCTTCACACAAAACGCAAATAATTTAGGTAAACCGCTTCATGAACGCTTGCAGCGCGGTCAGGGAGAGATTGTATTTGTATTTGTATTGTATATAGTATGAATACTTAGTGAAGTGATCCCCTTTCATCCCGATGGTGGGCAGGCTAACCCGCAGTACCACGTGCTAAACGGAGACGAATAAAACGGTCATGAAAAGCGGTACAAGGTGTTCACGCATCGACTGATGTCAACCAAAGAGGTTCGCTATGCAATGGGAAAATAAAGAAACGGTTGCGCCGGCCAGCGCCGCGACCGGGGCCAAAAAAACCAATGTCCGCTGGATGGTCGTGGCGGTATTGTTTTTTGTCACCTTGATTAATTATGCCGATCGCGCCTCCATTTCGCTGGCGGGGCCTGGCATGGCCAAAGAGCTGGGTTTAAGCGTGGTGGACATGGGGTTTATTTTCTCCGCGTTCGGCTGGGCTTACGTGATTTTTCAATTACCCGGCGGTTGGTTGCTTGACCGCTTCGGCTCAAAGATGATCTACAGCCTGAGCATTTTTTTCTGGTCGTTATTTACGTTAATGACCGGGTTGGCGGGCTTTGTCACCGGCGCAACGGCGATGATGGTGGTTTTTATTCTGCGCTTTCTGGTGGGGGCGGCGGAGTCTCCGTCCTTTCCGGCCAATAGCCGCATCGTCGCTTCCTGGTTTCCGGCCTCGGAGCGTGGTACGGCGGCAGCCATTTTCAACTCGGCGCAATATGGTTCTACGGTGTTTTTTGCGCCGCTAATGGGCTGGTTGGCCCATACCTACGGCTGGCATTCGGTCTTCACGGTGCTGGGTTTGATCGGTATTGCCTTCCTGCCGGTATTTCGCAAACTGGTGCATAGCCCGAATCGTCATACCATGGTCAACGCGGCCGAGCTGGCGTATATGGAGCAGGGCGGGGCGCTGGTGAATATCGACCCCGATAAAAAAGACCGCGCTGCACATCAAGGGCCGCGTCTGAGTTACCTGAAACAGTTGCTTTCCAGCCGGATGCTGCTGGGGATCTATTTTGCCCAATATTGCCTGAACGCCATCGGCTTTTTCTTTATTACCTGGTTCCCGGTGTACCTGGTGCAAGAAAAGCACATGTCGATCATGAAAGCGGGCATGGTGGCGGCCATTCCGGCGGTTTGTGGCTTTATCGGCGGGATAATAAGCGGTTTTGTGTCCGATATGCTGATCCGGCGAGGGATTTCGCTGTCGTTAGCGCGTAAAATCCCCATTGTCGGCGGGATGGTGCTGTGCTGCATTATGGTGCTGTGCAATTACACCGACTCTGAATCGGCGGTCATCTTCATCATGGCGCTGTCCTTTTTGGGGAAAGGCATCGGCGGTATGGGCTGGACGGTTAACGCCGACACCGCGCCGAAGGAAATTGCCGGTTTATCTGGTAGCGTTTTAAATACCTTCAGTAATTCATCCAGTATCACTACTCCCGTTATTACGGGATACATTTTGCAAATGACCGGGTCATTCCATGCGGTGCTGTGGTTTGTTATTGCTCATGCGGTAGTCGTGATGATCTGTTACCTCTTCGTAGTCGGGAAAATTAAACGTTTTGTTCTCACGGATACGCCATAACCCGTCGAAGTAAGGAGTTATAGGATATCGACAGCAGAAACGCCCAGAATCAAACAATCGTTGAGTTTCATTGCCTACGAGAAAATCAAAGCAATGATCCTGAATATGGAACTTCAGCCCAGTAGCGCGCTGACCGAAATGTGGCTTATCGGCAAACTGGACATGAGCCGCACGCCGATTCGCGAAGCATTGTACCGGCTACAGCAGGAGCGATTCGTGGAGTTGGCCCGTCATATAAGGCTGGTATGTCAGCGAAATCAAATTGCGCGATATCCAAGAGCTGTTTGTTATCCGCGAGGCCCTGGAGGGGATTAGCGCCCGGCACGCGACGGCGCGTATCAGCGATGAGGCGTTAATGAAAATGGAGGCTTATCTCGACTCGCTGGAAGCGCCTTTGCTGGAAAACGAAGAAGCGGTCGTCGACCCCGGGGCGATACGCTGCACGATTTGATTTTTTCCTACGCCGACAATCAGCTCATCAATAATCTGATGGCGATTCATCTGGAGCGGCTGCGTATGTTTCATGTTATCGTAAGCAACTTACCGGGCAGGAAATTACAATCACTGGCGTGAACAGCGGGAGATTTTGTATGCGCTAAAAGCGCGCGACGAAGATCGCGTCGAGCAAACCATACGCCAGCACATACGCAGCAGTCTCGACAGCCTGCTACAGGATCTGCTGTGAAAAAACCAGACCTTCAACGCGCTGTAACGCGAGGGAGGCCTGGCGCCAATCGCCATCGGGCCGGCCGGAAAGTGACTCTCAGGAGAGAATATGCGAAAAATTATCGTTTTTGGCGTAGATGGCTTATCGATGCGGCTACTTCAACGCTATGCGGCACAGGGTGCGCTGCCGAATATCGCCCGGATGCTGCAGGAGGGGCGGCTACTGAACTGTTGCCCTATATTTCCGCTTGGGGTGACGTCAACTGGGTGGCGTTCATGTCGGGTCAGGGTCTCGGCACCGCCTGGCGCGGGCAGGGGATGCCTGCCGATAATCAGCAGACCGGTAACTTGCTTTCTCAAATGGCGCGTCAAGGCCTGAAAGCGGCCTTGGTGCACTTCCCCGAAAGTATCGCCGCCGGACGGCGCGCATTTCAGTTTTGCGCCGTATTGGGGAAGAAGCACGCCCTGGGCCGCCGAGAGCTTTAAATCCATGGGCCATACCACACGCTATCAGGTGTGCACCGGCGATAAGCGCGTCAAGCAGCAAAAGCTCGGCTGGCCGCCCAATGGCACGCTGGCCTACCATGATAAAGGCGCCTGGCAGCCGCTGGGAAAAAGCGCTGACGGCCGCTACGTACTGGCGTTACAAAGTAACAAGAGCGATACGTTGACGCTGACGTTGGGCGAGCAGGAAGGGAAACCGGCGTTGCGGATTGGCGAGCAGACAGTGGCGTTGACGGAAGGTGAATGGAGCCCCTGGTGCTCACTGCGCACCCTCAATGTAAGCGGCAGTGTGCGTTTTTATCTCGGATGCTATCGGCCTTTAGATGATAAGATTGAAATTCTGCAAAGTCAGGTCACCAATCCGGACGTCTTGTGTGGACAGTCTGAGCAGGCCAGAGCGTTGCTGGACCAGGCCGGCCCGTTCTTCAGTAAATGGGTCGTCAAAGCGTCGCCGCAGGAAGATTAACCGCAGGCGACTTATCAGGAAGGGGATGAACAGTCTCTGTAGCTTGCCGATACGGTGCTAACGTTAACCCAGCATGTGGGCAACGGTGCATCGGTTGGTCGATGAGGTGCACCACAACTGCCTCGGGCCAGCGCGAGCCGGCCTCGCCGTTCTATGATCCGGCGCAGGCGGCGCGTTATGACGCCGTGATGCGTGACTGCTATCAGATTCTCGATAAGACCATGGGTAAACTGATGGCGCAGATGGACGATAAGACGGTGCTGATGCTGGCCTCCGATCATGGCGCCGTGCCCAATGCCTATGTGTGCGATATTTACCGCTATTTGGCCAGGTATGACCTGGTCGTTCTGGACGAGCACCAGAAACCGGATATGACGCAAAGCCAGGTCTATCTCAAAGATGAGCGCGGCGGCCTGGAAATTTACGTCAATCTGGCGGGGCGTGAGGCGACCGGAATTGTGCCGCAAAGCGATTACGATGCCGTGTGCGCCAAAACGCTGCACGCACTCGGCAGCTGGCACGTACTGGAAGAGGGTGAGTTGCGCAACGCGGTCAGCCTCGCCTTGCTGAATGTAGTGGCACACTGAATTTGGCCACCTGAATAGAGGTGATATGCTCATCTCAGAACAACACGAGTGCACCAATGAAAAGAAAAAATTTTAGTCCTGAATTCAAACGCGAATCCGCCCAACTGGTTGTCGACCAAAATTACACCGCCGCGCCAGCAGCAAAAGCCATAGACGTCAGCCTTTTTACGATGACGAAATGGGTAAAACAACTGCGTGATGAGCGACAGGGGAAAACGCCAAAAGCCTCTCCCATAACCCCGGAACAAATCAAAATACGTGAGCTCAAGAAGAAGGTATAACGCATTGAAATGAAAACGAAATATTAAAAAAGGCTACAGCGCTCTTGATGTCAAACTCCCTGAACAGTTCTCGTTAATCGGGAAACTCAGAGCGCATTATCCTGTGGCCACACTCTGCCACGTGTTCAGGGTTCATCGCAGCAGTTACAAATACTGGAAAAGTCGGCCTGACAGGCCAGACGGCAGGCGAACGGTATTGCGCAGTCAGGTTCATGAACTACACAGTATCAGCCATGGTGCAGCCGGCGTGAGAAGTATCGCCACCATGGCAACCCAGAGAGGCTTCCGGATAGGGCGCTGGCTCGCAGGCAGGCTCATGAAAGAGCCGGGGCTGGTCAGTTGTCAGCAGCCGACGCACAGGTATAAGCGTGGCGGTCAGGAGCATGTTGCGATCCCGAATTATCTTGAGCGCCAGTTCGCTGTAACGGAGCCAAACCAGGTATGGTGCGGCGATGTAACGTATATCTGGACCGGGAAACTCTGGGCATACCTTGCGGTTGTTCTTGATCTGTTCGCGAGGAAAGCGGTGGGCTGGGCTATGTCGTTCTCCCCGGACAGCAGGCTGACCATCAAAGCACTGGAAATAACATGGGAAACGCGTGGTAAACCAGCCGGAGTGATGTTCCACAGCGATTGGGGTAGCCACTATACGAGCAGGCAGTTCCGACAGTTGCTGTGGCGTTACCGGATCAAACAAAGCACGAGTCGGCGTGGTAACTATTGGGATAACAGTCCGATGGAGCGCTTCTTTAAAAGTTTGAAAAATGAGTAGATGCCGGTAACGGGTTACATAAGCTTCAGCGAAGCAGCTCATGAAATTACCGACTATATCGTGGGATATTACAGCGCACTCAGGCCGCACGAATATAACGGTGGGTTTGCCACCAAACGAATCAGAAAATAGATACTGGAAAAACGCTAACGCGGTGGCCAGTTTTAGTTGACCACTACACCTCGTTGGCAAGCAGGCGGGGAATAGTTTTCGGGGCGTGAGTCGAATAACTGACACGTTGTAATCAACGCACTGTGGGCCAACTAAACCCATGAACACCCATCCCTTTGCTTTATGCCGTTGCGCCTTGTTTGCGCCGACAAGTTAGAGGGTAAGCATCAGCAGCAGACTGCCACAAATCGCCCATGGGGGTAAGTTCGCCATGGGGGGGGGGATGGGGCGTGCGGCATGGGTTGAACAATTGAACAATTGAATAATTAAGTGAGTAACTGAGCAAATGAATAGACAGGTGAGTGAATAGATGAGTAAGTGTCTCTAATGCGTTAGCCGAATGGGACAAAAAAATCCACGCCAGAGCGTGGATTTTAGTGGTTTTCATGAGACGGCATCCAACTTCGTGAAATAGTAAAGTTGATTTAAACGTTGAACAGGAAATTCATCACGTCACCGTCTTTCACCACATACTCTTTTCCTGCGGAACGCATTTTGCCGGCCTCTTTCGCGCCTTGCTCCCCTTTATAGGTAATGAAATCGGCAAAGGAAATGGTCTGGACGCGGATAAATCCTTTTTCAAAGTCGGTGTGGATTTTCCCGGCCGCCTGCGGCGCGGTGGCGCCGACCGGTATGGTCCAGGCGCACACTTCTTTGATCCCGGCGGTAAAATAGGTCTGCAAATTGAGAAGCTGATAGCCGGCGCAAATGACGCGATTCAGGCCCGGCTCTTCAAGCCCCAGCTCCGCCATGAATTCTTCGCGCTCTTCTTCATCGAGCTCGACGATATCGGATTCCACCGCGGCACAGACCGCGACCACCACCGACCCTTCAGCCGCGGCAATGGCGCGCACCTCATCCAGATAAGGATTATTGACGAAACCGTCTTCGTTGACGTTGGCGATGTACATCGTGGGTTTCAGTGTCAAGAAGCGCAGATAGTGAATGGCGCTTTTCTCTTCGACAGACAAGTCAAGCGTGCGCAGCATGCCGGCATTGCCCAGGTGAAACAGGCATTTTTCCAGCGCCGACAGCTCCAGTTTGGCATCCTTATCGCCATCCTTGGCCCGTTTTTGCACCTGGTGGATGGCGCGCTCGCACGCCTCCAGGTCGGACAAGGCCAGCTCGGTATTGATGACATCAATGTCTTCTGCCGGACAGACTTTCCCCGCCACATGAATGATATTGTCGTTTTCAAAGCAGCGCACGACATGGCCGATGGCCTCGCTCTCACGGATGTTGGTCAGGAACTGGTTGCCCAGACCTTCCCCTTTAGACGCACCTTTCACCAGTCCGGCGATATCGACAAACTTCATGGTCGTCGGCACGGTACGCTGCGGCTTGACGATCTCCGCCAATTGATCCATGCGCGCGTCGGGCATAGGCACCACGCCGGTATTCGGCTTAATGGTACAAAACGGGAAGTTGGCTGCTTCGATGCCCGCCTTGGTCAGCGCATTAAACAAAGTGGATTTGCCCACGTTAGGCAACCCGATAATACCGCATTTGAAACCCATGGTAATTTCACCTTAAATAGCTATATTATCAGCCGGTTAATTGCCATTGCCGGCATGGGGTCATTCTAAACATTCATTATACACAGAATCCGTCCATTACTCGACGCCCAGTGTTAACCGAGGCGATAGGCGTGCAGGCGATTCATGGCCTTCACGGCATCCTGGGTCACGAGGATCTCCGTGCAGCGTACCGCTTCGTCAATGGCGCCATCTATCAGCTGGCGTTCTGCTGTGGGCGGTTTGCCAAGCACAAAGCCCACGACGTGATTTTTGTCCCCAGGATGGCCGATGCCGATACGCAGGCGGTAAAACTGGGGATTGCCTAGGCGGCTGATGATGTCTTTCAGACCGTTATGGCCGCCATGGCCGCCCCCCAGCTTCAGCCGGGCGCTGCCGAGCAACAGATCCAGTTCATCGTGCGCGACCAGAATGTTCTCCGGCGCGATGCGGTAAAAGGTGGCCATGGCCGCCACCGCTTTCCCGCTAAGATTCATAAAGGTGGTGGGCACCAATAGGCGGACATCCTGGGCGCCGAGGGCCAGCCGGCCGGTGTAGCCGTAGAATTTGCTTTCTTCTTTCAGCGTCTGGCGGTAGCGCTCCGCCAGTAACTCAACGTACCAGGCGCCGGCGTTGTGGCGGGTGGCGGCGTACTCAGCGCTGGGATTGGCCAGGCCTACAATTAATTTGATCGTCACGTCTTACTCTCATCGGACGGTTTGCGCGTTAGTTTACTCTGCCCGGGCAAAACAATTCAAATCCACGGCAGAGCCGTGTCGGTGCGCTTTGCGCCGATTTGTGTGATTTATTGAAAGGTCTGTGATCGTCACCACAAGGTGACAAACTTACTCTGGCCATACTTTAAGCAGTAAAAGGAGTGCCGCCGGGCAGGGCGTCAGAAGAAACATTCAGGAAATGTAGCATGAAACGTAAATCAGCAATGCTGGTCGGCAATGGCCTCATGAGCGCAGGCATGGTACTGATGGTTGCCAGTATCGCCGTATTGGTACTGAACCAGTTGCCCCAGATCGCTATGCCTGCTCTGATGGCCAACACCGGTATTATGGGCATTTTTGTCGGCGCACTGTTGCGGCTCGCGGGCGCACGTATGAGCGGTCACGAGGAAATCTCGGATCGCTACTGGTGGCATCGCCGTTTTGACGCGCGTTGCCAGAAAAACCAGAACGCCCGCTACCGTTTTTAACGCGTAGCCCGATCCCGCCCAGCCGGGCAATACGAGGCTGACATAAGACGTGCGGCGAGCGGGGAAAGGAACCCACAATGAGAGATAAACAGACTGTGCTTTTTGGGCCAACCACGGTGACATTGCCGGGCGACCCATGTGTGATCAGTGCTCAAACATGGCCGAGATGGATTCTTCGTTGCTAATGCGGCGAATCGCCTCCGCCAGCATCCCGGACAGCGTCAGCGTACGCACGTTGTGGAGCGCCTTGATGTCCGGATCCAGCGGAATGGTATCGCAGACGATCACCTCATCTATGACCGAATTCTCGATGTTTTCATAGGCTTTGCCCGAAAAGATCGGGTGCGTGGCGTAGGCAAATACCCGCTCGGCGCCGCGCTTCTTCAGCGCTTCGGCGGCTTTGCACAAGGTACCGCCGGTATCGATCATATCATCCACCAGCACGCAGTCGCGACCCGCCACGTCGCCGATAATATGCATAACCTGTGACACGTTGGCGCGCGGGCGGCGCTTGTCGATAATCGCCATGTCGGTATCGTTAAGCAGCTTGGCTATTGCGCGCGCCCGCACGACGCCGCCGATATCGGGGGAAACGACGATCGGATTCTCCAAATCTTGTTGCAGCATATCTTCCAGCAGGATCGGGCTGCCAAACACGTTGTCCACTGGCACGTCGAAGAAGCCCTGAATCTGTTCAGCATGCAGGTCGACCGTCAGCACGCGGTCGACGCCGACGCTTGACAGAAAATCGGCCACGATTTTGGCGGTAATCGGAACGCGGGCGGAACGGACGCGGCGATCCTGACGCGCATAGCCAAAGTAGGGGATAACGGCGGTGATACGACCGGCGGAAGCCCGGCGCAGCGCATCAACCATGACCACCAGTTCCATCAGGTTGTCATTGGTGGGCGCGCAGGTGGATTGGATAATGAAAATATCGCCACCGCGAACGTTTTCATTGATTTGCACACTGACTTCGCCGTCGCTGAAACGGCCGACGGTGGCATTGCCGAGACTGGTATATAAACGGTTGGCAATACGTTTCGCCAGTTCCGGGGTGGCGTTTCCAGCAAAAAGCTTCATATCGGGCACGAGAAGAACCTTAGGTTTGCGTCCAGAGAAGGTATTGCGCCTGCATGACGCCAGGGAAGGCGGCGGCGCCATACGGGGCAATGCCATGCGGGTAATGCATCATGGCCACCGTCAGGCGGCTCATTGTGCCCCTGACAACGCGCAGTGCAGAGGGGAAACGTTAACGCCTCGGGCTACAAAACCGAGCATCCATGCCGGGGCCTGCGATAAAACCTGACGGGCGGCGGCCTCGGTATCGAATTCGGCAAATACACAAGCGCCTGTGCCAGTTAGTCGCGACGGCGCGTATTCTAACAGCCATGAAAGATGCTGTTCAACCGCGGAAAAACGTTTTCTTGCGATCGGCTCACAATCATTATGAAAAGGCACGGTCATGAGCTGGGCGAGCGAGCGCCGCGGCGTGTCTCTTTTAAGCTCAGGATCGCCGAAAATGCGTGGCGTGGCAATACTGCCCGGCGGCACGGCGACCAGATACCATTTTTCCGCCGGGGCAGCCGGCGTGAGGCGCTCGCCGATGCCTTCGGCAAACGCCGCATCGCCGCGCACAAATACCGGTACATCGGCGCCGAGCGACAGTCCTAACTGCGCCAGAGTGGCCACATCCAGCCCGCAGCGCCACTGGGCATTAAGCGCTACCAGCACGGTGGCGGCGTCGGAAGATCCTCCGCCGAGCCCCCCGCCCATCGGCAGGACTTTCTCCAACTGAATATCCGCTCCCGGCGCCGCGGAGTCACCCGCTGCCCAGCAATGGCGCTGCAACAGACTTGCGGTGCGCACGATAAGGTTGTCCTGTTCCGCTACGCCCGCTATCGGGTTCAGCAGGCGAATGCGGCCGTCGGCGGTGGGCGTAATGGTCAGCCTGTCGCCATAATCCAGAAACTGGAAAAGCGTTTGCAGCAAATGATAGCCATCGGCGCGGCGGCCGGTGATATATAAAAACAGATTAAGCTTGGCCGGGGCCGGCCACTGGCGTGTCATTACAGGCTCCAGCTATCCATTTTCAATTTGATACGATTGTCGCCCTGGCGCAACTCCAGATTCGACGGCAGCGCCGGGACGGTATCGTCGCGATAGCCTTGATAGGTCACAGTCCAGCGCTGCCCGTTGTGGCTATAGTTCAGGGTATGCAGATAGCCGCGGGAATCCAGGGTAAAATCGGTGGCGTCGCCGGGCAGGCCGAGCATCCACTGCCGCAGCTCGTTGAGCGGGATAGACATGCCGGCCAGCTTCTAGATCATCACCTCGGGATCATCGCTGACATAGCGTTTGCCCTGATTATTGACAAGCTGGGCCACGCCCGGCTGAACATTTAGATCCATCTCGGTGCTGCCGAGCGGGTTGGTCAGAATCAGCCGGTAGCGATCGGCGCTGGTCTGCTGCCAATTGAAGCGGGTGTAAACTTTCTGCTGGCTGGAAAGATAGGCGAAGGCGCCGCGGGTCTGGTAACGGCTGAGCGCGGAGACGGACTGCTGGTGGGCGCGCCATTCCGGCGATGTCTGGCTTTTGGCCAGGCCGGAAGGCGTATGGACACTACAGGCGGCCAGCAGCAGACTGGCCAGCGGCAGCAAACGGGAAACGGCGTAATTACGCTCAGGCATGACTTCAACTTCCTTCAATATCGCGGGATGATTGGCTTTCTTTCACGCTAGCGGAGGGCATCGTTGGCGTCAATGGTTTTAATAGTTTGATTTTATACTCTTATAAGTTGTACACCTTAAGGGGAGGAAAATGCGGTGCGGCTTTTCTTGCACCTGTGCATCAAGTAGAATGCGCGCAGACGATAACCATACTAACGCTTGTACTACTCTGTAACCTTAATCCATGACATTGCTCGCACTCGGTATCAATCACAAAACAGCGTTGGTCGCTTTGCGCGAAAGGGTGGCGTTCTCACCCGAGACCCTCGACCAGGCGCTGGGCAGCTTGCTTGCGCAACCGCTGGTGCAGGGCGGCGTCGTGCTGTCTACCTGTAACCGCACCGAGCTGTATTTGAGTGTTGAGCAACAGGCTGGTTTGCAAGAGGCGCTGGTACGCTGGCTGTGCGATTATCACCAGCTGGAGCCAAACGAGGTGCGCCAGAGTCTTTACTGGTATCTGGGCGACGAAGCCGTCAGCCATTTGATGCGCGTTGCCAGCGGCCTGGACTCTTTGGTGCTCGGCGAGCCGCAAATTTTGGGACAGGTAAAAAAAGCCTTCGCTGAATCCCGCCGGGGGCACGGCCTGTCGGTGGACCTGGAGCGATTGTTTCAGAAATCCTTTTCGGTTGCCAAACGGGTCCGCACCGAAACCGAGATCGGCTCCCACGCGATGTCGGTGGCGTTCGCCGCCTGCACGCTGGCGCGGCAGATATTTGAATCCCTGGCCGACGTGACGGTGCTGCTAGTGGGCGCCGGCGAAACGATTGAGCTGGTGGCGCGCCACCTGCGCGAGCATAGAGTCAAGCGCCTGCTCATCGCTAACCGCACCCGCGAGCGGGCGCAGCGGCTGGCGGAAGACGTTGGCGCTGATGTCATCAATCTGGCGGAAATTGATAACCAATTGGGTGAGGCCGACATTATTATCACCTCTACCGCCAGCACGCTGCCGATTATCGGTAAAGGGATGGTGGAGCGATCGCTGAAACAGCGCCGTTATCAGCCCATGTTATTGGTGGATATCGCCGTACCGCGCGATATCGAACCGGAGGTGGCAAAGTTGGCAGATGCCTATCTGTATACGGTGGACGATCTCCAGGCCATCATTGAAAAAAATCTGGCGCAGCGTAAACATGCCGCGGTACTGGCGGAAACCATCGTTGCGCAGGAAAGTATGGATTTTATGGGTTGGCTGCGCAGCCAGTCGGCAGTGGAGGCGATTCGCGATTACCGCACGCAGGCCGATAGCCTGCGGGGGGAGTTTGAAGCCCGCGCGCTGGCCGCACTGCGCCTTGGCGCCGACCCGGAACAGGTGGTGAAAGACATGGCGTACAAGCTGACCAACTGTCTTATCCATACGCCGACCAAATCACTGCAGCAGGCCGCCCGCGAAGGCGACGCCGAGCGACTACAAATTTTGCGCGACGGTCTCGGACTGGACACGCACTGATACACATAAGGTAAACCAGCACGCATGAAGTCCTCGATAGTCGCCAAATTGGAGGCGTTGCAAGAGCGCCGTGAAGAAGTGGAAGTTCTGCTCGGCGATCCCGGCGTCATATCCGATCAGGTTCGTTTTCGCGCCCTGTCGAAGGAGTACGCGCAGCTGTCCGATGTCACACGCTGTTTTCAGCATTGGCGGCAGGTACAAGAAGATATCCACACCGCGGAGCACCTGCTGCAGGATCCGAAAATGCGCGACATGGCGCAGGAGGAGCTGCTGGCGTCCCGCGCCAGTCTGAAACAGCTTGAGCAGCAATTGCAGGTGCTGCTGCCGCGGGATCCTGATGACGAACGCGGCTGTTTCCTGGAAGTGCGTGCCGGCACCGGCGGCGATGAGGCGGCCCTGTTCGCGGGCGACCTATTTCGCATGTACAGCCGTTACGCCGAGACCCGGCGCTGGAAGGTGGAAATCGTCAGCGCTAGCGACGGCGAGCACGGTGGCTTCAAAGAGGTCATCGCCAAGGTGTCCCATGAGGGCGCCTACGGACTACTGAAATTTGAATCCGGCGGCCATCGCGTGCAGCGCGTACCGGAAACCGAATCCCAGGGCCGTATCCATACCTCTGCCTGCACCGTGGCGGTGATGCCGGAAATCCCGGAGGCAGAGCTGCCGGAAATCAACGCCGGCGATCTATGCGTCGACACTTTCCGCTCTTCCGGCGCGGGCGGCCAGCATGTCAATACCACTGACTCGGCTATCCGCATTACCCATCTGCCCACCGGACTGGTGGTGGAATGCCAGGACGAACGCTCCCAGCACAAGAATAAAGCCAAGGCCCTGGCGGTATTGGGCGCGCGTCTGCGCGCCGCCGAAGTCCAGCGCCGGCAACAGGAAGAGTCCTCCACGCGCCGTAATCTCCTGGGCAGCGGCGATCGGACCGATCGCATCCGCACCTACAATTTTCCCCAGGGGAGGGTGACTGATCACCGTATCGGCCTGACGCTTTACAGGCTGGATGAAGTTATCGAAGGCAAGCTCGACATGCTGATCCAGCCCATTATGCAGGAGTATCAGGCCGATCAGCTCGCCGCGTTGTCCGAGACGCCCTGATGACCTGGCAGCAATGGCTGGCTCAGGCCGTGTCCCGGCTGCGCGCGGCTCTGAGTCCCAGCGCCAGGCGCGATGCCGAAATTCTGCTGGCGCAGGTGACCGGCGCGCCGCGCACCCGTCTGCTAGCTTTCGGGGAGACCCCGCTGACGGATGCGCAGCAGGCTACGCTTGAGGCGCTATTAGTGCGGCGGGAACGGGGCGAACCCGTGGCCTATTTGACCGGCGAGCGTGAGTTCTGGTCTTTGCCGCTGCGCGTGTCGGCTGACACGCTGATTCCGCGCCCCGACACCGAATGTCTGGTTCAGCGCGCCCTGGGTCTGCTGTCGCCCTGCCACGCCGAGGTGCTGGATTTGGGTACCGGCAGCGGCGCCATCGCGCTGGCGCTAGCCTCGGAGCGGCCCGAGTGGCGGATAACCGGTATCGATCGCCTGCCCGGCGCCGTGGCGCTCGCCCGCGCTAACGCCGCGCGCCTAGGGCTGGAAAATGTGCAGTTCCTCGAAGGTGCCTGGTTTAAACCATTGCAGGCGCAACGCTATCGTCTTATTGTGAGTAATCCGCCTTATATTGAGGCGGATGATCCCCATCTCACGCAGGGCGACGTACGCTTCGAGCCACGCAGCGCCCTGGTGGCGGGGGAGGATGGGCTCCAGGATCTGGCGGCAATGTGCCGCGGGGCGCAGGCCTATTTGGAACCTGGCGGTTGGCTGGTGTTAGAGCACGGCTGGCGCCAGGGGGCAGCCGTGCGCGGCCTGCTCGCGGATGCCGGTTTTGGTCAGATAGCCACGCTGCGCGATTATGGCGACAATGAGCGCGTCAGCCACGGACAATGGTCGCCCGCGCAAACGTGACCGACGTCAAGGGAGAGGAAATGCGTGCGCGATGAGCGACAACGGGATGATTGAGGACCAGGAATGGTCGCATCTGCCAGCAGTTTCCCCGCGGTCTGCCCGTCCGGGCCATGTTTTACCGCAGCTTGTTCCCGGGTGCCATTTGTTTGTCACGCCGGCTGCATCGCCGGCGCTTATCAGACTCACCCTGTTAACAGGACCATTATGAGTACGATTGCCGATTTTGAATATAACCAGCATCCGTTAAGCGAGGGAATGCCGCGCGTTACCCAGGCCATTCGGCCCAATTTTGCCGTCGAAAGCGTCCGCGCCCGGTTACAAAGCCTGACGGAAGAAGCACGGCGCCGTATTCCCGCCGACCTGGCGCAGGATGATCAGCTCGACCTGCTGATCGAGCTGTTTTACCGCACCTGGGGGCTTTAACGGCGTCGGCGGCGTTTACCGTCTGTCCGGATGCACTTTGGCTGGATACGGTATTGGACCGCCGTCAGGGGCTGCTCGCATCACTGGGGATTATTTTGCTGCATATCGCCCAGGTGCTGGGGATCCCCTTGATGCCGGTGATTTTCCCGACGCAGATGATCCTGCGAGCCGACTGGCTGGACGGCGATATGTGGCTGATAAATCCCATCAATGGTGACCCGCTAAATGCGCATACAATGGATATCTGACTGCGGGGTAATGTCGGCGAGGGGGTGCAGCTTGCTGAAGACGATCTGGAAGAAGCGGATAATAATACCGTGGTGCGCAAATTGCTCGATACCCTGAAAGGCGCGCTGATGGCCGAAAAGCAAATGGAGCTGGCGTTGCGCGCCAGCGCGGCTATGCTGGAATTTGACCCTGCGCATCCCTACGAAATCCGCGATCGCGGCCTGATTTATGTCGAGCTGGAGTGGGACCACGTGGCGCTCAACGATTTAAATTACTTTGTCGAGCAATGCCCGGAAGATCCGGTCAGCGAAATGATTAAGGTTTAGATTCGCTCCATCGAGCAAAAATCGGTTACCCTACATTGACCGGCGGCGGTGTTTGCCGCCGGTTGCCGGACAATTTTAATCAAAAAGGTGAAGCATGAGACATTTGGTGGTCAATATTGGCGACATCCAGGTAGCGAACGATCTGCCCTTCGTGCTGTTTGGCGGCATGAATGTGTTGGAGTCGCGCGATTTGGCGATGCGCATCTGCGAACACTATGTCACCGTGACGGAGAAACTGGGCATTCCCTACGTGTTCAAGGCCTCGTTTGATAAAGCCAACCGTTCCTCTATCCATTCCTATCGTGGACCGGGTCTGGACGAGGGGATGAAGATCTTCGCCGAGCTGAAAGCGCAGTTTGGCGTGAAGGTAATAACCGATGTGCACGAAGCCGACGAGGCGCAAAGCGTGGCGAACGTGGTGGATGTGATTCAATTGCCGGCATTCCTTGCCCGCCAGACCGATCTGGTGGAGGCCATGGCCCGCACCGGCGCGGTGATCAACGTAAAAAAACCGCAGTTCATCAGCCCGGGGCAGGTCGGTAATATCGTCGACAAGTTCCGGGAAGCCGGCAACCATCAGGTGATCTTATGCGATCGCGGCAGCAATTTCGGCTATGACAATCTGGTCGTGGACATGCTCGGCTTTAATGTGATGAAACAGGTTTCCAGCGGCTGTCCGGTGATTTTTGATGTGACGCATTCCCTGCAGACTCGTGACCCGTTTGGCGCCGCCTCCGGCGGGCGCCGCGCACAGGTGAGCGAATTGGCCCGCGCCGGTATGGCGGTCGGTATCGCCGGCCTGTTCATTGAAGCGCATCCGGACCCGGCGAATGCCAAATGCGATGGCCCTGCGGCCTTGCCGCTTGCCAAACTGGAGCCGTTCTTGCGCCAGATGAAAGCGATTGATGAATTGGTGAAATCCTTCCCCGAACTTGATACCGGCCACTAACGCCGGCAGAACGCATCGGCAGGGAAAGTCCCCTGCCGGTCATCGGGCCAGTAAAACCTCCGTACGCAGCCGCTCAATGCACGCGCCCGTTAGGGCGCGTGCATTGCGGCTGCCTTCTTTAATCCCGCGTCCACTATGGCGTGTGAGTCCCACGTGATGCCCTCCTTTACCCCCGTGCCCGTCTAAGGGCGGCATTATTGGCCCTTGCCGAGCCGGGCAGCCAGCGTTTTTAACGGCTGAAACGGAATATCGGTCACCAGCACATGCTGGCCCGCGAGCAGCCTGTCGCAGAACTGCATAAAGGCCTGCAGTCCGCCGGCATCCAGCATCGGCACTGCATCCCATTGCAAGATGAGGTATTTATCCTCGGGCGTTAGCGCACTGAGCTCGGCAAAGATACGCTCGGCGGCAGCAAAGAACAGCGGCCCGTTGACGCGTACCACCCGCGTCGCCGGCAAACCCAGCGCCCCACAGTACGCCCATCACCGCAACGCCCGCCAGCAATGCCGGCAAATGCGGCGGCAGGCGGATGCCCAGCCGCGGCCAGTAAATCAGTACCCCAAGCGTCACAATACCCACCAGCGTATCGGCAACAGTAAACGTGGGCAGCGCCGAGAGGAGGCCCGCCACTTTGCCAAGATAATGTTCCGGCAGCGGGGCGGTATGCAGATCAAAGAAATCTTTGATCTGCATGGTGCCGATAGTAATGGCGATACCTGAGGCAAAGCCCAGCGTGACCGGCAGCGGAATAAATTCAATCAAGCGGTTAAGACGCGCCAGCCCCATGATAATCAGCAGTAATCCGGACATGAGTGTGGCAATCAGCAGCCCCGCCAACCTGAATTGCTGCGATACCGGGTAGAGGATTACCACAAAAGCAGCGGTCGGACCCGACCCGCTGAACCGCGAGCCGCCGCAAAGTGCGATCGCGATCCCCGCGCCGGCGGAGGTATACAGACCGTATTGCGGCGCCATCCCGCTGGCGATGGCACTGGCGATTGCCAGCGGGATGGCGATAATGCCGACGGTGATGCCGGCGATGATATCTTTGAGCAGGCGTTGCGAGGTGTATCGCTGCTTCCAGCACGCATCAAGCGCGCTGAAAGGGCGTACGCCGGAGAAAAAATGCGTCCTCATTAACTCACTAAACCAAAGCAGGAAAAACGGCGGCCGGCCGTTGAGATGAACTCCTACCATACCCCGAGCGGCAGTAAAAAAACCAGCGCCAAATCAAAGCAAGAGGAGAAAAGTAAACCAGCACCGCATTAGGGCGACGCTGAAAGCGTCGCAAACGAGGGCGGTGAGCGTGGCTTACAGCATAATGGTCATCAAATAAGCGACAAACAGCGCCAGATGGGCGGCACCGTTCAGCACATTGGTGCGGCCAGTGGAGAGAGACCTGGCACACTATCAGCGCGCTTAACATGACCACGATTTGCGGCAGCGACAAACCGAACGTCAGCTGATTGCCGGTGAAAATGGCGATAAGCGTCACCGTCGGCACCGTCAGGGAAATGGTCGCCAGAATCGAACCAAAAAATAGATTCATCGCCCGCTGGACCTGATTGGCCAACACGGCGCGAATGGTGCCCAGGCCTTCGGGAGACAGGATCAGCAGCGTTACCAGGAAGCCAGTCACCTGCTTCGGCGCATTGATAGCGGTCAGCAAATGATCGAGCGGAGCGGCATTAACTTTGATTAGCGCGACCACCGCGATAAGGTGAATGATGAGCCACGCGTCGTGCCACAACGACCCATGGGCAGAGGGTTTGCCGTGCGGATCCTCACCGTCTTCGTCCTCATGCTCATAGATAAACCATTTCTGGTGCGTGCGCGTCTGGATCAGCAAAAAAACTCAGTACATGGCGGCGGAGACAGCGTCAGCAATTAACATTTGCGCGACGGTAAAATCCCCCCCCCCCCCGGCAGCGCGGCGGGAAAAACCAGCACGATAACCGCCAGCGGCATGATCGCCATCAGATATTGTTTGATACCCGCCAGATTGAGCGACTGGGTAGCAAATTTACTGCCGCCCAGCAGCAACGAGAAACTCACCAGGCCCTTCGTCACGATCATGATGACCGAATACAGCGTGTCGCGCGTCAGCGCCGGCGCGGCAGTGCCGGTGGCCATCAGCACCGAGATGAGGCTGACTCTAGAATGACCACGGACAGGGTAAGTATCAACGAAACGAGGGGTTTGCCCAGGCGATGCGCCAGCACGTCGGCGTGGTGCACCACGTTGAAGGTGCTGATCAGAATACCGAGCAACGCCAGCAGATTGACCACCACCAGTGCACCTAATCCTGTAGCGGTGCCCCAGAGGCTGAGCACGCCGCGCGCGGCCAGAGGAAAAAGCAGGCTATATTCTTTATGGCGGGTTCTTAACCGCGGGAGTTGGCAGACGTCATGGTTGACGCTCTCTCCTGGATAAAACGCGGGTTGTCCTGCCCGCGATGCCGCCACGAGCGCGTACCGGTGACCATTACCGGCCGCAATAAGTTTAACATAAAGCCAATCGGGTCAGAGTGATATTTGCATAAATTAACGTTTAGACTCATAAAATGCGTAAGATGGCCATAACTTTTATTATAAAAGAATAGCCGTTGGCATACCATTGATTGCAAGGTGATTTTCCAATTTTTTCTTTATTAGTGATAAATACTGGCACTATCTCGCCAGATAAGACGCGTTTTAACATCTGATAAATGAAATAAAGGTGGGGCAATTAAAAAAATTTGCTTGCGGGGCAAAACGCGCAATGCACTGCTCGGCGACAGCGCAGGGCGTCAATGAGGGAGCACTGACTGAGGCATCAATAGCGTTGTACCCGCCGACAAACGGAGACTCGGCGCCTATACTGAATGATGCCAATGTATATCAAGGAGGCTGTATGCCCTATCAATCCAATTCGTCTTTGCCGGACAGCGTTCCCGGTGTCTTGCCCAAGCACGCGCAAGATATTTATCGCGAAGCCTTCAACAGCTCCTGGGATCAGTATAAGGACGCCGCCGAGCGCTGCGGCCACGAATCGCGCGAGGAAGCAGCGCACAAAGTGGCCTGGGCGGCCGTGAAACATAAATACCAGAAAGGGGATGACGATCGCTGGCACCCCAAAAAAGCCGCTTCAGGGGCGAAACAATAACGCATAGACTCTGCGGAGAGGGGCTTGGCCAGCTCTCGCAAATTGTCGCTTACGACATCCCGCGGCTGACCGTGGTTTTGCCCCGGTCTTAGGCCTCGGCGGTATGAGCAAGCCGCAAGAAAATGGCTTACCCGCCCGCCCACGACGACCGCTTAGGGCCATCAGGATGAGCCGCCTGCGCGATGATCCCCTGGCGCGACAGCGCTATTCGCTCCTGTTGGCGTTGTTAGGCTGTCCTCAGCGGCAACAAGGGCGCCATTATCGATTTTTATTCTAAATGTGACTCGCTTCAAACTTGATTGCGGCGCTAGAAACGCATATGGTCATATTGTTGGTGATTTAATTATAAGCAATAGAACTTAAGAATATCGTTGCGCATTGGCGGCAAAACTTTGCCGCCGCGTTTGAGAGTGGTGGACAGGAGAAAGTAAGCGAGTATTAACGCGAGACTTTTTACAGAAAGCGGATTGTAAAACGGCCTTCGGCATTATCGATGAATCGCTGCTGTTGACGCCGGAACAACGGCGGGCATCGTTGGCGTGTACGCTGAGGCGTCGGCCGGATAATAGCCCGGTGTGGGTTTTCGGCTACGGGTCGCTGATGTGGAACCCCATCTTTGAAGCGGAGGAAGTGCGTCAGGCCAGGCTCGCGGGCTGGCATCGCGCATTCTGTTTGCGTCTTATCTCCGGTCGCGGTACTACGGCGCAGCCGGGACGCATGTTAGCGTTAAAAGAGGGCGGTCAGACCACGGGACTGGCGTTTCGGCTGCCCGAAGCGCGGCTGCATGAAGAGCTGGAGCTGTTGTGGAAGCGGGAAATGCTGACCAGCTGCTATATATTCCCACCTGGAGTGAATTAACGCTCGATAGTGGTGACAGTGTCACTGCACTGGTCTTCGTCATAGATCCTTGCCACCCCTTTTTCGAGGCGGATACCCGCTCGCAGATTATCGCGCCGCTCATTGCCTGCGCCAGCGGCCCCCCTGGCACCAACGCCCAATATCTCTTCGCTCTGGAGCAAGAGCTTAACAATTACAGCATGCAGGATGAGTGTATGGTGGAATTGGTTAAGCAGGTGCACCAGCTGATTCAGGGGCGGGCTGCGGTGAACCAAACGCCGCGAGAGGAACCGCCGCTGGCGGTATAGCTCCGCGCCAAATAAGAGATGCCGCCGCACAGGGCAGCGGCCCCAGGTGTCCATGCCGCAAACGCAGACATTGTCGTGCGACCCTGCCGTGTCTTCGCCGCCGCCCTCGCGCGTCCTCTGCTTCCGGTAGGGTTCTCGGGCTGCCATTGGGCGTCTTTGCGTGCGCAATCAGGATCCGCTGATTTTTATCGCTGTTTTGCCGGCTGGCGCCGTAGCGGGGGTGATAAAGCGGGCCACCAACTGTTTTCTGACCCGCACCACAAATTGCTGCTAAAACAGCACACACACAGTCAAACAAGGCATAGCCGGTCAACGACAGCTACACATTGGCGGCGGCGGTCGCCACGCAGTCGCTCCACTGGTTAAGGCACTGTCCGGGAGCGCCCCGCACCAACTGTTTCACTGTCATGAACAAATTGTACAGCGGCACATGCAGGGCGAACATGGACAACGAGGCCGCGCCAAGACGGGGTGACCAGTGGCGCAGCCAGGCACTGTCCGGGTTACGTGCCAGCGCGCACAGATAGAGAAGCATGAACTGCGACGGCAGCAACAGACCGTTATGCAACAGGAAGTATTAATATTTGGGTACGTGGGTAAACAGCACGGTGGCCGTCAGGAAACACGCCACGATAAACAGAACCATGGCACGGCGCGCGTTAGCCAATAGCATTTGCCCTGCCTGATGTGCCCGTTTAAAGACAACGTAAGCCAGGATGCCGCCGAAAAACTCCGGCACGCGAAACAGCGGCAGGCGCTGCAGCAGTCCGGTTATACGGCACGCCATACTGTTGCTGCCAGATATAACCCACACCGGCGGCAGCAGATAGGCCAGCATGCAGATCCCGAGCCAGGGGTTACGCACATTCATCAGCCGCGGCGCGGCCCAGGGGAACAATAAGTAAAAGAAAAATAGCGCCGACAGCGACCAAAGCGGCGCATTGAACGTCAGAAAATAGGGATTCCACGCCTGCAGCATCAAGAGCTGCAGCACGCTGTTGAACGCCAACTGGACATTATCCATGTAATGGCGTAACAGTTCCGGGTGGGTCTGGCCCAGCACTTCATTGGTGTCATAAACCATAAATCAGATTGTCGCACCGGGGCCTTCGGGCGGTATTGCCAGCCATTCATGAGGGTGACGACCAGCATGAACGACAGCAGCGCCACAATGTGAATGGGATAAAGATTGAACAACCGTTTACGCCAGAAATTGCTGGCCGGTTCGCGCAGTCCGCGGCCGCGTACATACAGGTGAGCCAATAAAAAGCCGGACAGGGCAAAAAAGGCGTTGGTGGCGAAAAAGCCTATATTGGTCAGCCCGCTCAGCCCGAACACCGCCTTGAATTGCGGATAGTGATGGGCGGTATGATAAATCATAACGTAACAGCCAAACAGGAAGCGCAGCCACTCCAGGCCGATAAACCGTTCCTTTTCCAGTTGCGTCATTTTTCCTTCTCCGGGCTGTAAGCATCAGACACGGTAACGGACAGGCTAAACATATAGATATTTAGCAGTATATTTATTATAGTTTATAATGGTAAGTCATCTTGCTGTCTATGCCCATTTCAAATGTGTTAGAGTAAGCGTTCTCGGGTTACTTTGTGGGCAGTCCGGCAACTTGCCGGTTATCAAAGCAACGGCCGCAGCGGCACAGCGGCGAACAGAGAGGGCCATGAACGTCTTTATACCAAACCGGCGGCTTCGCGCCGTCATGTCCCCTGTCATTATGAGAGTTTTCTTAGGCACCCTGGCGGGTAATGCCTACTTCTATTCGCTCCCCGCCGCCGCGTGGGTAACCCAGCCGGACAATGACGCTGCGTTGCTAAGCCAGCAGCAATCGCTGCCCAATCTCGGGAGCGCAAGTGTAAACGAAAGCGGTACGAAAAAGAAGTTGGCGACGTTCGCGTGACAAATGGCGGAAGTCAACCAGTATGAAAATACCGATCAGACCTGGCGCAGTTATCTGCTGGGGGAGGCGAAGGAACGCGTGCTGGACTGATTGCAGCAGAAGAGCGAAGCGTTGCTGTCCCCTCTGGGCTACACGACCGTCACCCTGGACGTGGATGAACGCGGTCGCTTTACTGGCAGTTCTGGTCAGTTATTGCTGCCGCTGGTCGATCAGAAAACGCGCGGTCTGACCTACAGACAATTGGGTTGCAGGGCGTCGATGACGGCGTTGTCGGCAATATGGGCCTCGGCCAACGCTGGAACGCCGTGCGCTGGCTACTGGGCTACAACGTATTTTATGATCAATACCTTAGCCAGGATGGGTTGCGTTGCGGCAGCATCGGTACGGAAGCGCGCAGCGATTATCTGACGCTGTCCTCCAACTGTTATTACCCTCTGTTCGGTATGCACGTCGCCAATGACGACGACGATGAGCTCCTACGCATGACCAGCGGCTACGCTATCACCACCCAGGGATATCTGCCGTTTTATCGCCAGCTGGGCGCGTCGGTAAAATACGAACACTATTTCGGCCAGCGGGTAGATTTTTTCGATAGCGGTAATTATCGCGCAAATCCGGCCGCGGTGGAGCTCGGCGTAAGCTATACCCCCGCGCCGCTCATGACGTTGTCCGCTAAACATAAGTTGAGGGACGCCGGCGAAAGCGCGGAACAGTATCAACTCACCCTCAATTACCCGTAGGTAACTGTCGGCGGATTACGTCGCAGAGGCGCACTCGTTGCGGGGAAACCGCTATGACCTGGCGCCGCGCACTGCGGTGCCGGTGCTGGAATTTAAACAGCGCAAAACCCTGTCGGTATTTCTGGCGACGCCGCCCTGGTCGCTACAGCCGGGAAGCTCATTGGCGCTCGAAGTCCAGGTTTCGGCACGTTACCGTCTGACCGTGGTGAGCTGGCAGGGTGATACCCGGGCGTTAAGCCTGACGCTGCCGGCGGATAGTCGTCAGCCCGACGTCTGGTCCATTATTCTGCGCCCTGGGAGGATGCGCCAGACGCACATAACGAGTACCGCCTATCGGTGACGGTGGAAGATGAGAAGCAACAACGGGCCACCTCCAACTGGATAGTGTTAAAATTTAGCGCACCACTGCAGGCGGCCGCTCATCCTGACGAGGTGTTAACGTTTCCTGCCGGAGACGCGACATGAGTTAATGCACCCTTCGGCATCGTCGCTATAGCATGCAGGCGAGCGTTGCTACTGGCGTGAGAAATAGCGGTTGGGGTAAAAGGCGATGGCGCCTATTCCTTTCCTCGCGGTGGTGAAATAACACGGACGAAACGGCAGGAGAACTGAATATTGTTGGCGACGTCTGAAAATAGCGCTATTTTATCTCAAGGCACAATGCGAAGCGCTTCATTAAATATCACAACGGTTTTCTCGCCTATTCTCCATTTTTTCACCATTATTGTGCATGAATTGAGTGATAAACTTTAACATATTTACTTAGGCTCGTACTGTTTGAAGTTAACTCGCGTAAAGTTATTCTTGTAATGCACGCCACGGTGTTTGATTCTTGCCGAGGGATACAGTTAAAAATAATGAGGAGATATTATGTGTAAATTAACCGCTTTCGCTCTGGCCACTACAATGATGTTAGGTACCGTTCAGCTTGCTTCCGGCGCCGATACAGCCGCGGCGCCGGCCGCATCGGAGAGCGCAAAAATGCATCATCATTTTAAGCACGGACCGATGATGGAACAAATGTTCAAAGGCTTGGATTTGACGACCGCACAGCGGGAACAGATGCGTGATATCGCACGTGATGCAATGAAAAATATGAAGAAGCCGTCGGCGGATGAACATAAACAGCTCCATGGTGTGATCGCTGCCGATGATTTTGACAGTAGTAAAGCGCAGGCACTGGTCACCAGCATGACGCAGGCGCAAAATGAGAGAATGCTGGCCCGTCTGGAAATGCAGAATAAAATGTATAATGTCCTGACGCCGACGCAGAAACAGGAATTCAATAAGAAATTTGAAGAACGTCAAGAAAAGATGGCGGAACACGGAAATAACTAGTTCCGCTAAGGTGTCGTTGTTCCATCGCAGCCTCAGGCTGCGATTTTTTTACCTGAAAATCCTGGGTGCTGGCCCAACGGATATGTTTCTGGCGGTAGTCCTACGGGGGCACTGTTCAAGGGCCATAAATTTTCTTAAGATGCGGGAGAGAAAATCGATACCGGCATTGGTCTCAGACCGTCGGCCCGGAGCGCCCACCATGCGGTTACGTCATATCGAAATCATTCACGCCATCATGGCGTCCGGCAGTATTAGCGGCGCGGCGCGCCGGCTTAAGCGCCTCGCAGCCCAACATCAGCCGCGTGCTCGCCCATGCCGAACAGCAACTCGGTTTCGCCTTGTTCGACAGGCGGCCTTCCGGCCTGTGCCGCCCACGCCGCGGGCACCGCGGCTAATGCCGGAAATCGACCAGCTTTATCTGCATTTGCAGCGCATCGACCAGCTTGCTCAGCGTTTGCGCGAAACGCAGACGCAGCAGTTGCGCATCGGCGCCGCGCATGCGATGGGTCAAGTTTTCATGGTGCAGGTACTGATGGACTACCGTCGTCTGGCGCCGCCGCTGTCGGCAGAGGTAAAATTGGTGACCGGCCACCAGGATACCCTATGCCAGGATCTGTTGGCTGATCGGCTGGATCTAGCGCTGGCGTTTGGTCAATCGGTGGCGCCAGGACTGACGACGGAAGTGCTTTATCGTGCCGATATGGTGGCGCTGATTCCGTCGTCGCTGACGGTCGCGACGCCAGTAAGCCTGGCCCAGATATGTGAACATTATTTGCTAATGATGCAGCCGCAGGATCCTTTGGGCCGGGTAGTATACCGGGCGCTGCAGGCACAGGGCCTGCGCTCTCGCGGCACGCTGCAAATCAAGACCTATTCCGTCATTGCCGATATGGTGCTGACCGTCAGCGGTGTGGGGATTGTCGATACGTTTATCGCCAGCTGCTACGCCGCGCAGTTGCAGGTGGTCGCAATCCAGGAGGCGCTGCCGTTTAAGGTGCAGTGGCTGACAACCGCGTCTCAGGCCGCCGAACCGGCGGTGTTGCTGATGCGCAGCATCATTTGCCGGCAGCGAGAACCGTGGCGTGATACGTCACATTGCGCTCGGACACGGGACATAAGAGCAGACTGGTTGCAGCCTTCCCGGAGGAGGTAAGGCCCGGCATGAGGCACAGGCAAGGTATCGCGGCAATGTGCCGGCGCGCGGCTGCGGGCTATTTCCAGAAATCGTCAAAGACCGTCACCGGCGGGTGGCGCTTGTGCTCGGTGCGCAGATACCAATTTTCAATCACCCGCGCTGCGGCAGCATTGATGGTTTTGCCTTCCAGATAATCATCGACCATTTCGTAAGTGACGCCCTGCGCCGTTTCATCCGGCAGCGCGGGGCGCTCCTCCTCCAGATCGGCAGTCGGTGCTTTCAGATAAAGATGCTCAGGGCAGCCGAGGTTCTGCAATAGGGCGCGACCCTGCCGTTTATTCAGCCGAAAGAGGGGGTTAATATCGGTACCGCCATCACCGTACTTGGTGAAAAAACCGGTCACTGCCTCCGCGGCATGATCGGTACCCACCACCAGACCGGCGGTCATGCCGGCAATGCTGTATTGCGCTTTCATGCGTTCGCGGGCTTTTTCATTCCCTTTGACATAATCGCTTAATACGATACCCGCCTCGCGCAGGAGCGCTTCGCTGGCCTGAATGGCGCTTTTGATATTGACCGTGATCACCCGGTCAGGCTCGATAAACGCAATCGCGTCCTGGCAGTCCGCTTCGTCCTTCTGCTCGCCGTGGGGCAGGCGAACGGCGATGAATTGGTAATCGGCAACGCCGGTTTCCTGACGCAGTTCGCTAATGGCCTGTTGACAGATCTTGCCGGTCAGCGTCGAATCCTGGCCGCCGCTGATGCCCAGCACCAGGGTGCGCACAAAAGTATGCTTTTTTAGGTAAGCTTTGAGAAACTCCACGCTGACCCGAAATTCGGCCGCCGGGTCAATCGTGGGTTTCACGCCCAGCGCCGCTATTATTTCTTGCTGTATTGCCATTGGCTTTGTCTCCTGAAACGTAAAGCTGCGGATATCGCAAACGTCATGATGAGGGTGATGCCAAAAGTGTAAAGCCTAACGCTTAGAAGAGAAAGCGTTACCCGTCTACGATGACATTATCCGTTCCCACCCTTGGCCTTTATCAAAAACAAGCACCAAAAATGAACGGCCTATTTGTAAAAATGCGTTTTGGCATCTAGGCTTACTGATACACACAATGAATGAGGTGACCTTGATAAATAATAAAATGGTTCTGGCTTTTTCCGCCGCTGCGGCGATTTTTTTCCTTTCCGGCTGTACCGCTTACGATCGCGCCGACAGCTATGTGAATAAGCCTGTCGTCAGCGATGTAAAAAAAGGCATGACCAAAGAGCAGGCGCGGGCCATCGGTGGTGTGCCGGCGACGTCTTCGACTATGATTAACGCGCGTGGGACCTGTGATTCTTACGTACGGGGCAACCGTAACGGCAAACTCATTAATTATTTCGTCAGCTATGATAAAACCGGTAAAGTCCTGAATAAAGGGCTCCAGAGCTGCCAGGAATACGACACCAATCCTCAGCAGGGCCAATAAGCCTGCCCACTGTAGCAGGGATGATCGGCTGACGTCCTGACGGATCTGAGTGCGCAGAGCTATCTTCCGCTTTGCCCCGAGGCGGCGTAACAGCGACGGGGTAATTTAATTGAGAATGGATTAATTTAACTGAAGCTGTAACGCGGACGTACTGACGTACTGACGTACTCACGCATAACGATAACGTTGGCTGCTGGATCGGGTCGACGTCTTGCAACAGGGGATTTAGTCCGTGCCCCCGGGGGGGGGTGGGCGCTGCACCCGCACACCCGCACTGTACGCGTTAGCGCATTATCCCCGGCAAGATCCAAACGCGGAGCTGCCCCGTGGCAATCAGGGTACGTTTCGTCGCTCAGCGGCGGGACGCGCTATCACCTTAACGCCTTCGACGATTAACCACTCCCTCGCGACGGTTTATCACTCTCTTGCGACGGTTAACTACTTTCGCACCTGAACGACGGTTAACGGCCCTTGGCAGTAGCCGTTACTCCCACGCTGATTCCTGGTCGTCATCGGCGAGCGCCATCGCTTCACGCTGAGCGCGTCGTTATCAACATCTTCCGTAGTCTCTTGTATCGCAAGGCCGCCACCGCGGACAGACGCGCATGGCGTTCCCCCCTCGACGTTGGCCGGGATGTTAAGAAACATGTCAACGTAACAGGTATTTTCGTTTTTTTTAATCGGCCCTCTCGGCACGTTAGCGCCCGTAGGTATAATAAAAATGAACATTCATTATAGGATTAAGTGTGATGTCTCTCTTAAGATTTTTGGCGGTAGGTCTGATATTTTTCGTCGTGGCCTGCGATCGGCAACCGGAAGCCAGTCCCGACGATGTGGTAACCGAGGTGGGTGTGAAAATGTTGCAGGCTCAGCCGGTTACGTTGACCAGCGACTTGACCGGTCGGGTAAAAGACAGGCTGGTCTCCGAGGTTCGCCCCCAACAAGTGGACGGTATCATTCAAAAGCGGCTATTTACCGAAGGCGATGAGGTCAAGGAAGGGCAGGCGCTGTATCAAATCGGCCCCGCCAGCTACCAGGCCAGCTATGATGAGGCGCTGGCCACGATCCGCGCGCTGGATCCTATCCATGTCGATCTTACCCAGTCCAGCAGTCAGTTGTTGCAACTGCGCCGCCAGCAGGCGTCGCTGAAGCAGGGGCGACACGGTACCGGTGACGGTCACGCTGGAAGACGGCTCGCGCTACCCGCATACCGGTAAACTGGAATTGACCGAGGTGGCAGTGGATGAGGCAACGGGCACCGTCACGCTGCGCGCTATTGTACCTAATCCTCAGCATGACCTGTTGCCGGGGATGTATGTCCGCGCCAACGTCAGTCAGGGCGTGAAGGCCCAGGCTATTCTAGCGCCTCAGCAGGGCATAACCCGCGATGCCAAAGGCAATGCGACCGCGCTGGTGGTCGGCAACGATAACAAAGTGGCCAGCCGTCAAGTGACCGTCGATCGGGTTATCGGCAGCCGCTGGCTGGTTAGTGCGAGATTGCAGGCGGGCGATCGAATGATCGTGGAAAATACCAGTAAAGTCCAGGTCGAGATGACGGTAAAGGCGGTTGAAACGGACACGTCGTCTAGCGCCGCGCAAGCGACCGACGATCGCGGAGGAGAGTGACATGTTAGCTGGTTTTTTCATCCGCCGCCCGGTTTTTGCCTGGGTGATTGCCATTATTATCGTGCTGTTTGGTCTGTTAAGCATCAACACCCTGTCGGTGACCCAATATCCGGACATGGCGCCGCCGCAAATTACCATTGAAGCGGCCTATACCGGCGCCTCGGCAGAGACGCTGGAAAGCAGTGTTACGCAGGTTATCGAGCAGCAACTTACCGGCCTTGACGGGCTGTTGTATTTTTCATCCACCAGCACGGCCTCCACCGGCCAGTCTAAAATTACCGTCACCTTTGAACAGGGCATCCGATTCGGATATTGCGCAGGTCCAGGTGCAAAATAAAGTACAGCAGGCGGAAAGCCGGCTGCCGGATTCGGTCACGGCGCAGGGGGTCACGGTGGCGAAAGCGTAGTCCGACTTTCTGCTTATTATGACGCTTTATGATAACGCCAACAAAAGCACCTCCTCGGACGTGGCGGATTACCTGATAAGCAACATGCAAGACACCCTGGCGCGCGTGCAGCGGGTCGGGGATGTGCAGGTATTCGGCTCTGAATATGCGATGCGCATCTGGCTTGACCCGGCGAAACTGGCGGCGTATTCCCTCATGCCGTCCGATGTGGAAACCGCGTTTGGAAACCAAGATACTCAGGTCTCCTCGGGGCAAATCGGGGCAGCCCGCCGGTAAAGAACAACAACTGGTGGCAACGGTACGCTCCCGTTCGCGCCTGCAGACGTCGGAGCAATTTCGCCGCATCGTGTTGAAAACCAACAGCGGGGGTTACATTGTGCGCTTGTCCGATGTGGACCGCGTTGAGATGGGCGATGAGGACTACAGTATCAATGTACTGGCCAACGGCCACTCCGCCGCCGCTATGGCGGTGAAACTGGCGCCTGGCGCCAATGCGCTGTCCACGGCGGAGAAGGTGAAAAGCACCATCAGCGAGCTGCAACAGGGTATGCCGTCGGGATATACCGTGGCCTATCCGCTGGACAGTACCGAGTTCATCAAAGTGTCTATAGAAGAGGTGGTGAAGACGCTGGGAGAGGCCATTGCGCTGGTGGTTGTGGTCATGTTCGTCTTTTTACAAAACTGGCGCACTACCCTTATCCCCGCTATTGCCGTGCTGGCGCTGTTTGGCTGTTCCATCAACACGCTGAAGATGTTCGGCATGGTCCTGGCTATCGGTCTGCTGCTGGACGATGCCATTGTGGCGGTAGAAAACGTCGAACGGGTGATGCGTGAGGAAAAACTCTCGCCCCGGCACGCGACGGCGAAATCCATGGGGGAAATTACCGGCGCGCTTATCGGTATCGCCTTGGTCCTGTCGGCAATATTCTTGCCCATGTTGTTTTTCAGCGGGTCGACCGGGGTCATTTACCGCCAGTTTTCCATCACCATTGTGTCTTCCATGATCCTGTCGGTGGTGGCGGCGCTGACCCTGACGCCCGCACTGTGCGCCAGCTTTCTCAAGCCGCATGATAACGAGCATAGCAAAAAGGGGTTTTTCAACGAGTTTGACCGTTACTATAACGCGCTGCAAGCACGCTACGAAAATCGCGTCGGGCATGTCATTTACGGCCCGGTCTGTTATTTGCTGTTGTATGCGGTTTTGCTTTTGGCCCGCGCCGTGATGTATCTGCGTTTGCCCGCCGGCTTTCTACCGACGGAGGATCAAGGGTATATCATAGTGCAATACCAACTGCCGTCCGGCGCGACGGATAGCGAACGCAACAGGTGCGCCGCGAGATCCAGCAATACTTCCTGACCAAAGAAAAAGACAACATCAACGTTGGCATGTTGGTGAACGGTTTTAGCTTTGCCGGCAGCGGTCAGCACGCCGGGGTGGGTTTTATTGCCCTGAAAAATTGGAGCGATCGTCAGGGATCGGCAAACGCGGCGGACGCCATCGCCCAGCGGGCGATGAAACAATTTGCCAGCCCGCGCGACGCACAAGTGTATGTCTTAACGCCGCCTGCTATTTCCGGCCTGGGTCAATCCAATGGTTTTACTTTTGAACTTCAGGCCCGCGCCGGCACCGATCGCAGTTAACTCTTGACCCTGCGCGACCAGCTTATCGCCAACGCAGCCAAAGACGCCACGCTTGCCAGGGTGCGCGCCAATACGCTGCCGGATTTGCCCCAGTTACAGGTCAATATCGATGATAATAAGGCCGAACCGCTGGGATTATCGGTCAGCAATATTAACGCTGCCCTCGGCAGTGCGCTGGGGGGCCTATATATGTGAACGACTTTTCCGACCGCGGACGGGTTAAAAAAGTGTATATACAAGGCGATGCCGATCTTCGAGGTAAACCCGAGGACATCAATCGCTGGTTTGTGAAAGGTTCGGACAGCGACGGTAATGACACCATGGTACCGTTTTCCTCCTTCTCCACCTCCCATTGGCTCTATGGTGCGGATACCTTATCCCGCTACAACGGTCTGGCGTCGTATGAAATTCAGGGTGAGGCGGCCCGCCGGCAGCAGCTCGGGCGCCGCGATGAACCAACTGGAAGCACTGGCCACGCACTTACCCGCGGGCAGTACCCATGTCTGGTCGGCGTTGTCGTACTAGGAACGTCTGTCGGGCAATCAGGCGATGTCGCTCTACGCCATTTCGCTGCTGGTGGTGTTCTTGTGTCTGGCGGCACTGTATGAAAGCTGGTCGGTGCCCTTTGCGGTGATGATGGTCGTGCCGCTTGGCGTGGTAGGATCGCTGCTGGCCGTCACGCTGCTGGCGATATTCCTGGTGCCGCTGTTCTTTGTCATCGTCAGGAGGATTTTCCCGGGCATCCCGCCCGCGCATCCCGCCGTCAACGCCACCGATGTGAACAGGGGGGCATGAATATGTTAGCAAGGCACATTGTCATGGTGGTACCCTTTTTGCTGGCCGGCTGCCTGTCGCTGGATCCTCACTATACGCGTCCGGCGGCGCTAGTGCCCGCGAGCTTGGCAGAAGGCGGCGCCTATGCCTCGCTCGGCCACGGGCCGGGCAGCAATTACCGGGACATTGGCTGGTGGGGCTATATTCTGGACGCCCAACTGCGCCAGACGGTAGCACTGGCGCTGGACAGCAGCCGGGATCTGCACGAGGCCGTCGCCGACGTCAAAGCGGCCAGGGCGCAATATGGCGAACAGCGATCGGATCTGTTCCCCACCATCAATGCGGAACTGACCCAGAGCCGTTCCCGCGCGCTCACCGGTGAAGGCAATCAAACGGCCATCAGCCACAGCGCTGAAGCCAATGCCAGCGTCAGCGCTTTTGAACTTGATTTGTTTGGCGAAAACCAGAGTTTGACCCGGGAGCAATATGAAACCTGCGCAGTACCCGGGTAACCGTGCTGTACAATACGGTCTACTACTGGCTGGTGCTGGCTGCCGGCAGAAGCAATTTGGCGATTGCGCAGCAAACGGCGCAAAGCGCGCAGCAAACCCTTGCGGTGACGCAGAAGAAATTAGAGCACGGCATTGTCTCCGGAGTGGATGTGGCCTCGGCCGAAACAACCTACCAATCCGCGATGGCCAATATCGCCAGCTACCAAACCAGCGTGGCGCAGGATAAAAATGCGTTGGATCTGGTGGTAGGGCAAAAGCGTGCCGGCCGCCTGGCTGCCTGCGGGAATCGAACAGCTGGCCGGCGCCTTAAGTGACATTCCCGCCGCCATCTCATCGCAGGTGCTGCTAAACCGACCGGATGTGCTCCAGGTGGAGCACAATCTTAAGGCGGCTAACGCCAGCATCGGCGCAGCGCGGGCCAATTTCTTCCCGTCCATTTCTCTGACGACGTCGGCCGGGGTGGGCAGCGCCGCGCTATCGTCATTGTTCAAACATGGGGCGGGCGTGTGGTCCTTTGCCCCCAGCGTCTCGCTGTCGTTGTTTACCGGCGGCTATAATCTTGCCCAGTTGAATTATACCCACGCGCAGAAAGAACTTTACGTCGTCACCTATGAAAAAGCGGTGCAAACAACGTTTCAGGAAGTAACCGATGCGCTGGCGCGGCGAGGTACCCTTGGCGCGCAACCGGCGGGACATACGCACTATGTTGACGCAGCCGGGCGTTACTATCATTTGGCCGTTCTGCGTTATCAAAACGGCGTCGATACCTGTTTAAATGCGCTGGATGCGCAACGGGAACTGTACAGCGCCAGAACGCAATTGGTGAGCACGCAGTTGGAATATTATCAAAACTTAATCACGCCTGATAAAATCATGGGGGGCGGGACGGCGCTGGCGGAATCAAGCTTGTCGCTTTAATACCACGCGAGGATGCCCTAACCCCGGCTGAGGGTGGCGCTTGTCATGCCGGCCGGGCAGTATTCGCCCACGCGGCCATTTCTTGCGCCAGACGGTTTCTCTCCGGCAGTCTGCAAGGTAACATAGGGCCTTTTACAGGGGTTAGCATTGGTCACAAGGGGAAAGTGGTGAGGAAAAGGGCTGGCGAGGATTTCCATGCGCAACGCCGCGCGCAGATTACCGAGGCCGCGCAAGCGCGGTTTGCGCAATCTGGTTTCCACGGCGCCTCCATGGTCGAACTGGGTCAACAATCCGGCCTCAGTGCGGGGCAGCTTTATCGCTACTTTGCCAGTAAAGAGGCGCTGATTGATGCGGTTGTGCGGCTGGTCGCCCGGCAATGGTATAGTCTGTTAACGGAAAAATTAACCGCCCTGGAGGATTTCGCGGCCAGGCCCGCAACGCCCGGCGGTGAAGCGGTGGCGGGTATGGTGTGGTCCGGGCGCCATTCAGGCTGAGGGGGTGCGGGCTGAGTTTACGCCCGGCGTCATTTGCCGGATCAACTCGTCAAGCAAGGGTCTGAAGGCGGCATTATGCTACGCGATATTCACATTTTCGCGCATGATCAAGCCGTCAATGAGCAAGGGAAAAATGTACAGACGCGTGCGGATTTAGCTGTCACGGGCGTTGGTGTTAAGCGCTCTAAAATGGCTGAAGGCATAGTCCTGTAACGTCAGATGAGCGTGGCTAATGATATGCTGGATATGGCCGTTGCGGCTGGATTCCGCCGAGATAGCCAGCATGAGAGCGATACTGTCCCATGCATCGTCATTGACTTTATCGCGGGCAAAGAGCGTGAGCCGGGGGCTATCGTCCTCCAGGATATTATCGGCTTGTATTTTCTGCTGTAGCCGCTCGACAACGTTGCTTACCAGCGCCGCGATTATCTCGCTTTTACCGGTAAAATAACGGTAAATCAGGCCGGTACTGATAGCCGCCATACTCGCGATTTCTTGCACGGTGGTGTTGTGAAACCCTTTTTGCATGACGCATTTTTCTGTGGCAGAGAGTGTTTGTTCGGCACGATTTATTTTCATCGTTTAGCCCTGTTCACCTGCAAGGTTCACAGGTATGCGGCCCTGGCCCAGTTTAACATGGGGCGCAGTGCAGGCCTAACAATTCATTTTTGGCACCATCATCGCCCGTCGTCTGACCGATGGCGGTGACGGGCTTGGTCTTCGGGGGGCAAAAAAACGGTAAGCGTCAAAGGCGCTTACCGCCTGTAATCCCGACAACGATCGCCTGTCAGGCGGGCACCCCGCTTCAGTATCGCCATCTTTCAGCCCCAACTGCTGTTTAAAGCGCCGTGCGTCGCCGCCGAGGGCTATCGGCTTGAGATGCTATAGGCTTCGAGGATTGTAATGGCGCGACGCCCGGTCCAGCAAGAGCGCGTCCAGGTTACCGTTCGGCACCACGATGCCGTCCACCGTGATAGACGGATTGCCCTCAATGGTGCCGTCGATGGGCAGGGTGGAGCCGTCGCTCGCCTGCAGATTGCCTATGTGCGATGCCATCAGCTTGGCATGGATACCTTCTGCTTTCAGCGCCTGCAGCGCGGCCAGCACATCGGCGGCTTCGACCCCGTCGCTGACCAGAAGCGCCACCTGTCGGCCCTTGAGCGGCCCAGGGCAGGTCGCATACAGGCTGAGCGTGGGTTCGCGGGTTATACCGTTTACCGGCGGCAGCGGCGCGGTTTTTTGCGCTTCGTCGGACAGGCGATAGCCGAGGCGTGCGGCGACCTGCGTGGCCAAATTGACATAGACGCGGGTAAGCAAATCTATCACATTTTCGCGGATATAAATGACGGGCGACTTTACCTAACTCGAAGCTGAACGCATCGATAATGTGCTGCTGCTCGGTTGGGATTTGGCTGAGCCAGAATAAACGCGGATGGGCAAAATATTCATTGAACAATTCGCTGCGCTGACGGATTTTCTCGCCGTCCACCCCGTTCATGATAGGGTTCAAAACCGCCGTTTTCCGCCGCCAGCGCAGTTTCACGCGGCCAGTTATCGTTGAGCGAGTTGGGCTCATAGGCGGCAGGGTTGGTATCAATATCCTGACGGTGCGTGCTATCGCGCTGGAAATTATGATAGGGGCAGACGGGGCGGTTGATGGGAATTTCATGGAAATTAGGCCCGCCCCGGCGGCTGATTTGCGTGTCCGTATAGGAAAACAGCCAGCCCTGCAGCAAGGGATCGTTGCTGAAATCAATGCCCGGTACGATATGGCCCGGATAAAACGCGACCTGCTCCGTTTTGGTGAAGAAATTATCCGGATTACGGTTGAGGGTTAATTTGCCCACGATCTCAACAGGTACCAGCGCCTCGGGAATGAGTTTGGTGGGGGCAAGCAAATCGAAGTCGAATTTCTCTTCGTCTTCCTCGGGAATGAGCTGCAGACTTAATTCCCACTCCGGGTGATCACCCGCCTCAACGCCTTCCCAGAGATCGCGGCGGTGAAAATCCGGATCTTTCCCCGAGATTTTTTGCGCCTCATCCCAGACCAGCGCCGCCTTTCCGGCCAACGGTTTCCAATGAAAACGAACAAAGGTGCTGTTACCTGCGGCATTCACCAGGCGGAAGGTATGGATGCCAAAGCCTTCCATCGTACGCAGGCTTGCGCGGTATGCCGCGGTCCAACATTGCCCAGAACATGTTATGCAGGGTTTCCGGCTGTAGGGAGACATAGTCCCAGAAGCTGTCGTGGGCGGTTCCCCCCTGGGGCATTTCATTATGGGGTTCTGATTTTAGCGCATGGACAAAATCAGGGAATTTATGGGCATCCTGAATAAAAAACACCGGCGTATTATTACCAACCAGGGGAAAATTGCCTTCCTCCGTATAAAATTTCACCGCAAAACCGCGAATGTCGCGCACCGTATCGGCGGAGCCGCGTGAACCTTGTACCGTGGAAAAACGCACATAGACCGGCGTTTTCACCGCGGGATCGCGCAGAAAAGCGGCCTTGGTAATATCGGTGAGCGGGCGATACACCTCAAAAACGCCGTGCGCGGCAGAGCCGCGGGCATGCACGATACGCTCCGGTATGCGTTCATGGTCAAAATGGGTGATCTTCTCACGCATGATGAAATCTTCCAGCAGCGTGGGTCCCCGCTTGCCGGCACGCAATGAATTTTGATCATCGGCAATTTTGGTGCCTTGATTGGTCGTCAGGGGCTGTTTTTCAGCGTTCTTACGGTGTGGCTCCAGCGCCGTCAATTTGGCGTTCGTGGTCTGGGGAAACTTGCCAGAACCGGACGCCGTGGGCTGTTGACCCGGTTCGGAAGGGCCGAACTGCGCCTGATGACTACCGTCATCGGGGACCAAATGGCCAAGACCAGGTTGGGATGACCGGCCGTCCGGCGCCGGGGCAAGATGTGACAGGCTTTGCTGGGCCCGGGAAGGATCCTTGGGTGTGTCGACATGGCTTAGTTGCTCTTCTCACTATTTACAACCGGGTAAGTAGCGGTTTACCACGGCCTTTTGGGATCGGTTGGATCAACTATAGAACAGATTTCCCTAGCCGTTGTAAGAACAATGGCGTGGGCTTTTGTCGGCTCTAAACCCTGTTATTCAGTAGAAACCGTGGGTTAGCGCGAAAAACGAGGGCGGCCGACGGGTTAAAGACCTTCGCCCAGCGCGCTGATAACGGGGTGAACCAAGAGGAAATAGCCGCACCCGTCCGCACCGGGTCCGGGCTTAAGGGCCAACTAGCGCTTTCTCTATCGTTACGATAACCAGCGCCGTTAAAAGGGCCTGCGCCCGGTGTCAGGGGGCAGGCAACAGGCTGGCGCGCAACCCGCTGCCATAGCGACTGAACGGACTCGGGGACGGCCAGATGGCGTACCAGCGGCGTGCCGGCCGGATGCTGTAGCGCGAAAATCAACGCTGCGATACATACCAAACGCTCCAGCTGATTGTCCTTTGCGGGGCGCAAAAGCGGCACGCGGAAGCGCCAGCGACAAGGGCCACAGCAGCGGCACACCGGCGGGTGTCAGTATGTCGGCGGCGATATGGCTTAAATGACCGATTATCATGGCGTGAAACACATCAAGCGGGATGATGCTTTGCGGCGGAAAACGCAGGGTAAATAGCAGGATACCGGTTATGATCGTCAGCAGGCTGTGGGTGAAGCCGCGATGGCCGCAAAGACGGGCGATAGGGACGGACAGCCAGGTTAACCGCTGCCCCAGTACCGATTTGGGGTGATCGATATCCGGCAGCAGACAGGTAAGCAAGCCGGCGGCGACAATATGCCACCAGTCGCCCTCGGCAAGCGGCGGGTCTGAGGGCCATTTTTTTGGCCAAAATGGTGCTAACCAAGGCAAAAATGAAATGCCCTTCGGCGGTCATAGGCGGCACGGGGCAAAATGGCTGGTCATTTGTCCAGCATAGAGCAATCCCGTGCCGTCAGGAATAGGTTACCTTGTAACTTTTTTCTGCCCGTTAGCTCGCCCGCCCGCCGCCGTCTACCGCCAAGGGTGTAGACGTTAACATAATCCGACGCCGCCAAGGCCAGGAAGACCGCCGGCCCCATCAAATCGGCGGGCAACCCCCAGCGACCCGCGGGTATGCGCTCGAGGATCGCCTGGCTTCGTGCCGCATCCTCGTGCAGTTGCTGGGTATTTATTGGTCGCCATACTTACCCCGGCGCCATCGCGTTAACATTAATGCCATGCTGCGCCCATTCGTTGGCCATCAGACGCGTTATTACGCCCATCATGGTACTTTTTGAGGCGGTAGTAAGAGGGAACGCGAATCCCGCATTGATAGGAAAGCATCGAGGCGATATTGATAATTTTCCCGCCGCGGCCCTGTTGAATAAATTGACGGGCCGCCGTCTGAGCAATAAAGAATAGCGACTTGATATTGAGATCCATCACATCATCCCAGTTCTTCTCGCTGAACTCGATAGCATCCTGGCGGCGAATAATACCGGCGTTATTGGCCAGAATATCTACATGACCAAATGCCGCCACCGCCTGGGCGATAACCGCGGGGGTCACCGCGGTATCGCTTAAATCGACCTTAATCGACAGAAAACGGCGGCCGCGCGTCTCTACCTGCCGCGCGGTGTCGTCCGGCTCCACGATATTGACGCCGACGATGTCACAGCCCGCCTCCGCCAACCCGATAGCCATACCTTGGCCGAGTCCGGTATCACACCCGCGGTAATGACCGCGACTTTCCCCTCTAATGCAAAGAGCTCTCCAGAATCATAATGCCACCTTAATGTTGACGGCCGGAGGCGGCCGCCGGTGTTAATGTCGCTGCAGCCGGCCCGGCCGCAGGGTAATTAGCGTAATTCGCTGACGCGCAGATGGTCCATATCGTCAAACACTTGGTTTTCGCCGACCATTTCCCAAATAAAGGTGTAATTTTTGGTGCCGACGCCGGCATGGATAGACCAGCTGGGGGAGATGACCGCCTGCTGATTCCGCACCACCAGGTGGCGCGTTTCCTGCGGTTGGCCCATCATGTGGAAAACGGCCGTTTCGGGGTCCATATTGAAATAGAAGTACGCTTCCATCCGCCGTTCATGGATATGACAGGGCATGGTATTCCATAGATTGCCTCCCGCCAGTTGGGTTAATCCCATCCTAAGCTGGCAGGTGGGAAGGACATCCGGCACGATAACCTTATGGATAATGTGGCGATTGCTAGTGACGTTGTCACCTATCGTTTGCGACGTCGCCTCGGCCAGCGTGATTTTACGGTTGGGGTAGGCGGTATGCGCCGGCGCGCTGTTGTAATAACACAACGCGGGCTGGTCGGCGCTGTGGCTCTCGAAGTGGAGATGGCGCGCGCCCTGGCCGATATACAGTGCTTCTTGATGGCCTATTTCATAGCGTGTGCCGTCGACATTGATGACACCGGGACCGCCGATATTAATAATCCCCAATCCGCGCCGCTCAAGGAAATAACTGACGCCCAACTGTATGCCAACCTCATCGCCGATGGTCACCGCCTGCGTCACCGGCTTGATGCCGCCGACGATGATGCGGCCAATATGGCTATAGGTCATGGTGTATTGATCGTCGGTGAAAATCCGCTCAATAAGGAATTCGCGGCGCAGCCCTTCGGTGTCAAGCTATTTGGCATGGTCGCTGTAAATACTTTGACGAACCTGCATGGTAAGCCGCTCATAGCAATCTGCGGGCATTAGCCCGGTGAGCGCGGCCGCAGACAGAACCATCGGCGCGACTCGCCGTTAGTTTTCTCTGCCACGGGTGTAACATCATCATAAAACTGACGGCACGCCAATTCAATAATATTAAAATAATGTTTTATTTTTATGATGGCGGTCATGGATCTGGCAAATCGGTTAGGGAACGCGCCGCGTTCGGTTTACACTGGACCGACTACTCTCTGTATCGGGCGTGACGTAACAGAATAATGATGAGGAGCTTGATGAAAACTTTTTCTGGATAATGAAACGCCTTGGGGAGCTCTGGGCGGGGCGTTAAACGCAAGGTGATGACCTTCAGTGATGAGCTGAAGATGGTCTGCGTGCATTTCGCCAAATGCGCGGTAGGCACGCCGCATAAGCATGAAATTCACGATCAGATTGCCTATGTAGCGGCGGGCCGTTTTGGAGTCACCATCGACGGCGAAACGTGCACTCTCGGGGTCGGCTATGCCTACCGGCGGTAAAAGAACAGCTTCACGGGGTCGTCGCGCTGGAAGACAACAGCGTCTTTATCGATACCTTTAGTCCCAAGCGCGACGATTTTCTGTCCTGACGGCCTTTGCAGAATATAAGTTGCCTCCAGAGCCAGCAGCGACGGGAGCTGCACCTCTGGGCCAGACGCCAGCGCGGGTCGTCGCGCAGGCTGGCTTACGGCGCGACAATCAAGCGCATGCGCGGCGCCCGGGTCGCAATCATGCCATGGAAGGAACCTTCCATGGGTAGAGCACCGCATCGGCGCAACGTCCAGTTCGGCGGCGGCCTGTAAATACACTTCCGGATGCGGTTTGCTGTAGGGAATATGTTCTGCCGAGACAATGACTTGGAAATACGGACGCAGCGAGAACATCTCCAATACCCGTTCCAGCATGAAGCGCGGCGAGGCCGAAGCCAGACCGATTTTTAATCCGCAGTCCGCTGCCAGCGCCTGCTCTACGCCGGGCAGCAGCGGCCGCTGCTGCTCTATCTTCCCCAGCGCTCAGTCAGTGATGCGCTCGCTGATCTCTCGCCGCGACGGGCCCTGCTAGGGGGATGCCTGATACCCAACCTCATTAATCCGTGATCCCAACGTATCGGGCAGAGTGGCGGCGATGCTGCTCGCTTTGCCTAATTCGGCGAAGACCATCAGCTCCGCCTGATGCCACAAAGGCTCGGAGTCAATAATCAGTCCATTTATGTCAAAGATCACGGCGTGCTGTTTGGGGGGCGTTGCCATAACAAAACGTTTCCTGTGGCTAACGATAAGCGGGCGTGTCACTACACGCAGGCGCGGCATTGCGGCGGTATAAAAGGCTTTTTAAGAAAACAGTAAAGCAAAAAAATTAAATTATAGATAAACTTAAGCAAATCGGAGCTGCGTCGTTTTATCAAGGGGAGCACATGACGTATCAGCAAGCCGGCCGCCTAGCGGTGATTAAGCGGATTGCCGGGTGGGTAATCTTTATACCGGCAGTGATTTCGGCCTTTATTTCGGTGTTGAAATTCATTGAGCAACATAGCAGTCCTAATCAAGGCATCAATGCGGTCGTAAGCGACTTTTTTCATGTCATTATCGATATGATGCACTTTAATACGCTATTTCTGAATGCCTTTTGGCATAATTCGCCGCAGCCGGATTTCAGCCGCGGTCTTTTTGCCAGTCCCAATATAGTGTTTTGGGGGATTTGTATATTGGTTTTTATTGGCCTGGCGCTGCAGACGTCCGGTGCGCGTATGTCGCGGCAGGTAAAACATATTCACGAAGGTGTCGAAGATCAGATGGTGCTGGAGCAGGCCCGGGGCGACAGCGGCATCAGCCCCCCCAGCTTGAACAGCGCATTGTTATGCCGCGGCATACTATTTTTCTGCAGATTTTCCCGCTGTACATTTTGCCAGTGATTATTGTAGTAGTGGGTTATTTCGCCTTTAAACTCCTCGGCATGCTTTAATCGCCGGCGCCGGGGACGAGCACGCTGTCGAGCGCCGCTGCCGCCCTCGGGATATGCTCGCCACCGAATAAAATGGCGTCTTTCAAGCGGTAATAAAGTTGATAAACCGGTTGGCGACGCACGAAGCCTTTATCCAGCGGCCACACGCTTTGATAATCGTCGTAAATCTGCGGCGGCATCTGGCTAAATAACGGCAGCGTGGCCAAATCACATTCACGATCGCCCCAGTAGCTGGCGGGATCAAAAAGAAAACCGCCCTGATCGCTATTGGCGCAGTTATCCGGCCAGAGGTCGCCATGGAGCAAGAAAGGTTGGGGCTGATGATCGTGCAGCCGCTGTTCGACCCGGTCGATTAGCGTGTCAATATCGCCAAACACCAGCCCTTTTCCGCCGCCAACTGCAATTGCCAACCGGATGCGCTGTTCGGCAAAAAAACGCGACCAGCGGCGCTGCCAGGCGTTGGGTTACAGCAGCGTGGAAAGATCGTTGTCAAAATCCAGCCCAAATTGCGGTTGTTCGCTCCATTGGTGCAAACGGGCCAGCTGTTGCCCGAAACGCCAGGCGCCGTGGGCATCAAACGGGCGGGGCGGTAAATGTTCCAGCAGCAGGAAGCTCTGATCCCGGGCGCTGCCGACGCCATAGACCTGCGGCACGTGAACGGTGTTACTGCGCGCCAGTAGCGCGAGCTGATCCGCCTCATCGGCAAACTTTTGCAGGAGTTCGTGAGCGTCGCTTTTGACAAAAATGTGATGCAGGTTAGAAGTCACCAACGAAGAGAAAGGCAAATGGAGATCTAGACCCTATTCTTTGAAGTGAAATAGGTGTAAGATTTTTCTTAAAAATGCAAATCTAATGTGAGGTAATTATGGAAGGCTTCTACAAATGGACGCTGCCAAGTATCATACTAGTTAGTATGGCTTTCTGGGTTGCGGTCATCAGCGCGATGCTCTAATTCTTTCGCCGGCAGTTCCCAATTTCACGCAAACTTGTCTCGACGGGTTTGCTGTCCTTGGCGTTCGACACAATATTTTTACTTGACATGTCAAGTATTTTTTGACACTGTAATGAAACTTTCTCCCAGGCCCTGATTTTCCCCTGACCTAAGGCATCAAGCAACGCGCCAAGCCGCGTCCGCCGCGCGCGGCTTGGCGCGTGAACGAAAGGGAGATAAGTTATGCAAGGAAAGCAGAAAAGGGTCATGCCGCTACATTGGCGGGTTAAATTGGCCGCCATAACCTCGTACGATATCCAGGCTTCATCCCCCGCGCGGCCCCTCACGTTATTTCCCGTCAGAAGCGCATGCGCAACACCAGCCGCTCCTCTGCGCATCCCCACTGCCACCTAATGTTGGACGTGGGGACCGATGATAGCATGACCAGGCTCCGCGAAGCCCCTTGTGTAACCCTGGCGCGCGTGAGGCCGGCCGGCCGCGATGTCCTTGCCGTCCTGGGTACCGCTGCAGCGGCTAGCGGACGAGGTCGTCGGTTAGTGTGTGGATGAGCGCGCTATCACGAGATTAATGGCGCGATTGCAAAACAGGATCATCCGCCATGGCTGGGTGACAATGCGGGTAGTGGCGCCGCCACAAGATCTGCGCCAGGGGATATTAACGCTACGCCTTGTTCCCGGGCGCGTGCGGCAGCTACTGCTGGCGCCTGGGGCCGGCGCCGGGAGAAAGCGACATCCTCATCTACCGCCATCAGGCTCGCGTCTGGCAATGCGGCGTCTGGTTTGACAATGCGGGCAGTCACCACGCCGGCCGTTATCGCCGCGTGCTGCAACTGGCGCTGGGAAAGCTCGCCGAGCTGAGCGATCGCCTGTTAGTGACGCTTAGCCACGAGGTTGGTCTGCGCGACAGGCTGCAGGCCGGCGCTATCATGGGGCACTACTCGGTGCCCATCGGGTATTGGCTTTTGGGGCTCAGCGCCCGGGACGATCGTTCCCACCAATGGATCGCCTGTCAGCGGCGGCATTACCGTTACAGCGGCCATCAGCGTTCATGGAGTGGGCTTATACATCGCGATGGCCAAGCCAAAACCACCGTCTCCGGCGATTGGTGGGTAAGCGACAGCGACACCCGCCTCAATCAGAGGCCTTTGCGTCCGCAATCGCACCGGACCCACACCTGGCGGCTGGGGATCACCCATCGCCGCATCCTCCCTGGTGGTGCGCTGGAAGTGGCCGTTAATTATCGGCGGGGTACCCGCTGGGGCAGCGCTGGCGCCGCGGACCAGAGAATGCCCCGGTTTGCCGGCAAGACGAGGAAATGCGCCGACGGCCGGGCTAACGTCCGCCACGGTGCTAGAGAGTGGGGGCGAGGGGCCAGATAGGATAGGCTGGCGCTGAGCGCCAGCGCTCGCAGCGCGTTTGCCTTCGCCCGTCAGGCATTTACCCTCACTGCCGATTACCGATATCAGACCAGCGCCGCGTCGCAGTCCGTCAATGAGACCTTAGCCGCCGACGGGGAGTAGGCGCTGCGCGGCGTGGATGCCGGCATAGCGCTTTTCGCCCGACGCGGGTGGATGCTGCATCATACGCTGGCCTGGCGGCGCGCAGCGCCGGCGCAAGATTTATATCTGTCCTTGGACTACGGCGAGATGCGTGACGGTGCTGATACCGGTAAGCCTCGCTGGCGCCGCCGTGGGGGCGCGGCCAGTTACCACGGGCCAACCTGAGCTATGACGTTTTCGCTGGCTTGCCGCTTTCGACATCGGCGGCATGCGCGACGCCGGTCTTTCTAAGCTTTCGCCTGGTTTGGCATTATTGAGCGATATATCGCCTCGCAAATGGGGTAGTTAACCGGGACGGAACACGCTATGCAAAAAACGAGTGAACCTCTGGGCGCGTTGGCATCGCGCGCGTATCGCGCTCAACCGATCGATGAACAGACTGAAGCGGTGCGATACGCTGACCGGCCCGCGCCTGCAAGATTTGCTCTCAAACGGCCTGCATACCCAGCCGCCCATCGGCTTAGCCCACGATGGCCACCGGTCCGACGATTTCTCGGTTTTGCTTGGTTGCTGCTAGCGCCGCCGCTCTACGGCGGTATCATCGCTGATGGCGGCGCTCCCCCTCATCACCAGCCGGAAGTGCTTACCACAGCCAACGCGCTACCGCTGGTCAATATTTGCACCCCTGATCGGACCGGGATTTCTTACAATCAATTTCATTATTTCGATGTCGACGCACGTGGCGTCATTCTGAATAACGCGCGAACGGTGAGCCAGACCGAACTCGCCGGTCACGCAGACGCCAACCCGCAATTAACGCGGGAGGCGACGTTGATTATCAAAGAAGTTACCCAACCGCATCCCAGTCTGCTGGACTGATTCATAGAAGTGGCAGGCCAGCGCGCCGACGTCATTATCGCCAATTCGGCGGGGATAAGCTGCAGCGGCTGCAGCTTCATCAATGTCCGTGCCGGTACGCTCACCACCGGTCATCCCCACAGCGAAGAGGGCCAACTGTAAGGTTTTACCGTTTACGGGGGGGGATCGATATCGCCGGTAAGGGAATGCATGCAGCGACGACGGATGCGCCTCGGCTTATTGCCCATGCGGTGGCGGTCAACGCCAGATTACATAGCCAATCGCTTAACATTGTCAGCGGGCGCAATCGAGTGAATCTCGCGGGCGACGTGACGGGCACTTTCGCCGCTGCGCAGAGCGAAAAGCTGGCTTATGCACTGGACGCGGCGGCCCTGTGGGGGGGATGCATGCGCATAAAATCGTCATGGTGGGGACTGAACAAGGGGTTGGCGTACGCAATGCCGGCAAATGGGGCGCCAGCGCCGGCGAGCTGAGACTTAGCGTCGCCGGGCGACTGGAGAACTGCGGCAGCCTGCAAAGTTATGATACCCTGGCGCTCGCCGGCGAGGGGGAGTCATCAATGCAGGCCGCCTCATCACGCGCAGCAACGCCGTGCTTTCCGCCGCCGGGACCCTTTTTAACAGCGGCACCGTGCGCGCGGGGGCGACGTTACGTTGACCGCCAAACGCATCGACATGACGGGCGACAGCCTGCTGGTGGCCGGCAGTGACGCACAAGTCCAACTGACCCGTCCGGGCAATCTGGATGATGACCAGCCAAGGAGCATTGCTAGCGCAGGGGGCCAATCAGGCGACAGGCGCTTTGATGGTCTGGGGAAGCGAGGTGGATCTGGCCGGCAGCCGTACCTCTGGCACCGATATTATGTTATCGGCAAATCGGGGCGCCATCATGACTGAAGGTGCTGAGATAAGCGGCGGCAAAATTACCGCGCACGTCGCGACATTCTTGTCTAACAACAACGGCAGGTTAAGCGCTAATGCGTTAACGCTGACGGCGCATGAAATATTCAACCGGCTAGGCACCCCTGCAGCAGCGGGGAGCATCTGCTGCAGTTGAAGGTCCAGCAGATAAATAACCATCAAGGGCTGGTGCTCAACAACGGCGATACGCGCATCAAGGCAGCCTGGCTTGAGAACCGTGCAGGAAGGATTATCGTCCCCGGCGCCAATTTGTCGCTGCAAACCAAGATACTGGACAATCAAGATGGTACGATAAAGTTGCTGGGGAGCGGGAAAATGACAGTGGTCGCGGAGCGGTTAACGGCTATCAGGGCATCTTATGGTCTGCCGGCGCTATGACGCCTGCGGGTGAACAGCTCGAACTGTCGCAAAGCGTTACCCGCGCGCAATCGCTCTCGCTGACGGCCATTTATTTAGTGCGCCAAAAAGGCATTATGTGGCAACCCGGCACGGGTGAAATAAAGATGCTCGTCAGCGGCGAAGCGGACAATCGGGGGGGGGGAATGTGCACGCCGGCGCATTGTTATTGGTCAATACCGGCGCAGTGGATAATGCCACCGGTCGTATCATGACCGCGGGAATGGCCCGAATCGACAGCCGGGAATTTAACAATAGCGGCTGCTGCCTGCAGACAGACGGGGATCTGCATATCGATACCAACGACCAGCGGTTGACCAATATCTATAACAGTTACGCCGACATTTTGTCCGGGGGGAATTTGACGCTTAACGCCGGTGACATTAACAACGTGGCGGGTCACATCAGCGCCGCAGGGGAGTGCCGCGTGAACAGCGGCGCGCTGCTCAATGCCGGCGGACGCCTGCAGTCGGGGGATCACCTGCAATTGAATGCTCATGGCCAGAGGTTAAACAACGCGCACAGCCGTAACGCGGGCATTCTGAGCGGCGGCAATTTATGGCTGAATGCGGGGGAGATAGACAACACGTCCGGTCTTATGGCCGCTGCCGGCGAAACCCGGGTCAGCAGCGCCGTGCTTAACAATCTCGATGGCAGATTTATTTCCGGCCCGGGCCTGGTTCTGCTGTTGCCCTCGTTGAACCCCACAAGCGGCAGACCGGGTGGGGGCGCCAACGAGCCGAGTCAAGGCGTACACCCACCGCAAAAAAGGAAAACTCCAGGGTAAGAGCCCCCAGTTGCGGATGGCGCAAATGTTTCACACCGTTGCCGTCTGTCTGCACGTCTTCATCGCGCCACATGGCGGCAAATTCCGGACTGGACTGGCTTAATTCTGCCACCAGATGCTCTACTTTGGCATCTGCACCGGCACGGGACGCGTCCAGGCGAAATGAGGCCACTACCAGACGGGCCACGGATTGCCAATCTCCTTGCACCGTGCGCAAGCGCGGTTCACAAAACATCAAACGCAATATATTGCGCGCGGCGGGGGGCCAGTTGGTCATAATCGGTAAACGCCACGGGGCGGCGGCCTGATTTCAGGCGATGACGTCCCAGGTGGCGGTGCGTACGATGGCCGGGCTTGTCGGTAAGGACGTCCAGCACGTGCTGCAGGCGCGGCGTGATGGCATCGCAAGCGCGATAGCGCACCTCAGGCAGGTGACCGAGGCCGAGCAAAAACAGATGTTCACGCTCCGCTTCCGTCAGTCGCAACGCCTACGCGAGCCTGTCTAGCACCGCCGCCGAGGGTTTTTCGCCGCGCCCTTGTTCCAGCCAAGTGTACCAGGTGGCACTGATATGGGCGAGCTGCGCTATCTCTTCGCGGCGCAGCCCTAACCTACGCCGGCGGCCGGCGTCAAAACTGAAGGCGGCGGGATCAAGTTTGGTGTGTCGCTGGCGGAGATAGGCGCCAAGCACATTACCCTGGGGCATGGTCGCTTCCTGTTATTGATTATACCCGTATAAAGTCACTACTTTAACAGGATAATCACGCTGGCTACAATGCGTTCACGACAGTAATGGCGGAGATGACGCATGAAAGTATTTATTACGGGGGCGACCGGCTGGGTCAGCTCAGCGGTAGTCGCTGAGTTACTCAACTCGGGACATGAGGTAACGGGACTGGTTCGTTCGAGCGACAAGGCTGCGCCCTGGCATTGACCGGCACGCTCGATGATCTCGCACTATTTGTGCCACGCGGCTCAAGAGGCGGACGCGGTAATCCATACCGCGTTCAATCATGATTTTTCCCGCTTCGCTGAGAGTTCGTAGCAAGACCGTGTGGCGATCGAGGCTCTGGGTAGCGCATTGAAAGGGTCGAGGCGCCCGCTGTTGGTGACCGCCGGGCTGGAGCGCATCTCACGCCGGGGCGAATTTCCACGAAACAAGACGCAGCCCCCACCGACCCCCGCTACCCGCGCCAATTTGAGGCCGCCGCGATTGCATTGGCGGAGCAGGGGGTGCGGGCATGCATTGTGCGGCTGGCGGCGTCGGTTCACGGTAGCGGCGATCATGGCTTCATTGCCGCTTTGATCCATCTGGCGCGCGAGAAGGGGGGTATCCGCTTATCTTGGCGACGGCCAGAACCGCTGGGCCGCCGTCCACCGTTCGGACGCCACGCCCCTGTATCGACAGGTACTGGAGCAAGCCCGGCCCGAGCTGCTTTACCATGCGGTGGGCGATGAAAGCATCACCTGCAAAACCCTCGCCGGCGTTGATTGGCGAACAGCTGGGTCTGCCGGTCGCCTAGCGCGAACCTGAGCATTTCGGCTGGCTAGCCAATTTCCTCGGCGCGGATATGCCGGCATCCAGCGCACACACGCGTGCGGCACTGGGCTGGACCCCTACCGGTCCGGATTTGTTAACGGATCTGCGTCAGGGGCATTACTTCACGGGCTAAAACGGACCCGGGATCGGCATCAGGACCCATGCCGGAGGGAAACGGCGTTTGTGCCGCCGTTTTCCTTTACGGTGCCGAGCGCCTGTAGTATCCCTTTTCTCCAGCTGACCTGTAACACCCGTATTCCAGCCCTGATGCTCCACTCACGATCTGCCCTCCCGTTGCTAAGCCTCTCGTACCCCCTTGGGTAGTTAACCCTGTCATCGTGGCGTTGGAGAATATCTTGTCTGTCGGCGACGCCGGTTAATTAAGCGGGCGTGGCGACACAAGGATGTGGTCTTGCCGGATAAGTGATACCATAGCGCCGTAAGCGGCCTACCGTCTCTGCGGTGAGTGAGGAGTGAATCTGGTTGCGTACCAAACTAGCGATTGTTGGTTAGTTGGCAGCGGCATCAAAAGCCATGTACAAGAAAGATGAAACGTCAGTGATCTTGCGTATGGATCACCACTGCAATTTAAGGAAACCCGCATGCCCGTTATAACTCTCCTTGATGGCAGTCAGCGTCAGTTTGACCATCCCGTCTCTCCCCTTGATGTTGCCCGCGATATCGATCCTGGTCTGGCCAAAGCCTGCATTGCCGGCCGCGTTAACGGGGAATTGGTTGATGCCGTTGATGTCATTGAGCACGATGCCCAGCTTGCGATCATTACCGCCAAAGATGAGGCGGGGCTGGAAATTATTCGCCATTCCTGTGCGCACTTGCTCGGACACGCCATTAAACAACTGTGGCCGCAAACGAAAATGGCTATCGGTCCGGTTATCGATAAAGGCTTCTATTATGATGTCGATCTCGATCATACCTTGACGCAGGACGATCTCGACCTGCTGGAAAAGCGGATGCACAAACTGGCTGAAAAAGATTACGACGTTATCAAAGAAAAAGTCAGCTGGCAGCAGGCCCGCGATGCGTTTGTGGCGCGGGGCGAGGATTATAAAGTCGCTATTCTCGACGAAAATATCCGCCGCGATGATCGTCCCGGGCTTTATCATCATGAAGAATATGTCGACATGTGCCGCGGCCCGCACGTCCCCAACATGCGTTTCTGCCATCACTTCACCCTGCAAAAAACCTCCGGCGCTTACTGGCGCGGCGACAGCAAGAACAGAATGCTGCAGCGCATTTACGGTACCGCCTGGGGCGATAAAAAGCAGCTCAACACCTACCTGCAGCATCTGGAAGAAGCGGCAAAGCACGATCATCGTAAAATCGGTAAGCAGCTTGATTTGTATCACATGCAGGAAGAAGCACCGGGTATGGTGTTTTGGCACAACGACGGTTGGACCCTTTTCCGCGAACTGGAAACCTTTGTGCGTATGAAGCTCAAAGCTTATCAGTACCAGGAAGTGAAAGGGCCGTTCATGATGGACCGCGTCTTGTGGGAAAAGACCGGACACTGGGACAATTACGCCGAGCACATGTTCACCACGTCGTCAGAAAACCGGGAATACTGTATTAAACCGATGAATTGCCCGGGCCACGTGCAGATTTTCAATCAAGGTCTGAAGTCGTATCGCGATCTGCCGCTGCGGATGGCCGAATTCGGCAGTTGCCACCGCAGTGAGCCGTCGGGTTCGCTGCATGGACTCATGCGGGTGCGCGGCTTTACCCAGGACGATGCCCATATCTTTTGTACCGAAGACCAGGTGCGTGATGAAGTAAACAATTGCATCAAAATGGTGTATGATATGTACGGCACGTTTGGCTTCGAGAAAATCCTGGTCAAACTGTCTACCTGTCCGGAAAAGCGTATCGGCAGCGATGACGCCTGGGGCCGGGCGGAACAGGATCTAGCCGCCGCGCTGACGGAAAACGGTATTACCTTTGAATACCAGGCAGGCGAGGGGGCTTTTTACGGTCCCAAAATTGAATTTACACTTCTTGATTGCCTGGATCGTGCCTGGCAATGTGGTACGGTGCAGCTCGACTTCTCGCTACCCGGTCGTTTAAATGCCTTCTATGTCGGGGAAAATAACAAACGGGTGGTGCCGGTCATGATCCACCGTGCTATTCTGGGGTCAATGGAACGCTTCATTGGCATCCTGACGGAAGAGTATGCGGGTTTCTACCCGACCTGGCTGGCGCCGACACAGGTCGTCGTGATGAACATTACCGATAATCAGTCGGAATATGTCGCAAAACTGACGGAAAAACTGTCAGCGGCAGGGATTCGGGTGAAAGCAGACTTGAGAAATGAAAAAATAGGCTTTAAAATCCGCGAACATACTTTGCGGCGGGTGCCTTACATGCTGCTCTGCGGAGATAAAGAAGTGGAAGCAGGCAAGGTCGCTGTGCGTACACGCCGCGGTAAAGATTTGGGCAGCGTCGACGTTAACGAGATTATTACCAAGCTGCAGCACGAAATCCGCAGCCGTAATCTTCATCAACTGGAGGAATAAAGTATTAAAGGCGGAAAACGAGTTCAACCGGCGCGTCCCAATCGTCTTAACCAAGAAATTCACGCCGCAGAGGTTCGTCTGACGGGTATCGACGGCGAGCAGATTGGTATTGTCAGCCTGGATGAAGCGCTTGAAAAAGCTGAGAAAGCGGGCGTTGATTTAGTCGAAATCAGCCCCAATGCCGAGCCGCCGGTTTGCCGAATCATGGATTACGGCAAGTTCCTCTATGAGAAGAGCAAATCCACCAAAGAACAGAAGAAAAAGCAGAAAGTTATTCAGGTTAAAGAAATCAAATTCCGGCCTGGCACCGATGAAGGCGACTATCAGGTAAAACTACGCAACCTGGTTCGTTTTCTGGAAGACGGCGATAAAGCCAAAATCACCCTGCGGTTCCGCGGACGTGAAATGGCGCACCAGCAGATCGGCATCGAAGTGCTTAATCGCGTTCGCGACGATCTGAGTGAACTGGCGGTAGTGGAATCTTTCCCCTTCAAAATTGAAGGCCGCCAGATGATCATGGTGCTCGCACCCAAGAAGAAACAGTAAGGCCTGACAAGTAAGGCGCCGCCGAAGCGGCGCCTTCGCCTCACTGATTCATATTATTAACAATGCGGAGTAGAGATAAACTCATGCCAAAAATCAAGACAGTACGCGGTGCTGCAAAGCGCTTCAAGAAAACGGCTTCGGGCGGTTTCAAGCGTAAGCATGCTAACCTGCGTCATATTCTGACCAAAAAATCCACTAAGCGTAAGCGTCACCTGCGCCCGAAATCCATGGTTTCCAAAGGGGATCTGGGTTTGGTCGTTCGTTGTCTGCCCTACGCGTAAGCGTCATTTTTAATCGGCTTGAATAAGACTTTAGGAGAAAGCATATGGCTCGCGTAAAACGTGGTGTGGTAGCGCATGCACGTCACAAAAAAATCTTGAAACAAGCGAAAGGTTACTACGGTGCCCGTTCGCGCGTTTACCGTGTTGCCTTCCAGGCGGTTATCAAAGCAGGTCAGTACGCTTACCGTGACCGTCGTCAGAAAAAACGGCAGTTCCGTCAACTGTGGATCGCGCGTATCAACGCCGCGGCCCGTCAGAACAGTATTTCTTACAGCCGGTTCATCGATGGCCTGAAAAAGGCTTCCATTGAGATCGACCGTAAAATCCTGGCGGATATCGCTGTATTCGACAAAGTGGCTTTCGCCGCTCTGGCCGATAAAGCGAAAGGCACCCTGGCGTAAGCCGGTTAAAGAAGAGGGAGCCGGTCGCCCTCTTTTTTTTCGCATCAACGTCGGGCAGGATTTTAAGTTGTCAAAACACAGCGCCAACAAGGTAATGCAAGCATGAATGCTGCTATTTTTCGTTTCTTTTTTTACTTTAGCACCTGTATCCCGGGGGCTTGCGCGTAAGTCAAGAAACGAAAAATAGCGCTAAAGCCTCCCGGAGTGGAGGCTTTTTTATTGCTGCTAAGCGGGGCGCTCTGCCCGTTTTATACGGTCATCAGACCTCTCGCTCATTTACGGTTAAGCCATCTACGGCAGGAAGAAGAGGAAAGCAATGCCACATCTCGCAGATTTGGTTGTGCAGGCCAAAGCAGATATCGAACGGTCCCAGGATATAAAGGCGTTGGAGTTGGTCCGCGTCGAATATTTAGGCAAAAAAGGGCATTTTACCCAGCAAATGACGGCGCTGCGGGATCTGGCTCCGGACGCGCGGCCTGCGGCGGGTGCGGTAATCAATCAGGCCAAACAGGACGTGCAGCAGGCGCTGGCCGCGCGCAAAGCGACGCTGGGGGGCGCGGCGCTGGAGGCGCTGCTGGCGGCTGAAACGCTGGACGTCTCGCTGCCGGGGCGCCGCATGGAAAACGGCGGTCTGCATCCGGTATCCCGTACCATCGCGCGTATTGAACATTTCTTCGGCGAGTTGGGCTTTTCGGTGGCCACCGGGCCGGAAATCGAAGATGATTACCATAATTTCGACGCCCTAAATATCCCCGCCCATCACCCTGCACGTGCCGATCACGATACCTTCTGGTTTGACGCCACCCGGCTTTTGCGCACCCAGACCTCCGGCGTACAGATCCGTACCATGAAGGCGCAGCAGCCGCCGATTCGCATTATTGCGCCGGGGCGGGTGTACCGCAACGATTATGACCAGACCCATACGCCGATGTTCCATCAGATGGAGGGGCTGATTATCGATACCGATATCAGTTTTACCAACCTGAAGGGCACGCTGCATGATTTTCTGCACAATTTTTTTGAAGAAGACCTGCAGGTCCGTTTCCGCCCGTCTTATTTTCCGTTTACCGAACCCTCCGCTGAAGTGGACGTGATGGGGAAAAACGGTCGTTGGCTGGAAGTGCTGGGCTGCGGCATGGTGCATCCGAATGTCCTGCGCAATGTCGGCATCGATCCGGAAATTTACTCCGGCTTCGCTTTCGGCATGGGCATGGAGCGGTTGACGATGCTTCATTACGGTGTCACGGATTTGCGCGCATTCTTTGAAAACGATCTGCGTTTTCTTAAACAATTTAAATAAGGGCGAGATTAACACATGAAATTCAGTGAACTTTGGCTGCGTGAATGGGTGAATCCGGCCATTGACAGCAAGGCGCTGGCGGATCAGATCACCATGTCCGGCCTGGAAGTGGACGATGTGGAACCGGTCGCAGGCCGGTTTACCGGCGTGGTGGTCGGTCGGGTGGTAGAGTGCCGTCAGCATCCCAACGCCGACAAATTGCGCATTACCAAGGTGGATGTCGGCGGCGAGCGGCTGCTGGATATCGTCTGCGGCGCCCCCAATTGCTTCGCCGATCTGCGGGTGGCGGTGGCCATGCTCGGTGCTGTGCTGCCGGGCGACTTCAAAATCAAAGCCGCCAAATTGCGCGGCGAGCCGTCGGAAGGCATGCTGTGCTCGTTCTCCGAATTAGGCATTACCGGCGACCATGACGGCATCATTGAACTGCCTGTCGACGCGCCTATCGGCCAGGATATCCGCGGTTATTTGCAGCTCGACGATAACACCATCGATATCAGCGTGACGCCGAACCGCGCCGATTGCCTGGGGTTACTGGGGATCGCCCGCGATGTGGCGGTGCGCAATCGCCTGCCGCTGCACATGCCGGCCATCGAGAGGGTGGCGCCGAAAATTAGCGATACGCTGCCTATCCGCGTTGATGCGGTCGAGGCCTGCACGCGGTATTTGGGCCGGGTGGTGAAAAATATCAATATCGGCGCGGCGACGCCGCTATGGATGAAGGAGAAACTGCGCCGCTGTGGACTGCGCTCGGTGGACGCCGTGGTGGATATTACCAACTTTGTGCTGCTGGAGCTGGGGCAGCCGATGCATGCTTTCGATCGCGCGCGCATCGAAGGGGGTATCGTGGTGCGTCATGCCAGGCAGGATGAGAGGTTGACCCTGCTCGACTGCAGCGAGGTGACGCTTTCGCCCGATACGCTGGTGATTGCCGACCATGGCCGGGCGCTGGCAATGGCGGGGATTTTCGGCGGCGCCGCGTCCGGTATCAGCCTGACCACCCGCGACGTAGTGCTGGAATGCGCCTTTTTCAATCCGTTGGCCATCACCGGCCGCGCCCGCCGCTACGGGCTGCACACCGATGCATCGCACCGCTATGAACGCGGCGTGGATCCGGCGCTGCAGCCGCGCGCCATGGAGCGGGCGACCGCGCTGCTGGTAACCATCTGCGGCGGCCAGCCGGGCCCGGTTATCGGTGTGACCTCCGCATCCGCTCTACCGCAGCCAGCCACGATCACGCTGCGTCGCAAAACCCTGGATCGTTTGATTGGCCATGTTATCTCGGACGAGGACGTGAGCGATATTCTGACCCGTCTGGGCTGCCAGGTCATCCGTACAGCGGAGGGCTGGCAGGCCGTGGCGCCGAGCTGGCGTTTTGATATGGCTATCGAAGAAGATTTGATAGAAGAGATCGCGCGGGTGTACGGCTACGACGCGATTCCCAATGTGCCGGTGCGCGCCAATCTGGTGATGCCGCACCACCGCGAAGCGGCGCTGCCGCTGGCGCGGGTCAAAACGTTGCTGGTGGACCGCGGCTATCAAGAAGCGATCACCTATAGTTTTGTCGACCCCAAAACCCAGGCGCTGCTGCATCCTCAGCAGGCGCCGCTGGTGCTGCCCAGCCCGATTTCTCAGGATATGTCCGCGATGCGTTTGTCACTCTGGACCGGACTTCTTGGCGCCGTGGTCTATAATCAGAATCGACAGCAGCAGCGAGTCCGCCTGTTTGAGAGCGGTTTGCGCTTTGTTCCTGATAACGCAGCCGACCTGGGAATTCGTCAGGATCTTATGCTGGCCGGAGTTATTGCCGGTCCGCGGTCCGATGAACATTGGGATCAGCCTCGCCAGCCGGTAGATTTTTACGACGCCAAAGGCGATCTTGAGGCAATACTTGAGCTTACCGGCAAATTAAACGATATTGAGTTCAGAGCACAACGGCATCCCGCGCTGCATCCGGGGCAGAGCGCCGCAATTTATCTTAACAATGAAGCCATTGGATTCATTGGCGTTATTTATCCCGAGCTTGAAGCGAAACTGAATTTAAATGGCCGTACGCTGGTGTTTGAACTACTCTGGGAGAAGGTTGCCGAGCGTAAAGTGCCTGAAGTAAATGACATTTCCCGCTTTCCCGCTAATCGCCGCGACATCGCCGTGGTGGTGGCTGATGGCGTCGCCGCAGCAGATATTATCGCGGAGTGTAAAAAAGTTGGCGCAAATCAGTTAGTTGGCGTAACCTTGTTTGACGTGTACCGGGGTAGGGGCGTAGCGGAAGGTTTTAAGAGTCTGGCTATCAGCCTGATCTTACAGGATACCACCCGTACACTAGAAGAAGAGGAGATTGCCGCGACCGTTGCGAAATGCGTGGCGGCACTAAAGCAGCGATTCCAAGCATCCTTGAGGGATTAAACTTATGGCGCTTACTAAAGCTGAAATGTCAGAATATCTGTTTGAAAAGCTTGGGCTGAGCAAACGGGATGCCAAAGAAATTGTGGAACTGTTTTTTGAAGAAGTGCGCCGGGCGTTGGAAAATGGCGAGCAGGTAAAATTATCAGGCTTCGGTAATTTTGATTTGCGCGACAAAAATCAGCGGCCAGGACGCAATCCAAAAACGGGCAAAGATATTCCCATTACCGCCCGCCGGGTGGTGACGTTCCGCCCGGGACAGAAGCTGAAAAGCCGTGTCGAGAATGCCTCACCAAAAGAGTGAGGCAGACGCAGGAAGGGCGCGGGTGCTGCTCCTTTCGCTACCTCGCTTTGGCGAGCAGCGTGCTGACAGAGTCCTGGCTTTATGGCCGGGACTTTGATTTCATTCTGACTGACTGACTGGATTCAGCTTGTCATCGCCTTGTCGATGACCAGCAGGCATATTGCTTCCGTTTGCGCTGGTCGATATAGCGGCGCGAGCCGCCATAGGCGGTCCTGTCTCGTGCGCCCGTAAGCGCAATGCCCACAGTTGAACCCCTTTCCCCCTCGCTATTGCAAGGTCTCCCAGCCCAGCGGCGCCGGGATCGTCGCGGCAAACTTACTCATGTGCGCCAGCGGAATTCCCCAAAATGGTGTGGCCTTAGGGCGGCGGCAATCCCCGCAGGGCGGGCAACGGTTAGCCAACAATGTCAGAATTGGGTAAAGAAACGGTAAGCGCTGTGCAAATCAGACACTGTCTGATAGTGAGCGCCTCACGCCATTGTTATAACCGCCTCAATGTCGTCCTGAAAGGTCCTCATATGAATCAAAAAACACGGCTGTTAATGCTGGCGCTGATGCTACCGGCGGGGAGCGCGCTGGCGGGGGTCGCCGTGGAAATCATCCCCCCCCCCCGGCATGGTGTTGCACGTCGGAGACCGGGACCGCCGCCGCCACATTTTTACCGTCCGCCGCCCGTTCATTATTCCCGCCGGCCCGCGCAAACCGCCGCCGCATTAAGACTGCAACACAGGCTTTCCGCCATGCTTTCCAATCCGGGCCGCACCGCCCGGTTTTTTTATGTCTGCTACCCGGGCCGAACCACGCGGGTTTTTTATGTCCGCTAACCGGACCGTGCCCCTGGGCGCTTACAGTGCTGTCACTTTTAATAAGATAACGTTAGGATAGGTGCATAATGGGCCGGTTCTATGCTGCGCCGGGGTAATTATCAGGACAAGGAGTGATGGTATAATGACCGCCTCAGGCGATCCGGGCTACCCCCGTTTGCTGAAAAGGCAACAGCGGTTGGACCGGCGCCGGGTAAGCCTGCTCGTGCTGCTGCTGTTGGTGGCGTTGGCCTTTAGTCTCAGCGCCGGCGAAATCTGGCTGTAGCCTGATCGTTGGCTGAGCGATGAGGCACGGCTGTTTATCTGGCAGTTGCGCTTGCCGCGCACGCTGGCCGTTCTGGTCGTCGGCGCGGCGCGGCGCTGGCGCTGGCGGGGGCGGTTATGCAGGGCATTTTCGACAATCCGCTGGCGGCGCCGGGGCTGCTCTGCGTCGCCAATAACGACGGTATGACATTAACGCTGGCGGTGCTGTTAGGCGGCGGCCGGTTGCCGGTGTGGATGTTGGGATTCAGCGGGGTGGACTGGCGCGATAAATGGCTGATGTTGCCGCTGCTGCCCTTTCTGGCCTGGCTGTGCACCTGCGGTCGGGTCATAAATCTGCTGGCGCTGGGCGACGTGGCCGCACGGCAATTGGGATTGCCGGTCTATTTCTGGCGTCCCGGCTTTGTGCTGGCTGGCGTTCGGCTGGATGGTCGGGATCAGCGTCGCGCTGGCCGACGCCGGCTGCGTAACACGACGCGACAGCAAGGAGAGGAATGATGCACAAAACACTTCATACGTTGCCGCTGAAGTCGCTGGCGGGGGGATATCACCACGCTGGAAACCTACCGCGGTTCGGTGTTGTTGGTGGTCAATGTCGCCTCCCAATGTGGTCTTACCGACCAGTATACGGGGTTGGAACGCCTTTACCAAACCTGGCGACATCAGGGGTTCGAGGTGTTGGGGTTCCCGTCGAACGAATTTGCTGGTCAAGAGCCGGGTAGCGATGAGGACATCCTGGCCTTTTGTTGCGGGAACTTCGGGGTGCAATTTCCCATGTTCAGTAAAATTCACGTTAACGGCAAGCGCCGCCACCTCTTGTACCGCGAGATGATCGCGGCCTGTCCTGAGACCAGGCCGGCGCCACAGGGGACACTTTATGCGCGGTTAACCACAAAAGGATTAACGCCGACTTAGTAAGTACGATGTGTTGTGGAACTTTGAGAAGTTTCTCGTCGGCCGCGACGGGGGCGTGCTGGCCCGATTTGCACCTGACGTGACGCTGGAAGACGTGCTTTTGCAGGACGCGCTGCAACGGGCGCTGGCGCAATAGATAATGGCGTTGACGGCCCCTCGTCCCGCTGGTTGCTCTGCGCCCGCGACATCGCGGCCCCGGAGCGTTTGCGATCGCTGTCCCAACAGCGCGGGGAAAAGCACGCTGCTCGCTTGTCTGGCCGCTCTGCAGCCCTTTCGCGGCGAGTGGCAGCGGGTACGGCTGGCGGCGGTCATGCTGCAGGTCTGGCCGACGCTCAATACCGACGCCCGCCTGTTGTTGCTGGATGAACCTGCGGACAGCCTGGATATCGCGCAGCAGGTTGCGCTGGGTCAACTGATTGCCCTGTTGACTACGGCGGGACTGAAGGTGCTGATGTGCGCGCACGATCTTAATCATACCCTGGCGCATGCCGACGAGGTCTGGCTGATGGCGCAGGGTGAACTGGCGGCGGCCCCTGCCGCCGCCGAGGTGATGACGCCCGAACACTTGACAAACGTGTTCAACGTCGCGTTCAGCCTGGTGTCGGCCGGCGACCGCCGCTGGCTGGTGTCGCGTCAGAGAGTGAAACAACAATGAAAAGGATCGCTGTTCTACTGTTGGGGCTGGTGCTGTTGTTGACCGGCTGTAGCCACCATGCGCCACCGCCGGATCCGCGTTTGTCCGACTCGATCATGGTCATCGCCAAGCTTAACGACCAGCCGAAGCAATGGTACGGCACACCTTATCGTTACGGCGGCCTGAGCCCGAGCGGGCTTGACTGCTCCGGTTTCGTCTACCTCACCTTCCGCGACCGTTTCGCTATTATGCTGCCGCGCACGACCGAGGCGTAGACCGATATCGGTAGCCTGGCGGATCGCGATGAGCGGCTGCCTGGCGATCTGGTGTTTTTCAAAACCGGCAGCGGTTGCTATGGCCTGCATGTCGGTATTTATGATACCGACAACACCTTTATTCACGCCTCCACCAGCCGCGGGGTGATCCGCTCGTCCTTGGAAAACAGCTATTGGCGTAAAGCCTATTGGCAGGCGCGGCGTATCTGACGGCACCGTGCCGGGAGAAAACATGTCTTCATTGCGATTACTGTTATCGGATTCCCACGATCCCTGGTTCCATCTGGCGCTGGAAAAGTGCATTTTCCGTCGAATGCCGGCCAGTCAGCGGGTACTGTTTCTCTGGCGCAACGCACAAACCGTGGTGATCGGTCGCGCGCAAAACCCCTGGAAAGAGTGCAATACCTGGCGTATGGAACGCGATGGCATCCGTCTGGCCCGTCGCAGCAGCCGTGGCGGTGGCCGGATCAGTGTTTCATGACTTGGGCAACACGTGTTTCACCTTTATGGCCGGCAGGCCGGGCTATGACAGAAGCATTTCCAGCGCCATCATGTTGGACGGTCTGCGGCGGCTTGGGATTGAAGCCCGCGCCTCGGGGCGCAATGATTTGGTGATAGCGACGCCCGACGGCGAACGCAAAATCAGCGGTTTCGCCTACCACCAGACCGCCGATCGTGGTTTTCATCGTGGCACGGTATTGCTGCATGCCGATCTGAGCCGCCTGGCGCACTACCTGAATCCCGATTGAAAAAATTACAGGCGAAGGGGATTACCTCGGTGCGCTCGCGGGTGGCGAACGTGGCCGAACGGGTGCCGGGCATCGATCATGCGCGGCTGTGTCATAGCGTACAGCAGGCGTTTTTTGCCCATCGATGGCGAGTCGGCGGTGCCGGAGCGTATCTCACCGCAGCAGATCCCTGATTTGCCCGGGTTTGCCGAGCAGTTTCGCCGACAAAGCAGCTGGGAATGGAATTTTGGCGCCGCGCCGGCTTTCAGTCACCTGCTTGACACCCGTTTTGCCTGGGGAGGGGGGGAATACATTTTGACGTCGAGCGCGGCGCCATAAGCCGCCGCCGGATTTTTACCGACAGTCTGAATCCCGCGCGGCTGTGGAAGCTCTGGCGAAACGGCTGCCGGGCGTGGACTGCTACCGGCCGGCGGCTATTGCGGCGTGTTGCAGGCAATTGACTGCGCTGTGGCCGGAAGAGCAGGCGTCGCTGACGGCGGTGGCAGACCGGCTCGCGGCCAGCCTGCGTTGAACGCGTGGCTTTGCCGTCCGGCGTTGAACCTTGGCGGCCGGAGGCGGAAAACCGGCCGCTTGAGGCCCCGGCTATACTGAGGGCAGGAGGGCCCATACCACATTATCCCCAATTTAGCAGCAGTTATCATCGTTGCCTGCCCGGCTTTTACAGTGAACTGGCGCCCACGCCGCTCACCGGCGCGCGGCTGCTTTACCACAATGCCGAGCTGGCGCAGGAAATGGCGCTCGATCCGGCGCTGTTTACCGGCCAGGAGGCTGGCGTTTGGGCCGGCGAGCGCCTGCTGCCGGGTATGCAGCCGCTGGCGCAAGTGTACAGCGGGCATCAATTTGGCGTCTGGGCCGGCCGACTGGGGGATGGCCGCGGCATTCTACTCGGCGAGCAGACGTTGGCGGTGGGCAAAAGCGTCGACTGGCATTTGAAGGGGGCTGGACTGACGACCTATTCGTGCATGGGCGACGGTCGCGCGGTACTGCGCGCGGTGGTACGCGAATTTCTCGCCTCGGAAGCGCTGCACCATCTCGGTATCGCTACCACCCGCGCGCTCACCATCGTTACCAGCGAGGAGCCAGTGTGGCGCGAGCAGCCTGAGCCGGGCGCAATGATGATGCGTATTGCCGACAGCCATGTGCGCTTTGGCTATTTTGAGCATTTTTATTACCTGCGCCAGCAGGACAACGTCACCCGATTAGCGGATTACGTCATCAAACGGCATTGGCCCGCGTTGGTCGGCGTCGACGGCCGTTATCGGCTGTTGTGGTTATCTGATGTGGTGACGCGCACCGCGCGGATGATCGCCCGCTGGCAGGCCTGCGGCTTTGCCCACGGCGTGATGAACACCGACAATATGTCGATCCTCCTTCTGACGATCGATTATGGCCCTTATGGTTTTCTCGATGCCTAGCAGCTAAACTTTATCTGCAATCACTCTGATTATCAGGGGCGCTACGCGTTTGATAATCAGCCGGCGGTGGCACTCTGGAATCTTAACCGGCTGGCGCAGGCGCTTGCGGGCCTGATGCCGGTGGCGGACTTGCAGGCCGCGCTGGCAGAGTACGAACCGGCGCTGATGGCGGCTTTTGGCGAACAGATGCGCGCCAAACTGGGGTTAACCCAAGCAGACACGCAGGATAATGCGCTGTTGACGGATTTATTACAGCTGATGGCGCGGGAGGGGGTCGATTATACCCGGACTTTTCGCGCGCTCCCCCTGACAGAATGGCAGGATCCGCACACGCCGCTACGGGACGATTTCGTCGATCGGGCGGCGTTTGACGATTGGTTCAGCCGCTACCGGCGGCGGTTGGCGCAAGAGGGGCGCGCTGATGACGTGCGGCGCTAGGCGATGCTGGCGGTCAACCCGCGCATTGTTGTGCTGCGTAACTACCTGGGCCCAGCAGGCGATTAGCGAGGCGGAAAAAGGGGAAACAGGCGAACTGGCGCGGCTGCATCAGGCTCTGCGTGACCCCTGCCGCGACGGCCTCGGCCAGGATGATTTCGCCGCGCCGCCACCCGACTGGGGACGTCATCTGGCCATCTCCTGCTCCAGTTGAGCGCGTCTTATTATCACTCCCGCTTCGCCTCAGGGGCATCACGCGGCCGTCCCTCTCACGGCGGCACGATGGCGGCGCCCGCCGTTCACTTCAGCGACGGTGTTTTTCGCTATAGTGGCGAATAACTATCCAGGCGTCGCTGCCGGCAGCGCCGGTCAAATCCATAATGCTGAAACGTAATTCGTAGCGGGACCCGTCTAGCCCCGGCAGCAGCGGCAGGCAAAACAGGTCCTGACGGCGTTGATCCGCTTGCCATTGCACAAAAACCGCCGTATGGCGGGTATCGCCCACCAACGTAACAATCAGCAGCGGGAAATGATGCTTCAATAAGCCCAATGCGGCCAGACTCACTCGATGGGCAATAATAGCCGACTCTGCGGAGTGTTGCCCCGGGGCATAGGCGACGAGTGTGTTATCGGCGGTGCGCGTAAGGGTGAATAGCGGCTGGCGGAGACCGTCGCTGTTTTTGTACATCACGGCAAAGAAAGTGACGTCACCGCGAAAGGAAAGCGCACAATCCAGCCGATAGGTAGAATGAGTTTGCGGCGGGTAATTTTTTTCGCCGACAGCATCGCGCGGGATCCGCCGTCATTACTGGCATATAGGCATAGCAGGTTGGTTCTTTCCCGGGCGCTGGCGATTTGGGTATACATCAGCAAACGACGCTGCTTAAGCTGATACAGGCAGTGGTTGATACAATCCTCGGACGGATAGCTTTGCTGGACAATGTCAACTCAAAAATAGTGTACAATCCCGGCCCGGGATGCCGCTGATGCCCAGTGTAACGGTCTTAAGATGTTTGCCGGTAGCGGGCGGGATGATACCGCGGCAGACCCGTGGGTGGAAGCACCAGCGGTAGCGTCTGTACTGCCGTTAGCGTTTGCACGGCCTTCAGCCGTTGCGCCAGCGCCGTAGATGAAGACGGTAACGGCGGCAGAAGGGGAACGTCAGCGCGTTCAGCGAAACGCCATAGGAAAGGCTGGTTTGCATGGATAAACCTCGCGGAATAGAAGCGAAAACGTTTGCCCGGGTACGCCGGTGAGAAAGCCTGTTGATGGGTCGACATTAAAGTCTACGCGTGTTTACCCTTTAAAAAAAGGGGTTATCCGTGCTGAAATGAGGGCGTGATGGTCGCCTGCACACGGGCGCGCGGGGGGACGGACAATCGGGTCAGCGAGCCACCGCCTAATCAGGCGTTTGTGCCATAAAACAATGTTGTGGTACAGCAATTTGGTAAACCCGAGGCCAGGGCCAGACATGAAACGGCGGACGCCGTCGCGGCAACAATGAGGCTGCAGACCAGCAGGCTATACCCTATCCGGCCGGGCCGCCATAGCCGACTAGAAGCGGCAATCCACTGCGTCGTTCAGCAGCGCCAGCAGGCGCTCGCTGTCTTCCCAGTCAAGACAGGCATCGGTAATGGATTGACCGTAGGTCAACGGCGTGGCGGCACGCAGGATCTGATTACCCGCTACCAGATTACTTTCAACCATTACCCCTACCACCTGCCGGCTGCCGTCACGCAATTGTTGAGCAACAGAATGCGCGACGTCCCATTGACGGCGATACTGTTTCTGGCTGTTGCCGTGGCTGAAATCCACCAGCAAATGCGCCGGCAGCCCGAACGATGCCAACTGCGCACAGGCATCGGCGATCGCCTGCGGCTGATAATTAGGCAATTTGCCGCCGCGCATAATAATATGCCCATAGGGATTGCCGCCGGTCTGATATATCGTCATCTGACCTTGTTTGTCCGGGGAGAGAAAGAGATGGGACGCGCGGGTGGCGCGAATGGCGTCAATGGCGATTTGGATATTGCCGTCCGTGCCGTTCTTGAAGCCGACCGGGCAGGAGAGCGCGGAGGCCATCTCGCGATGGATCTGGCTTTCGGTCGTGCGCGCGCCGATAGCGCCCCAGCTAATCAGATCGGCAATATATTGGCCGGTGACCATATCTAGGAATTCCGTTGCGGTCGGTAGGCCCGATTCGTTGACAGCCAGCAAGAGCCGCCGGGCGATCTCCAAACCGTCATTCACGCGAAAACTGCCGTCTAGCCCCGGATCGGCAATCAACCCTTTCCAACCCACCACGGTGCGCGGCTTTTCAAAATAGGTGCGCATGACAATTTCCAGTCGGTCCTGGTACTTGACGCGCCGCGGATTAAGCCGGCGCGCATAATCCAGCGCCGCATCGGTATCGTGGATGGAGCAGGGGCCGATTATCACCAGCAAACGGGGGTCATCGCCGTGTAAAATACGTTCAATACGCTGGCGCACCCGCAATACATTATCGGCCATCGCCGCGCTTAGCGGCAAGGCGGCGGCCAGCGCGGCGGGAGCAACTAATCGGTCGATGCGCCGCGTGCGCAATTCATCTGTCTTTTGCATGCTTATCTCTAAAATGGGGGACTCACCGCGGTAGAGTTACCGGGAATCGATGCTGCTCACGATACCCCAACCGGCGCTGAATTCAACCTTGCCCGGCAAAATTTGCTAATACATGCGCCGCCTCATCCCCAACACATCCATAATTTTCGCCGCGATTTTCTCCACGGAGTGATTGGTGGAGTTGAGATAGCGGATGTTATTATTGCGAAATAGCGATTTCACTTCATTAATTGCCATCCGGCACTGGCGCAGCGAGGCGTAGCGGCTGTCGCTCAGGCGCTCGTCGCGGATAGCAGCCAGGCGCTCGGGGTCGATGGTCAGACCAAACAGTTTAAGTTGATGGGCTTTCAGCGCCGCGGGCAGCGAAAGATTATCCATATCGTCAGCGATGAAAGGGTAATTGGCGGCGCGGATACCGTATTGCATCGCTAAATACAAACTGGTGGGCTTCTTACCGCAGCGCGACACGCCGAGCAAAATAATTTGCGCCTGATCCAAATTGCGCAGCGAAATACCGTCGTCGTGGGCGAGGGTATAATTAATAGCGGCGATACGCGCATCGTACTTGCTTAAATTAGTGGCGGTAAGACCGTGGGTCCGGTGCGCCACCGGATCTGGCGCGATGCCCAATTCCTGCTGGAGCGGCCCCACCAGCGCTTGTACCACATCCTGACAAAAGCCGGCGCTCTCCTCGATAATGTGCTGGACCGCCGGGCTGACAATCGAATAAAACACCAGCGGCCGGACGCCGCTTTGTTGATAAAGCGCATTAATCTGCTCCCGTACCGCGCGTGCGGGTTTCACTCTCGACGAATGGCAGAGAGTACAGGGCGGTCGTGAGTGAGAATTGCGACAAAACCGAGTGCCCCACCACCTCGGCGGTGATGGGGGTACCATCAGAAATAAAAAATACGCATCTTTCCATCGACGACTCCTTTGCCGGAATACGGCTTAGTCTTAATTTGGGCGCTGGCACGATTCATATTGGGCGAGCGCATAGAGGATTATGCTAACGTCAAAGTAGGCTTTTTGCCTGTCGTCACCACAGCGACACGATGTCCGTGCCCATGTTTAAAAAGGATGACCCAGATGCCGCAAAATGACAATGTTGCCGAAAATGTACTGTGGTATAACCAGCTTGGTATGCATGATGTGGACCGGGTAGGCGGGAAAAACGCCTCGCTCGGTGAGATGATTACCCATTTGTCCGCCGTGGGCGTGTCGGTGCCCAATGGTTTTGCTACTACTGCCCAGGCATTCAACGAATTTCTCAATCAAAGTAGGATCAATCAACGGATTTACCAACTGCTGGACCAGACCGATATTGATGACGTCGCTGCCCTCAGTAAGGCCGGCAGCCAGATCCGCCAATGGATTATCGATACCCCGTTCCAGCCCGGCCTGGAAGCCGACATTACCGCCTGCTACCAATAATTGTCCGCCGATGATGCCGATGCCTCGTTTGCCGTACGTTCGTCGGCCACCGCGGAGGATATGCCCGACGCGTCCTTTGCCGGTCAGCAGGAAACCTTCCTCAATGTGCAGGGCATTGATGCGGTAATGATCGCTATCAAGCATGTTTATGCCTCGCTGTTCAACGACCGGGCCATTTCCTATCGTGCGCATCAAGGCTACGATCACCGCGGCGTGGCCCTCTCAGCGGGCGTGCAGCGCATGGTCCGCGCCGACGAGGCCGCCTCGGGCGTCATGTTCACTGAATCAGGCATCAGGTGGTCTTTATCACGGCCGCCTACGGGCTTGGCGAAATGGTAGTGCAGGGCGCGGTCAATCCCGATGAGTTTTACGTCTACAAACCGACGTTGGCCAGCGGCCGACCTGCCGTGGTGCGGCGCAATATTGTAGTGGTCAACTAAAACTAGCCACCGCGTTAGCGTTTTTCCAGTATCTATTTTCTGATTTGTTTAGTGGCAACCCACCGTTATATTCATGCGGCCTGAGTGCGTTGTAATATCCCACGATATAGTCGGTAATTTCATGAGCTGCTTCGCTGAAGCTTATTTAGCCCGTTACCGGTATCCACTCGTTTTTCAGACTTCTGAAGAAGCGCTCCATCGGACTGTTATCCCAGCAGTTACCACGCCGACTCATGCTTTGTTTGATCTGGTAACGCCACAGCAACTGTCGGAACTGCCTGCTCGTATAGTGGCTGCCCTGATCGCTGTGGAACATCACTCCGGCTGGTTTACCACGCGTTTCCCATGCCATTTCCAGTGCTTTGATGGTCAGTCTGCTGTCCGGGGAGAACGATATAGCCCAGCCCACCGGTTTCCTCGCGA
>NZ_JBPESN010000001.1:69005-125063 GCF_051710625.1 Sodalis sp. (in: enterobacteria) | reverse complement strand
GCTCACAAATACAAACGCGGCGGCAATGAACACGTTGAAATACCGAACCATCTCAATCGCCAGTTCGCTGTAACGGAGCCAAACCAGGTATGGTGCGGCGATGTGACGTATATCTGGACCGGGAAACTCTGGGCATACCTTGCGGTTGTTCTTGATCTGTTCGCGAGGAAACCGGTGGGCTGGGCTATGTCGTTCTCCCCGGATAGCAGACTGACCATCAAAGCACTGGAAATAGCATAGGAAACGCGTGGTAAACCAGCCGGAGTGATATTCCACAGCGATCAGGGTAGCCACTATACGAGCAGGCAGTTCCGATAGTTGCTGTGGCGTTACCGGATCAAACAAAGCATGAGTCGGCGGTGTAACTGTTGGGATAACAGTCCGATGAAGCGCTCCTTCAGAAGTCTGAAAAACGAGTGGATACCCGGTAACGGGCTACATAAGCTTCAGCGAAGCAGCTCATGAAATTACCGACTATATCGCGGGATATTACAGCGCACTCAGGCCGCATGAATATAACGGTGGGTTGCCACCAAACGAATCAGAAAATAGATACTGGGAAAACGCTAACACGGTGGCCAGCTTTAGTTGGCCACTACACGTTGTCTGACCGTTATCGCAAATTCACCTCATGCCAAGCCACTCTGGTGGTTAACGTTAAGGACTCTCCCGTATTGAGAATAACCTCTTTATTGTCATAATAAACCGTCGTCTGATAGACGGTGTTAGTGACAATTTTAAGTGTTTCGTTTACGTCGGTCAAAGAAAGAACAAAAACTTTGGGTGCCCAGCCACCATTAACCATTTTTATTAATATGTGATTATGTTCTTTCAATGCAGCACGCAATGACGCTTCCGTGAAGGCTTTACCATTATTTATGGGCAAAGAATAAGCGTTTTTTTCATTTAAATAGTCAATCATGTCCTGCCACAACGCCTCAATACGTTGCCACGTTTCCTCATCATAAATTTTATCAATATTATAATGACTTTGCCCTTATTAAGTAGCGTTCCCGTCAGGCATATCATCAACATATTTTTTGTTCATTAACATCGATGCTTCGGCAAGCAGATCCTAGCTTTCACTTGCTTCCATCTCCTTGAGTTTTTTAACCAATACCGATAAAAGTGGCAGCTTAATAACCTGGTTATATTTAGCAAGTTTCTTATTGCCATAAAAATCCCATGCTTTAAACACCATTTCATTCTGGCTCGTTTTTATCAAGCAGCCGGTACCCGGTGATTTAACACCATTTTCTCCTCTGGTCAAACTAGGAATTTCAACCAGCGTGACATAAGGCCGTTGAATAAATTTGATCACGCTAAAGCCATTATGTATGTGACCGTTAAGCATAACAATTTGCGGATAATCGCTAAATAACTTCTTTAACATTTCATCCTGATCATCAAAACCGCCAAATAGGCCCGCTTTCCAATGCGAAGCGTCAAAAGCTTGGTGGGTGACTATAAAAATGGGTTTATGGATATCGCTGTTTTCAGCCAGTTTTTCCTTCAACCATTTAACTAAATCATTATTTAAATGCATCATCTTTTTAAGACCGAGATCGGTATTCAAACACAAGACGTGATAGTCATTAAACCAAGCATCAATACACATGGTATTAGCATAATACTTGATGCCGAATTTATCCAAATAGTCATGATATAAGTTAACCAAAACCGGGTCTAAAGAAAAACCTTCTTCGACATCTGTTCGTACATCGTGATTACTCAACATAAGCATCATGGAATTATGCTGGAAAACAATCAGTTATGATCGATACTGCTTTATCTCTTTTAGCATGCGCATCCCCAATATCTCCTGCCATGATTAATGCCGTGGCGCCATTCTTCACCATATTTTTTAATGATGTGGTTAACACGTCATTCTCACGTTGACCGTCCTGATGAATGTCACTAATAACTCCAATAATTATTTTTTCGCTCCTTTGCGATTGCCAATTTTCGACTAACGTCGAGTAGAACTTACAGTCTTCTATTAGCGTTAATATGAATGCCGTGGATATTTAATATAACGGTTTTATGGCTTGTTGTTTCAACAGTCTGTTTTGTGATGCAGGATTGAATAAAGTGGATTACGTCGCAGAACAGATGAAAGGGGAGTGTCTTGTCACCAGTGATATAAATAAACATCTTTAGGTTCATTATAGATGACGTCTGAGATAAACCTGTAACATCGACGCAAATGACGCTGCTTGTTAAGAAATTAATTGTCGCCAAGACAAGCCGTCAATAGATTGAAACCGGAGGAGATTTCATCTTCCCGAATTACCTTACCTGACGTTAACCCTTTTTTTTAGCTACATGCTTACTACGGGAAATAGAGGCGCTGGATTGAGCATAGTTGTCCGCGCCAGGTAAACCAATTCTACTTAATCGGGGCCGCGGCTGGTAGAGCCTGGCACTGATAATAAGGCACTGTGGTCAAAGAGACGGCCATTCAGGATTCCTGCGCAACAAGTTTGTGTCATTTTGCGGGCTATTGAGCAGCCTAATGGCCCGGGATAACCATGCTGTTTTACAGGGAAGAGAAATTCGGCAAGAGGATGCTAGCGTTCTTTTATTGCCACGCTGTGGTCATGTTCACAGACGTCAGAATGTCGACATGCCTGCACCTCACTACATTGTGGACAAAAGCCATGCGCCTCTACCTCTTTATGTGAGAGAGTAAAGCCGGCCGCCGCCATACGCTGTAAAATTTTGCCTATGCCCTGCGTGGTCTGTCTGTCACCTGACCACAGCGGTCGCAGATAAAGAAAGCGGAAGCATGGGAAGGTTCCGCGAAATGATGGCACAGTACAAAGCTGTTGGTGGACTCGACGCGATGAACAAAATTTTGCTTAAGTAAAAAATCTAGCGTACGGTAAACGGTCGGGGGTTTTGCCTGCGGTTCAGATTGACGCAATAAATCCAGCAAATCATAAGCACTTATCGCACCGTTTTGTTGAGACATCAGCCGCAGGTCTTCCAGACGTTGCGGCGTCAGATGGACATTGCGCTGCTCGCACAATTCTTTGGCCTGGTTGAGAAGAGGGTTTTCAGTCGTTGTTTTCATGATGCTCCCCGGTTGCGGTTTCTCTGTCTATATTACCACGAATACACAAAAACCACGACTAAAGCTCGCTCAAGTGCTGTATAGACGGGCATAAAAATCATCGGTAATGCTTCCAGCAATCTTCAGAATATAATAAATAATCTGTTTATTATCGGCGTTCGTTTTTCGCTTTATATTAATCTTATGTGACGACAGTGTTTTATCCTTAATATTCAAGTGTGCGCAGATGGCTTTCGTGTTCTCGCCCGCCATTCACATGGCCAGGATTTGTCTTTCAGACTTGCTGAATCGCAGCGGTGCACATCGTTTTACCGTAGGGGCAAGAGGATACTTTTCTTGACCGGAAAAATGGCGCAACAGTTTACTAAAATCATCAACGGCAAGAAACTTGGAGATCACGATAACATTACTTTAATGGGGATAACCGCGTTATAGACAATGTTCTCGTTATTGATGAAAATGATGAAAAACGTGCGCGGCCGCCGTTCGATTAATGCCTTTAGAATACGATCATTATCTTGCATATGCATATATTTCTGACTGATAATGACAATGTCAGGCGTTAATTTGTGGCATAGCATGTCTAATTTCAAAACATCATTGAGAGTATAAATATTTTCTCCAAAACCACTTTCATTTAATAATGATCGCATGGCGCTACGGGTAAAAACACAATGATCAAAAATAAAGGCTGTTATAATGCTTAGTCTAGTAACTTTTTCATCATCGGGAAAAAGAGATTATTATTTAGCTACCATGTCAGACCACTCGTCAGTGCGCGTTGTCATCAATATCGAAGGCGCGCAAAGCGGTGGCGATGATATGAATCGGCCGTTATTAGCAGTCAAAAAACTCCTCCCAGTTTTGCAAAAAAGGTTTCACAATTGACGCATTGGATGGGTCCTTGCCTTAGACAACATCGACATGCATTTTCAATGCCCAGCTTTCTTTTGATAGAAAAGATTCAGCGTTTTGTAAATCTGTCCATCGGGTATTGGGACGCCATGTAAGCAATTTGAGACAAAATGATCCCATCAGCCCCCTGGCGATGGTTAGCCAAAGTTGATGTATACACGCCTTGACCGCGTGATTCCGCAGGAGTGGCAGCAACGCTGATAAGGGGTGCAGGGCGGCTGTATTACTGACGCTTTGGCCTTATAGTCACTGGACTAAAGTAAACTTTCCCGGGTGAAGAAAGGGAGCATCCGGCTAGCGTGGGTACATATCAGCGTGAGTCATCAATGATAATTATTCTAAATAGACATCCTCTGCGGAGCCATTTCCTTGGCATTGGGTTTTAGGCTCACTGCGCCGCAGCTTACCGCCCGTGGCTAATAACGGCATAGACATTATCATTATCATTATCATTGCGGCAGGCACGTCCGTTTTAATACCCATGCATGAGTATAGGTATGAACAAAGGGCGCCGAATGCCTTTCCGCTACATTACACATTAACTGATTATCGTGCCTGACCGAGGCGGGCGCTATGATACCGAGCTACACTGACGCCGGAAACTGAGGGCCGTCGTACCCGGAGTAGGCAGCTTAACCGGAGTGAATAATCACGTCATTTTCACATCGAGCGCACCGCCGCTGCCTGTTTAGCGCAGAACGTGGCTCATACGGGGTAGTCTGTGCCGCGATTTGAGTCTGCATCCCTACTTGGTAAAGGTTCACTCGCCAGCGGACTAAACCCCGGCGAGCGCTTTTCTGTGTTAGAATCTAGCGGAAGTTTCCCTGCCGGTGCCCTCTTTCACTGTGCTGTACGGGGATTTAGTCGCTTGAACAGACATGAAACCATCAGCCATGCTTGAAAACTGCTTACAACAGAACAGCCGGCCGTCCACTTCAATCTCGGCAGGGCCTATAACGCCTGCACCAGACCGATTCAGCGTTGCGCCTATGCTGGGTTGGACCGATCGTCATTGCCGTTTTTTTGCGCCAGCTAAGTCGCCGCGCGCTGTTGTACACGGAAATGGTGACTACCAGAGCTTTATTGTTTGGTAAAGGCGATTATTTGGCCTACCACGACGCGGAACACCCCCTGGCGCTACAATTGGGCGGTAGCGAACCTGATGCGCTGGCGCGATGTGCCAAGTTGGCACAAGAGCGAGGCTATGATGAAATCAACCTCAATGTAGGCTGCACCCTCCGATCGGGTGCAGAACGGTCGTTTCGGCGCTTGACTGATGGCAGAAAAGGACCGGGTGGCGGCCTGTATTGCCGCTATGCGCGAGGCGGTGACGCTGCCGATTACGGTTAAAACCCGCATCGGTATTGACGAGCAGGACAGCTACACGTTTTTGTGTGAATTTATCTATACCGTCGCCACGCGCGGCGGCTGCGAAACATTTGTAATTCACGCCCGTAAGGCATGGCTCAATGGCCTGAGCCCCAAAGAGAATCGCGAAATTCCGCCGCTGGATTATGATCGCATGTATCAGCTGAAACGGGACTTTCCGGCGCTCCGATTGATGCTTAACGGCGGAATCAAAACTCTACACGACGCACGGAAACATTTGCAAATGCTTGATGGTGTGACGATGGGACGGGAAGCCTACCAAAACCCATGCATCCTGGCGCGGGTCGACAGTGAACTGTTTGGCGATGCCGATCCGTTGCCGAATCAGACGGCAGTGAGTGATTGATGCGATGCTGCCTTATATCGAGCGCGAGCTGTCCCGAGGCGCGGCGCTGGGTCACATTACCCGTCACATGCTTGGACTGTTTCAGGGAATGCCGGGCGCCCGGTAGTGGCGCCGCTATTTGAGCGAGCACGCTCAGCGCCCGGGCGCGGGTATCGATGTGGTTATTAACGCGCTATCTTGCGCCCGGCATTAATAGCTGGCTTAGCGGTTTCAGAAATTTTTGCGGCACATAACGGTCAAAACCGGTGTGCCTACTGTATTCGCTGAACTGCCGTAAACAGTGTACCCCCGCTTTCTGATAAATACCTTGGAGCTTGTTCTCCACCGTACGGTGCGACAGGCCAAGATGACGGCCAATGACTTTGCTACTCATGTTTTGCAGAACAAAAAAAATGACTTCCAATTCCCCTTCGGTAAAGATCGGTTCCGGCGGATAAAACAGAAAATAGCCGGGGCTTTTACCGCATAGCTGCTTTCGCAGCGAGACGTCCTCGACTTTGCGCGCATGGAAAATGGAGCCGATACACTCTCGGCTAATCTGGTGATAAAGTGGATATTTATCAAATAAATAAGGTTGAATAAGCTTTTCCCGGCCGTAACAGTGAATTTCGATGGAATAGAGGCGATCCTGTTGCTTGATAGTGCAGCGGTCGTGGCGTTGAAAATGAGAAGCAAAATCCGCCACCGGTGACGGTAACTCATAATCGAAACGACCAGGAATGGTGAAGAGTGCTGAGTTAATATTCAGCAGATCGTAATAAGCATGGTTGGCATAAAGATAGCGCGAATCAAGATCCTTGACGCCCCAGGGCTCACGGGAAGATTCCCATACCATTAGCAGCTGCGGTGCTATAACGCTATCTTGAGTATCGCGAGATAGGCAATCGCTGTTCATATAAAGTCCTTCTTGCAAATACCACATATCCATTCTATTTTTTACCGAAAATATTATTTCTGATCCAGCCTGATTTCATATCAATTTATGTTTAACGGCGTTAAAATATTGCCCGAACTTCTCATTGTGTAATATTCCCTCGGCTCAGGTTATTAATGAGGTGATAAATAATTTATTTGTTTTACTACCCGCATGCCACCTTCTTTCAATTCCGTAAGCCCGCAAAGCAAGGGGCATTCGAGGGGTGGGATGACGTTGAGCGCGTGTGAATACGACAGGTCGCTGCTGGCGCGAAAGGTTCCACCCTTAGTAGGATACCCCCTAAATGAGGAGTAAGCGGGGAGGCTCAATGAAGGGCTATGTAACAAGTTACATCGCGGTCGAATTTGTCACACGCAAAGAATCACAGCCGTCAATCGGTAAGGGCTAGGCCAATAATCAGTCATCTTGAGGTGCGGAAAATAATCGGTCGAGCAATAGTATAATATTGATAAAAAAACTATGATGACGCTATTGTTATAATATTAATATTATATTTATAAAAATACATATTAAATTTTAATTCGTGGATTTATTGCAAAAATTTTGTGAGGTCGAATATATTTATGGTTGAATTTCTCTGTCTTGGAAGGGATTATCAAAGGTGGGGGTTATAATATGTCTAATATTGATGTCATGCCTATTATACGCACGCCGGCGTATATTAACGCCATACGTATTTCACCGGAGAATAGGGCGTCGGCGCCTGTGCAGATAATAAGGAGGTCGTGAGATGAAATGGCTGGATCATGAAGCAATTAAGCACATCAGTTACGGCGCCGCTATTCTTGCCAGCGGCGGTGGCGGCGATCCCTATATCGGCAAAATCATGGCACAGCGGGCCATTGCCCAACACGGCCCCATCCAATTAGTGACACTAGACGAGCTTCAGCCTGAGGCATTGCTGCTGGCGACGGGCATGATAGGTTCGCCGACAATCATGATGGAAAAGTTACCGAGCGGACAGGAATCGCTGCTGGCCTGTCGGTATATCGCTGAGCATATGGGCCGCCCTTTATCTGCCATCTACCCGATCGAAACCGGCGGTATCAATTCACTGTTGCCGCTGGCAGCCGCCTGTATTCTCGGGCTTGTCGGTAGCGGATGTCGATGCCATGGGCCGGGCTTTTCCCGAATTTCAAATGACCACGTTTTATCTGGATGGCATCAATGGCCGTCGTGGACGAAAATGCGAATGCCGCACTGTTCGAGGCACAAGACAGTCTCAAGGCAGAGAAGCTGGCCCGCGCCGTTGCGGTAAAAATGGGCGACTCCGCCGTTTTTGCCGGTTATCCGGTGACAATCGACCAGGCGCGGGTTTCAGGAATTACGGGCACATTGAGGTTGATGTGGCGCATTGGCGTCAAGGTTCAGCAGGCACGTGATGCCCGCCGCAACGTTATTGAAACCCTCGCGACGCTTTTGCAAGGCATCGTGTTGTTTCGAGGGAAAGCCAACCGGGTCAACCAGCGTGGTGAGGGCGGTTTCAACTACGGTACTGCCTGTTTTGTCGGCGTTGATGACGATAAAAACAGCCGCTTTGACGTGCTTTTTTAAAATGAATATCTTTTGGCGCGGCGAGAGGACTAGGCGCTGTGTATGACGCCGGATTTGATTATTCTTCTTGATGAAGAAACGGGGTTGCCGATTCTGGGGGAGAGGCTTTGTTACGGGATGCGTGTGGTGGCGCTCGGCGTTCCCGCTCATGAAAAATAGCGTACGCCGCGGGGAATTGAGGTGTGCGCGCCGCGGTATTTTCACTATCCGGATGACTATACGCCGGTCGAAACGCTGGCGGCCCGCTACAGGTAGAGCGCGTATGAGTTGGTCGTTGGGAATCGATGTCGGCGGCACCCATACGGATGCGGTGTTGCTTGATGCGCAGCAAAGAATTATCGCTCATAGCAAACAGCCGACGAGCGCTGATGTCATGCGGGGGATTGATCAGGCGAACGCGGCTGTGCTGGCGCAGGTTGAAGTGGATCGCGGGACCATACGCCGGGCAATGCTCGGCACCACGCGGTACACTAATGCTATTGTTGAGCGTAAAGGCTTGCAGCCGGTGGCGCATTTCCGTCTCGGCGCGCCGACCTCGCTGGCGGTGCCGCCGTTAACCGATATGCCGGCCGATTTTCGCGCGCGTCTGCCGGTACGGCTCGTCACCCTTGCCGGCGGTTATCAATATAACCGCGAGATATTATCGGCGCTGGATGAACAGGCCGTACGCCGGCAACTGTTGGCGGTAAGAGGGCAGGTGCGCGCCGTCTCGGTATGCGGTATATTTTCGCCCGTCGCCGCCGAGCAGGAGCAGCGGGTTGCAGCCCTGGCGCGGGAAACCCTGGGGGTGAAAACACCGGTGTCCCTGTCATCTGAAATCGGTTCCATTGGTCTCCTGGAGCGGGAAAATGCCACGGTGCTTAACGCGGCGCTAAGTGGAGTGGCGCATACCCTTACCAAGGGTTTTCGCCAGACGCTGGCGCGGCGGGGAATTATTCCCGAGCTGTTTTTCGGTCAAAATGACGGTACGCTGATGCCGCTGCATCAGGCGCAGATGTTCCCGATCCTGACTATCGTCTCCGGTCCGACTAATAGCCTGCGGGGCGCAGCCAGACTCTCCAATTTACAAGAGGCCCTGGTGGTCGATGTGGGCGGCACGACTACCGATGTTGGTGCTTTGTGCGGGGGATTTCCCCGGCAGTCTGCTGCCATGGCGACTGAGATAGGCGGAGTGCGTACTAACTTCCACATGCCGGATATTGCGTCTATCGGCCTTGGCGGCGGATCGGTGGTAATCTTGAACGCCGACGGTGCTATCAGCGTCGGGCCCGAGAGCGTGGGTTATGCCTTACCGCAGCGGGCGCTGGTGTTTGGCGGCGATACCCTGACGGTCACCGATATCGCGGTGGCCCGTGGCTGGGCGGACATTGGCGATGCCGCTCTGGTCGCCCATCTGTGCCCTGCAATGGTAACCCGGGCGGCTGAACATTATGTGGCCATGGTTGAAAAATGCCTCGCGCGTATGAATACCAGCCAGGATGATATTCCGGTCATACTGGTGGGCGCAGCGGCGCGGCATTACTTCCCATGCACCTCAAAAACGCTTCTGAGGTCATACGCCCGCCCTACGCTGGCGTCGCCAACGCCACCGGTGTCGCCATTGCTCAGGTCAGCGGCAGCGTAGATACCATTATATTACCCGGCGATGAACCTCTGGAGTCCTGCCTGCAGCGGGCGGAACATCAGGCACGGGAGGCGGCTATTGCCGCCGGTGCGCTGCCTGAAACGGTGGCCGTTATTGAGCTGGATTCGTGGCCGCTGGGGTATATGCCCGCAAATGCGGTCAGGATCCGGGCTCTGGCCGTGGGGACACTTGCGCCGGGGGGGGCTAGCCGGCGTCCGCAAGCGGGGATAATTCGTGGCGAATATGACTAAACAGTGGTTAAAACCACCAAGTCTCGACACCCTGCAGCTGGGCCTGATCAATGAAATCAGCGGGTTAACCCCATTGCAACCTGAGCATGCTTCTTGTATTAAACTGTTGAGATCCATTATCACCGCGGCGGCGGGCGCTACCCTGCCATTTGCCATTGAGGAGTCCTTCATGCTAGAAATTTTCTTCGTCATCAGGTTTTTTTTGATGCTGGTATTGACCGGTATTTCCGTGCTAGGCGTACTGGTGGCGGGGTCGCTGATGATGCTGTTTGCCGGGCTTTTCGTTACTGCGGTCAAATTGCTGCCGTGGTTGTTGCTGGCGGTGGCGGCGGCCTAGGTCTAGCGCACGCTGAAAAAACCGGGGCGCCGCCGCGCTCGCGGTTTAATTCCCGCCTGCCCGCCTGCGCTGACCCAGCGATACATAAATGGGGGGTGGATCACAGCTTGGAGTTTTCCTGCCCCAAATGATATTTTTTTCTTATGTGGGCTGCTAGGATAAACACGCTTAGACCCATTGATTTCAATGTTACCAGATAATAATAGCGGTGGTTAGCTGTATGGTCCGGTAATTTCTGCTCTGCCGGCACGTCGACTTTGATCACCCCGCTGGCGATCATGCTGAACAATTCATCGGCAGCGTGTTTCAAGCTGGCGCCATCGGCGATATAGCCATTTATCGACGGGCGCGTGACAAACAGCGAGTTCCTTTGGTTCAAGATCCCCAAGTTCAGCCCGGTGGCCAGCCCCGAAGAGTTGCCAAAACTGACCATTAATCCGCGGCGGCGGAGGCAGTCGAGAGAGCCTTCCCAAGTGTGTTTGCCCACTGAATCGTACGCTACGTTCACTTTATTTCCATCAGTCAGGGCCGCGACGCGTTCAGGCACATTTTCCTCGCGGTAATTAATTATTTCCCAGGCGCCCGCCTGTTTTGCCAACGCCGCCTTTTCCGCGCTGCCGACGGTACCTATCATTTTAGCACCCAGCGCCTTCGACCACTGGTAGACGATGCGCCCGACGCCGCCGGCGGCCGTATGAAACAGGAAAATCTCGTTCGGCTTGATTTCATAGGTTTGGCGTAGCCAATAAAACACCGTCAGGCCTTTTAAAAATGTGGCGACCGCCTGTTCAAAGGAGATAGCGCTAGGTAATTGGGCCAGTTTATCCGCCGGCACATTGTGCACGGTGGCGTAGGCGCCCAGTGGGGATTGGGCGTAGCCCCCCCCGGTCGCCGGGCTGAAGATGCTCTACGCCGGGGCCAAGCCTGCTCACCACGCCTGCCGCCTCGATTCCAAGTGTAGTGGTACATTGGAGAAGATGAGAGCTTGGATAGAGAGCTTTACCCCATATCGTTATACACATCTTTTGACCATTTTTAAGACATCCAAGCCATCCTATTGGCTTTTTGAGGTTCACACTGCCATTCTGAGAACAACCCGTATCTCCGGAAGGGGAGTAGCTGGAGAAGCTTGACGCCCGCCTTAGCTATAGATTTTGCAATCAATTCTGGACTGTCCAAAATAGCCATTTTTTATGGTTTAAGGGAGTCCAGAATTGTCTGCAAATTAGTCCAGAATATTTTGCGTCGCTACAAGTTTTGCCGATTTCGCGAGATTGACCATAAGTCACGCTACAGAGCAATTTGATGCGGAAACCGGCGAGGCTGTCGAGAACACCTGGCGGCAGGCGGGTGCCTTAACATAAGGGGCGGTTCTGCGGGAAAATGCCGCTTCGCCCCCGGGAGAACAGCATGAACAGATTACCTGTTTTGAATAACCATACCGTGACCCCCCCTATCTCGGGAGGGCGGTTTCGCTTTTATCCCTGCGCTGGCGGGCCAGCAGCGCTTCGTGCTGGGGGTTTTCAGCGCCAAAACGCGAACGGTTATGTGCTCTAATCAACCGCGCGGCGCCGCTGGCACAGCCGCCGCGCGGTGATAACACGCCGGGGCGCGGCGACCAACGATACTTTCGTATTCAGATTTTTTATCGCGGCGACGGCGCAACAGGGACGGGCGAGCTGGATTTATTGGTGCCGGAACAAAGCGCGCCGCCCGAGCTGCAGGCTTTATGGCGACACGGGCAATTGGAGGATGAACCGCCGGCGCCGCATGACCCATCCTAGCAGGTGACGAGCAACAGCGTCCCCGTTTTTTAGCGATAAGCCCATCGCCGTGGGGGCAAAAATAGTCCACCGCACCGCAGGCTTTCGGGATCTCAAGCGGCTGCCCGCAACCAGGGCAGCGCGCAGACTCGCGATAGTCTTGCCCGCAGGCGGGATAATGCAGCTTACTGCCCGCAGTGACCAGTGGTCGTTGGCAAATCTCACAGTGTGCCATGTCCATCACGCTTATTTGTTTTTCTTGATATGACTCATCAGCTGCTTGCGTTTACGCAGCTGCGTCGGTGTTAAGGTATTGCGCCGCCCGGCGAAGGGGTTGGCGCCCTCGTTGAACTGGATGCGAATCGGCGTGCCCATAATCTCCAGCGAGCGGCGGAAATAATTCATCAGATAGCGCTTATAGGTATCCGGCAAATCTTTAACCTGTGTACCGTGGATCACCACAATCAGAGGATTGTAGCCACCGGCATGGGCATATTTGGGTTTAACGCGCCGACCGCGCACCAGCGGGGGTTGATGTTCGTCCACCGCCATGCGCATGATGCGCGTCAATAGCGCAGTGCTCACCCGCTTGGTGGCGCATTGGTAGGCTTCATTCACCGATTCAAACAGATTGCTGACGCCGCTGCCGTGCAGGGCCGAGATGAAATGCACGCGGGCAAAATCGATAAAACCAAGACGATGACCCAGCGCTTCTTTCACTTCGTCACGCGTCTCGCTGGATAGACCATCCCATTTATTGACCGCAATGAGCAGCGAGCGGCCACTATTGAGGATAAAGCCCAGCAGCGACAAATCCTGATCGGAAATGCCTTCACGGGCGTCGATGACCAGCAATACGACATTGGCACCTTCGATAGCCTGCAGCGTTTTGATGACGGAGAATTTTTCCACGGTTTCCGTAACCTTGCCACGCTTGCGCACGCCTGCGGTATCGATCAGGACATACTCCCGCTCGTCACGTACCATGGGAATATAAATGCTGTCGCGGGTAGTGCCGGGCATGTCATAGACCACCACACGCTCTTCGCCGAGAATGCGGTTGGTGAGCGTGGATTTACCCACGTTAGGACGCCCGACGATCACAAGCTTTATCGGCAGCGATTGAGGATCAAAAGGCTCCTCTTCTTCCAGCGCCAGCGCCTCGGCCTCGTCGTCAGGCCAGGGCGCAAATTCGTCCTCGTCGTCTGCCTCCGCCACCGGCAAACCATCGCTCACCAGCGGCAACAAAACCTGCTCCAACAGGCTGTTGATGCCGCGCCCGTGCGAGGCGGCAATAGGGACTATCTCGCCCATGCCCAGGGAATAAAAATCCCCTACCGCGCTGGCGGCATCGATCCCGTCGGTTTTATTGGCGACAATCACCGTGGTTTTCTCGCGGCGGCGCAGATGCCTGGCAATACCTTTATCGGCCGCCAGCAGGCCGGCGCGTCCGTCTACCATGAACAACACAATGTCGGCCTCTTCAATCGCCACCAGCGACTGACCGGCCATGCGGGTGTCCACCCCTTCCTCAGTGCCATCAATACCGCCGGTATCAATAACGATAAACTCATGGCCTTCCCATTCGGCACGACCATACTTGCGATCACGCGTCAGCCCTGGAAAATCCGCCACCAGCGCATCACGAGTGCGCGTTAGTCGATTAAAGAGAGTAGATTTTCCTACATTTTGGCGCCCGACCAGCGCGACGATAGGTATCATTATTACAACCTCATCAGGTTAAAAACGGCAAAGACGAAACAGGACCGATTATACATAAGACAAAACGGCTCCTGACATGTTCAGGAGCCGTTGCGGGTAGCACGTATCCGGCTACCGGCGGCAAATGATAGCACGCCTTAGCGGGTAATGGCGTAAACCTCGCCATTTTTTGCCTGCACAATAAGTTTATCGCCAGCAACGATAGGGGCCGCCAGCAGGCCGGCGCTATCCACTTTTTGCTGAGCCACGAACCGGCCATCATCGGTGTTAATCCAATGCAGGTAGCCTTCCGAGTCGCCGGTGACTATGTAGCCATTATACAGCACCGGCGAGGTCAGGTTACGGTGCAGCAGCTCGCTCTGACGCCAAAGGATGACGCCGCCCTGGGTGTCCACCGCAATAACGCGGTCATTTTGATCCGCCAGGTAAATCCGGCCGCCGTCCACCAGCAGATTGGTTACGGAACCGATTTCCCGCGACCACATTACCTGGCCGGAGCGCAGATCCAGCGCCGCAAGGTTGCCGTTATAGGCCAGGGCGTACACGACGCCGTTAACCACGACCGGCGTGGTCTGCACATCGTTGATCCGGGCAATTCCGGTGTCGCCGCTCGGCTGCGAGATGCGCTGCTGCCAAATCGGCTGGCCCTGATTGATCATGACCGCACTGACCCGGCCGTTATCACCGCCCACGATTGCGGCGCCAAACGCCGTCGTCGGTGAGGATTCGCCGCGCAGCGTCAGCGGCGGCACATCAAGGTTAACGGTCCATTTTACCGCGCCGTCGGCCTCGTTTAACGCCTGTAGCATGCCGTTGCTGGTATGGATCAGCACCACGCCATCGCTGACCACCGGCGTAGACAGGGCCTCGCCGGCAACCATCGTTTCCCAGGCAACGCGGCCGTCCTGCGCGTCAAGCGCATAAACCTTGGCCAGTTCGCTGCCCACGTAAACACGCGAGCCCGCCGCCGCCACGCCGCCGGAGAGCTGCGCCGGACGATTGCGTGAGAAGAAGCCGGTATGGATGGAAAGGTTAGTCGACCAAATCTCTTTGCCGCTGTTCGCATCGAGCGCGCTCACCACGCCACGACGATCCGCCGCGAATACGCGGTCGTCTTGCCAGGCGGGGTGCAAGTTGGAATAGAATTCGCCGGTACCGCTACCGACCGAGCGGCTCCATACCGTCGTCGGCTGAAACTGGTTGTCCACTTTGGGCAGCGGCGACATAGTTACTACGTCTCCCTCGCCGCTGAACCACGAGCACCCGCTGAGCAGCGTGACCGATAACAGTCCTACAAACATTGTTTTACGCAATTGCATGGCCCCCTCTCAGCTGGACAGATTATTCAGTTTCATGCGCACCAGCGCCAGCGGCGCGCCGCCGGACTGCAGCGCTTTCTCATAGGCGGTACGGGCGGCCTGTTTATCGCCCTTGATCACCTGCGCATCGCCACGGGTATCCTCCGCCAGCGCCGTCCATCCCTGCTCCTTCACGCCGTCGAGGGTTTTCAATGCGCCATCCACGTTTTTCTGCTGCAGCTGCACGCGCGCCAGCCGCAGATTAATCAGCGATTGCAGATTGGCCTCGCGGGTCTGGCCAAGCGCCTTTTGCAATTGCTTCTGTGCGGCGGGGAAATCGCCCCGCTCGGCGAATTGCCGCGCCAGCCCCATCAAGGTCAGCGCGCCATAGTTATTGTCGTTGGCGTCGGCAAAATGCTGCGCGGCGTCCAGCTGCGGCTGTGCCGCCTGGCCGCTCAGGCCGGCGTTCACCGGCTGCCAGGCGCTAGATGCCGCCATCATGGCGTCGTTATGGTGATTATGCCAGTAACGCCAGCCCCCCAGAGCGCCAACGCCGAGCACGACGCCTATCGCCAGCGCCTTACCGTTATCGACAAAGAACCGGCGCAGCGCATCGCGCTGTTCGTTATCAGTGCTGTAGACTTCCACGGTGTCCCTCTCCTTAACCTAAAATCGATGCCAGCCGCGCGGCGACATCGCTCTGCGCCAGCGCTTCCTGGTTACCCGTAGCCAAATCCTTCACCACTACCTGCCCCGCCGCCGTTTCGCTTTCTCCGAGAAACAGCGCGATGCGGGCGCCGTGCTTGTCGGCACGGCCAAACTGTTTTTTAAAGCTGCCGCCGCCGTAATTGGTCATCAGCCGCAGGGAAGGCAGCGCGTCACGCAACTGCTCCGCCAGCCGCAGCGCTTCACGCTGCACACCGTCCCCGGCCGCCACCAGATAGGCATCCACACGCGCTGCTGCGGCGAAATCCGGGTTGACCGCCTGCACCAGCAGCACCAGCCGCTCCAGCCCCATCGCGAAGCCTACGGCGGGGGTGGCGCGACCGCCCAGCTGTTCCACCAGACCATCGTAGCGGCCGCCGCCGCAAACGGTGCCCTGCGACCCCAAACGGGTGGTGACCCACTCGAAAACCGTCTGGTTGTAATAATCCAGGCCGCGCACCAAACGCGGATTAACCGTATATGCGATGCCGGCCAGGTCTAAAAGTTCACACAAACCGGAAAAGTGGGCCTGGGAATCGTCATCAAGATAATCGATCAGAACCGGTGCGTCGTTGAGCAGCGCCTGAATATCGGGGTTTTTCGTGTCTAATACCCGCATCGGATTGGTATGCATGCGACGGCGGCAATCTTCATCCAGGCGGTCTTCATGCTGGCGCAAAAACGCGACCAGCGCCTCGCGGTAGCGCGCGCGCGCCTCCAGCGAACCGATGGAATTCAGCTCCAGCGCCACATGTTCCTGAATACCCAGCGCACGCCACCAGCGGGCGGTCAGCAGAATAAGCTCGGCGTCAACATCCGGTCCCTGTTGACCAAATACCTCGGCGCCCATCTGGTAGAACTGACGGTAGCGGCCTTTCTGTGGACGCTCATAGCGAAACATCGGTCCCACATACCACAACCGCTGTTCCTGATTGTACAGCAAACCGTGTTCAATGCCGGCGCGCACGCAGCCGGCGGTGCCTTCCGGACGCAGGGCCAGGCTGTCGCCGTTGCGATCGGAAAAGGTATACATCTCTTTTTCCACGACATCGGTAACTTCACCGATAGCCCGCTGGAACAGCGGGGTCTGTTCGACGATCGGCGGGCGGATTTCACTGTAGCCGTAGCTGGCTAGCACGTCTTTAAGTGTTTCTTCCACGCGCTGCCAGAATGCCGTCTCTTCCGGCAAATAGTCGTTCATGCCGCGAATGGCCTGGATGTTCTTTGCCATGTCGAATCTCTACCTGTGTTATTTTTCTATCAGATTGACCGTGATGCGATTATTCTCGTCCAGCATCGCCGCTTTCGCGCGAATACGGGCCTCTAATTGGTCGATCATCAATTCGTTATCGAAACGCTCGCGCTGGCGAACGCCGTCTTCATAGTAACCGCTCTTGTTATGGCCGCCGGTCACACCCAGCGTGGACACCAGCGCTTCGCCGGGACCATTCACCACACAACCGATGATGGAGACACCCATTGGCGTGACGATGTCCTCCAGCCGCTGCTCCAGGGCATTGACGGTGCCGATAACATCAAACTCCTGACGCGAACACGTCGGGCAGGCAATGAAGTTGATGCCGCGGGCGCGAATACGCAGCGACTTCAAAATATCGAAACCGACCTTCACTTCCTCTACCGGATCCGCCGCCAGCGAGATGCGCAGCGTATCGCCGATGCCTTCGCTTAATAGCAGACCAAGACCAATCGCCGATTTCACCGCCCCGCTGCGAGCGCCGCCTGCCTCGGTAATACCCAGATGCAGCGGCTGATCGGTACGCGAGGCCAAAAGGCGGTAGGATTGCACCGCCAGGAACACGTCGGAGGCTTTCACGCTGACCTTGAACGTATCGAAATTGAGCCGGTCAAGGATATCCACATGGCGCATGGCCGATTCCAACAGGGCTTCCGGTGTGGGTTCGCTATACTTTTCCTGCAGATCGCGCTCAAGGGAGCCGGCGTTAACGCCGATGCGAATCGGGATATTGTTATCGCGTGCGCAATCCACCACGGAACGGATACGCCCCTCGTTGCCGATGTTGCCGGGATTGATACGCAAACAGTCAACGCCATATTCGGCGACTTTCAGCGCGATGCGATAATCGAAATGGATATCCGCCACCAGCGGAATAGCGACTTGCTGTTTGATAAGTTTGAACGCTTCGGCGGCGTCCATAGTGGGCACCGATACGCGTACGATATCAACACCGACGCGCTTCAGCGCCTGTATCTGCTGCACCGTCGCCGCAACATCGGTGGTACGGGTGTTGGTCATTGACTGCACCGCGATGGGGGCGCCGTCACCTACCGGCACTTTGCCAACGTAAATACGTTTCGATTTTCGACGGGTTATGGGTGCGAAATTATGCATTGAACATTCTCCAACCTTGCCGACTGGCTTGACTCTTTACTGGGCGGCTACGGTCAGTCGCGCAACCTGATTTGACCGGATGAACCGGCTCAGATCCACCGGCTTGCTCTGGTACTGAACCTGCACTGCGGCAGGGGCGCCGATTTTTAATTTGTACGGTGCCTGGCCGGTGAGATTCAGCCTGGCGCCGCTATGCTGAATACCGCTGAACAGTTTCTTGCCGCCAGCATCGAACACTTCCAGCCAACAGTCGCCGGTAAAATTCATCACCAGCGCGTTGCCGTCGGTCTGGCCGGCGATGTCAGGGGCGGACGCCGCGCTTGCGGGTGATGAAGGCGGCGCCGCAGCCGACGCACCGGCATCTGCGTCGGCCGGTTGATCCGCCGGCGGCTGGACGACGTCGTCCGCGCCGTCGCCAAGCGGGACCGACGTGGCATCATCCCCACGCAATAACTGGGCGGAGGATTGATCGGCCATGTCGGCGATATCCTGCTGCTGGGCCTGATGATTTTGCCACCACCAGGCGCCTGTCAGACCAATCACCACAAACAGGATAAGCCAGGTGACCCCCATCAGCCAGCTGTCGCGTTTCTTGCGGGTCTTGCCCAGCGAGAAGCTCTGCATTGGCGCTACCTTCAAGGCCTTTATCGGGGTCAGTTCTTCTTCAGAAATGTGCACCAGGCGCGCATAAGAGCGGGTATAGCCGCGCAGGAATGTCGAGGCGAGGTTGGGATTGACGTGATCGTCTTCGATATCCCGCACGGTGGACACCTTCAGACACAGCTGCTCGGCCACCGCCTGCTGGCTTAATCCCATATTTTCGCGGGCTTGACGCAGGCGTCCGCCCGTCGTGGTTAGTGCTTGATCTTGCAGGGCTTCAGTATTCATTAGCTAAGAATTGCTGGTACTGTTCGGATTGTGGAAAACTTCGCGCAAGCCGTGTGCCATAACGTTGCACCTCATTCGGCCGGTTGGCTAACGCAGCGAAACGAATCTGTAACCATAAACTTTCGGCGCTGGCCGGAAGCACATGTTGATAAATATTCAATAGCCGCTGCGCTCTGTCAGCGCGACCCGCCGTTAATTGCCGGTTCGCTTCAGACATTAGCGCCGCGCCTTTTTCAGGATCATACTTCAGCGTGCGCATAAACTAAGGTACGCGCCTGTGCGTCGTCCCCTGACTTGAAAAAACAGTAGCCGGCGCTCTCCAAACTATCGGCCACCTCGCCGTAATCCGCCGATTGCGCAGCCGCGGAAAACTGCTGCTGCGCCGGTACATACTGCCCTAAACCACATAAAAACGCACCGTAATTATTCAGAACTTCGCTATTTTGCGGCGCCAGTTTCAGGGCCAGGCGATAGCGATTCTCTGCGGCGGCGGTTTCACCAATCCGCTGTTCATACTGCGCCATACCTAACTGGGTCCGGTAATCGTCGGGCGCGGCTTTCACCGCCATTGACATATTCTGCCGGGCGGTATCCAGATTACCCGCCGCCAGATAGGCTATCCCCAGTTGCAAGCGCGTGGGTGCGGACTGCGGCGTCGCCTGCGGTAACGGCCCGCCGTCGCTCTACCCCTCCTGCCGGCTTTCGCCGGCGCAACCGCCCACCAGAGCGATGATGATTGCGACTCCACCCATCCGAATCAGCTTCATGCCGGTTCCCGTATCAGTTACGCTATTTCCGTTAACGTGGGTCAAAGGCCAGCGTCAGCGCTTGCCATCAGATTGCCTTCACCTCAATCGATTCACCGTTTATACGTTTACGCAGGGTACGCTTGGTGCGGTCGATCACCTCTCCCGCCAGTTGCCCACAGGCGGCATCGATATCGTCTCCGCGCGGTTTACGCACAATGGTCGTAAACCCGTAGTCCATCAGCACCTTGGCGAAGCGATCAGCGATCCACCCGGCTATTGGAACTGCGGCCGTAGGGGGCGCCGGGGAACGGGTTCCAGGGAATAAGGTTAATCTTGCACGGCGTATCCTTCAAACATGCCGCCAGTTGATGTGCGTGCTCGGGCACGTCGTTGATGTGATCGAGCATCACGTACTCCACGGTCACGCGGCCCTGATTGGCGTTGGACTTGTCAAGATAACGGCGCGCCGCCGACAGGAAAGTCTCGATATTGTATTTGCGGTTAATCGACATAATTTCATCTCGTCGCGAATCGTATCGTTTGGCACATGGAGCGAAATTGTCAGCGCCACGTCTATCATGTCACTGAGCTTCTCCAGGGCCGGCACGACGCCGGAGGCGGACAGCCCGAAGCCGAAATCGTCCAGCATAATCTCCATTGCCGGCACCACGTTGGTGAGATTGAGCAGCGGCTCGCCCATGCCCATCATTACCACATTAGTGATAGGACGCTGGTCGGTGACCTTGGCGGCGCCGATGATCTTTGCCGCGCGCCAGCCCTGGCCGATAATTTCCGACACCCGGAGATTACGGTTGAAGCCCTGCTGCGCGGTGGAGCAGAAAGTGCATTGTAGCGCGCAGCCGACCTGGGAGGAGACGCACAGCGTGGCGCGATCGTCTTCGGGAATGTAGACCGTCTTGACCTGCTGGTCGCCCACCTTGATGGCCCATTTGATGGTACCGTCGGCAGAGCGCTGCTCCTCGGCGACTTCCGGCGCGCGGATTTCCGCCAGCGCTTTCAGCCTGGCGCGCAAAAGCTTGTTGATGTCCGTCATCTGATCGAAATCATCGCAGCAATAGTGATAGATCCATTTCATCACCTGATCGGCGCGGAAGGGTTTTCCCCCATTGATGAAAAAAACTCGCGCAGCCGCTGGCGGTTCATATCAAGCAGGTTCAATTTCTGCTGGGCTGCGGGCGCAGGGGAAGGGGAAGGGGAAGGGGAAGGGGAAGGGGAAGGGGAAGGGGAAGGGGACGTTGCCGCCACGGGCAAAAGTTCAGACAAAAGTTGTTCTGATATCATTTTATTGCAGGCCTCATTATTACATGTTATGGCGCGAAATACATAAAGAAATGCCCCGGCAGAGTGTGGATTACCATCTCATCCGGGGCGCATTGGGCGCTTATTTTAGCGTAGCGCTGCCTGGCTTAAAAGGTGAAGCAGGCCTTTTTTTCTCTGTTGTGCGGCAAGGATTAGCGAATACGGGCGCAAACTTCGCCATCGGCAAAGAAATAAGCAATTTCGCGCGCGGCAGATTCAGCGGAATCCGAGCCGTGTACCGCGTTCTCGGTAAAGCTGTCGGCATAATCGGCGCGCAGGGTGCCGGCTAAAGCATTGGCCGGGTTGGTGGCGCCCATGATTTCACGATTGCGGCGCACGGCGTCTTCTCCTTGCAGCACCTGCATCAGGATGGGGCCGGAGATCATAAAATCCACCAGGCTGTCGAAGAACGGTTTGCCTTTATACTCGGCATAGAATCCTTCCGCCTGCTCACGGGTCAGCTGGAGCATTTTAGCGCCAACCACGGTCAGCCCGGTGCTTTCAAAACGTTGGATAATGGCACCGATGACGTTTTTGGCCACGGCGTTCGGCTTGATAATGGAAAAGGTGCTTTCAATGGTCATAAGAACCTCTAGGTGGTTTTTGTTATGGCCGCGCTAATTCGCTGTTACGCCGGCCAGTGCAAGTGGCGCAAATTATAGGGGCGCGCGAAGCGCGCCGCTACCTTTAAGAATAACATTTCACTAAAAAAAGCGCCGCCGCGCCGAGGGCGACAGCCCTGCGCCGCCCCGGGAGCCGTTCATTTGTGCGCCCTGCCCCAGCTGCAGCCGCTCCGGCATGAAGCCAACGGCAAAAAAGCCGACAATGCCAGACAATGCGATGGCGCCAGCACAATGCGCGGCGCACCCCGGACAGAGCCTGTAATGATTCATTCTTTATTCGTTACTCAAACATGGCTATAGCAGCATCTCGATGATCCTCAGGTGCGTATTCTTAACGCGCGCATGCTGCCGTCCGGTTATCAGGTGGCGCGTGAAAGTGTTGCGGAATTTCGTGCGGGTCATCTGCTGCCCGGTGCGGTATTTTTTGATATCGAGGCCCTGTCCGATAGCGCCTCTCCCCTGCCCCATATGCTGACCTCCCCGGCGCAGTTTGCCCGCGATATGGGTGCGCTCGGCGTTAGCGACACACACCACTGCGTAATCTACGATGACGGTCCAGTGTTTTCTGCCCCGCGCGGCTGGTGGATGCTGCAAACCAGCGGCGTCCGGCAGGTGTCGTTGCTGGCGGGAGGGCGGGACGGTTGGCGGCGTGCCGTCCTGCCGCTGGAAGAGGGGCAACCGGCGCCCGCGCCGCAAACTTTTACCCCGCGCATTGCGGCCAACCGGGTGCGTTCACTGGACGACATCTGCCGTATCAGCACCGACGGATCGGCGCAAATCGTCGATGCCCGTCCCACGGCACGCTTTCGCGGCGAGGCGCCGGAGCCCCGCCCCGGCTTGCTGCGCGGTCATATTCCCGGTAGCCTGAACTTACCCTGGGACCTACTGGTACAAGATGGGCAGCTAAAGCCCCTGCTAGTGCTGGAGGAACAACTGCGCCAGGCGGGGGCATTCATCCAAGGCGGTCGGTTGTTGCCAGCTGCGGCACCGGCGTCACCACGGCGGTGGCGGTGCTGGCTCTCACAGCGCTGGGCGCACAGATCATCAGCCCGTATGACGGCTCCTGGAGTGAATGGGGCACCCGTAGCGATACGCCCATCGCCGTCGCCAAATAGCGCTCGGCGACGCGACAGCGCAAGCGCCGGGCCGCGCACCTGGGTGAGTTTGACCGCGAAGCGCTGGACGCACGCCGTCGCGGTAGCGCGACGCACACGCTAATGGTCTTCGGCGGCGGCGTAAAGCGATGGTCCGGCCCCTAGGCGTTTGAAAAAAGAACTCAGGACCGGCCTGCGTCTTTCACCGACCGTAGCCAGCTGCCCCAGCGCCGTTCATAGAACGGAGTAATGTGGTGAAGGAGATAATGGCTGATGCCCGCCTCGCCCTCCTCCACCAGGCATATATCCACCGGCAGTGCGTCCGGCGCGGTATCGGTCGCCACCTGCCCCGTCGCCTGAATGGCCTCTTTGGCATCGCTGTCGCATTCCAGATCGATAAGCCAGTGCTGCTCTTGTTCCGCATCGTCCCGCACCTGCACCAGAAAAGCCCCGCCGCACCTGTTTATACTGCGCGAATAGTGCGGTCAGCGAGTCCACCATCTGTACCGGCATGTCCTTAGGCTCGCTGAGGGTCATACGCATTTCCCCTGCCAAAACCTGCCGTTCAGTCAACGCGTCACCGTCGTTGCTCAACAGCGCCGTCACCTCATCGGGCGCGAAGGACTTGCCGTAAGGCAGCTTGGGATTTAGAAACAGCTCTGCGCCGGCGATCATGGCAAATAATGTTCGCACCGGCAGCGCAACGAAAGGCTGGGGACCCGTCACCGCCCTTTCCAGCGCGGCCACCGAGATAAAAAAGGGGATAGCGGAGCCGCCGTCCTGCTTTTCCCAATGCTGCAACGTGACCGGCGATGCGCCGACGTCGCACGCGGCGCCGGCTATCCAATCATCGCCGGCTTCACCCGCCACATACACCCAACAGCTGGAAAAAAGCCGAGCGATAAGCCGGCTCACCGGCGGCGCGCTGGAGCAGGCGCTGCAGCGCGTTATCTTGTGAGAACGTCATACTTTGCAATTCCAGACGCCGCCTGAGCGGGCGTCATGTCAAACGGTTGGTCGACCCGGGCGCGGGCTGTTACGGGCATCTTTGCTATAGTCGCATTGACGGGCATGGGCATCAGTCCTGCGCCCGGGCCAGCAGCAGATTGGCCAGCGTGCGTACACCCAGCCCTGTCGCGCCGGCGGACCACTGATCCACCGCGCCTTTACGGTAAGTGGCGGAGCAGTCGATATGCAGCCAGCCCTGACGATAATTTTCCACGAAATGGGATAAGAACGCCGCGGCTGTACTGGCGCCTGCGCTGTGCGCGCCACCCGCTACATTGCTCATATCGGCGAAATTGGACGGCAGATGCTGACGGTGGAACTCCGCCAGCGGCAGACGCCAAAAAAATTCATTCTCTTCCCTGGCGCTTTGCATCAGCGCCGCCACCAGAGCGTTATCGAAGCTGAACAACGCATGATAATCATTGCCCAACGCGGTTTTTGCGGCGCCGGTCAGGGTGGCACAGTCGATAATCAGCTGCGGTTTGGCCGCACTGGCGTCAATGAGCCCGTCGGCCAATACCAGGCGGCCTTCGGCGTCGGTGTTCATTACTTCGACCGATTTGCCGTTGCGATAACGGATGATATCGCCTAGTTTGAAGGCATTGCCGCTCACCATATTCTCGGCACAGCACAGAATCAGCCGCACCCTTTTGTTCAGGCCGCGGCTGATGGCCAGCGCCAGCGCGCCCGTCAGCGTGGCGCCGCCGCCCATATCGGACTTCATGGAATCCATGAAGCTGCTACCTTTCAGACTGTAACCGCCGGTATCGAAGGTGATTCCTTTCCCCACCAGACACGCTAGCACCGGCGTCTGCGCATCGCCACCGGGATTATAGTCCAGCGTCAACAACACCGGTTGGCGATCGGAACCGCGGCCGACGGTATGCAGCCCCGTATACTGGTTATCAAACAGGTCGTCGGCTTTCATGATGCGATAGCTGATGGCTTCGTCAGCCACGGCAGACATGATATCCACCGCGCGCTGCGCCAGCTGTTCCGGACCCAGCTCTTCCGCCGGCGTATTAATTGTATGGCGCACCCAGTCAATGATTTGCAGCCGGTCATCCAGCTCCTTGCGCGCCGCTTCGGACAGCGTTGGCCAAGTTACACGGCGCTCGCCTTTGGGGGACCGATAGCCTTGCCAGAATGCCCAGCAGCGCGCCAGATCCCACGCGTCTCCCACCAACGCTATCTGCTTTATCCCTTGCCCGTCGATTTTGCGCCCCGCGCGCTGAATGGCGCTTAGCACATCATCGCCCGTCAAATGGATGGTCATTCCGCGCTCATTGGCGCTCAATAACGCTTTTTCACCCCAGGGCGGGTCGGCGGGTGTGGTAGATAGCGTGAGCTGCATCGCTTCGATCATCATGAGACTGCTCCAATAAATTAGGGTAGTAATGCCGTCTGTACATATCCGGTACAGTAGAGTGTCATCGCGGTTCATGACCGCCGGGTTGGTCTGACCGCCTGCTATTGCACTCATCTAACCAGACCCTCACGGTCGCCGCCAGCAGTTTTTCCTACGGCGCGGGCAACTGGCAGGAAAAGCAGCGGCGGGGTTATGGTCGTTGAAACCGATGACAGAAAAATGACAAATTTGCCCCGCAGGATCTTGGCCGCGCGTGCCGCGGCGATAACGGTTTAACCCCAACGACAACGCCCGCGGTGGCTAAAACGGCGACAACTGAAGACGGGAAACGGCTCCTCGACGGATCGGCGGCGCCGACTGTTTGAGGCAACGCGGGATAGAGGCGCTGCCGTCTCTTGGCGTCATTATCTGCACGTGCTGGCGCAGTCGGAGAGCGGTCACGCTACCTACGTAAACTAACGCCGCCGGCCTAACTGGAGCGCAGCGGAGCCACGACGCCGCGGCGTAAACTGGAGCTGAGCGAGGCGGCGACGCCTGTGCACTGCCCAGCGCCGCGCCAAGGCTGCGCCGCCGGCATTATGGCTTAGCGTTGCACCCAGTTCGCCGCGCCGGCGGCGCATTGAGGGGCAACCTCACGCAGACGCGCAATGGCCGTTCGGGTCTGGCTGATGGCGTACTCTATTTCTTCAGGCGTGGTAAAGCGCCCTAAAGAGAAGCGGATGGAGCTGTGGGCATGCTCTTCATCCAGCCCCATCGCGCGCAGCACATAGGACGGCTCAAGGCTGGCGGAAGTGCAGGCAGATCCCGTTGAGACCGCCAGATCTTTCTGGGCCATAATAAACGATTCGCCGTCAACATCACGAAAGCTGACGTTCAGCACCGTCGCCACGCTCTGATCCAGACAGCCATTTACCGCTACCCCGCCGATCTGTTGCAGTCCCTGCCACAAGCGGTCACGCAGAGCCCGCAGACGCGGCATTTCGCTCGCCAGCTCCTGCGCCGCGAGGTGATAGGCCTCCCCCATTCCGACAATTTGATGTACCGGCAGCGTCCCGGAGCGCATGCCCCGCTCGTGGCCGCCGCCGTGGATTTGGGCTTCGATCCGCACCCGCGGCGTGCGGCGCACGAACAGGCCACCGATCCCCTTCGGCCCGTACACTTTATGGCCGCTGAATGACATCAGATCCACCGGCAACCTGGTAAGATCGATAGGCAATTTCCCTACGCTTTGGGTGGCGTCCACGTGGAAAAGCACCCCACGGGCACGACACAGATCGCCGAATGCCGCAATGTCCTGGATCACGCCGGTTTCATTGTTAACGTGCATTAACGACACCAGAATCGTGTCATCACGCAGCGCATCGCCCAACTGCTGCGGGGTGACGATACCGGTCGCCACCGGCACCAGTCTGTTGATAGTGAAACCTTCCTGCTCCAGCTGTAGGCAGGTGTCCAATACCGCTTTATGCTCAGTTACGGCGGTAATAATGTGGCGGCCTTTCGCACGGCTGGCATGAGCCCCCCCTTTAAGGGCCAGATTATCGGACTCTGTGGCACCGGAAGTGAAAACGATTTCGCGCGGGTCGGCGCCCACCAGGGCGGCGACGTAATTACGGGCAATATCAACGGCTTCCTCTGCCTGCCAGCCATAACGGTGGGAGCGGGAAGCCGGATTACCGAAAATACCGTCCAGCGTAAGATGCTGCATCATCTTTTCCGCCACCCGCGGATCGACCGGCGTAGTGGCAGAGTAATCAAGATAAATCGGTAATTTCATGAAGCATTAACTCCAGGCATCAATAACAGTGGATGCCCTTATTATACTCAAGCGCGCAGGTTGACGTTAATCGTTTCCTGCGGCTGGCCGTTGGCAATCGGACGACGGGTATCATTGTCCTGGCGATCGGCGACGTCGAGGATCTCTTCATCACTGACCAGTTCCGCCAGGGTAATGTTGTTAAGAAACTCGCTGATGCGCACGCTGAGATCGCGCCAAAGCGTGTGGGTCAGGCAGCGGTCGCCGCCTTGGCAGCCTTCTTTACCCTGGCAGCGAGTGGCGTCTACGGATTCATCCACGGCAGTGATAACCGCGCCGACGGCAATCTGATCAGAGTCACGCCCCAGCAAATAGCCGCCGCCGGGTCCCCGCACGCTGGCCACCAGCTCATGCTTGCGCAGGCGGGAGAACAGCTGTTCCAAATAGGAAAGGGAAATCCCCTGGCGCTCCGAAATTTCGGCGAGCGGCACAGGCCCCTTACCGGAGTGGAGGGCGACATCAAGCATGGCGGTAACCGCATAGCGGCCTTTGGAAGTCAGTCTCATGATCAGAATACCGGTGAAAATAACGTAGCAAAAGTCTACTATTCCTGACTAAAGTAGTCAACTATTTAACCAAGCAATTTGCTCAAGTATTTATTCTTTTTCCACCGGCAAAAACTCTTGCGCCCGGCGGCGCAAACCCGCCCCGAAAGAGGACATTCCCGCAATCCGCCAGCGGGCGGACGCTACCGGTGGCACGAGGGCATCACGCCAGCGGGCAGCCGTGGCCGGTATCCGGTGCTGGCGTTTTCGGCTTTTGCGGGTGCTCAATGGAGGTCAGTATGCCGCGCAGGATATTCAATTCCTGGCTTTCCGGCCACGCACGATTAAACAACTGGCGCAGCTTGTTCATCACCAGTCCCGGATGGGCACGGCGAATGAAACCGGTACTGCTCAGCACCTGCTCCAGATGCTGATAAAAACGCTCAAGATCTTCCGCCAGAGGATAGACCGAAGTCTCTTGCACCGTCGCGTCCTGACGTTGACTATCAAGCCAGGCGACACGGACTTCATAGGCCAGAATTTGCACCGCCATCGCCAAATTAAGCGAACTGTACTCGGGATTGGCCAGGATCTGAACGTGGAAATGGCATTTTTGCAACTCATCATTGGTCAGGCCGACGCGCTCCCGGCCGAACAGGAGCGCCACCGGGGCCTGCGCCGCCTCCTGGATGCTTTTCACGCCGCACTCCCGCGGCTCCAGCATCGGCCAGGAAAGCGTCCGCGAGCGGGCGCTGGTGCCCACCACCAGGCTACACCCGGCCAGCGCCTGATCAAGATTATTAACCACGGAGGCATGGCCAACAATATCGCTGGCGCCAGCGGATAAGGCGATAGCCTGCGCATCGGGCTTGTGCAGGGGATTGACCAGATATAGATTGCTTAACCCCATGGTTTTCATTGCGCGAGCGGTGGCGCCGATATTGCCGGTATGAGACGTTTCAACCAGAACGATGCGGATATTGTGCAGCATAGTCTTACAAGTCAGAGGAAATGTAGGCAATATCGTAGCATAGCCGTAGGTTTTTTGCTGACGCTCTGCTATACTTCCGCTTCCGCGCCGTTTTAGTTCTTTAACATTCTAGTGGACGATATCCATGCATCCGATGCTCAACATCGCCTTTCGCGCTGCGCGAAAGGCGGGTAATTTAATTGCCAAACATTATGAAACCGCTGATGCCGTCGAAACCAGCCAGAAAGGCGCCAACGACTTTGTCACAAACGTTGATCGCGAAGCAAAACGTTTGATTGTTGAAGCCATCCGCAAGTCCTACCCGCAGCACACCATTATCGGCGAAGAGAGCGGCAAGCCGGTGGCCGGCGAAGACAACAAGGTACAATGGATTATTGACCCACTGGATGGCACCACCAATTTCATCAAGCGTTTCCCTCATTTTGCCGTTTCCATCGCCGTACGCATCAAAGGCCGCACGGAAGTTGCCGTGGTCCATGATCCTATGCGTAATGAGCTGTTTACTGCATCCCGCGGTCAAGGCGCCCAGTTGAACGGCTATCGTCTGCGCTGCAGTACCGCACGGGATCTGGATGGCACTATTCTGGCTACCGGTTTTCCGTTTAAACAGAAACAGCATGCCAACAGCTATATTGCCCTGGTAAGTAAACTGTTCATTCAATGTGCGGATTTCCGCCGTACCGGTTCAGCCGCGCTCGATTTGGCCTATGTGGCCGCCGGCCGCGTGGACGGATTTTTTGAGATCGGTCTGAAGCCCTGGGACTTCGCCGGCGGCGAACTGCTGGTACGTGAAGCGGGCGGTCTGGTCACCGATTTCACCGGTGGCCATAATCACCTGCTCTCCGGCAATATCGTGGCCGGCAATCCCCGTGTGGTGAAAGCGATGCTATCGACCCTGCGCGACGAATTGAGCGAGGCGCTGAAGCGTTAAGCGTTAGTCAAGGCCTGCATCGCCGCCAGCCCTGACGTAGCGGGCTTTACCCGACGCCTTCCGAGACACTTTTTTATCGTCACGCCACGCCCCGGCGCCACTGTTCCTTTCACTGACTCTGCCGTTTCAGCACCATTGCATAACCCATTCCCAGTGCCGCACCTGCCGTTCCTGTGCCAGCAAAATCATTCCCATGCCGGACAATTCGTGGTAGAGAAGGGAGTAGGGGGAAAACAGCCGCGGTAAACCTTCCCTTATCTCACCGACTCATCAGCAAGGCTGATATTATGCAAAATCTGTTTGATTTAACGGGGAAACGTGCACTCATCAGCGGCGGCTCCTGGGGGATATGTTATCTGCTGGCCGGCGGCGACGGCCGTCATGGCGCAAGCGTAATCGTCAGTGCGACGACCGCAGAGAATGCCGAGCAGGCGGCTGAACGGCTGCGCGCCGAGGGCCTGGATGCGCAGGGCGTGAGCTTTGACATTACCCAGGGGGCCGAGGTCAGCCGCGCGATCAAACAATTGGAACAGCAACAGGGCCCGATTGACATTCTTGTCAATAACGCGCTCATTCAGCGTCGACATCCGCTGCTCACGTTTCCTGAAGCCGACTGGAATGAGATTATCAATGTGAATCAGAAGGCGGTGTTTCTGGTTTCGCAACAGGTTACAAAACGGATGGTGGCGCGCCGGCGGGGCAAAATCATTAATATCGGCTCAATGCAAAGCGAGCTGGCCCGGCCGAACATCACACCTTACGCCGCCGCTAAAGGGGCGGTCAAAATGCTGACCCGCGGGATGTGTGCCGAACCGGCGCCTTACAATATTCAGGTCAACGGTATCGCGCCAGGGTATTTCAAAACCGAAATGACCACCACACTATCGGAGGATGAAACGTTTAACCGGTGGCTTTATCAGCGCCCGCCCGCCGAGCGCTGGGGCGATCCTCAGGAACTGAATCGGCGCGGCGGTGTTCCTCGCCTCCCCCGCTGCGTATTTTGTCAATGGTTATTTGCTGTCTGTCGATGGCGGCATGGCGGCGGTGGTATAATTAGACGCCAAACGGGCGGATGCCGCTTACCATTTCCGGCACTTCACTGAAATACAGCAGCGCGCCGTCGCCGACCAAGCACGACACCCCGCCGCGGCGAGCGCCAGCGTTGCCCATACCACATCGCGCCAGAGCGCGCGGTTTAATCAGTCGTTCAGTAACGGCCTGCCCAAAAAACACCAGCAGCGTCAGCGCCGTGCCCACGGCCATCATCAGCGCGGACAACACGCCCCAGGCATACACGCCATTCACTTTGGCGAACAGCAATACCAAGACCGCGCCGGAGCAAGGGCGCAAGCCCATAGCGACGACCACGACGGCGCGATTGTACCAGCCGTCGGTCGCCTGCAGCTCCTCATCCCGCGGTAAATGACGGTGACCGCAGCCGCAGTCTGCAGGGTGGCGGTGACTCGCCGGCGATATCGCACGGACCACCGGCGCCCTTCCCTTAAACGCCGCGGCCGTGCGCAGGAGATATAACAGGCGCCTGAGCGCACGCCAGCACAGCCAGACGCCCAATCCCACCACCAGCACAAAACTGGCCTTTTCCAGCCAGAATTGACCAAAGTGCAACGTGCGTGAAGACAGACGCAGCAGATTCAGGGTCACTGTGACCAGCATGATTGCCATAGTACCCTACAACAGCGCCGTGGCCAGCGTCATCAGCACGCTCTGCCACAGTCGTGAACGGTGGGTAGCGCGATAGCTGGTTATGACCACTTTGCCGTGGTCGGGTCCGACTGCGTGCAGGATGCCGTAAACAAAGCTGAACAGCAGCAGCGTGGCGCCATAATGCTTTGGCTTAGCCTGCACCTCTTGCAACAGCACCACCATATGCTGGTGCAGCTGCTTTTGCCAGTGAATTATCTGCAACAGGATTTGCAGCCAGCCCAGCCAGATCCAATGGCGCGCCGCCGCCAGCGCCGCTAAAAATACCCCTAGCGGCCACAAGTTCAGCCAGAGGCGGGATGAACGTGGTTCCCCCGGCCGCAGGACGTTATCGTTAATTTTTGTCACAGCGTCTCCCGACAGGCGCCAGGCGCCTGTCGCCCGTAGCTCAATTATGTTATTAACTAACATAACTTAGGCGACGATCCATCCCCCCTTTTCCCTTAGCGACAGGATTAACGGTCTGTCCGGCAGAGGCGGGAAAAATGTAACGCGGCTAAAAGCTATGAAACAAATTTTGCGCACCACCAGTGTGGAGATAGCGATTGACTATGATTAAGGCTGTTACGATAGCCAAAAGGGTATATGACCCATGAGTCCGCCCACTTCACAGGCGCCCGCGCTGTCCGCTTCCGGCCGGCGTAGCCATCTGTTGCTACTTCTATACTCGGCAACGGAGTCTTGCTCACTGGCACAACTGGCACATCGGTGCGGGACCGAACCCGATACCGTTCAAAGCGATCTCGCGCAGTTTGAAGCCGAAATCGGCACGCTATACCGGCTTGCCCTACTCTGCCGGGAGGGGTCATACCGTATTGAGGGCGACGTTCTCAATCATCGGTTGTGTCTGTTCGATGGACTGCGTCGGGCGCGGCGCCTCTGCCCGGATCGCATCGATCGCGATTTTACCGTAGCGCTGTCGCACCAGTGGCGCGACCTGCCCCACCTGCGCTGCAAATCCCGCCGTCGCAATTGGCGGAGGCCTTGGATCGCCTTTTGCCGTTACTGCCCGATCAGCGCGCCGAATGTGGGATGGCAATCATTTCTGAACTCTTAAGTTAAACGATGGGTTAGCTGGAATCCCTTTAATGACGCGGCTTACAGAGATTTTACAGATTCTAGACTCGAATGACTGTGGTTTGAGCAGATTTAAAGGTAGTTTAAACGCCTTTTGGGCATCCATTAGATATATGTGAATTAGGTTAAAAAATATTAGTAAATCATAAAAATAATGAAATGAGATAGATAATGGCCTAATCTTTATTTAGGCCGCTCCACTTTTCTTACAGTTTAAGCTTGCCACATCTTCTACTGCACACTCTTCAGATACCGCCCCCTTTTTAGCTTCGTGTAGGGCTATCAGACGTTCTCTTCCTTCTTTTGGAAGTTGGAGTAACAGGCTATCTAAGTCATCTTTACGTCCTGATAACGCCAATACACCCTTTGCCCCTTCTTGCAAAAGCAGGCATTATTAATGCCTCTAAATCTTTTTTATTTAGCGACTTATAAATCATATGCCAAGTAGCTTATAAAGGATCCTCCATTAGGCTTTCCTCGTTAATCGACTGAATCTCGCTAGTTGAGGCCACTTCGTTTTGAGTGCATGATGAACCAAATGCAAGCCAGTCCAGGCTGACGTGTTTCTTATATACAATGCCCTGCACCACTGTAAAAGATGGTTCTGTACCTCTAGTTAAATAGTTGTGCAATGTTGAGAAGGATAACCCCCATTCAGTTGCAGCAGCTCTGACGCTTCTATTGCCTGTAAGTTGTTTAAGGCGTGCGATAAAATTTTTTTTCCATCCATATCAAAAGCAAAATTACTTGTTTTCTTATTCCTCATTTTTTTCTCTATAACTTATTGATTATAGTTAATAAAATACAAAAATATCTCTCATATGGAGCGATCAGAAAAGAAAATTCATTATTTACTTTACTTGTCTTAAGTTTGAGATGTCATTGCTGTATGGGTAAGCCCCATGACTTACCCGCATGATTAACCTTTTAGGGTAATCGAATGATAGATAGAAATGAAGTGAATCATCGTGACTGACACCGGATTCATATCCTGGCCTCCCTGCACAAGAAGGGGATCACCATGCAAGATCTCTCCCGCGGCTCGGGGCTGGCGTCCAGCAAGTTAAAAAAACGCGCTGTACCGTCACTATCCCAAAGGTGAACGCATTATCGCTAATGCACTCAATGTGGATCCGGCCAGCATTTGGCCGAGTCGTTATATGAGCAAGGTGCAGGCTCTGAACGATCAGCAGAAGCAGATTGCCGATGCGCGCATGATGCTGGCACAGGAAGTGGTTCGGTTACAGCAGGGCTGCATGACCCGCATTGCGGCGGTGATTTTTATCGTCGATGAGTCAAAGGCCGGCACATTGCCCGAGGCTTTGCAGCACGCCGCCACGCGGGCTAACACCAAAAAGGGCCGCACCCCCCGGCAAGGGGTAAGCAAAAGCAGCCCACAGGAATGGGTGAGTCTCTATTTCAGCGCTGAAAGGCCCCAGGAGCGTCTGGCGATACTGGCTCCTGAGAAGCTGAAGAAGCAGCAGCGCCCCGAGGACATGACGTGGTTCTACGCCCTGTTCTGGCCGTATTATGCCCGACCCTGTGGCCTGACGGTGCTGGAAGCCTACCGCGCATTTCAGGCGGACTGGCAGAGTAAATACCATGACCAACCTGTTATGCTGGCGGCCCTGCCGACCTACGACAAGGTCAATCGCATGGTCAAGCGGGTTGCGCCCAACCGAAGGGTCAAGGGCCGGGTCACCGGCTCGGCGCTCAAGGCGTATCAGGTGTACCAGCAGCGGGATTGGGCGCGGATCGCGGTAAATGGCTGCTGGATAGCCGACGGCAAGTCGCTGAACATGAAAGTGGCGCATCCGATACACGGGCTGTTCTTTACCCCGGAGCTGACTTCGGTGCTCGACGGGCGTACCCGCTATCTGGTGGGCTGGAGCCTGTCACTGGCAGAAAACACCATCGCGGTAGCGGATGGGTGGCGTTATGCCATCCAGCACCACGGCAAGCCGCTGTTTGCCTACTCCGATAACGGCGGCGGCGAGACCAACAAGATGCTGGATGCGGATATCACCGGGATTTTTCCCCGGCTGGGTATTGAGCATATTACCGCTATTCCCGGTAACCCCCGCAGGCGTGGGGCATTATCGAGCGGCTGAACGGCGTGCTGCCACGCAGGCTGGCCCTGCGCTTTCAGACCTATAACGGGCTAAGTGCTGACCCCAACGGGGCGCGGGTGCAGGGGCAAAACTGCTGAGTCTATCGAATGCCTTCGTCAGGGGAAGGAGCTGAACACCACGCAGCAAAAGACGCTGGCGATATTGCCCAGCTGGCGGCAGCTGATAGACGCTATCGAGGAGGAGGTGCAGCGCTATAACCACAGCCACGAGCACAGCGCGCTACCGAAGGTCAACGGTAAATCGATGACGCCGGCCGCTTGCAAGGCCCTGCTGGCTGAGGAAGGGGACAACATTGAATAGCTGACGCCAGGCGAGTTGCGCGAGATGTTTATGCCGGAAAAAACCGCGTGGCCCAGCGCGGTTGGGTTGAACTGCTGAATAACCAGTATTTTGCCAGGGAGCTGATTGAGGTAGACCGCCAGACGGTGCGGGTGGCTTACGATATCCATAATCCTAATGAAGTGATTATTCACTAGATGGACGGGGCCTATCTCTGTACTGCGCTGTGGAATGGCAATACTGCCTCGCCAGTGCCGGTCTCCAGAGTGGGAAAAGCGCTGGAAGCGCGCGCCAAGCGTCGCATTAAACTCGTTGAAAGCAAAATTCAGGATGCAAAAGACGAATTACGCCCGGTGATTGACGCACCCAGAGAGAGCGATTACAGCCTGCTGATACCCCAGGTATCGGCACCCAAAAAAGACAAGGTGTATTTATTTAAATCCGAATATAAGCACAATATTAAACAAATCGGTAATAACTGGTAAGGCTATATTGTATGACAACGCGAGAACGTATTTTCCAGCTGATGGCGCGGTCAGGCTACACCCAGCGCAAGGTGACCGATAAAACCGGATTAAGTGGCGCGACCATCTCATAATATTTAAAGGGGGTTTACAACGGCAATATTGATAACGTCGAGGGCACACTGCGAGATTTTCTTGACAGTGAGACAGAGCGCGCCCACCGGCGGGACATCAAGGTGAATTTTGTGCCGACCCATTTGGCCAGGGTGGCGCTCGGCCTGATTAGTGCCCCGCACGACTTCGGCGATATCGGTGTGATATACGACCCGGTCGGCATGGGGGAAAGTATAATGCTGAAAGAGTATGTGCGCGCCAACAGCGGCGATAAAAACGTCATCCTGATTGAAGCCGACCCCGGCTATTACCGCCAAGGTGTTATTACAGGCGCTGTGCGCCCGGTTGGGTCTGCGGAAAACCGGCAATATCCATGATCTGGTCGAAGAGTGCGTACAGGGGCTGCGCGATAAGCACTGGCTGGTACTGGTTGATGAGGCTGAGCTGCTGCCCTACAGGGCGCTTGAGGTCTTGCGGCGCATTCACGACCGTTCCGGGGTGGCCATTGTATTGGCGGGGATGCCGCGTTTGCCGCTCAATCTTAATCTAAAAGGCTCACGCGGGGAATACGCCCAGCTCTATAGCCGGGTGGGCATGGCGTTAGACCTGGCGTCCCGGAGGAAAGAGAGCGAAACCGAGGATTTCAGCGCCATTCTCGGCAGTCTGTTATTGAACGGTGAAGCATCGGGCGAGCCGCTTGCGCCCGAGATTGCCGTCGCCTTTCGCAAACATTCATGGGGCAATTATCGCCGCCTGTTTAAACTGGCGCGCGGGGTGGCCTGGACAAGCGCTATCGGCAATCAGGGGATGTCCGTGACGTTAATCGACCGCTATGCAGAAATGCTGATTCATTGAAGGAAAAAAGTATGTCAGTCCATCATAAAGATGGTATCAACCAACAATCATCTTATCGCCGCGATGACGCAGGCAGAAGCCGTTATACAGTATTTAACGATAAAAAGCGCGAGTGTAAAAGGCGTGATATTGCATGACTGCAAGCCGGTTATCCGTATTGAACACCATACGCTCTGTGAGCAATTATTAAAAAAGGGTCAGGCGGATTATATCCCCGTTGGCAAAAACGCACGGAGTGGTTTTAAGCAAGGGGTATTCATGAAAAATGGATGCGCGGCTATTTAACCAGCATCATTATATTGATGTCACCATGACAATTGAAATTAACATCATTGTTCAGCAAACCTCTATCGGCATTGATGTAAATATTAATGCCAGCGGTACGGGCAGTGAAATTGAAAAGAAGGAAACTCAATTTATTCACGATGCACTTGCCACCGTATTATTGTGCCGGGCTGATTTCGAGGCTATCAATAAAGGCTCTATTGCCAATACATTTAACAAGAGAGGTCATCATGTCCACTAACTTACATGACAATACGGTGCCCGCCGGTTACTGGCAGGATGCCAAGGGCGCACTGATACCCGACGCCATGGTAAAGCCCATTGATAAGGAGCGCGACGTCCTGGTCAAAGCTATTGTGGCACGCACCCGGCCGCTGCATGAGGCATTGAGAGATTTTAAACACCGCGCGTTTGTCGATATCCAGGCATTGATTGCCCTGTCGGTTGAGCAATACGGGGTGAAGCGTGGCGGCAGAAAAGGCAATGTGCCGCTGTATTCCTTTGATGGCCGCTACAAGGTCATTCGCGCGCTGCAAGACCGCATTACCTTTGATGAGCGTATCCAGGCCGCCAAGGCGTTAATTGATGATTGCATGGCGGAATGGACGCAAAATGCGCGACCGGAGCTGCTGGCCATTATTGACCAAGCATTTTCCACCGATAAGAACGGTGATATTAATTCGGCCCGTATTCTGCAGCTGCGTCGCCATGATATTACCGACCCGTGCTATTTGCGGGCGATGGATGCGCTGGCGGAAGCGGTGCAGGTGGTCAGCAGCAAGAGCTATATCCGCCTTTATGAGCGCATCGACGAGACCGGGCAATATCGGCCGCTGTCGCCGGATATCGCCGGGGTATGAATCATGAAGGCAGAACAGCTTAATCAATGCTATCCGGTCGGCGCGTACTTTATTTATCAACCTAATCGGATTTTAAAAGAAGGCACATTAATAATAACACTGGACAGGGCAATGGATTTAATCGTTTGCAGGGAGGTTAAAATTAATGTAGCCCCTTATTTTGCAAACATTCTGTGGCTGACACCGAAATGCTGAATAAATAATGTATTAATACTCTGTTTTAGAATGGCATCAATCCGCCGGTGGTGGCTTGCGCCAAATAAACGTCATGCCTGTTTTTCTCAACCCACCCGGGAGGACATAAATATGTTATATCGCGTGATTAAATGTGAATATGTGGATAACGGCAATCGCTGTCTTTATTATCTTAATGACCGCAGTCTGGTACAGGAATCACGCCTCGTCCCGGTGCCCTTCAGCCTGCGTTTTTATGATGCCCGGCAACACATGATTTATTCAGACACTATTCGCCAGCAAATGAAACAGGCGGTAATGCGCTATAAAAAACAGCATTGAGGACAAGTGATGAACAGACTCATGAATAATATGATGCTCGATATCGGAACGCTGGGTAAAAAAGCCGGTTGCCCGATATTGTCGGTGGCGGCGGTGATGTTTAAACCAGCAACGGGGCGGGTTGGACCGACGTTTTATGCGCGTATCGATTATCAGGCCGCACTCAAATACGGTGAGCCAGAGGACGAGAGCCTGCAATGGTGCTAAAAACAGAGTGATGAGGCACCTCACGAGGCTTTTGGCGGTAAAGCGCGCCCCGACGTTGTGGCGCGCGCCTTGCGGACTTTTATCGCCACCCACATCATGCCGTTAAAAGGCGACGAGCGTCAATGCAGGCGATAAAAAGGGCGCAGGAAAGCCTTTAGAAAGGTTTATAAAGGCCGTCATTTAGGTAAACTAACCCGCCTGAACGCCGTAAAACGCGCCACAAGGCGTTAGCGGTGGGTGGCCTTTTCCAGGTAGCGCAGCACCGAATCCAGCAATTTCTGTTCGGTACCGGGCTGAAGCGCGCCCTGTTCATCCACAGGCAGAAAAGGTCGCGGGGCAGGGTGACGCGGCGTTAACGTCCGGCCTTGCCGCCCAGTTGATGAATACGCGCATAATCAAGGTTGCTGCCAAGCGCCGCATGATGGCTACTGTAGTCGGTGGTGACACTGCCGCGTAGCTGGCCGCCGGCTGACAGTGGTCATGCCTTTGCGCGCCAAGGCGGCCACGGAGGGTTGCCAGGCCGGATGCCCCTCATCCTCGAAGTTCAGGTCGGTGTCGGTCTTGAGGGTTTCTGCCAAGGCGCGCATTAGCGGCGTCATATCCTGCTCGCCGAGGCTCAGGTCGCGTAGCGCCTTTGCCAGTTCGCGGGCATCAATCTAAATGTGCATCAGGTCTCTCATGATTACCCTCGCAACTGTTGACGCGCCACGCCAGGTTAGCCAGCGGCGGGCCACCGTAGCTTACCAGGTCAGGGGGCGTAAGCACGACCAGGGGTGTAGGAAAAGCCGACATCCGGGCTGAGGGTTTTACCGGACGGTAAATGAAGCGTGGTCACCGGCTTCATCTCCACCGTTTTTTAGAGACCAATCTGAGCGCTGTCTCCAGCCGACCGGTTGCCGTACCCACCGCCAGCCCGCGCTGGCGAATCTCGTCGGCGGTCAGTGCAATTACGCTGCAGCGACAGCGCCAGCCGTTAGGGGGATAGAAAGTCTGCCAGAACGGATCATCCGCCGGAAAAACTAAACCATGCAGCGCCAGATGGCTTTTGCGCGTGCTATTATCGCGGATAGCCACGTACATCCAGTAAGGCCGATCATCGATATAGGCCTGCCGTTCGGCCCAGCGTCCGGCGCTGTAGAGCATGGAAAATTCGTGCGGTAATCGTCTCCAGTCGCCACGCACTGCCCTGCTAGAGGGTGAGCGGCTCGCCGGTGACGGGGTCTGTGGTATCGGTTTTTCCCCGCCATCCCCTAGCCTGTAGCACCGGCGTCAGTTCCTTTTTAAACCACTGCAGGGTCTTGCCTTCCGCCAGGGCATTTTCCAGTGCTTGGCGGATATCTTCCAGAATATCGAGGCGCATCACTTTCGCCACGGTAAAGGCTTGTGCATGTGCTTCCTGCCACATCGCCTCCCAGTCCCAGGTGATGCAATAGCCCTTGGTGTTAAGGTAGGCAATGGCGCGTGCAGGCGGCAGGCCAAAACAGACGGCAATGTCGTTACGAGTGAGCACTGAACCTCCCGGCGATTTTCGCCACAGATAAAATCTGCGCCAGGTGCGCTTGTGGACGATCAGCCGCCATGCGCGGATACATTTCTGCCAGCATGCCCATTAACGCCTCGGGAGATTGGCCTTGCTCGACGGCGTCAAGCAGCGGCAGCAGTATCGGCTGCATGGCCTTATCCAGTTGCCCGCGTGTTATCAAACTCTCCAGCGCGTGCTCCAGTTCATCCTCTGCCAGCCCGGCTTCTTCGGATTGCGTTTCGGCAAAGACCGCGTTCGTCAGGGGCGCCATGACCGCTGACTCGCGCAGGTCGCCCGGCTGCAGGTTGTGCTCACGCATAAAGTATTGCGGTGTAAACAGCGTCGCGGCCTGCGACAGGCTCAAATCGCGTTTGGCCTGGGTATCGTCAATGGTCTCTTGCGCCCATAGCTCCCATAGGGGCATTGGCACTTCACCGAAGTTAAGCTCCACCATAAACCGCAAGACCTGATTGATGGCACTCATCACCATTGCTGCATCGCCATCGCGGACATCAGCGGCGACTTCCAGTCCGGCCGGCGCTGAGGCGTGCGTGGTATCCGCTTAAGTGGTCTGCTTTTGACACAGCAGGGCAATAACGATTTCAGAGCGCGCCAGCGCAATCAGATGGCGATAGATGTCGCTGGATACGCCCTTGCCCGCCGATTCAATGATTTCCACCGTGGAATCATTGGGAATAACCGCCACCGCGTCCTCCACCATCTTGTCGAGTGAGTCGAGCAGCAGGTCGATTTCCGCATCGGCGGTGCCGCGCGAGTGTTTACCAACCAGCCAGGGGCTGCCGTACTTCTCGGTAAAGCGCATCCAGAAACGCCAGCCGCCTTTTTTAAACGCCACCGGCCAGAAGCACATCGACAGGTCAGGAAAGCCATAAGGGTTATCAAAAATGGCGTCTTGCGTGGCCACCACAAACTTGCGCGGGGGTAATAGTTCACCGGCCAGACCGGCCTGTCTGGCACAAAAGCACAGCTGGTTGCCGTTATCAACGCTGAACCACTCCGGCGGTTTGCCGACAATATCACTGACCAGCAGGCGGTCGTGACGTTTGACCCAGGTCAATTCGGCGGGCTGGCAGCCAAAGAAGGCCGCGTCCAGCAGCTTGCCAATGATACGGTCGATATCCCAGCCTTCCATTACCTCACGGAGAAAATCCACCACCGCCTGGTCGGCATGGCGTGGCGTCAGGCCACGCTCCAGCGTTTTGACCGCTGATTTACGGCGGCGAATGCTGCTGCCGACCAGCGGTTCAGCTCGCAGTTTACGGTAGACGCTGATATCGCGGCGCAGGGATTTAAGAATCATGTCCGGGTTAGGCAGCCACTGGGTAAACCCCAGAATGCTGCCGGGCTGCGCTCGCGCGTGGCAAGGGTGGCATCAGTGGCCGACGCGGGTCGGCGAAAATGACAAATTCGGTCGGTATAATATAGAGTCCGTGTGCCATTAATAGCTTTCCAGTAATTGGTTAGCCTGCCGCGGTCTGCGGGAGTAAACGCCTCCCTGCCCGGTCGGGCTGTCTGCGGCATTGAGCGCCAGAAAACAGGCCCAGGTGCGGTTAGTATGTCCACTGGCATCACTGTCGGCCACAAAGCGCGGGGCACCGGTCGGGCCGGTCACGCGCGTTAACTTGTGCGGGTCAACCCGTAAATCCTTGTCACCTTGCGGAATACGCAACCGGCGGTCTTCAAAGATTTCCTTGCCGCGCGTGGCCAGCGTGAGTTTATTGCCGGCGGCAAGGGTACCCCCTCAACGCGATAGGTACCATGACGGCGTTTGGCATCTTCCACCGGCTTTTCGCCCATGCCGGTCTGGTCAATACAGCAACTCAGTACCCGGTAGCGAAAAAAGACCTCATCAAGCAGCGCGTCCTGCTCGGCAAAGGTGGCCCGTTTGCGGGTAATGATGTCACGAGTCCAGTACACATCGCCCACCTGCTCAATCACTTAAATCACAAACAGGTCATGGCGGGTGGCGATATCAACCCCGACAAAACAGAGACCCTAGGCATAATGCTCAGGAATGGCCGCCAGGTCATGCTTTACGCCATCAATCAGCGCATAGGAGAGCCAGGTGGCGGCTTCGTCGAGCCATTTGAGTTCAAACTCCTGCGCCAGGCGTCATCATCGTTCAGGGCGGCACGCATTTCGGCAATATCGCGCGGCAGCCCTTCACGCACCGCCTGATAGATATCTACCACATGGCGTGACCAGACAATATCTAAGGTCATCAGTTCATAAAATTTGTTGCCTTTGCCGTTCGGGGTGGAGGTAACGCGCAGCGTGTAGCCGTTCGATATCACCGGAAATAGCGCCGTCCAGATTTTGCGGCTGTCGGCATGAAAGGCAAACGCATCGAGAAACACATTGGCGGCAAAGCCACGCGCCGTATCCGGGTTCGCAGGGAGTGCGGTAATGCGCGAGCCGCCGGGCAGCACCGCCTCTAACATCATGTAACGCTTGCTGCCCGACCCTTTCACGCAGCCTTCGATTTCACGGATGGCCAGACCGTGCGCCTGACAATGCTTTTTGCCCCTTCTTCCATCGCCTCTTTGGCCTGGCGTTCACCGCGCGAGAGAATGACCCGGCGGGTGCGACCGCCCCGGTCCTCGGTCTCAAAGCAGTCATCAACCAGCTCCAGCGTGGTGGTAAAGGTTTTGCCGGTCTGACGGGCAAACTGGCCGTTCTTAAAGCGCGACCGGTCGAGGAACCAGCGCTGTTGGTAAAGGTAAAGCGGTAGGGCCGCGCTCATTTGATGATTCCGTAAATCTGCTGACGTGGCCGTCGTTGTTTTTGACTTCCTGCTCCAGCGCATCCAGCTGGGCGGCAATTTTCTTGCGCACCTCTGCCTGATAGCGTTTGAAACTGACCGACGAGCGGCTCAGGGTGGCAATGCTTTTACCCACTTTGACTAACAGCGACGCGCGCTCTGCGTGCTCCATCTCTTCATCACTGGCCTCACGCACGTCGATAAGCGCCGTCAGGATATCGGCCTGGATGGTGGCGATAATCGCCTCCGAGCGCTTGTCCTGATCGTCTTCCGCTTCTTCGGTAATGACGCGCGCCATCTCGGTGGCTTCACGGATAGCGGCAAAGCGGCGTTGCACCTTCTGGCCGTAGCGGGAAATCTGCGCCCGACCGATTCTACACTCTTTATCACGCAGCAGCGTCTCCAGCTCTCGGTAGCCACTGAAATTGCGCTCCGTCAGCGCCCGGTCGAGCCATTCACGTACCGATAGCGGCAATACCTCGATATGACTACGCGGTACCATCGTCACTCCCTCCAGTACTTCGCTGGACGGGAAAGGCCGGGGATATCGTCGGTGACGTATTCCATCTGGTTCACTCCTTGCGGCGTCAGCGTGGCGCTCCAGGCACAAGCGGGCGGGCGGGTCAGACGGACCAGCCGCAGGCCTTCTAAAAACAGCAACTCTTTTTGCAGCTCCATTAAGGTTAAATCGGGGTAGAGTGAATGCCCGACATCAAACAGCAGCCGGTCATTAACCGGATAGGGCCTTGCCTTGTTGACCACCTGTAGTAACACCCAACGCAGCCCTTCCCGGCGCTCCTGCTCGGTATCTATCATACGTTTCCTCCTGTCGCCTGACGCAATTGAATGTTTTCCAGCTTCTGGTAAATCGCGTCAAGCCGGGACTCCACCACCTGCTGATAATGAATAAATTCGTTGCGCCGGACGTAACGCTCCGGCACCTCGACCTTGAATTTCAGTACCTCTCGCTCAAGGCGCGGCCCCTTATCAGCGGCATCGCGCATTAATCGCTCCAGTGACGCAAACCGCTCCGCCTGACGCTTTTCGGTCTCACGGATAAACCAGCGGGCGAGGCCACCAAGAAAACCGACCAGCCCAAACAAATAGCTGACCAGCACCCAAAAATTGACTTGCAATGTCATGGTTGTAATCCTTCGATGTAATTCAGTAAGCCATTTACTTGCGCCCGCCGGACACAACATTGCTGTCCGTTGTCGGTGATATTGGCGAGGATATCGCGCTGGGTGACCGGACTGGGGCGGAGCGGCTCATCAGCGGACGCAGGGGGTTGGGGCGTTTTTCCAGCGCCTACGGGAGTGGCGGGGGCGCCTGGATCGTTGGCGTCAGGCACGATGAGGGCAACGTTGTAGTGCTGCATGAAGCCACGAGTAAACACGCAGGACACAGCATGAGGCTGACCTTTTCATCCAGAAAGCCGTGGGTAACATCATCTATCTGCCTCTTAAGTTGACGGTTTTCGGCGTTTATTCGTGCACCGCGCGCCAGGTAATTCCACTTGCTCGTATAGGCAACTGCAACCTGGCGCTCAAAACGCTGTTGCAGGGCGTGCAGGCTTTGCGCTGCCTGTTCGGCGCGTTGCTTTTCTTGCGCTGCAAATGTCTCACGCAGCTGATGGAGGGTTGCTTCGCTCCGCTGCGTTGCCCGAGTGCTGCCTTGCGTGTAGCCGTGCCACCAGGAGAGGGACAACAGCGCGCCAACGAGCAGCACATTGAAAGTTTTTATCCCGCTGACGCTAAACACAGCTTGCCCCTCCCCAGGTCAGGTAACGCGGTGCCAGAACTTTTAATGTGCTCCGGGGATAATGACGATTCTCGCGCCAGGCGCTCACGCTACGTCCGGCATTCACCCGCTCAATGTTGTGAAACCAGCGACCGCCATCGTACCCTTGCTGTTTCGCAAGACGGTGGTCACGCTGTACCCAGCCCCTGCGCGCCGATGCGGTTGGTGATACCCGGCTGCCAGCCACTTTCGTGGTCAATCTGGGCGGCAAAATCTGCCACCGGCGCATTAAGTCCCCACAGCAGCCGGGCGTTGCGTATCAGAACTGCCCGATACGGAAGTGCGGCTTGCGGGGAATGCGCCGCATCCACATCAAATGCGCCTCCCAGCAGTAGCATCAGCAAAAAGGACAGCATCATGCCGGGTGGGGTATCGGGGTGTTGGTGGTTATTCATCATCACAGCCCCATCGCCACACTCAGACACACCGCCGCCCTGCGCAGCTGCGCGGCCGCAAACACCTGATGGCAGCCGCCGCGTACCGGATGTCGGCATTGCGCCACCTCGGGGTGGTCATGGTGTAGGTATTGACCGGGACGGGCTTTGAGGAACAGCGAACGGTCAAGCTAGTAACCGGTCACCGCCGCCAGGGTAATCAAGGCCGGCTTGTAGAGCACCACCGGCAACTGCTGCGGTAAGACCAAGCCAATCACCAGCAACAAACCGGTGGCGGTCAGTAACCAACCGCTCAATCGCGGGGTTGTTAATGAAGGTAAGGTTAATTTTTTTCGCGTTTTCATCACCATCTCCCTGAGAATCAGGCAGACAGTGTGACAAGGCAAGGCGCTACCCGCTTTTAAAGCGGTTTACTAGTGGGAACGAGCGTGAGTGGTTGGGTTAGGCACAGTTATTAGCCCCTAACGGGGCAAGGGGAAAAGCGCGACCTTTTTAGGGCTGTCACACCGGACAGGTCGTCAACTCACAGACAGCATCTGTGAGTTAACTGTGGTGCTTTCCGTTCTCGAGAACAGGGAAGAGTCTACACCAATTTCCATTAGTGAAAAAGGCTTACAGACAATGCAGCAAAAATTTTTACCGATACTGCCCTGGATAGGCGGTAAACGGCGGCTGGCAAAACAGATTTTACCGCGCTTCCCGGCGCATACCTGCTACGTGGAGCCATTTTGTGGCGCAGCGGCGCTTTTCTTTATGAAGTCACCCAGCAAAGCGGAAGTGATTAACGATATCAACGGCGAGCTGGTCGATCTCTATCGAGTACTGAAACATCATCTGGAAGAGTTTATGCGTTAGTTCAAATGGGCGCCGGTCAGCCGGGCGATGTATCAATAGTTAAACATCACGCCGACCGAAACCTTAACCGATATCCAGCGGGCAGCCCGTTTCTATTACCTGCATAAACAGGCGTTCGGCGGCAAGATGGCGGAGCACACCTTTGGCGTGACCACTACCAGTGGGTCACGCCTGAACCATGCTACGCATGGAAGAAGAGCTGTCGCTGGCTTATCTGCGATTATCACGCACCACCATTGAACACCTGGACTGGGCCAGCTGTATTGCCTGTTATGACCGTCCGCACACGCTCTTTTACTGCGACCCGCGCTATTGGGGGACGGAAGGCTATGGGGTGGATTTTGGCCTGGAGCAATACGAAAAACTGGCAGCTATGGGATGAGACCTGGCGGGATTGATGATTATTTCCATCAATGATATTCCGCAGATGCGCGACGTGTTTTAAGACTTTGCAATGGAAAGCGTCCCGATTCGCTATAGTCTCAATAGCAATCAGCCCACTTAACGGGGTGAGCTGATTATTACCATTAAATAATCCCTTTCGCGGCTACGGATAGGGAAGGTTAAGCGCGGTGACGGGCGGCTTTTTTCTCTGCGGTTGCTGTCAAGGTGCGTTTAGCCACTTCGCGGGTCTCGCCCAAAATATGTCGAAAGGCAGTTAACACTTCCGCTTCTTCTTCACCGCGCACCATATCGAGCGCACTGGCTTCATCGCTGCGCTCCACGATCATCACATAAAGAAGATCGACCCCTAACTCTTTCGCCGCAATTAAGTAGCCCGCATTCGGATGTCGCTCACTTTTTTCATAATTATACTGGATGAGTTTTTTAACTCCACAGCGTTCGGCAAAGATTTCTTGGCTAAGTCTTAACCGCAGGCGTTCCGACCTTAAGCGATCTCCCACGCCTTTCAGCGTCAGCGTGACTTACTGTTGGGTATCGAGCGGGGCCTGTTCATTGCTCGTAGCCGTTGTAGAAATCTTTCCAGACAGTTGCTGACTTTAACTGCTGTAATTATTTTTCTTTTTTGGCCACCAGTTGTCGGCTGCGCTTAAGCGCAGCTTCATCTTTACGTAATGCCGCCTTCAACGATCTTCATGAAATCCCCATGCGGCTCATTCTCTTTTAGAATAATGAGCCGCTTACCCACCTCCAGCATGGCTTCGGCACTTTTCGCCATCATAGAAGTTCGCCTCATGAACAATTCTCTCCCTTTCATAGTGCAGCCCATCCCCAAAACGTGCCATCACCTCCTGTTGAGTACTTTTTTCTGCATTTTTTTCAGGGTATGCAATTGCCCTCCACCGCCCCCCGCAATCGTGATATTGTCCGCCGTACTTACAGACAGGCTGGTTGCCGCTTTTTTTTGCCATACAGGTCTCCTTCTGGCCGACAACAGCCAGTTGTTTTTAACGGTGATAAGAGATATACAAAAACATAAAAAAGATTTTACATTATTTTGTATGTCAATATATATTTATTTTTAACTTTTTATGGCGGAGATAAAACAATATCACTACAACATCCCGCCAACTTTAAGCGCAATTTTTATGACCGAGTCTATCAGGACTACCCGACGGTGGCGGCATGAGCACGCCAATCCAGCCTCAAACCCTATCAGGTTTACATATCACTTGATAGCCCCTGCCAGGGCGGGCGCGGGGAAGCCCGCAAAATCAAACAGGGGATTGAACAGATCATGGGTTACCCTTATGCCATCGGGTAAAGAGCGCCATAAAAAATAACACTCGCCTGTTTCACTGACGGTAACACAATTTCCATTAATGAAAATGAGGCATCTGATGAAAAACACCTTATCACTGCATGCGTCTTCACGAGCACGCCGCACGCTGCGGATCCTGAAACCCATGAAGGGACATCACAACAACAATAATGGCCTCTCTAATAAGGCTCTGGCGAAGCTGGTCAATGATTCTCCGGCTAATATCAGCCGTACCCTGCCGTTTTTAACGGAAGAGAGCATGGTTGAGCAATGCCTCAATGGGTATTACAAACTTGGCGAGCAATTGCTACAGATTGCCCTTGCCTATTTTGATAAAGTCGACCGGGCACAAATTAAGATGGCAAAAAAACGTGGGCGCTGCCTAGCCTCACCGTCAAAACTGTAATAGGAAAAATAATGGGTAGAAAAGCGTTACCGATGACGGCTGAAATTGCTCTCGAACAACCGTTGGCACCAAATTTAATGAATAACCTTAACGCCCTGGCTGAACATCAGCAGACCATTATGGACAAGTACGGCGAGGGACTGCCCTATGAACGCGAGCGCATTGTGCATGAAGCACGCTTCTATATGGCGCAAAGTGCCGAAGCCATGCTGGAGGTGGGTAAGCGGCTCATTATTCTAAAAGAGAATGAGCCGCATGGGGATTTCATGAAGATCGTTGAAGGAAATCTTGGGCTTTCATATCGAACAGCCGCAAGAGTGATGCAGGTCTTAATTAAATATCTATCTCCAACTTTGCAATCAAAACTGCCAGCGCTGGCAACTTTAGGCAAAATAAAACTCTTTGAGTTGATGACTGAAGATGATGAAAATCTTGCTGCATTAGCTGAAGGCGGCACTATTGCGGGTCTGACGCTTGATGAAGTTGATCGCATGTCCGTGCGTGAACTAAAGGCAAAACTGCGCGAAACCCGTGACAACCTGGAAGCCAGCCGCCGTCTAGTTAACGAAAAAGACCAAAAAACCAATGAACTGAATGAAAACCGCCTGCTTACTCAGCATCGCCCATTAGGGGAAGAAGGCATACGCCAGTTACGCGAAGAAATTGGCCTGGTGGCCTTTGATGTTAAAGCCATGTTAATGAGGCGCTTTCGGGAAGGACTGGAAAAACTGAGCAGCCACAGTGGCGATATCACGTCCCACACCGACTATTTAGCGAGCTTGCTTAATAACATTGACTTTAAAATCAATGTGTTACGTAGCTGCTTTGCCTTACCCCGCCACGCGGTGTCAGAGAGCGCACCTGACTGGGTAAAAGACGATAATGATGCCAAAGACGCCGATTTTCAGTTACCGGAGCACTTGTGTGGTACTGGGGGAAATAACGGAGAGGAGGCGGTGTTATGAACGCCATCCTGACCGAACGCCTGTTAGCGATTGCCCAGGCTGCCGAGAAAGCCGGGCATGGCGGTAAAGACGCCGTTTATCAGACAGGTTGCCAGGCACTTGGCATTTCCAAAGCCACGCTACCGCGAAAAATCAAACAGGGAAGCGCTAAACCGCCGCATAAGCAGCGGGTGGATTATGGTACCAGTGCCCTGACGCGTGACGAAGCTCTGTTGATATCCGGAGTCATCACGAAATCAGAACGCAATAACAGCAAGCGTCTCTACAGTCTGGAAAAGCCGGTTAACGACCTACGAGCCAATAACCTGATTAATGCCGGATATGTTGATAACGAGACCAGCGAGTGGTTCCCCTTGTCGGTCGATGCCATCAGTCGAGCACTGTACCAGTATCGCCTGCACCCCAACCAGTTACGGGCACCAGCCCCGTGCGTCCAGTTAAAAACCGACCATCCCAATCATGTCTGGCAGCTGGATGCGTCGCTGTGTGTGCTCCATTACCTGAAAAATCTCGAAAAGAAGCGCACCACACGCGATAGCGGCCTGTGCATGATGAATGAGGCGGAGTTTAACAAGAACAAGCCGAAAAATCTGGCGCGGGTGATTAACGACCGCGTCTGGTCATTTGAGCTGACTGACCATATTAGTGGCTGGATTTACGCTGAGTACCGCTTTGGCGGCGAAACGGCGCAGAACTTTACTGATGTACTGATTAACGCCATGCAAGAACGCGGTGGGGCCGACGTACTGCATGGCGTGCCGCGACTCTTGTATACTGACCCCGGCTGCGCGCTAGTCTCATCCACGATGCGTAACCTGTCTAAAACCCTCGCTATTCAACTTATTGCTCATAAAGCCCGTAATGCCCGCGCTATTGGCTCTGTGGAAAAGGCGCGCGACATTTTCGAGTGCCATTTTGAATCCGGTCTGCGGTTTGTGCAAGTCGATAATATCGATGAACTGAACTGCCTAATTGGGTTGTAGCGTAAAAAGTATAACCGCACCACGCTGCATCGGCGTACCGGCATGACCCGCACCGACTGCTGGTTACGGATTACCCCGCAGCAGTTAATCAAGGCACCGCCTGTTGACGTATGCCGTGAGCTGGCGGTGAGTCAGCCCGAAAACCGTAAGGTTAGCGCCCACCTTCGAGTGTCGTTCAGGGGCAGTGAATACGATGTACGGCAAGTCCCCGGCGTTTGCGTGGGCGACACCTTACAGATAGTGCGTAACCCCTGGCGCGACAGTGGGGCGCATGTGGTGATAATCAATGCGGACGGGCTGGAAACCTTCTGCCGGGTGCCGGAAGTGGCGAAAGACGACTACGGCTTTGCCCTCAATGCCCCGACACTCGGCGAATCGTTCAAAGCATTACCCCACATCACCGTGCAACACCATCTTGCTAAAATTGAACAGACCCTGTATGGCACCACCACGCCAGGGGAAACCGCCGCCGCGCAAAAAGCCAATGCCTTACCCTTTGGCGGACGCTTTAACCCTTATCTGGACAATGAACGCGACACCCCACCCACTTACCTTCTCAAACAGGGACAGGCATCCACGGTTTGCGCCCCGCGTTTTGAAGAGCGTTTAAACCCGGCCGGGGTGGTTCAACGCCTGCGGGCGCGTTTTCAGGCGGCGGGCAAGACCTGGCGCAGTGAATTTTACACCCTGCTAACCCAGCGCTTCCCGGACGGCATCCCCGCCGACCAGGTCGACGCGCTGGGTGATGAGCTAATGGCGCAGACGGGCGATGTGGTGGTCAATCTGGTCAGTCACGGTTAACGGGAGACCATCATGCTGAAACTTAAGACGCTATTACAACAACACAAGCTGACACAGGCGACACTGCCCCGTGCGCTTGACCTTTCTGAAGCGACATTAGCGCAGATAGTCAATCACCACCAGTGGCCGAAACAGGACACCGACGCGCTAAAACACTGTATCCGGCCCTGGCTGCGTGACCAGGGCATCGCGGCGGACGACTGCTTTGACGGGATAACGCACGGCGACAAGGAAAAGCACACACCACCTAGCAACAAGGAGGACACGATGTTACTAAAAAACAGGTATTACTGCCTGCCACCAAAAAGCATTTCGGGCTGTTTCGCGCCCCGTTTGATGACCAGGCCATACAGGGCCATGAAGATGTTCTTCTCACCCCTGAAAGCCGTTATGTGTGCGAGGCGTTGTACTAGACCGCCCGTTATGGCGGCTTTATCTCCGTTATCGGTGAATCCGGTTCGGGTAAAAGCACCCTGCGTCGTGACCTGACTGACCGCATTTATCGGAAAAACGCCCCGTGGTGGTGATTGAACCCTACGTTCTGGCGATGGAAGACAACGACCATCAGGGCAAGACCCTGAAAGCTGCCAGTCTTGCCGAGGCTATTGTTTATACGCTGGCTCCACTGGAAAAACTCAAACGCTCGCCGGAGGCCCTCTTTCGTCAGTTACACCGACTGTTAAAAGACAGCAGCCGTGCCGAGTACAGCCATGTACTGGTGATTGAAGAAGCCTATGCCTTACCCATACCGACACTAAAACACCTCAAACGCTTCTTTGAGCTGGAAGACGGCTTTAAAAAATTGCTGTCCATCGTCCTGCTGTGGCAACCCGAACTGGGCGACAAGTTATCCGAGCGCCTGCTGGCGGTCAGGGAAGTGGTACAGCGCTGCGAGGTGATTGACCTGCCGCCGCTGGATGAACATCTGACCGACTTTCTTGACTTCAAATTTAAGCGGGTCGGCGGTGACATGAGCACAGTCCTTGGCCCGGATGCGATACCGGCATTGCGTCAACGCTTAAGCTGGCTGCGCCCGAAAAAAGACACGCCGGTCAGCCTGCTTTACCCCCTGGCTATCGGCAATCTGGTGACCGCCGCCATGAACCTGGCCGCACAAAACGCCATTCCGGTTATCGACGCCAATATTATTCACAGTGTGCATTAAAGGAGGCTTTTATGCTGAACCCCGCCGTGACCATTAAAAACCCGTCAGCGATGACCTGCCAGGCCATCCAGCAGCAGATCAGGCAATGCCTATCGGTGATAGACAAACTTAGCGATGAAGGTTTCACCATTAACCAATTTACCGTTGATGGCTATAGCCGTCCGATTATTACCCTGCTGCATGACCGACGGTGTAATGCGTTACATAAAAAGGGGCAGACCGTTCGCTATGCCCTGGGCACTGATTATCAGGGTCGCTGGGAAAAATACCAGTTCCTGCAAGATAACTGCCGAATAACCTGGGAGGTACATTAATGATGAAAACACGACCTGTCCGTATTACCGCTCGCCAATTGGTTTATCTGGCAAAAACCGTAGATATTACCAAACAGGACTATGAAACCTATTTGTCGATTTGCGAGAACTGCCGTGATTTTAATGAACAAGACCAGCGTCTTGGTGAAATAGCTGCCCGATATCGCATTAACGTATTTGAGCATATTTAACACAGTGACGCTCTTGAAGACATTATTTTCAAGCACGTTTAATCCCCGATATTTTAATTAAAAGGTAAAAAAAGATGGCAAAGGAAATGACGCGGCTTAAAGCCGCGGCGGGTGCCCACACGCCGCAAACCCGTGCACAGGTGATGGACGATATTAAGCGGCTAAGCGATATCCAGCGGGAAATGACCCGACTGGAGACGCAGATTAACGATGAAATTGCGCGGTTAACCCATCAACACACTGCAGATATTGAAGCCATGAAAGCCCGGATAACCCTGTTGCAAAAGGGTATCCAGACCTGGCGCGAAGCCAACCGGGAGGGACTGACCCAAAACGGCAAAACCAAAACCGTTAACCTGATAACCGGCGAGGTGTCATGGCGCAACCGCCCGCCATCCGTGTCCTTCAAAGGGATGGACGATATCCTGCAGGCGCTGGAAGAAAACGGGCAACACCGCTACATTATTCGCAAAGCACAGGTGGATAAAAATGCCCTGCTAAAAAATCAGGATACCATTAGGCCCATTAATATTCGCGGAATTACCTTTCATCACCAGCTTGAGGATTTCATTATTACGCCCTTCGAGCAGGAGCTGCAGTAATGCGCACCTGGTATAACAACACTGTCCACTATGCGGGACAGTGGCTGCGAAACCTGATAGCCGCCGGGCATATTGCGCCTGGTGATGCCGATGAATGTTCAATCGAGGAGATTAAACTCGATAAATTACAGGGCTACACCCAGTGTCATTTCTTCGCCGGTATCGGCACCTGGTCATACACCCTGCGAAAAGCGGGCTAATCAGATGATAAACCCGTGTGGACAGGCAGTTGCCCCTGTCAGCCTTTCAGCGCGGCATGCAAAGGAAAGGGATATGCTGACGAGCGGCACTTATGGCCCGCTTCTTCCACCTCATCCAGCAGTGAAAACTTAGCGTTATCTTTGGTGAACAGGTTGCAGGTAAAGACGGACTCGCATGGCTCGACCTTGTACAGACTAACCTGGAAGCAGAGAACTACGCCACAGCAGCGCTTGATTTATGCGCTGCGGGTTCGGTGCGCCGCACATCCGACAACGACTTTACTGGATGGCCTACGCCGACCACGCGGAACGGGAAGGATGGCAGGGAGTGCCTGAATGTGCCGCTCAATGCGCTGCTGGGACGCATAGGCTGACAGGCTGGCCAACGCCCCAGGCGACAGACAGCAACTTTGGGGTAAGAGCGCCGAGATTAAAAAAGGACGGAAACCGCAATTTGAATGTCAGGAGGGAGCTGCCGCCACGATTTGAAAGACATTCCTTACCCGATCAACAGTGCCCCCGTATCTGGAATTGCAGAAACCAACAGCAGCTTGCCGACTAACGGCTCCTGGCGAGAGGCTGACTGGCTCTTTTGCCGCGATGGAAAATGGCGGCCAGTTGAACCCGGCACGCGCCCGCTGGCTGATGGGATTACCAACAGAGTGGGACGACTGCGCTCCTACGGTAACACCCTCAATGCGCCACAGGCCCAGAGCTTCATCGCTACCTGTATGTGCGCCCTCACCCTAGGCACCACTAAAACAATCCCAAAGTCAGACGTCATTATTACGCCCTTTGAGCAGGAGGTCAGCGCATGAGCTATCAGGAAATAAAACATCTGCGCCGTCAGATTGAAAAACGCTTTAACCGCGCCCGGCATCATCTGCAGGCAGATTATTCTGCCGCTGCGTATTGTGAATTTCAAAATGCCTTCGAGATATTGGCCGAACTCTTAGATAAGGAAAACACATTATGTGCATTACCTGCATCAGCTGCCATCAGGCAACCCGCCACCTGAATCCTACCCAGGCCGAGATTACTTAACAACCGGAAAGCGGCGAGTGGGGAATTGACCTGCTATTGGCTTGTCCTCACTGCGGATAGCCGTATAGCACCTGGGCACTTAACTGGGATATCGTGCCACTAAAACGTATCACGGCAAATTCGCCGGTCACGCCCCACAATTTCAATAAACCCGCCGATTAACGAAGAGGAGATCACCATGTAGATATTAATTTTGACCATGTACGCCAGTCCTTATGCCGATAATGCTTTTTCTTCCCTGCACACACAGGAATTTGACACGGAAACCGCTTATCAACAGGCCGCCAGACTGTTTGCAGAAAAATTTGAAACGTTCAAGGATATTGATGCTTGGGCAATTTGCGTGAAGAAGTCATAGCAGAAAATCGGCATATAAACCATTCAATTGTACAATAACGATATTTATTCTATAATTCTTCAAACCCTGAAGGATTATTTTTTGCCCGTAGCATAAGGAACCCTGACCCCAACCACGACGATAAAGGACGCCACCGATGACCCGACAAAAATACCTGCAGTTAATCCATATTGTCACCCACAATCTCAAGCTGGACGACACGACTTACCGCCAGATGCTGCAGAGGCTAATCGGGAAAACATCGGCAAAAGCCCTGAATATCGCTCAACTGGCTCAGATGTTAAACGCGCTGAAAGCTAAAGACTTTCGTATCCAACTCCATCACGCCAGTACAAAAAAGCAGACTGACCGTGCTCAAATCCAAAAAATGCAACCTCTATGGCAGACAATGGCTCGCGAGGGCATTGTCCGGGATGCGCCAGCAACAGCCCTTGCCCACTTTGTTAAACGGGAAACCGGTTGTGATTCGCCTTACTAGCTGGATAGCGAACAGGCCGGCCAGGTTATCGAGAAACTCAAGCAGTGGCAAAAACGTGTAGCGAGGGCAACATCATGCTAGAGAATACCTTTCCTAGCAAAGGGCCAGAGTTACTGGTTGAGCTGGCCGAGCACACTGCCCAGACTGTCTGGCAGATTATCGACGTTGACCCCGCCGTTGCCAGCCAGATAGGCGATGCCGTCGCCAGTCAGATGATAGCGGTCTGGGGAGGGCAAAATGTCTATTTCCCGATGGAGCTGATATGGAAAGTCAACCAGCGTGACCGGGAAATATTTGCTGACTTCAACGGCCATAACTATCACGCGCTAACGCGTAAATATAAAGTCTCGCTACAGTGGATTTATTCCGTGGTGAAGCGGGTTAAAAAAAGAGCTGGCTCGCATTCAGGGCAGTCTGTTTGAAGATACAGATAAGCCGTCTGGATGACCGTTTCTTGTTTCACATAGTGAAACTTAATTACCGTAACCTGTCCTAGGTAGATCCACATCTATCGCACGTTTTCCTTTTAAATATCTTACGTCCTATCAGTTTCAATCCTTCAATTTATTTCTCCATCTTTCGGTGCTGGACAATGTCGCCATTGGCCCGCGCAAATTGTTGGGGCTGTCGATGATCGACGCCCACGAACGTGCGATGACGTTATTGGGTAAAGTAGGCCTGGAGCAAAAGGCGCAGGCAATGCCCGCGAGCCTGTCCAGCGGACAGAAACAGCGGGTCGCCATCGCGCGCGCTGGCCATGCAGCCGGAAGTGATGCTGTTCGATGAGCCGACGTCGGCGCTGGATCCTGAGCTGGTCGGCAAAGTACTTGGCGTGATGAAGCTGTTGGCCAAAGAGGGCATGACCATGATTGTGGTCACCTATGAGATGGGATTTGCCCGCCAGGTGGCGGATCAAGTGGTGGTGATGGATCATGGCCGCGTCGTGGGTTTCGGCCCGGCGGAACAGATTTTTTCCCATCCGCAGCAGCCCCGCACCAGTACCTTTTTGCAGCGGGTACTGTCGGCCGATTAACGGTCGTCCCCGACCGGATGCCGCCGACGGCAATTTTCCCTTCCTACGGTGCAACCAAAAGGTCCGGTCGGCGGCATCCGGTGTTATAATTCCTTGGGCATAAAAGTGCGGCTGGTGCCGGGCAGCGCGCAGGTAATTTCATCGAACGTCCGCCAGCCGTAGCGAGCATAAAACGCGGGCGCCTGAAAATTAATGGTGTAGGGCACACGGCGCCGCGGCAACCGCATTCACGGCCCTGCTGCTCGAAGGTTGCCAGTAGCGTGCTGCCGATACTGTTGCCGCGCAGCGCGGGGGGGGGGGGGGGGGGGGGGGGGAAAAAAAAACAAAAAAAACACACAGAAACACGCCCGGCCGCCCAGAAACAACGG
>NZ_JBPESN010000001.1:0-68995 GCF_051710625.1 Sodalis sp. (in: enterobacteria) | reverse complement strand
CGGCGCGCGCGGCGCCGCGGCCCGCGCGCCCCCCCCCCCCCCCCCCCCCCCCCGGCCCCGCCCCCCCCCCCCGCCCCGCCCCCCCCCCCCCCCCCCCCCCCCCCCCCCCCCCCCCCCCCCCCCCCCCCCCCCCCCCCCAAAATAGAACAGCTCCAGAAACAGCAGTCTCAGCGACGAGCGTCCAAGAATGCCGCCCAACGGGGCCTCTGTTAGCCCATCTCGCACAATGACGGCCAGCGGTTGTCGATCGTTATAACCGGTCATTTCATCATTGAAACGATTCAGACCCCCGGCAATAACCTGCTTAAATGCCGGCTCGATTTCATCGGTCACCGACAGGGTGTAATTTTCCATTGGGCGTATGCACCCATCGTTGGTTAAGTCAGGCATGTCGCGGCAGCGTCGTTGGCGGCGCCGTCTTAAGCTTATCTTCCGGATGGTGTCATTATTTGACCGCTATCGCTAGTAAATAACGGCAGTCCTGAACGCCCGGATTGCTAAAATCAAGAGGTAAATCAACGTCAAACCTCAAACAATCTCCGGCGGAAAAAGTATAATGGCGTTCACCGTAGGTTACCTCCAGCACACCCGTCACCAGCTTTAATCGCTGCCGGTAGGGGGACGAACTCCAGCGGGGGTAGCTGACGCTGACGCCGGGTGGCAGCGTAATCTCCACCAATTCCAGCCCCGAGTCGGCCTCGCGCTCCGTCACCTCGCGGCGAAGATAGCCCGTCGCAGGATCGCGCCATACGCTTTGTTTATCTCAAGGCCGCAATAACTCGTCGTCGCTGCCGTTCTTTTCGTCAATGAGCAATGCCGTTAACGATACGCCCAGTCCGGCCGCCAATTTACCCAACACTTGCGCGCGCTGGGGCTGCTGTCCCGCCTTCGATTTTTGAAATCATCCCGCGACTCACGCCCGATTTGGCCGCCAGCGTCTCGATGGTCAACCCCTGAAGTTTACGCAGCCGCTGCAAACGCGCGGCGATGAGATGATCAATTGACACGACGGTGGATCCTTGATTAATTTAGTGGAATAATATTTATTATAGTGGAATAGACAACGTGGAGAAACCTCCTTATGCAATTGATGACCTGTCAGGACACCCGGCACGCCGATGCCATGCTGGCTATTTTCAATGAGGCTATTGTTCATTCCACCGCGCTGTATGATTATCGTCCGCGCACTTGCGCCAGCATGACGGCATGGTTTGCGGCCAAGGCCAGCGGTCCATTTCCGGTAATCGGCCTGCAAACCGATGCGGGGGAATTAGCCGGTTTCGCAAGCTATGGCACCTTCCGCGCCTGGCCAGCCTATCGCTATACCGTGGAACATTCCCTTTACCTGCATCAGGCTTACCGCGGCCGCGGTCTGAGCCAGCAGCTGCTACAAGGCGTTAATTAGCGCCGCCGCACAACAGGGTGTTCATGTTTTGGTTGGCGGTATCGACAGCACAAATCAGGCCAGCATTCGCCTGCACGAACGGGCCGGCTTCCGCCATAGCGGCATCCTAAATCACGTCGCCTATAAATTTGGCCGCGGCCTGGATCTGGCCTTTTATCAGCTGATGCTGCCGACCCCCGCCCAACCTAAAGAAACCGAAGCGCCATTGCCGCCAATCGCTGTGCGCTAACGGCATCCGGGGGTAAGCGCCGGAAAAACTACGACCACGACAGCGCTGGTGCCGCCTGGCATCAGCCAGAGCGATGGTCGCGGTGTCGGGTGGATTAGCCATTGTCACCATCACCGTGTCAGATTGTAATATTCGGGGCGCTGTGGCAGCGGTGACGGGCGCGCTGGTTGCGGCCAAGCAGACACAGTCGCTGCCGTGGACGCTCGCTGGGGGTGGCCACACAGGTCAGGGTGCCGCGGTGTGACAAGGATCCCTCTATTTACCCGATTATCCATTATGCTGGAGCTTCGCGAGTCTGCAACCTACGCTTATCCTTTCCGCCCGTACGGCCTTTTCATGATGAATGGAAAACGTTTATGACAAAAGTGTTGTCCTGCCTGCCTACCGCGTTATTGACCCTGACGTTTTTCGCCACCGCGCCTTCGCAGGCGGCAGAGCCTGCCGCTGCTACACCGGCAAGCTACCATTTGGTGCGGGTTCTGGCGCTTAGCCGGCACGGCATCCGCGCCCCGCTGGTTAATTATGGCGACGCGCTGGCGGAAGCAACGCCATACCACTGGCCAACATGGCAAACCCAAGGGGGACTGCTTACGCCCAAGGGCGGCAAGGTGGAAAATCATGTCGGACACTACTTCCAGGAATGGGTGGCTGGCGCAAAATCATTTGTTCGGCAAACACGGCTATCCTGAGGGGGGCGAGGTATTCGCCTACGCCAACAGCCCGCCGCGCACCATTGATACCGCCAAATTCTTCCTCGACGGCGCGTTTCCTGGCTGCGGTATTTCGGTTAACCATCAAGCGGCGGTGGGCACGATGGATCCCACCTTCAACCCCATTATCACCGCCGCAGTGACCGAAGACTTCAAAACTGCGGCGCTGAACTCTATTGCCGAGCATGCCGGACCTGGCGGCGTTGATGGCCTGAATGCGCGGCTGAAACCTAATTATCAATTACTGGAACAGGCGCTGGATTACCCACAAAGTCAGGCCTGCCAGCGCGACAAACGGTGTAGCCTCGCGACACAGACGTCCTCGGTGGTGCTGGAACAGGGTAAAGAGCCGGCCATTAGCGGTCCCTTGCGCACCGGCATCGGCGCTTCTAACGCTTTTATGCTGCAATACTACGAAGGTTTTCCGCTACGCGATGCCGGCTGGGGTAAAATAACCACCGCGGCGCAATGGCGCCAGTTGGAAGCGATAAAGAACCTGTACCATGAAACGTTGTTCGGCTCCCCCTCCATCGCCGCCAATGCGGCAAAACCGCTCTTGACCTTTATCGCCGGCGCGCTCAATGCGCAACCCGCTCAAGGAGCACGTCAGCATGCAGCCCAACACGCGGTGTTGACGCTGCTGGCCGGCCACGACTCTAACATCGCCTCGCTGCTGGCGGCGATGAAAGTGCGCAATTATCAGCTACCGGATCAGTTTGAACGCACGCCAATCAGTGCTGCAATTGTGTTTCAGCGCTGGGATGATGATAAACAAAACCGGGATTTGATGAAGATCGAATACGTCTATCCCACCAGCAGGGAAATCCGTAATGACCGTGCGCTGTCGCTGGCGTCACCGCCGCGGCGCGTTACGCTCGTCATTGAGGGTTGCCCCCTGGATGTCGCCGGTTTTTATCCGATGAGCGATTTTAAACGGGCGGTAATGCGGGATTTTCAGGGCTAACGACCGAGGTTGCGCCGCGCTTTCTACCGCGGCGCATCAATCGTAGTCAGGGGGGGCTTATGAGGGAAGCCACACACCGTCCCAATCGACCGAAGCTATATCTTATTAAAAATCAGCGCGGATTCCCGCCTCCCCATCTGTCCGCCGGCGACCGGGTCATATTGTTTGACGGCGAGTGTGTGTTGCGCCGCCGATTGATACGGTTTTTGATGCGTATTGACCGTCGTCAACCTCTTCGGCTCGCCACCGTCCAGTCGCCGCCAGGTCAGGATTTGCTGCGCTGGGTCAGTTTACCGACGGATGATTTCAACACCATCGCCTATATTTCCCAAGGACAGGTATCAGTGCCTTCGGCAGCATTTTTGCAGGCGCTAACGCAGTTGGGCTGGCCGTGGTGGGCGCTAGCCATTATGCAGCTTTTTCCGCGCGGGCGACGCGACAAGCTGCCTGCCGGTACTCTACCGCCGGAGGATGGCCGCGGCACCCGCTACCTCGACCACAGTTAGGACAGTCTGAAAAGCGGCTCCGGGGGTTAACGACCACGCAACCTGTCTGTCCTGAAAGCGCGTGCACGAGTCAATCGCCCTAAGCCTGGCGAGCGCTGGCGCGCTCGCCTGCGAGACGCCCGTGGCGCCAACACCTACCCTGTAAGACATCAGCACCCCCGGCGCCACCCTGGCGACTATCGGTCTCACCGATGACGTCGCGCTCGCTCACTCACCTCCACTCGACGCCGGCGCCGAGATCTTTTAAACGCCGGCCGAGGTTAGTATCTCGTCTTCAATTCCCAGGCCTTGCGCCACCGCGCGGCCGTAATCAACATCCGCCCGCAGGAAATGCGCAATTTGTCGCAGTTGGACGTCCCGGATTACCGGCGCCAAGGCCCTGACCAGATTGGCCGTCAGCAGCGTTTTCTGCTGTGCGTCTATCAATCGATAAAGGTCACCCGCCTGGCTGTAATAATCTTCATCCACGCGATGGTCATAACGATCCGCCGCGCTGCTGAAATTCAGCGGTGGCTCCCTGAACCCGAGTGCCTGCTGCGGCGCGGTAGCATGGCTGTTCGGCTCGTAATTAGGCGTTCCGCCGCCGTTAGCGTCAAAATGCATGGCGCCGTCACGCTGGTAATTGTGATAGGGGCAGCGCGGCGCGTTTACCGGTAGCTGCTGGTAATTGGTGGCGATGCTGTAACGTTGGGCGGCGCCATAGGCGAACACCCGCCTTTGCAGCATCTTATCCGGCGACAGGCCCGATGCCGGGTACCACATTGCTGGGCGCGAATGCCGCCTGTTCGACCTCCGCGAAATAGTTGTTCGGGTTACGATTAAGTTCCAGGATACCCACCTCCTGCAACGGATGAGTTTTCTGCGACCAAACTTTGGTGACATCGAACGGATTTTCCTGACGCTGTGCGGCTTCCTGCTCGGTCACGAGCTGGATGCGAACCCGCCAGCCCCGCTCAATAGCGCTGAACAGATCGCGCTGTGCACAATCCGGATCGCCGCCCGCCAGACGGCAGGCCTCTTCCACCGTCAGGTTTTTGATGCCCTGAAGCGTTTTAAAATGCCATTTAATAAACACACGCTCGCCATCAGCATTGATCAGGCTATAGGTATGCCTGCCGAAACCGTGCATAAAACGGTAACCATCGGGAATACTGCGATCGGAGAACAAAATGGTGACCTGATGCAATGACTTCGGCGACAAAGACCAGAAGTCCCACATCATCTGGGGGGGGGGATTTCAGATTCGTCGCCGGATCCCGTTTTTGGGTGTGGATAAAATCAGGGAATTTCAGCGGATCGCGGATAAAAAAGACCGATGTATTATTACCTACCACATCCCAGTTACCCTGTTCAGTATAAAATTTCAGCGCAAAACCGCGCGGATGCCGCTCGGTATCCGCCGAGCCCCGCTCGCCGCCCACGGTTGAAAAACGCAGTAATACCGGCGTCTCTTTGCCGATGTGCTCAAAGGGCGACGCGGTGGTCAGCCGGCGGATGTCCTGCGTCACGCGAAACGTTCCATAGGCGCCGGACCCTTTGGCATGCACGCGCCACTCGGGAATTACTTCACGGTTAAAATGGGCCAGTTTTCCCACCAGATGAAAATCGTCCAGCATCAATGGCCCCCGCGCTCCGGCGGATCGGGAGTTCCGATTATCGGCCACCGGGATACCGCTGGCGGTAGTTAACAGCGTTTTATTTTTCATATTATTCAGGCTCACGGTAAAGGAAAGGGAACTCTGAGCCCACTTTACGGCGCAGCGGCTAAAGCGGCTAATTCATTGCATCTATCAACTCAATAGCTGAATAAAACCCTTTCACTGCGAAAGGCATTAGCAATGGATCAATATAAAACTAAACATAAACAATAAGTTAAATGACACTCTTCAGCGCGAAGGGAAATATCCTTAACAGAATAAACGCGCCTGACAGCGCCCGCCCGAGAGAGAAAATAAGGTCAGGAATGCCTTTTATGTCGCAGGATAAACCGGCGCGTTATCGCCGCATCATTGACAGATACGTCCATTGCCGCCCTGGAAGATAGACGGATCACGGGCGCCTTTTTTGATATCACCGCTTCTGGCATGGATTATGTGGGAAAATGCAACGTGGCAAAGGCCAATTTCCCGGCCCATCCCCCTGTGCTCAGGATGGGCGCCCAAAACCTGACGCCTCGTCCGCGGCCGGGGTTATCCGTGCGCCAATGCAGGTGGAACGTCTGATGACTAATTCTCCGCTCCGGTTCTGGCACGGCCGCTGAGGAGACTGACCGGACATTGCCATGAAAAGTTGTTCGATGGTCAACCTCGCTACCTCATCCAGATGCAAATTGACCGCCGTCAACCCCGGCCAGGTTTCCCGGGCGCGGATACCGTCATAGCGGGTCGCGATTCGCATATGTTCAGGAATTGACACCCCCAATTGGTTAAAGGCGCGCACCGCGCCGGTGGCAAACGTGTCGACCAGAATCAGGACGCCATCCACCTGCGGCGCTTCTCGGTGCAGCGCGCCATCGCCGCTTGAAATCCCGCCTGTTCGCCATCGGCTTCGTTCAACCGGTAGAGGCATGGCGCAATACCCCGCTGTGCGGCGTAGCGCAGATAGCACCGCTCGGTCTCCTGATAAGCGCTGCGGCCGGTATCGCCGATAAAAAGCACGATATTGCGCGCGCCGCTGGCGGTAAGATGGTCTAATAATAACGCCGCCAGGGCCACAGTCATCGCCACTTCCATCATGAAACCCAGTTTGGCGGGCCCGGAAGAAACGGCAGAAGGCATTGACGAGAAAAGCGCAATCGTATTAGTTTTGCTGGTGCGCAGACCGCGGGCGCGTAGATTGGGGGGGATATAGCCCAGCTCGGTAATCGCCGCTTCGATGCGCAGACGCCTACCTGCCTCCACATATCGCCGTCCGTTGATAGCATTGGAGACGGTCGCGGGCGATACGTCGGCCCGGCGGGCGACATCAATGAGCGTGGCACAACGGGTAAGACCCCCGGACGGCTTAGCCGCGGACATGATCATTTTCCTTGGCGTCATCGAATTTACTTATGCATTAAATAATATTTAATTATACAAAATTTTCACTTAACCGCGTCTTGACAGGATCAATAGTAAAAGGTTTTACTAAAAATATATAGCGCCTCTTGTTAGCCTTAAAAACAGGCATAACGCGTTTTTTTCGCTTGCGTAGTAAAACGTTTTAATCGCCCTAATCGGGCCTCATTCGGAGCCACTATGTCCCAAACCGCAACCGCCTGCGATCAGGTAATCATTCGCCGGCGCGCCACTGGCCTGACTCTGAACAACCGGCAGCGCAGCGCGGGGGAAATAGCCCATCAATGGCACTTACCGGTGCGGCCGGGGCGCGATGCGGTGATCCTGCCAAATGGCAATCTTAGTTATAACGGTAGCTGTGCTACCTCTGCCACGCTGTACCCGGCCTGGGATATCTGGCACGGCGGCGATTTTTATGAAGTCACCCCCGCAGGCGACATCGTTTGGCATTACGAGGATATCTACCACCACCACGATGCCCGATGGCTGGCCAATGGCAATTTACTTTACACCGCCGCGGAACCTATCCCGGCGGAGATTGCCGCGCGCATCTGCGGTGGCGACCAACCCCGCGATGCACCCGATGACGTTATTCAGGAAGACGTGGTGCGTGAAGTTAACCGCGCCGGGGAAATCGTTTGGGAGTGGCGCTCCTGGCAACACCTGCGACTGAAGGACTTTCCGGTCCACACTATCTTTGATCGCCACCATTAACCCATGATCAATGGTCTGTCCCTGACGCCGGAGGAATTGGTGCTGATGAGTTTGCGCGGCACGTCGGGCGTGGCGGCGGTCAGCCTCACCAGTGGCGAGGTGGCCTGACATGTCGGCCATGATGTCCTGGCGCAACAGCATACCCCAGTGCAGACCGTGAGCGGTACGATACTGGGTTTTGATACGGCAACCTGTGCGCGGGCCGGCCGGTGCCACCTCGCCGCACTCTAAGGCGTTGGAGTTCGATCTGAGCAACGGCAACATTACCTGGCAATACAGCGACCCGCTGCCGCCGGCCTTTTTCTCGCTCTATATGGGCAGCGCCCAACGCCTGGCCAACGGCAATACCTTTATTTGTGAATCGGCATTCGGCCGGCTGTTTGAAGTCTCCCCTGCAGGAGAGACGGTTTGGAAATATGTTATCCCCTTCTTTGCCGAGTACCCTGACAGCGTGAAAGGCGTGATAAGCAGCTATCAAAGCAGCGCTTTTCGCGCCCGCCGCTATCCGGCGGCGGCGGACATGGCTCGCAGCGGCGTACTGCAAAGCGATTTGGCCGTTTCGGCCGGCAGGGCGGCCGCGGGCTTTGCTCTCGGCGCCAGCCTGGGGGTTAACCGGGTTACTAACCGGACGGATGGCGATATTCCGCCCGCTGCTGGCACCGTTTTTGAATTTGATGCGACCTATTCCGGCCATCGCGCTGATTCCGGTCGCCATTGTCTGGTTCGGCATCGGCGAGGGATCGAAGTATTTCGTTATCGCCTACACGGTCTTTTTAACGGTGTGGTTCAATACTCACTACGGCATGGGATATGTCCCGAAAATATACTTGCGCGCCGCGCGCTCGCTCGGGTCCAGCCGGACGCGGGAATTTTTGGTGGTGGTGATTTCAGCGGCTGCCCCGCATATCTTTACCGGTATCCGTCTGGGCGTTGTTCTGGCTTTTTTGAGCCTGGCGGCGGACGAATTATCCGGTGCGTCCTCCGGCATCGGTTACTGCTTACAGGAAGCCCGATAATATATCAGTACCGATCGCATGTTCGCCCTGCTTATCGAGCTGGGCATTCTCGGCGCGCTGATGGATGCGCTTATTCATCGCATCGGGCGTCGTCTGTTGCATTGGCAACAGCATTAATCCGGGGAAGGATAGCATCATGTCAGGCCACGTTGTGATTGACGATATCAGTATCCGCTATGGCGGCCGGCGTCAGCCGCCATTGGCGCTCGACGTTACCCGCCTGGACTTGGCGCCGGGTACCTTTAGCGCCATCATCGGACCGTCCGGCTGCGGCAAATCGACATTATTGAACGCCGTCGCCGGGTTTATTCCTCCCGCCAGCGGGGAAATCCGCATTGATGGACTCGTGTTGAACGGGCCTTGTGCGGAAGTCGGCGTCATATTTCAGCACTACGCGCTTTTCCTCTGGCTGACGGCGCTGGGCAACGTAAAGTTCGCGCTGAACCGTTTTAAATTACCCCGCGCGGAACTGCATCAGCGTGCATTGGCTACGCTGGAAGAAGTAGGTCCTGCCTCGCTAGGCCATCATTACCCCGGACAATTATCCGGCGGACAGAAACAGCGGGTGGTGATGTGGGATCTGCTGTTGCGCGTGTGCCAAAAACACCGAGCAACGGTGCTGTTTATCACCTACGATGTGGGTGAGGCTTTACTGCTGGCGGACCGCATTGAGGCGATGTCCGCCGCGCCGGGTAAAATCATCCGCAGCCGCTTAATCGCGAGAATGCTGATTTGCTGGATATCCGCGAAGGAATTTTGTCACTGCTGCGGCCGCTGGCATTACCGTCCTGAGGCGATGCGTCGTCGCCAACGTGAAGCCGCCGGCGCAGTCGACGTGGTCAACGCACGAAACGCATTGACGCAGACATAACGGCAACGCAGGAATGATACCAGGCATGCCGCTATTAGTAAATCCGAACGAAAGCCGGCCGAAACGTGCCGCCGATAACGAATCATTTTTAGCGGCACCAAGGTGCAGCAGATTAATTTTCCGAGCGGCCGGGAAGCCTTCAAGGCGCTGCTGGGCGGACGAGTGGACATCGCTACCCTCACGGAATTTCCGGCCATCACCGGCGCACTGCGCCAGCAACCCTTTGGCATCGTCGCCGACGTCGCCCGCTACCGGGGAACGCGCGTCATCAGCTCGCCCAAATACACCCCGCTGCGCGCCGTCAGCGATTTAGCCGGGCTGAAGATCGGTACGCCCCTTGGCACCAACACCGACTACCACCTCAGTCAACTTTTGAGTGCGGCCAAGGTGAGCACCGAGCAGGTCAACGTGGCGCCGGTGGATTTTATTCCCGCGCTCCTGCACGGTGATATCCAGGCCATCGTGTCTTTTGCCGGCGTCGAAAGCGTGGCGCGCAAAGCGCTGGGAGAGGACTATCATGACTTGAAAAGCGACAGCTATCAATCCCATTTTCTGCTGGCGGCGTCACGGATCGTTATTAACGATAAACCGGCGGTGGTCAACGGGCTCTTGACGGCATTACTGCGCGCGGACGCCGATCTAAAATGCGACCCCGCCGGCGCTATGACACTGGTAAGCCAATCAATGCACGGCGCCTTGTCGCAGAGCGCACTGGAAGTGATGTGGCATGACACCGATTTTGGCATACAGCTAAAAAGCGATTTGCCGGTGCTTCTGACATCGAAAGGACACTGGATCGTACAGCAGCGCATCATCAAGGCCGCCGCCCCTACCCGCTAGACCCTGCGGCCCTGGCCGGTAAACACCCCGCTGCGCGGGCTTCAGCTCATCGTGCGATCGTCGATATACTTGCGTTTATCCGGCGGCGGCGGGAAATATTGGTACAGCCAGGTTTCGCTCAGCACCTCCTGCCCGATGCGCAGGAACATGCGCAGCTCGACCAGATCGACGGCATCGCTGGTCGACGTCCAGTCGAACAAAGTGCGGTAACCGTCCATCGGCTTCACGTATAGGATTTCAATATTGCTCACCTTACCGCTGAAAAGAGTAATAACCGGCTCAATGCCCTTATCCGCCGACGCTTTTAACTGCCCGCCAACGAAGTCGACGCCAAAACGGCGCGCCCAGGTATCCGGGAAGTGTTCACCGGGGGCCCAACCTTCAGGAAAACCGCCCATGCCGGTACGGGTCGCCTTAACCCGGGCCAGCGGACTGTGTTGACGGGCGGCTCGCCGCTCCAGTACAACCGATAGCGGAAACTGTATTCATTACCGGCCTTAATCGGCTCGGTGGGCTGCCAGAACACACGATATTATCCAGCGTCTCGCCGGTGGTCGGGATTTCCAGCAGATTAACACTACCTTTGCCCCAAGACCCGACAGGCTCCACCCATAGGTTGGGACGCTGGTTATACCAACCAATAACATTCTGATAGTTTTCAAAATTATGATCTAACTGCAACAGGCCGAACCCTTTCGGATTCCCATCCTGATAGGCGTTAAACTGCAATTTCTGCAGATTATTCAGCGGACGACAGACCCATTCACCGTTGCCGCGCCACATCGCCAGGCGATCGGAGTCGTGGATTTGCGGATGAATGGTATCGCACATACGGCGCTCGTTAGTGCCGCAGCTGAACATGCTGGTCATAGGCAAGATGCCGAGCTGCTTGATATCGCTGCGGGCATAAATATGTTTTTCGATATCCATCATGACGCGCTGCGGTTCGCAGTAAATGACGAAGCGGTAGTCGGCCAGCGCCAGGGACGCTTTGATAAATGATCTTCGTTCCATGCCGGAATAGGTTCCTGTACTGGGCGATGTATTGCCCGTGTGGAGCCGTCTAAGGCAACAAAGACACCGGACTGCGGGCATCATGCTCCACCGGGTTGCGAAGATTTTCGACAACGCTTGGCGAGGAAAATTCATTGCAACGCTAACCTCGCCGCAAAGTTTACCGTAAAACGACATGGCCGACACAGGCTAAATGCGCGACAGGCCGAACAAAACCACCGCCGCCGTTATTGCCCTAATTTGCAACATCATTCTACATTCCGCCCTGTTTCAGGCCGCTTATACTCCAGCATAACGACCGGGGCGACAGCGCGGCCGTTTGACGACCCACGTATAACGCCGCCCCCGCGGTACAATTCCGGAGCAGTGAATATGCCTACCCCCTCTAGCGCACCGGCCCGGCAGGCCGGCTTTATTAACGTGTTCAGAGTGATCAGCTGTAACTTCCTTGAAATGCATGATTTCATGGTATTTGGCTATTACGCCAGCGCCATTGCCGCCACCTTTTTTCCTGCCAGCACACCCCTCGCCTCATTGATGTTGACCACGATGACGTTCGGCGCCGGATTTCTGATGCGTCCTCTGGGTGCGCTGGTACTTGGCGTCTATATCGATCGCTGCGGCCGCCGCGCCGGACTGGTGCTGACGCTTGGACTTATGGCGTTCGGTACGCTGACCATTGCCTGCGTGCCCGGCTACGCCATGCTCGCTCTGCTGGTGTTGGTGTTGGTGTTGGTGTTGGTGTTGGTGTTGGTGTTGGTGTTGGTGTTGGTGTTGGTGTTGGTGTTGGTGTTGGTGTTGGTGTTGGTGTTGGTGTTGGCCAGCAGACTATTGCAGGGGGTTTCCGCGGGAGTTGAGCTGGGAGGGGTATCGGTCTATCTGGCGGAAATTGCGCCCGTCGGCAGAAAAGGGTTGTACATCAGCTGGCAATCCGCCAGCCAGCAGTTGGCGGTCATTTTCGCCGCCCTGTCGGGCATGGCGCTCAATCGTTATATCAGCGAGAATATGATGTCGCGTTGGGGCTAGCGTATTTTCTTCATCGTCGGCTGTATAATCCCGCCCTGCCTGTTCTGGATCCGCCGTATGCTGGAGGAAAGCGAGGCTTTTCAAAAGCGCCGGCCTCCGCCGCACACCCGCGAGATTTTTCGCTCCGTGGCGCGCAGTTGGCCGCTAATCGGCCTGGGCGTATGCATGGTCGCCACCACCACCGTCTCGTTTTATATGATCACCGCGTTCACGCCTACCTATGGCAAAGCGCTACTGCATTTCAGCGCCGAGGAAAGTTTTATCGTCACGCTTGGCGTGGGCCTCTCCAATCTTTTCTGGCTGCCGCTGATGAGCGCGCTATCGGATAAAATCGGCCGCCGCCCACTTTTGTTGACCTTTACCAGTCTGATGTCGCTGACGGCCTATCCGGTATTGTACTGGCTGGCGGCCGCGCCCTCCTTGCCGCGTCTCATTAGCGCGGAACTCTGGCTTTCTTTTCTTTACGCCGGCTATAACGCGGCTATGGTGGTGGCGCTGACGGAGATTATGCCCCTCGCCGTACGCGCCACCGGTTTTTCCATGGCCTACAGTTTAGCGATGGCGATTTTTGGCGGCTTCACCCCCGCCATCGCCAGCGTGCTTATCCATGAGAACGGGGATAATGCGCTGCCTGGCGTCTGGCTATCGCTGGCGGCGTTATTAACGTTGATGGCGGCGTTGCTTTTGCCAAAATCCTATCGGGCAGGCGCCCGCAACGCGGCTTACTCATCACCGACGAGAGACGAGATGAGAACCCTGCGTCAGAAGTAATATATACTTGAGAAAGCGAGGTGCCGCGCGCGAAAGGTTAGATACCCTCCCATTTTAGTTACAAATTAACTAAATTACGGAAATTGATTATTCTGACCACTGGTCGAAAGAATAGATCTAATACAATCCACCGCGGGATTAAACTTCCTTTCCCCATTAATAAAACCCTTCATTACTCAGTTGCTTACAGCGGGCTAGAAATTAAACTATACTGTCGCCTTTATATGTTATATAACCAACGCATTTAGCGTTTATTTGGAAATATTTTAGCCACTTATTGTTTAAGTCGCAGGCTTCATTCTTAGCCTGCGAGCGATAACAATTCAGAATCACCTTAATTTAGTTTTGGTTTTCGGTTATTCCGACGTTATTAATAATTATTAAGTAAAACTAACTATTCACGTTTAACAGAATGAACGCGTCCTCCCATTTTAACGACGAATAAAATAAAGTAAAGACCCTATTAAACTAATTTCATGAAATATTCCGCATGCAGATGCTGCAGTTCTTTTTTGGTCAGCCCGGTGCAGTTTTTGATGAGCGTACGATCGACAGCGCCCGCCAGTAAATGCATGGCGATACTGCGCGTGGCTTGTCTGCGATCTTCTTTCTTGCCTTCCAACCTGCCCTTGTCCATGCCCTTAAGCATCCCTTTGCGCATGCTTTCCATCAATCCCTCCAGTCTGCCTTTTTTCATGCCCTGCAATTCGAGATAATGCGCAATATTCATTGTTTTCTCACTGTCCCTATGGTTTATTACGACGCTAACTACTTGAGGCCATACACGTGTGCGATGACGTCTCTTCCATGGGTCATCAGCTCACCAGGCAATAATATTATCAGCCGTTTGAGTTTAACAAAAAAGGGTTGCAACGGGAATATGGTGGTGCTTATTACATTTGTTACATGCAAAACATGTGATCCATTTTTGATTTAGTGATCGCCCTATACCGCACCTTAATCAGTAGCACGCTCATTGAATATCGTCACGACCCGACAGCGCTAATAACGGCTAGCGAGGATGTCGGAAAACGGCCGGTTGCCACCGCCAAAATTTGGGGGACAGGCAAACCACGTTGGCGTTTAGCTGCGACGACATTTTCGTTATGGCGCTGATAGTTTGTCGAGGCTAGGTTTAATCATTATTCGTGTTATCTGTTATTAACAACAGAACATCTATCAGAGGGTACAGTGACACATTCGGCTATTCTCATCAGCGATGCCCAAGAAGCGGATCTGCTTGCTATTCGTGATATCTATGCCTGGCATGTGCAACACGGTATCGCCAGTTTCAAGACCGAGCCGCCGTCGCTAAACGATATGATGGGCCGCTATACCGCAAGTAAAGGCGCAAGGGCTGCCTTGGCTTGCGGCCCGGCAAGACGGCGAACTGCTGGGCTATTGTTATCTTTCCCCTTATCGTCCCCGTTACGCCTACCGTTTCACCATCGAGGATTCCGTGTATATTCATCCGGCCACATCCGGACGCGAGCTCGGCTCGTTACTGCTGCGCGAGGCCATTACCCGGGCGGAACAGGGTGGCTGGCGTCAGATGCTGGCGATTATCGGCAATGCGGAAAATCATGCCTCGTTACGTTTGCATCAAAAGCTCGGCTTTCAATTGATAGGACAGCTGACGGCGGTGGGCTTTAAACATAACCGTTGGGTAGATACCCTGTTGATGCAGCGTAGTCCGTAGTGATGCAAAATATTCTGGACTAATTCGCAGACAATTCTGGGCTCCCTTAAACCCTAAAAAATGACTATTTTGGACAGTCCAGAATTGATTGCAAAATCTATAGCTAAGGCGGGCGTCAAGCTTCTCCAGCTACTCCCCTTCGGAGATTGTAGTGGTCAACTAAAACTGGCCACCGCGTTAGCGTTTTTCCAGTATCTATTTTCTGATTCGTTTGGTGGCAACCCACCATTATATTCATGCGGCCTGAGTGCGCTGTAATATCCCACGATATAGTCGGTAATTTCATGAGCTGCTTCGCTGAAGCTTATGTGGCCCGTTACCGGTATCCACTCGTTTTTCAGACTTCTGAAGAAGCGCTCCATCGGACTGTTATCCCAACAGTTACCACGCCGACTCATGCTTTGTTTGATCCGGTAACGCCACAGCAACTGTCGGAACTGCCTGCTCGTATAGTGGCTACCCTGATCGCTGTGGAACATCACTCCGGCTGGTTTACCACGCGTTTCCCATGCCATTTCCAGTGCTTTGATGGTCAGTCTGCTGTCCGGGGAGAACGACATAGCCCAGCCCACCGGTTTCCTCGCGAACAGATCAAGAACAACCGCAAGGTATGCCCAGCGTTTCCCGGTCCAGATATACGTCACATCGCCGCACCATACCTGGTTTGGCTCCGTTACAGCGAACTGGCGCTCAAGATAATTCGGGATCGCAACATGCTCCTGACCGCCACGCTTATACCTGTGCGTCGGCTGCTGACAACTGACCAGCCCCAGCTCTTTCATGAGCCTGCCTGCGAGCCAGCGCCCCATGCGGAAGCCTCTCTGGGTTGCCATGGTGGCGATACTTCTCGCGCCAGCGGCATCATGGCTGATACTGTGCAGTTCATGAACCTGACTGCGCAATACTGTTCGCCTGCCGTCTGGCCTGTCAGGACGACTTTTCCAGTATTTGTAACTGCTGCGATGAACCCTGAACACGTGGCAGAGTGTGGCCACAAGATAATGCGCTCCAAGTTTCCCGATTAACGAGAACTGTTCAGGGAGTCTGACATCAAGAGCGCTGTAGCCTTTTTTAATATTTCGTTTTTTATTTCAATGCGTTGTACCTTCTTCTTGAGCTCACGTATTTCGATTTGTTCCGGGGTTATGGGAGAGGCTTTTGGCGTTTTCCCCTGTCGCTCATCACGCAGTTGTTTTACCCATTTCGTCATCGTAGAAAAACTGACGTCCATGGCTTTTGCTGCTTGCGCGGCGGTGTAATTTTGGTCGACAATCAGTTGAGCGGATTTGCGTTTGAATTCAGGACTAAAATTTCTTCTTTGCATTGGTGCACCCGTGTTGTTCTGAGGTGAGCATATCACCTCTGTTCAGGTGGCCAAATTCAGTATGCCACCACACTCAGAGTGTTGGTCCGGGAGAGTGTCCGTTTAGCTCCCGGATGAGACCAGCTACAATAGCATACTATTTTAAACGGCATCGCTGTGAAAACCCAACGTTAACGAAGATACCTTATATGGCACAGCATCAACACCTCACCGGAACGGTGAGCGAATCACAACTCGGGCAACGTTTAGATCAGGCTTTGGCGGAATTGTTCCCTGATTATTCACGATCGCGGATAAAAGCCTGGATCCTTGACGGCCTGGTGCGGGTGAACGGACAGGTCACGGCAGTCCCCAAAGAAAAAATGCTTGGCGGTGAATATGTTGAAATACAGGCGGTTATCGAAGAAGTGCCGCACTGGGAAGCGCAAGCTATACCGCTAAATATCGTTTATGAAGATGACGATATTCTCGTCATCAATAAACCGCGTTATCTGGTCGTGCATCCCGGCGCCGGCAATGCCGATGGCACCGTGTTGAATGCGCTGCTGCATTATTTTCCGCCCATTGTGGATGTTCCTCGTGCAGGTATCGTGCATCGTCTGGACAAAGACACGACCGGCCTAATGGTGGTGGCCAAAACCGTGCCGGCGCAGACTCGTCTGGTGGAGTCGCTGCAGGCGCGGGAAATTACCCGCGAATACGAAGCGGTCGCTATCGGCACCATGACCGCCGGCGGCACCGTGGAGCAGCCGATCGCGCGCCACGCTACCAAGCGGACGCATATGGCGGTGCACCCGATGGGCAAGCCGGCGGTGACCTATTACCGTATAATGAAGCACTTCCGCGCCCATACGCGTCTGCGGTTGCGTCTGGAAACCGGACGAACGCATCAGATCCGCGTGCAGATGGCGCATATCAATCATCCGCTGGTAGGCGATCCGCTTTACGGCGGGCGCCCGCGACCGCCGAAGGGGGCTTCCGATGCTTTCAATGAGGTGCTGCGCAGTTTCGATCGCCAGGCGCTGCATGCCACCCTGCTGCGGCTATACCATCCCATTACTTCGATTGAAATGGAGTGGCATGCGCCGCTGCCGCAGGATATGGTGGCGCTAATAGCGGCGTTGAAGGCAGATACAGACCTGTTCAAAGATAGCATGGACTGGCTGTGAGCCGGCTTATCCTGCCCGACTGGCCTGCTCCCGCCCTGGTCCGGGCCTGCAGCACAACCCGCGAGGGCGGCGTGAGCCGCGCGCCCTGGCATTCGCTAAATGTAGGCGACCATGTCGGGGATAATCCCGAGGCCGTGGCGGAAAATCGTCGCCGGCTGGTGGCGCTGGCAGATTTACCCGCCGCGCCGCGCCGGGTAACGCAGGTGGCACGGTATTGATGTGGTCACCCTCAATGGTGCCCCGCCGCCGCCGATGCGTGGTGATGCGGTTTACACCCGGACGACGCCCAGCGAGGATTGTGCGCCGGCGTGCTTGAGCAGACGCTGGCGGCGTTTCAGACGCCGCGCGCGGATATTCTCGCCTGGCTGGGGCCGGGGCCGGCCATCGGTCCCGAGGCGTTTGAAGTGGGCGCCGAAGTCAAAGATGCCTTTGCCCGTTACGACCCCGCGGCGGCAGATGTGTTTGTCCCCCTAGGCGAAAAATATCTGGCTGATTTCTATCAACTGGCGCGTTTGCGTTTGCGGACGGCCGGGATCCACGCCGTATATGGCGGTCAGCATTGCACGGTGCAGGAAAACGATACTTTTTTCTCCTATCGGCGCGAAGGTGTCACCGGACGTATGGCAACCTTGGTCTGGCTGATATAATCTCTTGCCCAAGACGATCCAGGATGGATAGCAATTATCTTCCAGCTTATTGGCGAAATATCCTTGAATTTTAAATAAACGACCTTATTTAATCTCCAGAGTAGCAATTTTGACCAATATGGGAGGAGTTATGCGTCCGGATCGTCTTACCAATAAATTCCAGCTTGCCCTCGCCGACGCCCAGTCCCTGGCTCTCGGGCGCGACAACCAATTTATCGAACCACTACACGTGATGGCGGCCCTGCTAAAGCAGGAGGGCGGTACCGTGCGTCCGCTGCTGCAATCCGCCGGGGTTAACGTGGTGCCGTTTATCAGCTCTGTGGAACAGGCCTGCGAGCGTTTGCCGCAGGTGGAAGGCACCGGCGGCGACGTTCAGCCTTCGCAAGATCTGGTGTGGGTGCTGAACCTGTGCGACAAGCTGGCGCAAAAACGCACCGACAGTTTTATCTCTTCCGAACTCTTCGTTCTCGCGTCGCTGGAGTCGCGCGGCATGTTGGCCGCGCTGCTGAAGTCGGCGGGCGCTACGACGGCATCCATCACCCAGGCCATTGAGCAGATGCACGGCGGCGAGCAGGTGGACGATCAGGGCGCGGAAGATCAGCGTATGGCGCTGAAAAAGTTCACCATCGACCTGACCGCGCGCGCCGAACAGGGCAAACTTGATCCCGTTATCGGGCGTGATGAAGAAATTCGCCGCACCATCCAGGTGCTCCAGCGGCGCACCAAAAATAATCCGGTCCTCATCGGTGAACCCGGAGTAGGTAAAACCGCCATTGTTGAAGGGCTGGCGCAGCGTATCGTCAACGGCGAAGTACCCGAAGGCCTTAAGAACAACCGGGTGTTATCGCTGGATATGGGCTCGCTTGTGGCGGGCGCGAAATATCGCGGTGAATTTGAAGAGCGACTGAAAGGCGTTTTAAGCGATCTGTCCAAGCAAGAGGGCAATGTCATCCTGTTTATCGATGAGTTGCATACCATGGTAGGCGCCGGCAAGGCCGATGGCGCGATGGACGCCGGTAACATGCTCAAACCTGCATTGGCGCGCGGCGAACTGCACTGCGTTGGCGCAACGACGCTTGATGAATATCGCAAATTTATCGAGAAGGACGCCGCGCTAGAACGGCGTTTCCAGAAGGTGTTTGTCGCCGAGCCGAACGTAGAGGATACCATCGCTATTCTGCGCGGCTTGAAAGAACGTTATGAGGTGCATCACCATGTGCAGATTACCGATCCGGCCATTGTTGCCGCCGCGACGCTGGCCCATCGCTATATTGCCGACAGGCAACTGCCTGACAAGGCTATTGATCTTATTGATGAAGCCGCATCCAGCATTCGTATGCAGATCGATTCCAAACCAGAAGAGCTTGACCGGCTGGATCGCCGGATCATCCAGTTGAAGCTGGAACAGCAGGCGCTGAAGAAGGAATCGGATGACGCCAGTCTCAAGCGATTGGCGATGCTTAATGACGAACTGGCGCAAAAAGAACGCGATTACTCCGAACTTGAAGAGGAATGGAAAGCGGAGAAAGCCTCTTTGTCGGGCACCCAGCATTTGAAGGCGGAATTGGAACAGGCAAAAATCTCGATCGAACAGGCGCGGCGCGTTGGAGACCTGGCGCGGATGTCCGAGCTGCAATACGGTAAAATTCCCGAGTTGGAAAAGCAACTGGCGGCGGCCTCGCAAGCTGAAGGCAAAAGTATGCGCTTACTGCGCAATCGCGTGACCGACATTGAGATTGCCGAAGTATTAGCCCGCTGGACGGGAATTCCGGTCTCGCGGATGCTGGAAAGCGAGCGGGCAAAGCTACTGCGTATGGAGCAGGATTTACATCAGCGGGTCATTGGGCAAAATAAAGCAGTGGAAGCGGTTTCCAATGCTATTCGCCGCAGCCGTGCCGGCTTGGCGGATCCTAACCGTCCCATCGGCTCCTTCATGTTCCTGGGACCTACCGGGGTAGGTAAAACGGAATCGGGTAAAGCGCTGGCCACGTTCTTGTTCGGTAGCGACGGTGCAATGGTGCGTATCGATATGTCTGAATTCATGGAAAAACATTCGGTGTCGCGGTTGGTTGGCGCCCCTCCCGGCTATGTCGGTTATGAAGAAGGGGGGTATCTGACCGAGGCGGTGCGCCGCCGTCCTTATTCAGTCATTTTGCTGGATGAGATCGAAAAGGCGCATCCTGACGTCTTCAATATCCTGCTGCAGGTATTGGATGACGGCCGACTGACCGACGGTCAGGGACGCACGGTGGATTTTCGCAATACCGTGGTCATCATGACCTCCAACCTGGGTTCGGATGTTATCCAGAAACGCTTTGGCCAGATGAACTATCCGGAAATGGAAGATATGGTGCTTGATGTGGTCAGCCACCATTTCCGGCCGGAGTTTATCAACCGTGTGGATGAAGTTGTCGTGTTCCATCCGCTGAGCCGGGAGCATATTACCGAGATTGCTCAGATCCAACTGCAGCGTCTTTATCAGCGCTTGGAAGAACGAGGTTACACCACGACTATCAGCGATGAGGCGTTGGCGCTGCTGGGCAAATCCGGCTTCAATCCCGTCTATGGCGCACGCCCGCTGAAACGCGCCATTCAGCAAGAGATCGAAAACCCGTTATCGCAGCAGATCCTGTCCGGTCAGCTATTGCCGGGCAAACCCATCAGACTGGATCTACAGGACGATCATATCGTCGCCAGCCAGTAAACCCGCGGCGGCGGGCCGGGACGATTACCCCGGCCCGCGCAGTTTGGGTATGGCATGTTGCCCCCCCTGTAACCGGTCTTCAGGGTAAAACCTGTCCCTGACACCTTCCCGCGTTAACTACCAACATCCTGTTACGGCTGCTGCAAATTTTACCAGTTAACACTTATTTTGCGTTTAGCGCTTGCCACCGGCTGGGAATGTAGTGGTCAACTAAAACTGGTCACCGCGTTAGCGTTTTTCCAGTATCTATTTTCTGATTCGTTTGGTGGCAACCCACCGTTATATTTATGCGGCCTGAGTGCGCTGTAATATCCCACGATATAGTCGGTAATTTTATGAGCTGCTTCGCTGAAGCTTATGTAGCCGGTTACCGGTATCCACTCGTTTTTCAGACTTCTGAAGAAGCGCTCCATCAGGCTGTTATCCCAACAGTTAGCCCGCCGACTCATGCTTTGTTTGATCCGGTAACGCCACAGCAACTGTCGGAACTGCCTGCTTGTATAGTGGCTACCCTGATCGCTGTGGAACATCACTCCGGCTGGTTTACCACGCGTTTCCCATGCTATTTCCAGTGCTTTGATGGTCAGTCTGCTGTCCGGGGAGAACGATATAGCCCAGCCCACCGCTTTCCTCGCGAACAGATACAGATCAAGAACAACCGCAAGGTATGCCCAGCGTTTCCCGGTTTAGATATACGCCACATCGTCGCACCATACCTGGATTGGCTCCGTTACAGCGAACTGGCGCTCAAGATAATTCGGGATCGCAACATGCTCCTGACCGCCACGCTTATACCCGTGCGTCGGCTGCTGACAACTGACCAGCTCTTTCATGAGCCTGCCTGCGAGCCCCAGCGCCCTATGCGGAAGCCTCTCTGGGTTGCCATGGTGGCGATACTTCTCGCGCCAGCGGCACCATGGCTGGTACTGTGCAGTTCATGAACCTGACTGCGCAATACTGTTCGCCTGCCGCCTGGCCTGTCAGGACGACTTTTCCAGTATTTGTAACTGCTGCGATGAACCCTGAACACGTGGCAGAGTGTGGCGACAGGATAATGCGCTCTAAGTTTCCCGATTAACGAGAACTGTTCAGGGAGTCTGACATCAAGAGCGTTGTAGCCTTTTTTAATATTTCGTTTTCTATTTCAATGCGTTGTACCTTCTTCGTGAGCTCACGTATTTCGATTTGTTCCGGGGTTATGGGAGAGGCTTTTGGCGTTTTCCCCTGTCGCTCATCACGCAGTTGTTTTATTCATTTCGCCATCGTAGAAAGGCTGACGCCCATGGCTTTTGCTGCTTGTGCGGCGGTGTAATTTTGGTCGACAACCGGTTGAGCGGATTCGCGTTTAAATTCAGGACTAAAATTTCTTCTTTTTATTGCGGCACCCGTCTTGTTCTGAGGTGAGAATGCCACCTCAGTTCAGGCGGCCAAATTCAGTCTGTTACTACAATCGTGGTGGGTGATGACGGGATCGAACCGCCGACCCCCTCCTTGTAAGGGAGGTGCTCTCCCAGCTGAGCTAATCACCCCCGCTGTGTGGGGTCGCATTATAGGGAACCGCCGAAATGAGTCAACGATTTTTCCCGTGAATTTGCGTGTTCGTATTAAATTTAGCCATCCCGGGCGGTTTTACCCCGGTCTGAGCAAAAAAACCTGCCGGATGTGGACAGGCGTTGAGGATTCGCCCTCAAGTGGTAGACTATTCCCCACTTTTTATTGTGGGGCGGAAACGCCATTCCGGCTGTTCGCCCTGCGTAATGAAGGCAATGTAGCTGATGAAAATTAAAACCCGTTTCGCGCCCAGTCCCACCGGCTATTTACATGTCGGTGGCGCGCGCACCGCGCTCTATTCGTGGCTGTTCGCCCGTCATCTGGGTGGGGAGTTTGTGCTGCGCATAGAAGACACCGATCTTGAGCGCTCAAAGCAGCAGGCGATTGACGCCATTATGGAGGGTATGAACTGGCTCAACCTGGACTGGGACGAAGGCCCCTATTTTCAGACTAGACGTTTCGACCGCTATAACGCGGTCATTGACGATATGCTGTCCAAGGGCACCGCCTATCACTGTTATTGCGCTAAAGAGCGGCTGGAAACGTTGCGCGAAGCGCAGATGGCCCGGGGCGAAAAACCGCGCTACGACGGCCGCTGCCGCGACAGCCATGAGCATCATGCCGATGATGAACCCTGCGTGGTGCGTTTTCGCAACCCGCAGGACGGCTCGGTGGTGTTTAATGACCTCATCCGTGGACCTATCGAATCTAGCAATCAGGAGCTGGATGATCTCATCATCCGCCGCACCGACGGGTCGCCGACCTACAATTTCTGCGTGGTGGTCGACGATTTTGATATGGCGATAACCCACGTTATCCGCGGGGAAGACCATATCAATAATACGCCGCGCCAAATCAATATCCTCAAGGCGCTGGGCGCGCCGGTGCCGGTTTATGCCCATGTCTCGATGATTCTGGGCGATGATGGCAAAAAACTCTCCAAACGCCATGGCGCGGTAGGGGTCATGCAATACCGCGATGACGGTTTTTTGCCGGAAGCGGTGCTGAACTATTTGGTGCGCCTGGGATGGTCCCACGGCGATCAGGAGATTTTCAGCGTCGACGAAATGAAACAGTTCTTCAGCCTTGAGGCGGTGAGCAAGTCCGCCAGCGCCTTCAACACCGAAAAGCTACTGTGGCTGAATCGTCATTATATTAATAACCTGCCGGCCGACTACGTCGCGACACATCTGGTCTGGCATATCGAGCAGCAGGGAATTGATACCCGCACCGGCCCGCGGCTGGCGGCGCTGGTGAAGCTGCTGGGCGAGCGCTGCAAGACGCTGAAAGAGATAGTAATCAGCTGCCGCTACTTCTACGAGGATTTCAGCGAATTCGATGCCGACGCGGCCAAGAAGCATTTGCGCCCGATGGCGGTCTCGGCGCTGAAGGCGGTACGCGCCAATCTGGCGGCGCTCAGTGAATGGACGCCGGCCACAGTACATGCGGCTATTGAGCAAACGGCCGAGGCGCTACAGGTCGGCATGGGTAAAGTCGGTATGCCGCTGCGCGTTGCGGTTACTGGCGCCGGCCAGTCTCCCGGCCTTGACGTCACCGTGCATGCCATAGGCCAGTCGCGCTGTTTAGCGCGCATCGTTAAGGCGTTGGACTTTATCGCCCGTCGGGCGCAGGAAAGCGCGGGTCAGCACTGATTTGCCGACTTTTTCAGCGTTTAACCCGTTTGGTGAATTTAGCCGTTGACAGAGTTTGTTGGAATTCATATCATTCGCCTCGTCCACCAGAGGCGGCATCCGTAGTACGGGGCTATAGCTCAGTTGGGAGAGCGCTTGCATGGCATGCAAGAGGTCAGCGGTTCGATCCCGCTTAGCTCCACCAATAAAAAAACTGTAGTGATCAACTAAAACTGATCACCGCGTCCGCGTTTTTCCAGTATCTATTTTCTGATTCGTTTGGTGGCGATCCACCGTTATATTCATGCGGCCTGGGTGCGCTGTAATATCCCACGATATAGCCGATAATTTTATGAGCTGCTTCGCTAAAGCTTATGTAGCCCGTTACCGGTATCCACTCGTTTTTCAGACTTCTGAAAAAGCGCTCCATCGGACCATTATCCCAACAGTCACCCCGGCAACTCATGCTTTGTTTGATCCGGTACACCACAGCAACTGTCGGAACTGCCCGCTCGTATAGCGGCTACCCTGATCGCTGTGGAACATCACTCCGGGCTGGTTTACCGCGCGTTTCCCATGCCATTTCCAGTGCTTTGATGGTCAGTCTGCTGTCCGGGGAGAACAACATAGCCCAGTCCACCGGTTTCCTCGCGAACAGATCAAGAACAACCGCAAGGTATGCCCAGCGTTTCCCGGTCTAGATATACGTCACATCGCCGCACCATACCTGGTTTGGCTCCGTTACAGCGAACTGGCGCTCAAGATAATTCGGGATCGCAACATGCTGCTGACCGCCACGCTTATACCTGTGCCTGTGCATCGGCTGCTGACAACTGACCAGCCCCAGCTCTTTCATGAGCCTGCCTGCGAGCCAGCGCCCCATGCGGAAGCCTCTCTGGGTTGCCATGGTGGCGATACTTCTCGCGCCAGCGGCATCATGGCTGATACTGTGCAGTTCATGAACCTGACTGCGCAATACTGTTCGCCTGCCGTCTGGCCTGTCAGGACGACTTTTCCAGTATTTGTAACTGCTGCGATGAACCCTGAACACGTGGCAGAGTGTGGCCACAAGATAATGCACTCTGAGTTTCCCGATTAACGAGAACTGTTCAGGGAGTCTGACATCAAGAGCGCTGTAGCCTTTTTTAATATTTCGTTTCCCATTTCAATGCGTTGTACCTTCTTCTTAAGCTCACGTATTTCGATTTATTTCGGGGTTATGGGAGAGGCTTTTGGCGTTTTCCCCTGTCGCTCATCACGCAGTTGTTTTACCCATTTCGTCATCGTAGAAAAACTGACGTCCATGGCTTTTGCTGCTGGCGCGGCAGTGTAATTTTAGTCGACAACCGGTTGAGCGGATTCGCGTTTGAATTCAGGACTAAAATTTCTTCTTTTCATTGGTGCACCAGTGTTGTTCTGAGGTGAGCATATCACCTCTGTTCAAGGTGGCCAAATTCAGTATGCCACTACAATTGACGAAATAATCTCTTTCATTTAGGGTGTCTCCCCGTCATTATCCATATTCTGAGTCTGTGCCGGTGATTCGGCCACGTCCAGCGCTGAGCGCATTACGCTTTTCAGTACCTCAATCTCTGCCTGCTGCGCTTTCACTTTCGCGGACAGGTTTTTTATTGCTTCAATCAGCAACGCAGTGATACTACCGTAGGCGACGGCTTTTACATTCTTGACAGCCGTGCCATCACTCTCGTGGTAGTCCCCCGAATTACCTACTGCCTCAGGCAGGACCTTTTCCAGCTCATCGGTTATCACACCCGCCTGACGATGTTCGGCAAGGACATACGTGTAGCCCGTCAGCGTTTCGACTTTTGCAAGGCCATTTTCTATTTTCGCAATATCGCTTTTTATCCGCCGGTCCGAGTTATTTTGCCAGTGCCCCTGCATGGCATAAGCGCTACCGTCATACTCAAAAACGAACCACTTAATGTTACCGCCACCGCGATTAATAATAAGGCGATGTTCATAATGACTGCTCACCACATCGGCACCGTAAAATTCCGTGCTCATGGGATTGCCTGGATAAGGGTAATAGCGGCATTCACCTGAACGTGTATCGTTGCCGCTTTGCCCCGGCCATAAAAATGCGGAATATCCGTGAGATAGCCGCCACCGGATAGCGAGACGGCTTTGCCAACGGTTGCTCCGCCACTGGCGGTCAGTTTTCCACCCACTTCAAGGTCTTGTACCCAATGCAAGCGCTGGGTATTCCATTCGCCGGTTTTGACGTTGTTGGCGTACAGCGCCACGCTGCCTTTGCCATTGGCAATCAGCCCTGAATCGCTGTCGCCGACATTGACCGAATGGGTGATCTGCAGACTGCCGTTAACCGTGCCACCGGCACGTTTGTCCAGTGCGTTTTGTGCCTGTTCAACGGTATTTTTTAACCCCAGATTGGCCACGAACGCCGCTTTATCCAAGATATCCGCGCCGTTGTTTTTCCTGAGCAGGCTGCGTTTTTCATTCTCCTGCCGGGCTTGCGCAATCAACCCCTTGATGGCCTCGGCCAGCTGGTTATGTTACGCCGGGTTGGGCTGCATTCCGGCGGCCGCCAGAATATTTTTCTGCTCGGTCTGGGTATCGATGACCGCCCCCTGCATGGCGTTCAGTTCCCGGGCGTAGACCACGGTCCCCTTGACGCCGCCGGCCGGGTCGCCGTCATGAAACAGCCCGTCCTCGCTGTCAATCGGCGCGATAATATCCTTCATGGGCGCGTTTTCTCCCTGTAGTTAAACACCACCTGGGTGTGCGCGGGTTTCAGGTCCTTAAACAGCCCTTCAATCAGGTTCTGCCCAAAGGTCAGCAGCTTTTCCCCGGCCACCGAGCTACCGGGGCGGAAGCGGTAGACCGGCACCTGTGCGTTATCAATATTGACTATCCACAGCCAGATAATCTCCGGCACCCAGATACGCTCGCCGGCCCGGCCAATGCCGTCGCGGAACGGCTCCGGCTCGTCGATGGTGACGCGGTAACCCAGCGATTTGGCCAAGCTGATAAAGTATTGCCGGCTCAAGCCACCAGTGGCGTTAATCTTGGCCAGTACCTGCTGGCGACACTGCTGTAGCGTCGTACTGCTGTCGGAGGAAATTCCCAACATCCGCTCCCAGTCGACCAGCAGCCCGACTGCCAGAAAGGGCGTGATACCCGTCAGACACTTCGCCGGCGCGGATTTCCAGCTGTGCCAGGCTTTTCCCCTCGGCCTGCAGTTCGACACCGAGTCGCTTACCGGGTCAGCGCATAGCTTTTCGGTGGCAGCAGGGCACTGAGCAGCTGCGCGTAATCGCGGCTGTTCATGGCATTTTCTCCACTGTGATGGTGCCTGCGTGTATTCACTGCACGGTCTGCTTGTTCACCACCGGCACTACATTGGCGCTGGGGGCAAGCAACTGGTAGTCCACCACGCCGACCACATCGGATATCAGCGCCCCCAGCTGGGTTCTGACCGCCACCTCACCGGGGGTCACAGGCGGTTAACATAGTCACTGAGCGCGGTCGTAATCTGTTTGCGCGCGGCCTCCAGCGTCAGATTGCTCAGGCTAACCTGGGCCGTGATACCGGCTTTCACCACCTCGGGGCCAGTACCAGACAGTTTTTCGCGGTGATCGGGCGCATCTCGTCAAGGTAGCGCTGCACCGCCTTAAGCGTCTCCGGCGACGGCAGGTCGTTATGGGTGACTATCACCACATCCACCGTACCGTAGCCCCGGCGCAGCGGGTAGCCATGGGCTTCGGTGACGCCGGGCAGGGACACCGCCCAGCGATGGTAATCGTATTGATTGCCGCCCGCCGGCGGGCGGCGTATCACTTCCAGCAGGCGTGCCAGCAGGGCGGCGTTATTGATTTACCGTTGACCTTGGGTAGCGCGCTGTGCTCGTGGCTGTGGTTATAAGCGCTGCACCTCCTCCTCGATAGCGGCTATCAGCTGCCGCCAGCTGGGCAATATCGCCAGCGTCTTTTGCTGCGTGGCGTTCAGCTCCTTCCCCTGACGTAAGGCATTCGACAGACTCAGCAGTTTTTGCCCCTGCACCCGCGCCCCATTGGGGTCAGTGCTTAGTCCGTTATAGGTCTGAAAGCGCAGGGCCAGCCTGCGTGGCAGCACGCCGTTCAACCGCTCGATAATGCCCCGCGCCTGCGGGTTACTGGGGATACCGGTAATATGCTCAATACCCAGCCGGGGAAAATCTCGGTGATATCCTCATCTAGCATCTTGTTGGTCTCACCGCCGCCGTTATCGGAGTAGGCAAACAGCGGCTTGCCGTGGTGCTGGATGCCATAACGCCACGCATCCGCTACTGCGATAGCGTTTTCTGCCAGTGACAGGCGCCAGCCCACGAGATAGCGGGTACGCCCGTCGAGCACCAAAGTCAGCTCCGGGGTAAAAGGTTGCCCGTGTATCGGATGCGCCACTTTCATGTTTAGCGACTTGCCGTCGGCTATCCAGCAGCCATTTACCAGCATCTGCGCCCAATCCTGCTGCTGATACACCTGATACGCCTTAAGCGCCGAGCCGGTGACCCGGCCCTTGACCCTTCGGTTGGGCGCAACACGCTTGACCATGCTATTGACCTTGTCGTAGGTCGGCGGAGCCGCCAGCCTGGCAGGCTGGTCATGGTATTTACTCTGCCAGTCCGCCTGAAATGCGCGGTAGGCTTCCAGCACCGTCGGGCCACAGGGTCGGGCATAATGCGGCCAGAACAGGGTGTAGAACCACGTCATGTCCTCGGGGCGCTGCTTCTTCAGCTTCCCGGGAGCAGCCAGTATCGCCAGACGCTCCTGGGGCCGCTCAGCGCTGAGATAGAGACTCACCCATTCCTGTAGGCTGCTTTTGCCCACCCCTTGCCGGGGGTGCGGCCCTTTTTGGCGTTAGCCAGCGTGGCGGCGCGCTGCAGGGCCTCGGGCAATGTGCCGGCCTTTGACTCATCGACGATAAAGGTCACCGCCGCAATGCGGGTCATGCCGTCCTGCTGTAACCGGGCCACTTCCTGTGCCAGCATCATGTGCGCATCGGCAATCTGCTTCTGCTGATCGTTCAGAGCCTGCACCTTGCGCTCGAGCAGGGCCGGACATTGACGCATGATCGCCAGCTCATCGCGCGGCTTGATGGCGGTACTGTGCTTGACTGACTCATCAACCGGCTGGGCCGCTGATTTCGCAATCAGGGATTTATAGTGCCGTTGTTTGATGATCTCGCGTGTTTGTTCCGGCAAACAATCGATGTGGTACTCGAAAGCCTTGGTGCCTGAACACTTACGGACTAAATCGGGTGAATTTGCAGTCCACTTATTCAATGACCAGCGAAGTCCCTGCAAGGTGCCAGGCAATCTAGGTAAATCGGCTAACTCACTCACCGTAACAAACATAATTACGACACCTTGCTCGTATAACGACTCGGCCAAATGCTGGCCGGATCCACATTGAGTGCATTAGCGATAATGCGTTCACCTTTGGGATAAGGACGATACAGCGCGTTTTTTAACGTGCTGGACGCCAGCCCCGAGCCGCGGGAGAGATCTTGCATGGTGATCCCCTTCTTGTGCAGGGAGGCCAGGATATCAATCCGGTACCAGTCACGATGATTAACTTCATTTCTATCTATCATTCGATTACCCTAAAAAGTTAATTATGCGGGTAAGTCATGGGGCTTACCCATACAGCAATGACATCTCAAACTTAAGACAAGTAAAGTAAATAATGAATTTTCTTTTCTGATCGCCCCATATGAGAAATATTTTTATATTTTATTAACTATAATCAATAAGTTATAGAGAAATGAAAAAAAATAAAACAAGTAATTTTGCTTTTGGTATGGATGGAAAAGAAAATTTTGTCGCACGCCTTAAACAACTTACAGGCAATAAAAGTGCCAGAGCTGCTGCAACTAAATGGGGGTTATCCTTCTCAAGATTGCACAACTATTTAACTAGAGGTACAGAACCATCTTTTACAGTGGTGCAAGGCATTGCATATAAGGAACACGTCAGCCTGGACTGGCTTGCATTTGGTTCATCATGCACTCAAAACGAAGTGGCCTCAACTAGCGAGATTTAGTCGATTAACGAGGAAAGCCTAATGGAGGATCCTTTAGAAGCTACTTGGCATATGATTTATAGGTCTCTGAATAAAAAAGATTTAAAGGCATTAATAAGCCTGCTTTTGCAAGAAGGGGCAAAGGGTGTATTGGCGTTATCAGGAGGTAAAGATGACTTAGATAGCCTGTTATTCCAACTTCAAAAAGAAGGAAAAGAACGTCTGATAGCCCTACACGAAGCTAAAAAGGGGGCGGTATCTGAAGAGTGTGCAGTAAAAGATGTGGCAAGCTTAAACTGTAAGAAAAGTGGAGCGGCCTAAATAAAGATTAGGCCATTATCTATCTCATTTCATTATTTTTATGGTTTACTAATATTTTTAGCCTAAGTTACATATATCTAATGGATGCCCAAAAGGCGTTTAAACTACCTTTAAATCTGCTCAAACTACAGTCATTCGAGTCTAGAATTTAGTGCAAAAAAAATCACTTTTTGTCCATTTTTTTGCGACGAGTCCAGAATCTGTAAAATCTCTGTAAGCCGCGCTATTAAAGAGCTTTCGGCTAATCCATCGTTTAACTTAAGAGTCCAGAAATGATTGCCACCCCACAGGGATGTCGATTCTTGAGGCAGACTTTGCGGCTGCATCGCCGGGGTGCTGGGCAAGGTTGTTCTCCGACTATCTGCTTAATTGGGGCTACTCCCTGTCGGTGGCGCGTAAAACGCCGATTATCGTCGAGATGCTGTTATGCACCAGCATGGTCATCTGTAACTACACCACCTCCGGTGTGGTGGTGGTGGCGGCAATGAGTCTGGCGTTCTTCAGCAAAGGCGTCGGCGCTTTAGGCTGGACGGTGAACGCCGACAGCGCACCAAAACAGATTGTCGGTCTTAGCGGCGGCGTGTTGAATCTGGTGACGCAAATCGGCGCGATTACCACCCCCATCGTGATTGGATACATCTTGCAGCGCACCGGCTCCTTTGACGGAGCGCTGATTTATGTCGCTGCCAACGGCTTGATGGTCATCGTTAGTTATCTGTTCATTGTCGGCAAGATCCAACGGCTCGAACTTAAACCTCTCGCGGCCTGAGAACAGGGGGACGCGCCCTCATCGGCGCGTTTTTTAATGGCGCGTCCCTTGGCGGCGCATCTATCGCCTCCGGCCTTGGCCGAATAGGATCCAGCGCAATACGCTCAGGCTTTCGCTGCCGCGGGTGGTGACCGACGGCGGCAAGCCCGACAACGCCTGCGCTGCCCGGTTCGCCGCACGCCGGGCAAGATCAGTCCCCCTGCGCCGGCATAACGGGCCGCCCCGCCGCCTCAGACATTATCGTCCAGTTGCAGCGCCACATACAGCAGCAGACGATCATCAAAGTTGGCCAGATCCAGGCCGGTCATTTCGGAAATGCGGTTCAAACGGTATTCCAGGGTGTTGCGGTGAATAAACAGCGCACGCGAGGTGGGCGTCGGCTGCACATATGGCGAAACCAGGCGATAAGGGGACGCCGCAGCAGGCCGTTACTGTCCATCGCTTTGAGTTTTACCAGTGGCCGCACCAGTTCATTGGCTTGCCATCCGCCGCGTAAGCTGTCCAACAGTACCGGCAGCATCAAATCGGGATAAAAGTAGCGCCGCTCATCACTGTTCAGCGCTTGCCTACCCCCATGGTTGTACAGGCGGGACGCCAGGAACGGGCAATGCCGCCGGGTCCGGTAAAGAAGTTCCCCAACGCGATACCTACCTGCAGGCAGCTGCTTTCTGTCATGCGCGAAAACAGACTGTCCACCCGGCGCCGGTGCTTCTCGGCATCCCAGCTGCCATGGCTGTTAAGCGCCGGCTTCAATACCACCCATTTCGGTCAGGGAGACAATAGCGATAAGATTGTCCCGCTCCGGCGTGGTCAAAAGGATTTGCAATTGCTGCAGTTTGGCCATGGTGCTATCAACGCCGAACTGCCCGCTGTCCACCTCCACCACCGTCGCCACGCGCGGCTGATGAATATCGATCTTCAGGCGCTGCGCCCATTCGGTGAGCGCCGGCGTCACCTCTTCGGCGCGGATAAGATTCAGCACCAGTTCCTCGCGCAGCCGGCTGTCCTGCGCCAGCATATGCAGCAATCGCGCCTGCTCCAGCATCATCTCGGTGGTCATGCACACCAGTTCGTTATATTGACGCAGCTGGCCGGGATTACCGGTTAACCCGATAACGCCGACGATATTACCGTCGATTTTCAGCGGCAGATTGATGCCGAAGCGCACGCCATGGAGGTGCTTGGCCACACCATCGTCAAATATCCACCACCTGCGCCTGGGACAGCGCCAGCAGCGCCCCTTCATGCAGCTCGCCGATACGCTCTCGATCGCCGCTGCCGATAATCCGGCCGCGGGCGTCCATCACGTTAATGTTACTGTCGATAATCTGCATGGTTCTTACTACGATTTCCTGCGCCAGCCTGGCATCAAGATGATAGGTTGCCATCGCCGTCCTCACCGCTGATTGCACAATCCTTGCAGCATACTCAACGTGACGCCATCAAACATTGTGCAGATGCACAAAGTCAGCGGCGGCGCATGCAAGTTGTGGTTAACATCATGTTTTTTGACGGAAAAAAACCGGACGGCCAGCGCGCCGTCCGGTTTTAATTAAAGCAGCGATGTATTGACAGCGATGTATTGACAGCGATCTATTACGCCAATAAATACAGCGAGGTATCGCCGAAGCGAATCTTCAGCGCCAGTACGTTAAATTTGGTGTCGAGGATTTTGCGCAGCTCACCGATATTTTCCACCGGCTGCTGATTCACACCCAAAATGACATCCCCTTTCTCCAGCCCGACCCGCTCGGCGGTGCTGCCGGCTGTCACGTTATCGACCCGCACGTTTTTCTGACCGTCAAGCTCGGTATTACTGAGCTCCGCTCCCTCAATACCGGTAAAAATCATTCCGGAGTCGACCTGAGACTGCGTACTTTGCTCAAGGGTAATATCGACCGTCACCGGTTTACCGTCACGCAGCAGGCCAAGGGTCATTTTGGTGCCCACCGGCTGCGAGCTAATATCTGCCCGGAACGAGGCGAAGCTGTTCAGCGCCTTGCCGTTCATGGTCACGATGACATCTCCCGCCTTGACGGCGGCTTTCTCCGCAGCGGATTTCGGCATCACCTGACTGACGAACTCGCTGCGCCGGGCGTCGATTTTCATCGCTTTGGCCAGCTCTGGCGTTAACTCGGTGCCGAGGATGCCGGTTTCGCCGCGTTTAACCTGGCCGAATTCAAGAATCTGTTTGGTCAGATTTTTCACCATATTGCTCGGTATGGCAAAGCCGATACTGATTTTGCCGCCGTCCGGCGGCAAAATGGTAGTGTTAATGCCGATAAGCTCGCCGTTAAGATTAACCAGCGCGCCGCCGGAATTGCCGCGGTTAATTGCGGCATTGATCTGAATAAAGTTTTCATAATTTTCAATATTCAGTCCGCTGCGTCCCAGCGCCGACACAATCCCAGACGTTGCCGTTTCCCCCAGGCCGTAGGGATTGCCGATGGCCACGGTATAATCCCCAACGCGCAGCTGATCGGAGTCCGCCATTTTGATAGCGGTCAGATTTTTAAAATCGATCAGTTGCACCAGTGCAATATCAGAACGCGGATCCTTACCGATAAGCTTGGCGTCGAATTTGCGACCATCGTTAAGCTGTACCTGTATTTTGGAAGCGTCATTGACCACATGATTGTTGCTCACCACATAGCCTTTCGCGGCATCGATAATGACCCGGCACCCAGCGCCTGGAATTTTTCCTGGGCCGGCGCGCTGCAGCCCTCCCCTCCGTCATCGCTTCTCTCATCGCTGCCGCCCTGGCACAAAAGCGAGTTTTGGCCGAAGAATTGTTTTGACTGATCGGGCATTTGCCGCGACGTGACCGGCGTGCTGCTCTCGACGCTGATACTCACCACTGAGGGCATGACCTTTTCCAGCATCGGCGCCAGGCTGGGTAACTGCTGATTGGTCGAGGCGGTTTCTGCCACAAAGACAGAGACAAGACTCAGCGCCCTGCCCAAATTCAGAGCAAGCGCCGTCAGGGCCAACGTGGATTTTTTCATCTGTGATTGTCTCGACTAAAATTAAGGGGCCATGATGCAGAATGTGTTGCATTTCTCCATGAGAGTAATGAAATAACCTGTAGTTCAGCGCAAAGAAAACGGCAAAGGTAAATAAATATTGATCCGCTTTACAAGTGACCACCGTTACCGCCGCTACTCGGCGGCCATCAACCGACGATATTCATCCCAGGCATAAAGATCGGTCATTCCGCTAATATAATCCTGAATCAAACGGGCGCGATAATAAAATTCCATCATGGATTGCTGGCCGGCGGGATGGCGGTTGACCGTTTCCATGGCTTCGCCATAAGTCAGACGATGCTTGGCGGACAGTTTATGATACAGCAGGCTAGCGATGGGATGCGCGGGATGGTAGTCCTCTGTCACCAGCCGCTGGAAATCCGCCTGAGACATCTCGAGCAGGGGATTATAAATTTCCAGCAGGCCGCTTATCACACGGTAACCCTGCAGTTCCAGCTGCTCTACTTCCGGGTGATTGAACACATGCTTGAAAGCAATACTTTTAAATATCTTTAACAACCGAAATGCCGGACTTGAGTCCTCCAGCAGCGCCTGATTGAAACGGCCGTCGTAAATAGGCGCCAGATTATCCAGAAAACGCAGCGCCGCGTGGGGCACGAGTCGCGCCACGGTATTGACCCGTAAATACATAAAAAACTGGTCGCCGCTGCGCAGCCCTTGATAACGTCTTATTTTATTAAACGCCTGGCCGATGACTTTATCGAACAGATCGCCTTTAACGACGCTGCCCCATTCTTTTTGCAAGAATAGGTACAATTGTTCCACGGTAAAGATTTTTTTCTCCACCGCGTCTTCCAGGTCGGCAATGCAATACGAAATATCATCGGCGGCTTCCATGATATACGTCAGCGGAAAGCGGTGGAATTCACCCAGGGATAATTCGCGGCGCAGCGTCTGGACATACTCCTCTTCTGCCAGATAAAAGCCGGGCTTCTTCATCAAATAGCTGAAGGGCGCCGGGGCCGGCCCATGCCAGTAGGCCGGCCGGGTGTATTTGAGAATGCAGCCGACCTGCGCATAGGTCAAATTAAGCTTCAGCAGGCTATGGACCATACGGATGGCCTGGGCGTTGCCTTCAAAATGGCACAGGTCGAGGCGGATACGGCTGCGCAGCGCATTGTTGTCTTCGTCGCCGGTGCGCAGGCGCAGGCTGCCTACCTGACAGCGGTCATTGCCGAGCGCGTCCTGTTCCAGACCGGCGATATCCAGCCGGCGGCGAAACCAGTCATTGATCGCTGCTTCGCCGAAATGGCCGAACGGCGGATTGCCGATATCGTGCATCAGGCAGGCCATTTCGACCATACTCTCGCAGGGAGCTTCCAGTTGCGATAATCCCAGTGCGCCAATGCGCCCGTCGTTTTTAAGATGATGAAATATCTCTTTCACGATATGGCGCCCCACCTGCTGTACTTCCAGCGAATGCGTCAGGCGCGAACGCACCGCGGCATTGCGCTCCAGCGGAAAAACCTGGGTTTTTTGCTGAAGCCGGCGTATAGCGGCGGAATTGATGATTCGCCCGCGGTCGCTTTCAAACTGGCGAATAATGGCATAATCATCCTGGGCGCTGATCGCCGGACTATAGGGCCGTTGAAAACTGATTTTATGACTGAAGTCGATCTCGGACATCTTTTGCCCCGTGCCAGGCATGCTAGAATGCAGCCTATAAACGCCCTTCAACATTTCAGTCCGCATTTTTTTAATGGGGACACTTTTTATGAAAATTGGCATTATCGGCGCAATGGAACAGGAAGTCGCGCTGCTGCGCGATCGCATAGACCATTCTACCCTGTGGTAGCAGGCAGGGTGTGAAATTTATACGGGTCAGCTACACGGTGTTGAAGTCGCGTTGGTGAAATCCGGCATCGGCAAGGTTTCCGCCGCGCTGGGCAGCACACTATTGCTGGATCATTTTAAACCGGAGCTGGTTATCAATACCGGTTTTGCCGGCGGTTTGGCGCCGTCGTTGAAGGTCGGCGATATCGTGGTGTCACATGAAGTGCGCTATCACGATGTCGATGTGACCGCTTTCGGCTATGAACCCAGCTAGATGGCGCAGTGTCCGACGTCGTTCAATGCCGCCCCGTCACTGGTAGCGCTGGCGGAGGAGATCGTCGATCGTCTGGGTATGCATGCGGTATGCGGTCTGGTGGTCAGCGGCGATGCCTTTGTTAACGGCGCCGACGGCCTGGCCCGTATCCGCCAGACCTTCCCGCAGGCGATCTCCGTGGAAATGGAGGCGACGGCCATCGCTCATGTGTGCCATCAGTTCGCCGTCCCCTTCCTTGTGGGGCGCGCGATTTCCGATGTCGCGGATCAAGCATCCCATCTGAGCTTTGAAGAATTCCTCACCGTGGCGGCGCAAAGCTCCTCCGCCTGGTGGAGGAAATGGTGCAAGCCCTGGCCGGCCAGCGGTAAATGCGTTACCGACGCGCGGCGCAACGAGTGGTCAACCTCGCGCCCCACGCCACGGAACTGGCTTACGCCGCCGGCATGGGGGGCGGCGCTGGTGGCCGCCAGCGCCTGGTCGGATTATCCTCCCGCGGCGCGACATCTTGAGCGGGTCGCCTCGTGGCAGGGCGACAATATCGAGCGCATACTGGCGCCTAAAACCGGATCTGGTGCTGGGGTGGCGTGTCGGCAATCCGCAGCGCGCGTTAGAGACGTTGGCCGCCTTCGGGATTCCGGTGGCGACCCTGGATCCGCAAAGCATCGACGGGATGGCCGGCGCGCTGAACACCTTGGCCGCCTATAGTCCGGATCCGGAACAGACTCGGCAGCCGGCCGCTGTTTACCGCCGGCGCCGCCACGCTGCAAAACCAGATCCTCGCGTTTTGCGGCGTGCGCAATATTTTTGCCGACAGCCGCGTTCCCTGGCTGCAGGTCAGCCGCGAGCAGGTGCTGCTCCGGCATCCGCAGGTGATTATCGTGCCGGGGGACACCACCACCGCCTGGCAGATTGGCGGCTTTTGGCGGCCGCAGTTGACGGCGCCGGTGTTTGCCCCCAATGAGAACAGTTTTGCCCGTCCGGGGCGGCGCATCCTGCTGGCGGCGCAGCAGCTTTGTACGCAACTGGCGCCAATCCGCGCTGCCCTCCCGGCAAAGGTACCCTGGCGCCGTACTGGTGGCTGGATATTCTCGGTACCGCGCTATTCGCCATTTCCGGTGTTCTGCTGGCCGGCAAATTGCGTATGGATTTCTTTGGCGTGGTGACCGCGGTCACTGGCGGCGCCATCCGCGATATGGCGCTGGCTAACGGCCCCGTATTCTGGGTATGCGATCCCACCGATTTGGTGGTGGCGATCATCACCTGCTTCGTCACCTTGCTTGTCATCGGCCAGCCGCGCCATCTGCCGAAATGGATCCTGCCGCTGCTGGATGCTATCAGGCTGGCGGTATTTGTCGGTATCGGCGTCAATAAAGCGTTCGCCAGCGGCACGGTGCCGCTTATCGCGGTGTGTATGGGGGTCATTACCGGCGTGGGAGGCGGTATGCTGCGGGATGTGCTGGCGCGGGAAATTCCGCTTACCCGGCGCACCGAGGTTCACGCCGCCGCCTGTATCGCCGGCGGATACAGGCATAGGGCCCTATCGAGGGCATAAAAAAATCAGCACGCGCCGAGTCCCAGTCTCGATGTCATGCCGGCTTGGCGCGCGGCGCGTCAGATGCTAAACGACGACCCGCAGCCGCAGGTGGTCTTGGCAGTAGGGTTGGTGACGATAAAGCGCGATCCTTCCAGCCCTTCGCTGTAGTCAACGGACCCGCCCACCAGGTATTGCAGGCTCATGGGGTCCACAACCAGCGCGACACCCTGTTTCTCGATGGTAAAGTCGTCTTCGTTGACTTTATCATCAAAGGTGAAGGCATACTGGAAGCCGCTGCAGCCGCCGCCGGTGATGTAAACCCGCAATTTCAGATTCGGATTCTCTTCGTCTGCGATAAGGTTTTTGACCTTGCTTGCCGCTGAATCGGTAAACTGTAATGGCAAAGCTGCCGTTGCACTCATAATTCTACTCCCGGGCCATCGTCGGGCTGAAGGCACGTCAACCCGATCGCTAGGGCTATTATCCGTTAGGCATCATTTACGTTCAAGTATTGCGTATCGGGGAAATCGCGTTTGCTGCAACGTGCGCTTGCCGGGCATCCTTTTCCTGCCCCAGACGCTGCAAGGTGTGCGCTAACAGGGAGGAATAAAGTGGCTTGCCCCCCAGGAACTGCGCCACCAGCGTCGCGCCCAGACAGGTGATAGTCATTGGCAGGATAAGTTGATAGATCGGTTATCTCCAGCACCAGCACAATACCGGTCGGGGGTGCCCTGACCGAGGAGGCGAACAACGCGCCCATACCGGCGGTGGCAAAGGTGCCCGCCTGCAAGCCGTTCTGGGGAAATAACATCATGGCACCCACGCCGAAAGCCGTACCCAGCAGGGTGCCTAACGCCAGCATCGGCGCGAAAATGCCTCCTAGCGCGCCTGAACAAAAACACAAGAGCGTGGTAAGCATGCGCGCGAGAAAGATGAATATCAGCATGCCGAAGGTATAGTGTCCGGCTGCGGACAGCGGCATCAGGCTGAAACCACCGCCGGCGGCAAACGAACCGACCAGTACTAGGACGCCGCCGGCATCAGCAGCCAGGCATGCTTGCGGCAATAACGCCAGCGCAGCGAGACGCAATGCCTGCACGCCATTGACCGCTTTCTCGAAAAACACGCCTACCAGCCCCCCCAGCGTGCCCTACCAACGCGGCCATTACAAGACAAGCACCGGCGTTTTATCGCGGTAAAGCAGCCGGCGGACCATATGTCGGCGCGCCTGCCGCTCCTGCGGCACCGACGTATTAAGAAGGATTGGATTTATTCATAACACTCGTTAGTTTAACACTGCCCTTTGATGTTAAATGCCAGGCGCGGTCATGCCGCCGTTGCCCCTGGCGGCGCGGATGCGCATCGACGCGGTGATTTCACAATAGCCGCCAGTTGATTACACTACAGGGGTCAGGTTAATTTTGCCATTCAGGAGTTGATTGATGAGTTATTCCGCAAGTTTGTACGCCGAGGCGCAGCAGCTGATCCCCGGCGGGGTCAATTCACCGGTGCGTGCATTCAATGGCGTTGGCGGTACGCCGCTGTTTATCGCCAGCGCCGACGGCGCCCGTTTGACCGACGCCGACGGTAACAGCTATATCGACTATGTCGGCTCTTGGGGCCCTATGGTGCTGGGCCATAATCATCCGGCGGTTCGCCAGGCGGTGCTGGACGCCGTGCAGCGCGGTCTGAGTTTTGGCGCGCCCACGGAAATCGAGGTGAAAATGGCGCGGCTAGTGACCGAGTTGGTGCCCTCTATCGAGAGTGTGCGCATGGTCAACTCCGGCACCGAAGCCACCATGACCGCCATCCGGCTGGCGCGCGGCTATACTGGCCGCGACAGGGTAATCAAATTTGAAGGCTGCTATCACGGCCATGCGGACGGACTGCTGGTCAAGGCCGGATCGGGGGCGCTCACTCTGGGGCAGCCCAGCTCTCCCGGCGTCCCGGCGGATTATGCCAAGTATACTCTCACCTGCAGCTATAACGATCTGCAGTCGGTACGCGAGGCGTTTACGCTGTACCCGCGCGGGATCGCCTGCGTCATCGTTGAACCGGTGGCAGGAAATATGAACTGCGTCCCGCCGCTGCCGGAATTTTTGCCCGGACTGCGCGCGCTGTGCGACGAGTTCGGTGCGCTGTTGATTATTGATGAGGTGATGACCGGTTTTCGCGTCGCGCTGGACGGTGCTCAGGCTTATTATGATGTAAAGCCGGATTTGACCTGCCTGGGCAAGATCATTGGCGGCGGCATGCCGGTGGGCGCCTTCGGCGGCCGTCGTGAGGTGATGGCGGCGCTGGCGCCGACGGGGCCGGTCTATCAGGCAGGAACCCTGTCGGGCAACCCGGTCGCCATGGCGGCGGGCTACGCCTGCCTGCGCGAGGTCGCCCGGCCGGGTGTACATCAGCAGCTAACGCAGCAGACCGAACGTCTGGCGCAGGGACTGCTGGCGGCAGCGGAAGCCGCGGGCGTGCCGCTGGTGGTCAACCGCGTCGGTGGTATGTTCGGCCTGTTCTTTACCGAGTCGCCGACGGTGACCTGCTTCCAGGACGTCCAGGCGTGTGACGTGGATCGTTTTAAACGGTTCTTCCATCTAATGCTGGCGGCGGGGATTTATCTGGCGCCGTCGGCGTTTGAAGCCAGCTTCATCTCCCTGGCGCACGGCGACGCCGAGATTCGTCACACCGTGGAGGCCGCAGCACAGAGTTTTGCCCAGCTGTGACCCGTCTGTCGCCAGACTTGTGTTTGCGCAGTATGCCCGACGGCACCCCCTGAGCCGCACAGGTCCGACAGGCGCGGTGTTGCCCGATGGCGATTACTCGACAGTGCATGTCCGGCTTGCGCGGCTTTTCCCGAAGTAGCCCCTATGCCACACAGCCCCGGCTTACGTAATTTGCTCCCGGCCCCGCCTGACGGCAGTAGCCGAACAGCGTACCGCGTCGCCCGTTTTGTCCGGCGACGCTGCCGCCAGATAAAATAAGGCGTGCCGATAAAGGTCGCCAGCAAGCCGGCGGGAATTTGGTTCGGAAACATCACCATACGACCGTACCAGTCGGCGAACATCATCAAGATGCCCCCCCTCTATCGCCGAGGCCATCAGCCCCTGCGCCAGTGGTTTGTGGAAGCCCAGCATGCGCGCCATATGCGGGGCCATCAGCCCGATAAAGCTCAGCGGCCCCACCGTTAGTGTGGCGCCGGCGGTCATAACGGCCGCCAATAACAAAATCGACAGCCGCACCCTCACCAGCGGTACTCCCAGCGACAGGGCGCTGCCCATCGGCAACAGCGTCAGGTAGCGTCGGCACAGCGGCACCAGCAGCAGGCAGAATGCGGTCACCGCGCTGAAAACGGCTTGTTGGGGGCCGATACCGTAGGTCGAGCCGGATATCCACGACAGCAGGTCGCCCAGGCGCGGGTCGCCGCTTAGCAGCAGCAGCGTTATCAGCGTGGTAAACGCGGTACCGATGGCGATACCCGCCAGCAACATGCGCTGCGGTGAGAAGTGACGGCGCCCGGACACCAGGATTATCGCCCCCAGCGTCAGCGCGGCGCCGAGGCTGCTTGCCGGCAATTGCCAGGCAAACGCATCGCCCGGGATCAACAGCATAACGAGAATGACCGCGCCGGAAGCGCCGGCGCTGATGCCCAGCACTCCAGGGCTGCCCATGGGATTGGCGGTCAGCTTTTGGATTAGGGTACCCGCGGTGGCCAGCATTACCCCGGCGCTCTGCGCTGCCAGCGTGCGCGGCCAGCGCCAGGGCAACAGACGCAGCATCTCTTCGCCGTGGGCCCAATGCCAGCTTTCGGCATTGCGACCCAGAGTCAGCGACAGCCCGACGCCCACCAGAACCAGTACCGCACCCAGCCACACCACCGACTGGTCGGTAAGCCACAACAGTAATGCGCCGAAGGCGGCCCCCCCCTCGGCGATAAGCCGACCGCCGCGCAACACCGTCAGATGGTCGCGGTAGCGTGCTGCCATATTGGATATCATGCAACACGGCAATTACCGTCAGACCATGCTGGCGGCTTAGCCGCTGAATCAGCGCCAGCTCCTCAACCTGATGGGCAATATCCAGTGCCGACGTCGGTTCATCGAGCAGCGGGCAGCGGCTGTCCTGCGCCATTGTCATCGCCAGCCAGCCCCGCTGCCGCTCGCCGCCGGACAAACTGTCCACCAGCCTATCGGCGAGGCCCTCGAGCCTCACCAGTTCGATAGCCTCGTGCACATGCTCGCGATCGGCGATGCTGAAACGGCCAAGCGCCCCATGCCACGGGTAGCGCCCCAGCGCCACCAGCTCCCGCACTGTCATACCCTCCGCAGCAAGCAATTGCTGCGGCAGATAGGCCACTTGACGGGCGAAGGCTTTATTCTCCTATTCCGCCAGCGGCCGATCATTAAGCCGCGCTTCGCCGCCGCTCGCCGGTTGATGGTGGCCAAGAATTTTTAGCAGCGTTGATTTTCCTGAGCCATTGTGGCCAATCAAACCACAGACCTGGCCGGGGGGGAAAGTAAAATCCAGCGGATGCAGCAGCGTTCACCCGGGCACGGCAAAGCTAAGTCCGCGCCGGCTGAAATGAGCGTGTGTTGGTGGGTTTGCGTTAGGCATAGGCTCTATCTGGTTCGCGGGCGCAGCGGGCGCGTCCTGGCAAAATGTACGTGATGTATCATGACGATGGCGGTAGTCCGGCGCGCGACGTCAGGGCGGCGGGCATCGTCTGTCGGGTATCCGTTGACAGACCGTCGCGGCCGGCGACATCACGCGCGCGCATAACATAAAGGTAAATAATAATTATTCAATTAGTGATAATAATATGCGTAACAGGAATCATGCCGTAAGCACAATTCGTGGCGTCGCCGGCGCGTCTCTACCCGGCGTTTTTAGCCCACCCGGCTTCAGGGTTTGAGCAGACGAAGGATGATATCGACATTAAACGCGAAACGCGCTTCGAGAGCGTCGGCGGAAACAAAGTTCTGACCATAGATGACTTCAAGAGTATAGCGATTGTTGAGATAATGATAGCCGACTGACGTTATCGTAATATAAAGATGCCTCGGGTCGACGCCCGCGCGGAAAACGCCGGCCGCTACGCCGCGATCGAGGATACGTTTAATTCTATCGACAAAATTTACATGCAGCAGCGCAAAACGTGAAGATCGCTTAACGTGCACCGCTTTATGCAGATTTTCGCTATTGACCAGCGACATGAATTCCGGACGCTTCAGATAATAATTCCAGGTGAAGCGCATCAGGGCGCAAATAGCCTCAACCGGATCTAATTCATCCAGCCCCAGCGCCGCTTCAGCGGTGCGCACATCGGCATAAATATCCTCCAGCACGGCCTGAAAAAGGTCATCTTTGCTATTGAAATACCCATAAATCAAGCGTTTGTTTACGCCCGCCTTTGCCGCAATACCATCAATGCGCGCGCCGCCCAACTCTAGGCGCGCGAATTCATCCATCGCCGCCGCCAGGATCAGCGCTTTGGTCTGTACCGGATCGCGCGGACGCTTTTTCACGACGCTTTTTTTGGCAGATTCTATTGCATAAGCTCAACTGAGTTATTCTATTTAGATGAAAACTATACGCTAATTTCCGCTCCTTTGGCACCGTTCCGATCGCAATTCCCGCAGAGCATTCCCCCCGCCTAGAGCCAAGCAGCCGAGCATCACGTCCGGCCTCCCCCTTGCTTTTGACCCACCTGCGGGGATGGGCCAGGCATCGCTTTGCGTTCAGGAATATGATCGTTATCTCACATTGACACTTTTTTCGAGCGCAAGCGAGGCTGAAATGCGCCGGACTATTGAGGACGGCAAAATGGAGTGATAGCGTAAGTAACGAACAAGTTCGTTACATAATAATTAAGAGGAACATTATGGCGCAACACCACGAGATCGCGCTCAGCATCAAACAGGGCATCGCCAAATTCACACTCAACAAGCCCGCAACCCACAATACGTTAACGCTGGATATGCTGCGCGCGCTGGATGAGGGACTCGCCCGGTTGGAAGGGCTGACGGAAATCCGCCGCATCCTGTTTTGCTCGACCAGCGAGCGTTTCTTTTGCAGCGGCGCGGATATCAAAGAATTAAGGGGACATTGCCCCTGCAGAGATGAGCAGCCGCTTCATCCGCGCCGGCAATCGCGTGTTCCGCCGTATCAGGGAAATGGATGTTCCTACCCTGGTGGTCCTGTCCGGTCATGCCCTGGGCGGCGGGCTGGAGCTGGCGCTGGCATGTAATTTCCGCTATGGCGCCGAGGGGATCAAACTCGGCTCACTTGAGGCCACGTTTGGCACCATCCCCGGCTGGATGGTGCGCGCAACGGCTGTGCGCGCTGGCGGTAGGCAAACGCCTTATGCGCATGATTGAACCACAGGCCTTGGATATCGCTTATGAATTCGCAGCATCGGTGTGCAAGGGGACGGCAGATGCCCGGGAAGGCGTCGCGGCCTTTCGGGAAAAACGTCCGGCCGATTACGGAGGCGCTCGGGACAATGCCGCCCTTCCCCACCGTCATCCGGCCGGGTAAGGCGTCTAACAAGCAATGATAACGTCGCCTCGCAATGGGGGCACCGGTCTGCGGCCGATAACGCGTTATGCCATTACGCGACGATCTTTTTATCTGACGTCAGTATCACTTCGAAGGTAATCACTATGAAAACCGGTTTAGTGCATTATCGATGGCGTATCTGCGCCCTGCTCTTTATCGCTATCACCATTAATTACTTCGATCGCCAAGTGTAGTGGCACACTGAATTTGGCCACCTGAACAGAGGTGATATGCTCACCTCAGAACAGCACGGGTGCACCAATGAAAAGAAGTGTAGTGATCAACTAAAACTGGCCACCGCGTTAGCGTTTTTCTAGTGTCTATTTTCTGATTCGTTTGGTGGCAACCCACCGTTATATTCATGCGGCCTGAGTGCGCTATAATATCCCACGATATAGTCGGTAGTTTTATGAGCTGCTTCGCTGAAGCTTATGTAGCCCGTTACCGGTATCCACTCGTTTTTCAGACTTCTAAAGAAGCGCTCCATCGGACTGTTATCCCAACAGTTCCCCCGCCGACTCATGCTTTGTTTGATCCGGGAACGCCACAGCAACTGTCGGAACTGCCTGCTCGTATAGTGGCTACCCTGATCGCTGTGGAACATCACTCCGGCTGGTTTGCCACGCGTTTCCCATGCCATTTCCAGTGCTTTGATGGTCAGTCTGCTGTCCGGGGGGAACGACATAGCCCAGCCCAGCGGTTTCCTCGCGAACAGATCAAGAACAACCGCAAGGTATGCCCAGCGTTTCCTGGTTTAGATATACGTCACCTCGCCGCACCATACCTGGTTTGGCTCCGTTACAGCGAACTGGCGCTCAAGATAATTCGGGATCGCAACATGCTCCTGACCGTCACGCTTATACTTGTGCGTCGGCTGCTGACAACTGACCAGCCCCAGCTCTTTCATGAGCCTGCCTGCGAGCCAGCGCCCCATGCGGAAGCCTCTCTGGGTTGCCATGGTGGCGATACTTCTCGCGTCAGCTGCACCATGGCTGATATTGTGCAGTTCATGAACCTGACTGCGCAATACCGTTCGCCTGCCGTCTGGCCTGTCAGGACGACTTTTCCAGTATTTGTAACTGCTGCGATGAACCCTGAACACGTGGCAGAGTGTGGCCACAGGATAATGCGCTCTGAGTTTCCCGATTAACGAGAACTGTTCAGGGAGTCTGACATCAAGAGCGCTGTAGCCTTTTTTAATATTTCGTTTTCCATTTCAATGCGTTGTACCTTCTTGTTGAGCTCACGTATTTCGATTTGTTCCGGGGTTATGGGAGAGGCTTTTGGCGTTTCCCCCCGTCACTCATCACGCAGTTGTTTTACCCATTTTGTCGTCGTAGAAAGGCCGAGGTCCATGGCTTTTGCTGCTTGCGCGGCGGTGTAATTTTGGTCGACAACCAGTTGAGCGGATTCGCGTTTGAATTCAGGACTAAAATTTCTTCTTTTCATTGGTGCACCCGTGCTGTTCTGAGGTGAGCATATCACCTCTGTTTAGGTGGCCAAATTCAGTGTGCCACTACAGTATCGGCGTCGGGCAACTGGTTGCGGATATCGCGCAAGAGCGTGTCGGCAATCTCGGTATAAGTGGGGGTGTGCTGTACGCCATGGGGATATTCCGTTTAAATGACCTTTTACCGGGTGAGTAAAGGTTTGCAAATTGCCGTTGGCGGCCACGACGTCGATATGCAGCCGCAAGTCACCTTGTGCCGGACGGCTAACTCGGACGTCAATGCGGCGGGCGCAGTTATCGGCCAGCAGTGGTTGCAATGCCTGTTCGGCATATTGCTGGGCCAGTCGCCGGGTGGTGGCCGAGTCTTTGGCCCGCGCCAGTTCGTACAAACGTGAGCCCAGCTGCAGATCAGCCCAATATTACCCGCGCGGCGCCATCAGGCGTAGGTAGACCGCGTTTATGCAGGTCAGTGGTGCGAGTGCCGGTGTAATTAATCACCGGTCTGGCTGTCAATCAGTGCGTCCATGGCGTCAGGGTAAGGTAGGCGACGGGGCGGGAGGAGTGACGCGGGCGTAGAGGGTAACTGGTACGGTGGTGTGCGTCGCGGGCCGCGACGCTATCCTACCCGTTAACCGGTCCGTCGGACAGCCCGGAAGGTGTCAGGTGCCTGTGTCCACTTTACCGGATGCCGTTGATTTCCACCTCGCCGCTGCGCAGGGGTGCCGCCCTGGTACTCAATACCTCCCCCCCCCCGCAAGGCGCGTCACCGCGCCGTCGCCGCCGCTAATCGTCATACCGCTGTGGCCGTTGATAGGCCCCTCGGCGGTCAGTGCCTGTGAGGTTGACAGCATCGGCGTCTCGAAGCCGGCGCGCTCTTCGGCCTGAGCCTGATAGCGTTTGCATTTAACCCGATACTCGTCGCATTCCATCTCGATAATTCTTTCGCGCCGGATAACGATTTTGGCGCCTTCGTCACTGTAGAGCGCCACCTCGCTGTTTGCCAGTCCTTGCAGACGGTAGGTGCTGTGTTCGGTGGCAATCACGATACTATGGCGGGTACGGCCGCCCACCGGCAACACCACCGCCATGGTGCCGGCCGGCCGAGGTCAGGCCGTAGTGCTGGAACAGCCCCACGTCCGGCGTACTCTCCCCGGCTAGCGCCGGCACATCCAGTGCGCGCCCAGGGGCGATGGCCGCGCCTCGACACCCAGCCGACGCGTTGCCGCCGGTCTGTAGCCGCGACAGCGCGGCAATCGGCTGATGGGTGGCCAGGTGCTCACGCAGCTCATTGGCCACGCTGACCGGGGCATAGGTAGCCGGATCAGGGGGCGTGCTGGTCTGCTGTGATAGCGCGGCAATCTGGTTATCCTTCTCGCCAAGCAGCGACAGCAGATTGATGCGGGCGGCCGCCGTCCCTTGTCCGCCCGACAGGCGATCAATGAGTTTTTTCAGCTCAACCGTCATTTCCTCAGGCGTGGCCGACAGCGGCAGATTCAGCATCCAGTGTAGTTGTTCTAACAGTTCATCCACGTTATTTTCTCCCGTGAGTTGTTGTGACGTCGCCGCCAGCAGCGCCACCATACCGTCAAGCGCCGGCACGTTGGTCAGCGCGGCATTCACCAGGCAAGGGCACATTGCCCTGCCTGTCGTACTGAAACAGCGGGGAGACAAAGCGGTACTCCCCGGCGGCAATCAGGGTGCGGGCACGCTCAGTCCATTCGACATCCACCGCAAACAGCCCCAGGCCCTCGACCCATTCCAGCTGCGAATACCAGCCGGCGGCCGGCGCGGGCTGGCCATTTCCCCGGGCATCGGGCATGGGTAGCCTGGTGCTCATAGTCAAAGTGGTACGGCGTCAGGCGCGCCTGGGCAGCGTTAATCAGCCTCCGGGCCCGCGGTTCCTCCAGCCGCCAGTGCGCCACGTCGGTGGGGCGTGTATCCCGCGAGCGAAAGGTGCCGGCCGGAAACAGCTGGACACGGGTACCGGCGCTCTCCAGCGCCACGGTCAGTGCGGCAAGGCGGACGGTGTTTTTCACGCGGTGGCGGTCCCAGAAAGTGTATTCATGGGAAACAGTCTAATCTGGGCGTCGGGTATCTCGTCGTAACGAGGGTGTAGGGGGTAAGAGTACAAACGGACTGTCATCAGACTACACCGCTGACGTGGGCGGCGATACCCCGTTTAAAACCCATTTAAATCGCTCCAGAATCGCTTAACGCGGTTTCACCCGCATCACCCCCGCCTGCCTGACTATCAAAAAACGCGCCACGGCCTTTACAGAGTGTTACTCGTCTAGCGCGCGCTGAAGGTAATCATTGACGGTGTGCACCAGGGCCTGATAGTCTTGGCCGGTCAGACCGAAACTGAGAAAGAACCGCTCTCGTATCGTTGAGGCGGGATGATTGGCGGGTTTTACCACCCGACCGTTAAAAACCAGCGCCTTTATTATAGCGGGGGCAAATGATATGGGCCGGGTGGTGCCGCCCTGATTGCTGCAGGATTTTGCCGGCGCGGTCAATGGGCAGCCAGCGCAGGCGGCATTCCTGCTCGAAATTCTCCATCACCGCGTCACACAGGTCTTCACCGAGGGTGCGCATTAACGGCTGGCGGTGTCTCAGGGACTGTGACAGCCGCTCAAGGGCTTGTCGCAGGGTATCGGGAACAGTGATCGTGACGTCAATCATGGTGTATACTCATGACAGTGTGGTTGTTACCAATGGGTAACGGTTGCTGTCGCGCTGCCAGCATGATCCGGTTCAAGTCCGGCATCGGCTGCTGTCGGTCGTAGATAATCGCGCGCGGCTGGCGCAGCGATGATACCAGGGTCGCCCAGAAGCAAGAAGAAGGTAGTCGGCAGCGCGCCCTGCTTGCTGTCGCGAGTGGCGAGCAGCAGGTTGGCGTCCGTCAGGGTAATCACTACCGAGTCCGGCACCGCGCCTTTGCAGAACAGCGTGTCCACCACGGCAGGCCGCAATGCGCCGACAAGGCGAACGTCGCCGTGTGCCTGCTGCCGGGCCATCATCTGACTGACCCAGATACCGGTATCGCGGTTGAGGGCATGAAGCAACGCCGGGTGGTCCAGCGTTTCCTTTACCGCCTGCGCTGCTAGCCGGGTATCGGCGCGGTTGAGCAGCTGCTCGCCGAGGTGGCTGAGGTAGCCTTTGCCGGGGCTCAGATGAAAGCCTGCATCCGGGGTAAATACATGGGCGTGGCCGGTTTTGGGGTCTTTCAATCCTGTCGCCGGTCGCGTCTTGCCGTTCACGCCCTGCGGCTGGTCAACCGTGACGCGATAGTCGTCGGTGGACTCCAGTCCGATGGGGTGACGTGCAAGCTGCTCGACGTTCTCGCGCAGCCGCTGATAGTGTCCGGCCATATAAACAGACTAGGTATTGGTGCGAAAAATAGTCTCCAGTCGGTAAGGCAACAGCTTTTTCCCCTCCAGCTCGCCGTCTGCTGAGACTTTTAGCCCTTTGCCCAGTCAACCCTTGCGCTGAAGTAAGGTAAGACCTCATCCTGGAACTGTGTCAGTGTCTTGCCGTGGCGCAAGCTGTCCGCCAGCGCGGTTTTCATGTCAGTTAACACATCCGGCTTAAGAATACCCGCCACCGTAAAAGGCACGGGCGTGCGCCTCGTCGGCCATGTCCTGCCAGCGAAAACCGAAGGCGTAGCCCTTTGATTCAAAATGCGCCACCGCCTTTTCCGGCGTCAGGGTCGTGGCATAGCCCAGGTCAACGGTCATTAAGTCGCCCCCCAGATCTCCGCGACAAAAATGGCCTAGGCTATCAGCTGCCGCAAGGTTTGGTCGTCAAGCTGGGGCCAGGCTTCCGCCAGCATGACGGTCACCGCCTCCGGCGTCTGCCCCTGCTGCAAGGGCGGGCCAGCGGGGTCAGCAGCGTCTGCATGGTCTGGTTGACCGGCGTTGCCAGTCCGCCGGGGGCGTCTTCTAGGGCCTGCTCGGTGGCGGTAGGCGTGTGCGCAACGCTCAGCGCCGCCATGCCCGCTTAGCACTTCGGCATCAGCCTGGCCCGCTAAAGGTCGGCAGGTTGCCCGGCGGCTGCAGCAGGGGCTCGTCGTCCCGGGCTGTGGGAATGCCGCTTTCCGCCGGCGCCCAGGCCAGCGGCGCCGGCACGCCGCTGCGCACCAGGAGATCCAAGGTCTCGGCGGTCTCCTTCATATCGCGTGGCTGGCGGGTATCAAACTCAAAGTCAAAGCGGCGCATGCGGCGCGGGGTGATATTGCTATAGCCGTTAAGCTTGAGCAACGGGTAAGGCAGGTCGCGGGTCAGCGTACCGGCCAGCTGCACCGCATCACTGGCGGTCAGCTCATGGCGCACCTCGTTATGTACGTTGCCCAGGGTATTGGTGCTGCTCTTGCCGTCCGCTTGGGTGGTCAGGGTGCCCGCCCAGAACGACCTTGGACTGGCTGCTTTCGCACCAATGCATCATATACTGGAAGGGGTCGACCTGCCTTTGTGCAGCGGACTCAAAGCGGATAGCGGCGCGTTCGTGGATAATGCCGCCGGCGTTATGCCCCAGGTCGCGCAGCGCCCACAGCAGCATGTTTTTCTCTTCCTCGCTGGCCCCGTCGGAATAGGTGTCCACCCGCGTCGGCAGGCCGTAGATTTCCAGAAACCCTGCCGGGTCACGGGCGGCAATATTCTTGAACAGGTAGGTCCATACCAGTACCCGGAACAGGCCGCTTTTGGCCTGGTGACGGTGCAGCAGCCAGCCGAAGAGGTTAAGCTCAGCGCCGTCGAGGCTGCCGTCAATCAGGCGGATGGCGTTACGGTTATGGGTCGCGGTCTGGAACCAGCGTTGCTGGCGCTTGTAGAAGGCGCAGGGCAGCCAGATATTTTCCGCCTGTTTCCAGCCGATTTCCACGGCGGCAAAGCCGTGACCAATGGCGTCCAGCAAGTCGAACAGCAGCGTTTCAAACTCCGACAGGTCTGAAAACCATTCCGTCGCGGCGTCCGCCATAGTTTTTTCCTGTGAGCTGGGATGACGCGGCGGCACAATGCGCCAGGCGAGCGGCATCACCGAACGGCGCCGCTTGCTCATCTCGGCAAACAGATGGCCATCGTGCTCATCCATATCAAAAAACGGGTCAGCCTGGCGCACCAGATGTCCCTGTTCGGGCTCGCTCAGGATGTCATACACCCGGCGGATATCGATGCCCAGCGAGGGATGCTCGGTCAGTTGTTGATAACGCAGGTGGCGGTCATCGGCAGTCTGTGGCTGCGTCAGGGTGCGCCGGCGCAACAACCGGCCGTAAATATCGGTGAGCATGCCCATTACCAGCCTCCACAGGAAAAGCCCAGCCGTCCGGGGTGACGGTCACCGGACAATGAGCGGTATTCAGTTTTCGGGCCGTGGGTCATGGCCAGCGTCCAGAGCGTGTGCAGCGCATCCGAGCCGTCGTCATGGTCGGCGCGGGGAAAGTGGCGCAGCTGTTGTATCAGGGTGGTATAGCTGGCGTGCAGCCGGATAAGCCCGTTTTCTATATGGGGCTGCAGGGTCCCGATACGTAACGGCTTGTCGGCATGGGAGATAATGGCCCGCGCCGACACCGGGTGATCCAGCCGTGCCGCGCGTTTAATCAGCTCGGTGCGCAGGAACTCCTGGAACTGCACCGCCTCAATATCCCAGACCAGGTAGTGCTATTTCTTTTGCAGGGCGATGATGTTGCTGATAATGACGTCCGGCAGCCGCTTGCGTATCTGCGCTTCCACCACATCCAGCACCCGGTGGTGCGATTAAAACCGCCGACCAGCAGCGCTGACGGGTCACGGCTAGCCCCGGCCTTGCCGAGGCTGGGGTCGCAGGCCCCGTAGAAGACCCACTCGTTAAGCCGGCTGACCCAGAAATGCAGGCCGTGGGCAAACGGCGCATCCTCACCGCTGACCGGGTCATTCTGGTACTCGGCGTCAAAGGTGGCGTGACCGCGTCCCGGCCGCGGATATGCATCAGGGTCAGCAGCGAACGGGCGGACCAGGAGACTTCCGCGCCTTCCTCCATCTCGGTACTGTGTGACGTATAAAAATCCTGCGTCGCGGCCTCCCACAGCGACAGGTTCACCGGCCACTGGCGCAGGGCCTTAAACCGTGCCTGCCGCCACAATGGGTTATTCAGGGTGCGTGATAACAGCGAGTCGTAATGCAGGATGGTGCCGATATACACCACATCGAGTTTTGCGCCCACGCCGCCCAGCGGCAGTACAGTTTTTCTCAGCCAGCTTTCCAGTCCCGGTTGCGCACCTGCTCGTCGTTCTCAATATCGTCCAGTATCACCAGGTCAGGGCGGTACGGCCCGTGGCGCAACCCGCACAGCTTTTTGCCGCTGTCGGCCACCTGCACCTTGATATCATTGCGCGTCAGGATGGTGCCCATCTGCCAGACGCGACCGACACCGCAGGCTTCGGGGAAGCCGGTTCGCAACCGGGGGCTAAATTCCAGCTCGGCCTTGATGGCTTCGAGTATCGGGTACGCCTGGTCGATGGAGTCCATTACTATCAGGGCATAGTGCTTGATGCCACGTACCAGACACCACAGCACAAACAGCTGTCTGACCAGCGTTGACTTGGCCTCTCCGCGCGGCGCGGCGATGGCGTCCTGCTCGCCTTTCGGGCTAGCGACTATCTTGTGGCAGCCGCTGAAACAGATAGCCATGCAGTTCACTGGGGTCTGCATGGCGGATTATAGTGCGGAAAATAGGTCTGCACAAAATAGCGATAGCCGTTCACCGGGTCGGCCACCTGTGAACACCGCGTCGCCATGGCTTCCGCCCCGGTATTAAAACCCAGGCATTCGGCTTTGATGGTGCGGCGCAGGCTGGACGCCAGCGCAGCCAGCGAGTGCTGGAATTCACGGATGGAAAATTTCGCCGCCATATTTCGCTTTAAATCCCCGGTAAACGCGGTTTACACGCCATGATGGCGCTCAGCCAGTACCGCATTGATGCGCGACACCAGGGTCTCTGCCACCGTGTCAACGCTGCCGGCGACGCTCGCCAAACATAAAAAATGTGCACCGCCGTCCAGACCGACAGACACATTCTCGCCGGCGACCCTGACCACGCTGATCTCGGCCGGGTCGAGGTGCGCGCCCGGCAACAGCTTGACCAGCTGCTTCAATGCCAGCGCCGCCTCTATCTGGTTTTTGATGTGAGTTGACGCCTGAAGGGTGTTTCGCCATAGGCGACATCCACGGCATGCACCGCGCCATCGCGCAGCTTGAGAAACACCTCGCCGCCGTTGCTGACCCAAACCTTGGTGATTTCCCCGGCGATAACGGCCACGTCATCCCGGATTTCAACAAATTGATTAGCCATAATGTTTTTCCAATACCGGCCCGAAAGCCTCAAGAATGTCAACAAACGCCGCCAGATGTCGGGGGTGTTTGTCCTGAATAAACGCCGAGAGCAGCTTCAGGGTCTCCATGGCGGTGGCCAACTGGCTGGTCTCGGGCAGGCTTTTTTTGCTGGCGGCAATGGACTTGCTCCACGCATCCGTTAAGCGTGCTAGCAGCTCAACCCGCTCTGGGGCACTCAATGTGTCAGCCAGGTTGACTTTTTTCAGTGTCTCCTGAAACTGCGCCATCAGGTTGGTCAGGATGGCGCGCGCGATATCTTCCGGCGCGCCGTTGGCCAGCAGATGGGCGCTGCGTATCACCTCCCAGTCATCGCCACTGTTCAGCGTCTCTTTTTTTCCAGCGCCGGGCGGAATGCACACTGACGCCGCACTGGATTGCCGCCCGCTCCAGAGACGGGTTGCCGAACACATAAGCCCGCCGCAGCCCCTGGTGGGGTGGCCCTGGAATGCGCCATTACACCCCCAGTCGCGCCCGTATGAGCGTCGGCCCGTGCGCCCTTCATCTGCAGGCGGTCAAGGCGGCGGTTGATACCGTCGAGCTGGGTACGAATGGTGCGCAGCTCTGCCAGCACCGGCGACATCACATCCTGTGGTTTCATGAATCAGGCTCCTCGTTATTTGTCGGCCTTGCGGTCGAGCTTGTTATCGATATGTTGAATACTATCCTTGATGTCCTGCATCATGCCGGTCATTAGCTGCAGGTCGCGCTGTGCATCCTTACGCCGCTGATAGTCCTGCCGTACTTGGGTCAGTTCATACTGCAGGCGGCGAAGTTCTTCACTGACGCTTTTAAGCCACAGGCCGCCGAGCGCCGATAGCAGGCTCAGGGCAATATTGAAGGCCAGATCAAGGCTCATCGCGTGGTCTCTCCTGTGCGCTATAGAAAGCGTTTATCGCCTGCAGCTGGGCTCGCAGGGTCAGACACCAGGCCCCGTAGTCGCTGGCGTGGTGCAAGCAACGCCTCCGGGCCAAGCCCCTTTACAGGAGGGAGGCGGTGTGGCGACATGGGCGGCAACACCAGCAGGTTAACCGGCGGACGCGGACAAGGCAGAGTATTATCGTCGGCGGGGTAGCCGAGGGCGGCGCGGTAGCGCTGCAGCCCATCAGGTCCCAGACCGGTATAAGCAGCGCCATCATGGGCCACCGCATAGGCAATACTCCTGTGTAACTGTTGGGTTTTTAGCGTCAGGGCGTGCTTGTGTGGTTTCCAGCTACGCACTGAGCCGGTCATTGGCCCCCTGCAGCTGTTGCTGCCGGGTCAGGGCGGTTTTCAGCGCCTGTTGTGTGACCTGCGCCTGCTGGCGTTGTCGAGCTTCACACTCGGCCTGCCGGGTGGCCAGTGTTGCCTGGGCAACCAGCCTGGCCTGCTGTGTGCCGCGCCAGTAGTCTGCACCACCGGCCAGAGCGGCAACCAGTACGACTATCCACCACGGACGGAGAATGAACTTAATCAGTGCGAGTAGCCGTGTCATTAGCATCTCCCTGTTTACGGGCGCGCCGTCCGGCGTAAAGCGGGCGACGCTGCCATGGGTGACCAGGCGTCGAGATAGACCCCGAGCGTCAGGTCGGTCTCCTGACGACTCCAGGCAACAGTCCGGCACCACCAGGGAGCTGACCAGAAACCCGCCGACGACAATCACATCCGAGGTCGACAGCCGCCCCTCGGGATTGCTGACCAGCTCGGCCAGACGCGCCATCATAAAATACGCTCACACAGATGGCCGCGCAGCGGCGCGAAGTTCCCCGACGCCCAGGCCGGTATTGAAAATCTTGGGCACAGCCTGCTGGAAAATTCATTGTGGTGACCGTGCAGAGCGGCTTCGGGACAGTGCACACGCAGTGTCAATACCTGGGTGCACAGCACGGCCCACTGCGCCGACGTAAACTGGTCGGTGCCCACCACAGGCAGAGACCCAGCGAATCGGCGTTATGGCCGCGCACATGGGCACCCACTTCTTCCACATCGCGCCTGGTCAGCCACTGACCGTCAGCGTCAATCACCCCATGGTAGCCAATGCTGGTCCGGCCGTTATCATTGGCCGGGGCGTCACGGTGAAAACCGCGCGCCCGGTGCCAGCGGTCAATCACCTGGGCGGCGTTTTCGTTGTCCCGGCCCAGGACGCGCCCATTGGGTGTGGTGGCACAGTGAATAATGATGCGATGAATGGCGAGGGACATAAAAACCTCATGCAGAACATGAGGCTATTGTGGCGCAAGGTTGTGGCGCAAGGTGATCGGCGGTGCTGATGACGGGGCGTAGAGGGTAATACTCAGAACAGGGTGGGTTGCTCGGGCGGTGACCCCGCCTGACGCTGGCGCACCAGTTCGCGGGCGCGGGTCGCGACGATGCCATAGCGCGGGCACAATAGCGTCAAGGGCCATGGTGGTGGACTTCCCTTCAGCCAGCAGCCGGTCCAGCTCAGCCAGAAAGCAGCGGTTGCGCTAGGCGCGCCACGCTTTATCACAGCGGTGGACATACAGCTCCTCGCCGCCAAAATGGCGCATCAGCAGCGCCACCTGAGAGGGCGTCAGAACTTCCTGCAGCAGGGCAATGCGTCGCTCCCCCGCGCCGCGCAATCCCTTGCCGATGCGGAACGGCACCCCGCCGAAATGACGAATAAGCGCCTCGGTGGCCCGGAAAGCCTATCAGGCCGGCAATCTGCTGCACTGACTCCGGCAGCAGCGCCTGCCCCTCGGCGTAATCGGGCTGCAGCGACGGTTGCATCACGGCCTCCCGTGCCGTTTGGCGTCCATAATCAGCATCTGCATCAGCTGGCGCCCCTGCGCATCATCGATGCCATTCTACGGGCTTTTTTCGCCCAGCATACGCGCAATCATGCCATTGAGGTAGCCCCAGGGCCGCCCGGCGCTCGCGAGCAGTGCCTTAATCTCGCTGAGCATCCCCTGACGTCTCGCTGCCACACGGGGCTTGCGGCCCTGTTTGGGTGACGTGGTAAAGCCCTGGCTGCGCATATAGCGCAGCACGCGCGCCAGCTCGGCGACAGTGCAGTCCCTGGCGCTATTTTTACCGGTCTCGCGCAGCAGGAAGCCCCGGTAGGTCTCCTCATCCCAGTCGAGTTTATTTTTACTCGCATGCACCACTTTAATCAGATTTTTCATGAGCATCACTCCGAAGGGTCACCGCATGAGAGTGCCGTCCCGGCGAAAGCATCTCCCTCTCATCGAAGAAAGACACTAAAGGCAATAACCCCAGTGCGGTCAAGGCGCGCTTGCACTCGGCAAGCGGGTATTTGGTTACTGACGCATAAGACTGGCTCTCATCAGGAAATAATCGCTGCCAGGCGGCCTGCGCTATCTTGACCTGCAGCAGGGCATCCGCCAGTGCCTGATGCTTTTCACCATCAAACGGGATGGTGCGCACATCTATCCCCGACAGCCGCACCAGTGTGCGCAGGTCGGCGACATCCCAGAATGACCAGGGGTAACGGTCATTGCCCTGGTCGTTTTTTTTGCGGGTCAACGCGGGCGAACCAGCTCTCCAGCAGGGGAGTATCGAATACCGCGCCGTTACCCCAGGGCACGCGAGGTTTAGCGCAGTGGGTGGCGATAAAAGTCCGCAAGGCGCGCGCCACAACGTCGGGGCGCGCTTTACCGCCAAAAGCCTCGTGACATGCCTCATCACTCTGTTTTTGCCACCATTGCAGGGTCTCGGCCTCTGGCTCACCATATTTGAGTGCGGCCTGATAATCGATACGCGCATAAAACGTCGGTCTAACCCGCCCCGTTGCTGGTTCAAACATCACCGCCGCCACCGATAAATATCGGGCAACCGTCTTTTTTACCCAGCGTTTTGATATCGAGCATCACATTATTCATGGGTCTGTTCATCACTTGTCCTCAATGCTGTTTTTATAGCACATTACCACCTGTTTCATTTGCTGGCGAATAGCGTCTGAATAAATCATGCGTTGCCGGGCATCATAAAAACGCAGGCTAAAGGGCACCGGGACGAGGCGTGATTCCTGTACCAGACTGCGGTCATTAAGATAATAAAGACAGCGATTGCCGTTATCCCCATATTCACATTTAATCACGCGATATAACATATTTATGTCCTCCCGGATGGGTTGAGAAAAACAGGCATGACGTTTATTTGGCGCAAGCCACCACCGGCGGATTGATGCCATTCTAAAACAGAGTATTAATACATTATTTATTCAGCATTTCGGTGTCAGCCACAGAATGTTTGCAAAATAAGGGGCTACATTAATTTTAACCTCCCTGCAAACGATTAAATCCATTGCCCTGTCCAGTGTTATTATTAATGTGCCTTCTTTTAAAATCCGATTAGGTTGATAAATAAAGTACGCGCCGACCGGATAGCATTGATTAAGCTGTTCTGCCTTCATGATTCATACCCCGGCGATATCCGGCGACAGCGGCCGATATTGCCCGGTCTCGTCGATGCGCTCATAAAGGCGGATATAGACCACCTGCACCTCTTATGCCAGCGCATCCATCGCCCGCAACCAGCGCGAGTCGGTAATATCATGGCGACGCAGCTGCAGAATACGGGCCGGATTAATATCACCGTTCTTATCAATGGAAAAGGCTTGATCAATAATGGCCAGCAGCTCCGGTCGCGCATTCTGCGTTCATTCCGTCATGCAATCATCAATTAACGCCTTGGCGGCCTGGATGCGCTCATCAAAGGTAATGCGGTCTTGCAGCGCGCGAATGACCTTGTAGCAGCCATTAAAGGAATACAGCGTCACATTGCCTTTTCTGCCGCCACGCTTCACCCCGCACTGCTCAATCGACAGGTCAATCAATGCCTGGATATCGACAAACGCGCGATGTTTAAAATCTCGCAATGCCTCATGCAGCGGACGGGCGCGTGCCACAATAAATTTGACCAGCGCGTCGCGCTCCTTATCAATGGGCTTTACCATGGCGTCGGGTATTAATGCGCCCTTGGCATCCTGCCAGTAATTGGCGGGCACCGTATTGTCATGTGAGTTAGTAAACATGATAACCTCTCCTGTTAAATGTATTGGCAATAGAGCCTTTATTGATGGCCTCGAAATCAGCCCGGCACGATAATATGGTGGCAAGTGCATCGTGAATAAACTGGGCTTCTTTCTTTTCAACTTCACTGCCCGTACCGCTGGCACTGATATTTACATCAATGCCGATGAGGGTTTGCTAAACAATAATGTTAATTTCAATTGTCATGGTGACCTCAATATAATGATGCTGACCAAATAACCTTGCATCCATTTTTTATGAATACCCCTTGCTTAAAACCACCCCGTGCGTTTTTGCCAACGGGGATATAATCCGGTTGACCCTTTTTAATAATTGCTCACAGAGCGTATGGTGTTCAATACGGATAACCGGCTTGCAGTCATGCAATATCACGCCTTTTACACTCACGCCTTTTATCGTTAAATACTGTATAACGGCTTCTGCCTGCGTCATCGCAGCGATAAGATGATTGTTAGTCGATACCTCTTTATGATGGACTGACATACTTTTCTTCTTCAATGAATCAGCATTTCTGCATAGCGGTCGATTAACGTCACGGACATCCCCTGATTGCCGATAGCACTTGTCCGGGCCACCCCGCGCGCCAGTTTAAACAGGCGGCGATAATTGCCCCGTGAATGCTTGCGAAAAACAGAGGCAATCTTGAGCGCAAGCGGGTTATCCGAGACCTCGTTGTTCGATAGCAGGCTGCCGAGAATGGCGCTGAAATCCTCGGCTTCGCTCTCTTTCCTGCGGGACGCCAGGTCTAACGCCATGCCCACTCGGCTATAAAGCTGGGCGTATTCCCCGCGTGAGCCTTTCAGATTGAGCAGCAGGCGCGGCATGCCCGCCAGGACAATGGCCGCCCCGGAACGGTCGTGAATGCGGCGCAGGACCTCAAGCGCCCTGTAGGGCAGCAGCTCGGCCTCGTCAACCAGGACCAGCCAAGTTTTTGTCGCGCAGCCCCTGCACACACTCCTCGACCAGCTCGTGCATCTTGCCGGTTTTCTGCAGACCCAACCGGGCGCACAGCGCCTGCAATAACACCTTGGCGGTATAGCCGGGGTCGGCTTCAATCAGGATGACGCCTTTATTAACGCTGTTGGCGCGCACATACTCTTTCAGTACCATGCTTTTCCCCATGCCGACCGGGCTGTATATCACACCGATATCGCCGAAGTCGTGTGTGGCACTAATCAGGTCGAGCGCCACCCTGGCCAGATGGGTCGGCACAAAATTTACCTTAATGTCCCGCCGGTAGGCGCGCTCTGTCTCACGGTCAAAAAATCTCGCAGTGTGCCCTCGACGTTATCAATATTGCCGTTGTAAACCCCCTTTAAATATTGTGAAATGGTCGCGCCGCTTAATCCAGTTTTATCGGCCACCTTGCGCTGGGTGTAGCCTGACCGCGCCATCAGCTGGAAAATACGTTCTCGCGTTGTCATACAATATATTTTTACCGGTTATTACCGACCTGCTTGATATCGTGCTCATATTAAGATTTAAACAAATACACCTTATCTTTTTCGGGTGCCGATACCTGGGGTATCAGCAGGCTGTAATCGCTCTCCCTGGGTGCATCAATCACCGGGCGTAATTCGTCTTTTGCATCCTGAATTTTGCTTTTGGCCAGTTTAATGCGACGCTTGGCGCGCGCTTCCGGCGCTTTTTCCACTCTGGAGACCGGCACCGGCGAGGCAGTATTGCCATTCCACAGCGCAGTACAGAGATAGGCCCCGTCCATCTGGCGAATAATCACTTCATTAGGCTTATGGATATCGTAAGCCACTCGCACCGTCTGGCGGTCTACCTCAATCAGCTCCCTGGCAAAATACTGGTTATTCAGTAATTCAAGCCAACCGCGCTGGGCCACACGTTTTTCTTCCGGCATAAACATCTCGCGCGACTCGCCTGGCGTCAGGTATTCAATATCGTCCCCTTCCTCAGCCAACAGAACCTTACGGTAGGCGGCCGGCGTCATTGATTTACCGTTGACCTTGGGCAGGGCGCTGTGCTCGTGGCTGTGGTTATAGCGCTGCACCTCCTCCTCAATGGCGTCTATCAGCTGCCGCCAGCTGGGCAATATCGCCAGCGTCCTTTGCTGCGTGGTGTTCAGCTCCTTCCCCTGACGCAGGGGATTCGACAGACTCAGCAGTTTTTGCCCCTGCACCCGCGCCCCGTTGGGGTGGCGCTCAATCCGTTATAAGTCTGAAAGCGCAGGGCCAGCCTGCGTGGCAGAGCGCCGTTCAGCCGCTCGATAATGCCCCGCGCCGGCGGGTTACCGGGGATACCGGTAATATGCTCAATACCCAGCCGGGGAAAAATCCCGGTGATATCCGCATCCAGCATCTTGTTGGTCTCGCCGCCGCCGTTATCGGAGTAGGCAAACAGCGGTTTGCCGTGGTGCTGGATGGTATAACGCCACGCATCCGCTACCGCGATGGCGTTTTCTGCCAGTGACGGGCTCCAGCCCACCAGATAGCGGGTACGCCCGTCGAGCACCAAAGTCAGCTCCGGGGTAAAGGGCCGCCCGTGTATCGGATGCGCCACTTTCATGTTCAGCGACTTGCCGTCGGCTATCCAGCAGCCATTTACCGGCATCTGCGCCCAATCCCGCTGCTGGTACACCTGATACGCTTTGAGCGCCGAGCCGGTGACCCGGCCCTTGACCCTTCGGTTGGACGCAGCAACCCGCTTGACCATGCGATTGACCTTGTCGTAGGTCGGCAGGGCCGCCAGCATGGCAGGCTGGTCATGGTATTTATTCTGGCAGTCCGCCTGAAATGCGCGGTAGGCTTCCAGCACCGTCGGGCCACAGGGTCGGGCATAATGCGGTCAGAACGGGGCGTAGAACCACGTTATGTCCTCGGGGCGCTGCTTCCTTCAGCTTCCCGGGAGCCAGTATCGCCAGATGCTCCTGGGGCCGCTCAGCGCTGAGATAGAGACTCACCCATTCCTGTAGGCTGCTTTTGCCCACCCCTTGCTTTGGGGGTGCGGCCCTTTTTGGCGTTAGCCAGCGTGGCGGCGCGCTGCAGGGCCTCGGGCAATGTGCCGGCCTTTGACTCATCGACGATAAAGGTCACCGCCGCGATGCGGCGGGTCATGCCGGCCCTGCTGTAACCGGACCACTTCCTGTGCCAGCATCATGCGCGCATCGGCAGTCTGCTTCTGCTGATCGTTCAGAGCCTGCACCTTGCGCTCGAGCAGGGCCGGGGATTGCGCAATCAGGGATTTATAGTGCCGTTGTTTGATGATCTCGCGTGTTTGTTCCGGCAAACAATCGATGTGGTACTTGAAAGCCTTGGTGCCCGAACGCTTACGGACTAAATCGGGTGAATTTGCAGTCCACTTATTCAGTGACCAGCGAAGTTCCTGCAAGGTGCCAGGCAATCCGGGTAAACCGACTAACTCACTCGCCGTAACAAACATAATTACGACACCTTACTCATATAACGACTCGGCCAAATGCTGGCCGGATCCACATTGAGTGCATTAGCGATAATGCGTTCACCTTTGGGATAGGGACGATACAGCGCGTTTTTTAACGTGCTGGATGCCAGCCCCGAGCCGCGGGAGAGATCTTGCATGGTGATCCCCTTCTTGTGCAGGAAGGCCAGGATATCAATCCAGTGCCAGTCACGATGATTCACTTCATTTCTATCTAATATTCGATTACCCTAAAAGGTTAACCATGTGGGTAAGTCATGGGGCTTACCCATACAGCAATGACATCTCAAATTTAAGAGAAGTAAAGCAAATAATGAATTTTCTTTTCTGATCGCCCCATATGAGAGATATTTTTGTATTTTATTAACTATAATCAATAAGTTATAGAGAAAATAAAATGAGGAAGAGGAAAACAAGTAATTTTGCTTTTGATATGGATGGAAAAGAAAATTTTGTCGCACGCCTTAAACAACTTATAGGCAATAGAAGTGCTAGAGCTGCTGCAAATGAATGGGGGTTATCCTTCTCAACATTGTACAACTATTTAACTAGAGGTACAGAACTATCTTTTACAGTGGTGCAAGGCATTGCATATAAGGAACACGTCAGCCTGGACTGGCTTGCATTTGGTTCATCATGCACTCAAAACGAAGTGGCCTCAACTAGCGAGATTTAGTCGATTAACGAGGAAAGCCTAATGGAGGATCCTTTAGAAGCCACTTGGCATATGATTTATAAGTCGCTGAATAAAAAAGATTTATAGGCATTAATAAGCCTGCTTTTGCAAGAAGGGGCAAAGGGTGTATTGGCGTTATCAGGACGTAAAGATGACTTAGATAGTTTGTTACTCCAACTTCCATAAAGAAGGAAAAGAACGTCTGATAACCCTACACGAAGCTAAAAAGGGGGCGGTATCTGAAGAGTGTGCAGTAGAAGATGTGGCAAGCTTAAACTGTAAGAAAAGTGGAGCGGTCTAAATAAAGACTAGGCCATTACCTATCTCATTTTATTATTTTTATGATTTACTAATATTGTTTAACCTAATTTACATATATCTAATGGATGCCCAAAAGGCGTTTAAACTACCTTTAAATCTGCTCAAACCACAGTCATTCGAGTCCAGAATCTGTAAAATATCTGTAAGCCGCGCCATTAAAGGGCTTCCGGCTAACCCATCGTTTAACTTAAGAGTCCAGAAATGATTGCCACCCCACACAAAGCCCGCTGGTGCAATTTCCCCATCTCACCGATAAGACGCTAAAACAACGGCTGGAGCTGGAATGGCAGGCGGTGAATGATTATGTCGGCATGGCGTGTTACCAGATGGAAAACGACACGCCACTGTGCTGGACGCTGGCGGGCAACATCAGCGCCGGCGCCCTCGTCGCCCACTGGGTCGCCTCCCCCCGCTTCGACGACAAACGATTGCAGCAGGACGGGGAATTCACCAGGTTCTGGGCGGGCAATGTTTTTATCAGCCGTCGCCGGGGCGTCGGCCTGGTGCTGCAGTTGCTCTGGTGTGATGCGCAAAACCAGATCCAGCCGGGTTACATTTACACCCTGACCGCCAGCACCGCCGCGCGGAGCGTCTCGTCCGGCCGCAGCGCGCCGAGACCAGTTTCGTGCTCAACGCTTTCGATGCGCGGCATCTCCAGTTAGCGTACGGTCTGCTGACCTATGCCATCGGCATTCTTGAGGGCGTGTCACCACCACTCATGGAAATGATGGACCGGCCCGATACCTTGCCCCACGCTTAGATCATCGGCATGCATCAGCGCCTGCTGCAGCCAGGCTTTGGCCGCGCGCAGCGTTTGCGGCCAGTCATCATGGCGCGGACGTAGCGCGACTAAGGCGGCAGACAGTGTGCAACCGGTTCCGTGGATGTGCCGGGTCGCCACCCGCGCGCCTTCAAACCGCAACTCATTGTCGGGGCTGATAAACCAGTCCGGACTCGCGTCGCCGGCCAAATGGCCACCTTTCATGACCACCGCCTGACAGCCTAGCGCCAGCAGTGCGCGACCTTGCTGACGCATCTGATGCTCATTGACCGCGGGCGCGCAGCCGAGCAGAACCGCCGCCTCCGGCAGGTTGGGCGTGATAATTGACGCCAGGGGCAACAGGAGATCCTGCAGACTGGTCACCGCATCCTCATCCAATAGCGCATCGCCGCTCTTGGCGACCATGACCGTATCGAGCACCAGCCAGGGTATAGCGTGCTCCCTGAGCTTGGCTGCCACCGTGCGGATGACCGCTGCCTGGCCGAGCATACCGATTTTAGCGCTATCAATACGCACGTCGCTAAGCACTGACTCCATTTGCGCCGCGACGAAATCGGCGTCGATAGGATACACCGACTGTACGCCGCGGGTGTTCTGCGCCACCAGCGAGGTCACCACCGTGGTGCCATAGGCGCCGAGCGCCGAAAAGGTTTTTAAATCCGCCTGAATACCCGCCCCGCCGCTGGGATCGGTGCCGGCGATGGATAACGCATGATAAATCCGGCTCATTGCACATCCTCCGCACACAGACGATACAGTTCATCCAGCATTCCGCTGGAAAAGCTGCCTGGCCCCGCGGCCCATGCGGCGGTAAGACGCCCGGCGCGGGCCATCAGCCGGCAGGCGCCAGCAACGTTATCCAGCCGCTCGCCGGGCAAGGTGCAGCAGGCCGCCACCACCGCCGACAGGGCGCAACCGGTACCGGTCACACGCGTCATTATCGGATGACCATCGTCTACCTGCCAGGTACGGTTGCCGTCGGTAATCAGATCCACCGCGCCGGTCACCCCCACTATTGCGCCGCACGCTTTAGCCAAGGCCCAAGCGGCGGGCAGCGCCTGCACGGAATCATCGCCGCTATTAACGCCGCGACCGGCCGGAGCAATACCGGCCAGCGCCAGGATTTCCGAGGCGTTGCCGCGCACCGCCGCAGGCTGCAGGGTCAGCAGATGCCGGGCGAAATCAGTACGGTAATGCAGCGCGCCGACGCCGACGGGATCCAGCACCCAGGGGGTGCCTACCGCGCCAGCGGCCGCGATTGCCGCCAGCATGGCGGCCGCCCGCTGCTGGCACAGCGTACCAATATTAATCAATAGGGCATCGGCGATGGCGCTGAACTGCGCGGCCTCTTCCGGCTCCACGACCATCGCAGGGGAGGCGCCCAAGGCCAGCAGCGTGTTAGCGGTGAGGGTTTGCACTACGTCGTTGGTGAGACAGTGGACCAGCGGCGCCTGCTGGCGCAGCTGTTGTAAGGTATGGGCGGCAATTGCGCCCGGCAGTTCGGAGGGTTGCATGGCTCTCATTCTCCCACCGGCGATCAAGAAGGCGGTTCCGCGGGTGAATGGATACCGTGACCTCCCTACGCTGGCATGATCCAGTTCAGGTAATACGGGTATTTCTCAGCCTTCACCTGGCGGTCATGGCAGCCCGAGTCATTGATAAATATGTGGTTTTATTGCTTGATGTCTGTTTATTCCTGCAGGTCTGCAGACCTGCAGACATGATAGCGTAATGCCCAAGCAAAATACAATCGATTTACCCTTGTACGTCCGGCAAAAATGTTAAACAACGAAACGGCGGCGTGCCCGGCCCTCGTCACGCGTGCTGCCGGCTCGGCACACCGCCTGCGCGGCGTGGGTCAAGGTCTCACGGCGTGTTTATTCAATCTGAACGTTTTTCTGCTACCCTAATACTCAGATTATTTGTCCGTGCCGTCATAGACGCCAGGCCGGTCTGGGAGCAAAGTACATCACTGTTGTGGGAACTAAAGGAATGGAATAGGCATCCTTCTCAGCAACGTGTTTTTCACAGGTTAAATAAATACAATGGATTAATTAACAGGACACCGCCGGCGCCGATGGATCAAGATGGAAATTTCTCGCCGGCTAGCTTAACAATTTAAGTTCCATTGGCCAGGTGATAGCATGTTTCGCGTTAGCCACACCAAGTTTACTGATAATATTGCGAATATGGAATTTAACTGTTCCTTCGCGAATTGACAGGATAGTCGAGATTTCATTATAGGTTTTACCTACGATTGCCCAGAACAGCACCTCTTTTTCCCGCGGCGAAAGCCGGCAAGGTTCCTCTTCTGGCCCACCTCCTTGCTCCTTACGCGCGTCGAAAAAGCGTATAACCTTTTCATGGGTGGTAATGAGCAACATCTGAAAATTATTTTTCTCTTTTTCTATTATATCATAAAATACAGCATTTTGCTTCACCTGGCTTATCGTTAGCGTGGCTAGGTTTTTATCGGGATCATGTAGCGTGAAGGTATAACCATTGTCAAGTGCGTAATCACTCGACATCTTATAAAAGTTTTGATCTGGCATATTGGGATTATTTTGCTGGCTAAAAGGCGTAAACTTACGGCAGGCGATTATTATTACCGGGTCAATTTTTTGATAACCATAATTACGATATTGGGTTAGCCAACCCGTCGGGTGATCAGATATCATAAAGACAGGGTGTCCATCATCCTTATTCATTATGGAGTAGGCAAAAGTAAAAACATTAAAATCGTTAAATATATGTGAAAGATAAAGTTTAATATTTTTCTTCATCTGGTTGATAAATAGCATATAATCCTTATCGCTTGGGTCACCCATTGTCTCTACCTGTTATATTTATTTGAATGAACGAAATAATCGCACCAGGGATGGAAATTTGGTGCTGCAGTTATTTTACTTTATGATTATTGAATGGTATAAAAAGCCCACAATGGAAGCAACCACTAATAGAGTTGTTTATAATTATCCATCACAGTATCGCGACACGTAATACCCTTTGACTCGGCCACCATAATTAGCCTAAACATTAAATAATATAATTATATCCCCAATACCTCTTTGGTCATCCGGCAAGCAGGACACGCAATGAACAGGAATAGCGGCGCCATTGCCGTCAGACACTATCAGGAAGCGGACTGTCCTTTCTTGCGCACGCTTTTTTTGGCTTCGCGCAAAGCGAATTGGTTATGGGCTGGACGATAGCCAATGGCAGTTGGAGGATTTTGACGCGGTTACGCTGGGGGAAAAAATTCTGGTGGCGGAGATCAACCAGACTATCGCCGGCTTTGCTTCACTTTCGGTGCAGGATCGCTTTTTACACAATTTGTTTATAGCGCCACAATGGCAGCGGCAAAAGGTCGGCACCGCTTTGCTGGACGCCTGCTATCCCTTATGCCGGGGCACAATGGCGCTAAAATGTCTGATCCTTAACCAGCGAGCGCTGCGCTTTTATCTAAACAATGGCTGGCGGGTTATTAACTACCGGCCTGGCGGAAAACGGTGAATACTATTTGGTGCATCACCGCCAGCCTTCGGCATCCTCGCGGCGGCAAACCGCTTCCGGACGCCCTTGATGCGGCGTCCGCACCGCTGTCTTAAGCTTTTTTGAGCGTGATGCTCCACCGGGCTGCGCCCACTTGCTGATAATCGGTCACGACATGTCCCTGCTCCGCCGCCCACTGCGGCAGACTTTCCGTCGCCTGTGTACAGTCGAAGTCAATAATCAGTTCATCACCGACCTGCAATGTCGCCATAGCGGACTGCGATTCGATAAGCGGGAAAGGGCAGCCCTGGCTAATGACATCAAGTTTCTTAATTATTTTTTTCTCATTAGGGTAATCATCAGATTGATGCAGCGCGTACCGTTTCCTGACGCCGCGGGCGGACGAACAGATACCATGACGCTGTCTATAACACCGAGAATCATAAAGGCCAAACCGATCCGACCCTGCCAGGTCAGTATGGCGGTCATTACCAGACCGTTGCCGATAAAACAACCGCCGGCGCAGCTGCGGACCGAGGTGGAGGCATCGGCAGCGCGCAGGCGGAACTCGCCGCTGCCTTTGGCGGCGATAAACGCGCCAAGAAAGATCCCTAATACTAAAAACACACCCCAATTGATGAATTTGTCATCCCCTATGACCAGATACTGGACAATATTGGCGCTCGGCGCGGTAATGCCAAGGCCAAAGTGGCGTCCGGCGGCGATGCTCAACAGCCAGGCGAGCGTAGCGATGAGGTTTATCAGAACAGCGGTGGCAAACGGATGCCAGCGTTTTTCAAACAGCAAATGGGCCCGGGCCGGTTTTTTTGGCCGGTAAAGCGGCGACCGTCAACTTAGGTTTTTTCAGTTCCCTACGCGCCCGCCAGAGGGCCAGCAGCACCAACAGTGTAATAAACGGCCAGGGAGACAGGCCGAACGTGGCAGCTATCGCATTGTGCGCGGTACTGTAAGACGTCATCTGCTGGTTGAATGCGCCCCAGATGCAGAGAGCGCATAACGGCACTGGTTACCATGTAGGCGGCCAGGGCAATCCAGCTACCGATCAATCCTTCGCCGGCGCGGTACCAAGTGCCCGTCGCGCAGCCGCTGGCCATGACAATTCCAATGCCGAAGACGTAACCGCTGACGATGGTGCCAAGCCAAGGGAACGTGCCGGCGTCGTAGCTGAACTGACCGGCAACAATCAGGGTATACACGCCGAGGCTCTGAATCGCGATAACAATTAACAAGGTGTAGAACAGGCGATTGTTTTTGGCCAGATACATATCGCGAAAGCCGCCCGTCAGACAGAATCGTCCCCGTTGCATAACAAAGCCGAGTAGCGCACCGCAAAGGAGTCCGGTGAAAAGTGTTTGCAGCATAATTAATGTTCAATGTAAAATCATAAGTAAGATCAATTATTCCCCTCACATCTACCGCCCGCCAATAGCCAAACACCGTACTATATAAAGAAAAAATATTTCCCCCTTCGCCGGGCAGATATCTACGAGTTAATCGCTGCGCCGCTCCGTCGCCTGCAGCCGTTGGCGCCAGGGCACCTGCGGCCGAAATTGTTCCTGCATCATCCGCATGAACGCGTGCGTCCGCTCCGGCAACTCCGCGCCCTGATGGGTAAGCGCCACGGCGTTGGCGTCGGGCGGGCGCCAGTCCGGCAACAGCGGCATCAGTTTTCCCCCCGCCAAAGGATCGGCCACGTCCTACTCCGAGCGCATGATGATCCCAAGCCCCTCCACTGCCCATTGGCGGATCACTTCGCCATTGTTGCTGATAAGTATCGGCTGAATGCGAATATTTACCGTAGTGCGCCGCGCCCGCAGCTGCCACAGGGTGACGTCTTCGTTGTTTTCATGCAGAGCAATGGTTGGCAGAGTCGCCAGATCCTGCGGCTGTGCCGGCAGACCGTGACGCGCGATAAACGCCGGCAAGGCGCAGAGGATGTGCCGGTTAGGGGCGATGTAATAATGGCTTATCAGATTCGACGAGCGCAGTTCGCCAATATGAATAACCAAATCGCTCCGATCGCTGCTGGCGACCAGAGGTTGATCGGAGAGTGTCATCCTGATATCCACGTCAGGAGAGCGCTGGCGAAAGGCGGCGACCACCGACGCAACATAGCGTCAGCGGAAACCAAACAGAGCATTGATGCCGAGCCGACCGACTATGGCGGGCGTGCAGCGTCTCCATCAGCCCGGCGATCTCCTCGATAATGGCAGCGCCGCGCTGGCATTATCGAGGAGATCGCCTTCATAGGTGTATTTTTGCGTGCGAGCGGAACGGTCCCCCAAAATTGGGTT